>CAZFIV010000118.1:0-22914 GCA_964519665.1 uncultured Myxococcales bacterium
ATTGCCGCCCCCCTTCACGGCCGAGGACCGCAAGGCGGATTTCAGGTACGAGCTGATCCTCCAGCCCCCACCCCCCTCAGGAGGACCTGGAACGCCTGCGAAAAGGAACTCGAGAAGATCGTGGCCCGACTTGCGGCCTGATCCGACTGTTGGCACCTGATGACGGCAGGCCCCGGCGGTGGACCGGAGCGCCCAAAGTCGGCTTCTTTGTCACGCTTCGCTCGGAGCAAGTCTCTTAGACCGAAGCGGTCAGGTTGGAAGGAGACCGCTTCATCGCCTGGCGGACGCGCGACTTTCGGACCTCTTCGAAATTCTCGATGATGGTCTCACAAAACTCGTCGGTTCGGATGGTCTGTACGTCACCGAGCGATGGCGCGATGTCGGGCGTGTGGTTTCCGTCGGAGATGGTCTTGATCAGGGCGTTGGTGACCAGCTCGGCGGAGTCCTTCCACCCCAGATGGTCGAACAGCATGACGCCGCTCAGCAGCACCGAGGTCGGGTTCTCTTCGCCGGCGTCGACCTCGGGCAGCAAGCTATGGGTGGCCTCGAAGACGGCGGCTTTAGCGCCGAGATAGGCGACCGGAGCCAAACCCCTTGACCCGGTCGCCGCGAGCGCGAGTCGCTGCAGGAAGGCGCCGTTGAGATTGGTCGTGGCGATCAGGTCGCTGTCTTCAGGGCTCGTGAGCAGCAAGTCGAACATCTCACTTGCCAATCGGTCGCGCACGATGACCTTACCCCGCGGTGGTTCGCCGTCGTGCTCTTCAGCGATCGCTTGTTCTGACACCGTGTACTCGCCGAACTCTTTGCGCGCGATCTCGTAGCCCCAATCCCGGAAGAAGCCCTCGGTATGCCGCATGATTGTGCCTTCATGAACGAAGGTGACCGAACGGCGCCGATGCTTGACTGCATATTCGAGCGCCAGTCGAATGAGGCGCTTGGTGGCGGTTGCGCTGATGGGCTTCAGGGCGATCGAAGAATCGGGACGGACGTTGGCGTCGAGCTTCTTGCCGAGTTCGCTGTTGACGAGTCCGATGAGCTGTTTGGCTTCCGGCGATCCCTTTTTCCACTCGACCGAGGTGAAGAGGTCTTCGGTGTTCTCGCGGAAGAGCAAGATCTCGAAACCGTGCGGCTGTCGGAGCGCCGCCGGGATACCGTCGAGATATCGGACCGGCTGAACGTGAGCGAACAGGTCGAGGCGTTGGCGCAAAGCCGTGTCCAGGTCTTCGGGGGCGCCGACCGGTGTTTCGAGTGGCCCTTTGATGCAGACCTTGTATTCCTGAATGGCTCGGATCGTGTCTTCGGGCAGCCTCTCCGTCGAGCCGTACAGTTCGACCGCGCTGTCCCCAGCGAAGACCTCGAGCCACTCCAACCGTTTCGCATTGGCGTAACAGCGCTCTACGGCGAGGTCGAGCACCTCTTTGACCGGCCCCCACACCTCGGGGGCAATGCCTTCTCCCTGAATGAACGGAACGATGGGGTCATCGGGAACCTGCAGCTGCCCATTTTTAGCGACGGTGATTTTAGACCCGCGCTTCGGAGGAGAGATCCTCAGATACTTGCCCATCGCGCCGGGTGATCTACCAGCCCCTGAGAATCTTGCAACCGAAAATTCTGACCGTTTGCTCCTGTTTTTTTCGCCGACTTATGATAAGGGCGCCGGCTGTCTTGCGAACGAAGAGACATGATCAAGTGATTTCTGCAAGATGAATTGCATATGCTTTTGAGTGAGCGGATCGTGACCTGCGCGAGGTCGAGGGCTGGGGATACCTTCGTTCCCCAAGGCCCGACCGCCTCCGGACCCGCGCCGCCTGCGTGAGTCAGGGCGACATGTCGGTCAAACTCGGACATATCGGCTCTAATGGGCCGCTCTCCGGTATTCGCTTATTTGAGCGCTTTGAGTCCGACCTTGTTGAGCGGCGTGGCACAAGTAAGCGGACAGTGGCACATCCGTGGCACGTTTCCGGGAGGATGTGTCACATGACAGTGTGTCACCGCGTGTCACGCTTGGCCGCGATCTGCACGCTCTCGGAGACGGTTGAGCGCTCAATCTGTCTCCGGTGAGATACGATCGTCTTGTACCGAGACGGTAGAAGCCCATTCGGGGGCCTGGTACGCCCCTTGCTCTCATCACCCGTATGGACGACAACGGGCTGAGGACTGAGCACAACGAAGGCACGCAGACATCGCGGGAGGCCCTGCGCGGAGTCATTCACAATGCGCTGCGAAGCCTCCGCGTACGCACCCGGGCCGAATTGGTGTGGTTTCACCGAGCGGCGCGGGTTGGGGGACGCACTCGCTACGTCGGCATCGAGACGGTGGGCATCTCGGCGGGGGGGGGCCTGAAGGCTCTCGAAGGGGAACCGATAGAGCGGGATCCCGTCGATCTCGAGCGACCGGGCCGCAGCCATACCGGAACGCTGGTTCGGACAGCGGTCGATCCGGTCCTAGGGCCAGCACATCATCGGCAGGTCTACGGTCCGGCGGGGCTGAACCACGAGCTGTCGATGCTCATCTACGAAAACGGGCGGTTCATCGGGCGCGTGGTGGCTGTCGGAGGACGCCGAGGGTTCATGTCCAGCGCCCCTCGATACTGGAACGGGGTTCGGGCCGAGATGGCGCGGGTGATCCGAGAGGTCGAGTACCAGCGCCGCCAGCAGCTGCCCGTGAGCAGCGGGACGTTTATCGTCGACCAAGGCCGACGGGTCGAGTTCGCCACCGAAGGCGCCTGGCCATGGCTGTCGGAACCGGAGTTCCGGGAACGATTCGCGCAGCTCGGCGTCCCGAGCGATAGCCGCCCGCGCCTCGCCGGTGACGCCGAAGTTCGAGTGATTCCGATGACCTCGCCGGGACGACGGGGTCTGATGGTCGAGATCTCGCCGGCGGCGCCGGTGATGCTGGCTGCCGATGGGGTTCTGACGCCCACCCAGCGGCGGGTTGCCGAGTACGCGTGCCACGGGGCGACGACGCAAGAGATCGCGTCGACCATGCGGATGTCGGTAGAGACGGTACGCACCCACATCCGCGAGGTGTACCGGCGCTTGGAGGTAGGTAGTCGGGTCGAGCTGGCGTCCAAGATCCGGCCTACGGCGGAGGCTGCGTGACCCTGTGGCCCTCGCCGCTTCGGCGGTCGAACGCATCGGTAGGCTCGCCGGAGCCGAAGACCGGTCGTTCGGCAAAGCCGACCGGTGAGGCCCAGCCGTCGTCCGCCTCCATGGCGGAGAACGAGCTCCGATTTCGCCGGGAACGCGACCTGTACTATCGCCTGTTGCAGCTGGGTCAGCAGGAGCACTTCGAGCCTTTTCTCAGCGATGCGCTTCGTCTGATCGTTCATCTCGTCAACGCCGAGCGTGGGTATCTCGCGCTCGGCCGACTGGGCGATGACGTGACGAAAGAGCACCGATGGTCGCTCGCCCATTGTTGCACCGAAGACCAGGTCGCGGACATTCGGCACAAGATCTCCAACTCGATCATCGGCGAGGCGATCGAACGAGGGACCACGATTCAAACGCCCTCTGCAGTCCTCGACCCGGCCTTCAGCAATAGTACGAGTGTACGCCTTAACCGGATCGAAGCGGTGCTCTGCGCACCGGTCGGTCGTCCGTTCTGCATCGGCGTCGTCTACCTTCAAGGCCATGTCGGCGGAGGACCCTTCCCACAGGAGGCACAGCACATCGCCGAGTTGTTTGCGGCTCACCTCGCACCGCTGGCCGACCGAGTGCTGACTCGAAAGGACCATCGCGACGCCAACGATCCCACGTTGCCGCTGCGAGCCGTGCTCAAGGTGGACGGTCTGGTCGGCAAGAGTGAGGCGATGGCCCAAGTGCTTCACGAGATCAAGGTCGTAGCCCCCAAGCAGATCAACGTGCTGATCACCGGCGAGTCTGGGACCGGCAAGTCGGCTGCCGCGCGCGCCATTCACGACAATAGCCCCCGTGCATCAGCCGGTCGGTTCGTTCAGCTCAATTGCGCCAATCTGAACGATCAGCTCTTTCGGGTCGAGATGTTCGGGTCGGTCGAGGGGGCGTTTACCGACGCCGTCAATCGCAACGGCAAGGTGGCCGCCGCCGAGCGAGGGACCCTGTTTCTCGACGAAGTCGCCGAACTGAGCCTGTCATCGCAAGCTGGGCTGCTTCATTTCATTCAGCACAAGGAGTACAGTCCGGTCGGCGCTTCGGAGCCTCAAACCGCCGATGTGCGGATCATCAGCGCGACGAATGCCGACCTCCAGCGCGCGATGTCGGAGAAGAGCTTTCGCGAAGATCTCTACTATCGGCTCGTCGGCATGCCTATCCACATGCCCAGCCTGGCCGAACGAATCGACGATGTTCCCGTCCTTCTTGAGTACTTTTGCAAGAGAGCCTGTGAAACGCATGGCGTTCGACCCATCATGCCTTCCGTGAGCGTTTATCACGCCGCCGAATCGGCAGAGTGGCGGGGCAACGTTCGGCAGCTCGCGATGGCCGTCGAGCAAGCGGTGATTCGCGCCGACGCCGACGAATCGACGCAACTCGAGCCGTGGCACCTGTTCCCCGAGCAAGAGTCGAATCGAGTCGATGACAGCACGAGCCACGACTTCCACGCCGCGACTCGCGTGTTTCAGCGGCGGTACATCGAGCGCCTGCTTCGGGAAACGAATTGGAACGTCACCGAGACCGCGCGTCGCGCGAAGATCGCGCGCACCTATTTGCACCGTCTGATCAACGTTTTCGGGCTTCGGCGGCCCGAAGCGTAGCGCATGTCCGGCTTACCCTGCGGCTACCTTGAGGCTGGTTTGGGCTTGAGAACCATTCTGTGGGGGAATTTGGCTCGAACGGTTTCTAGCTGCAGGGGAATCTGAACGTAGTCGCCTCGCTCGAAGAGCTCCGCCTGGTCGATGAATGTCGAGCTTTCGAACCAACCGTCCTGTCCACCCAGCAGCACGAAGTAGTTGGCGTCCGGGTCCGACAGGTCGGAGATGTGCCGCGCGTTGGAGCCGTACCGGGTGGCGTGGACCTCGTTGGTTGGGCGGTGGGCCGTTTTTCGAACCGTTTCGCTCGAGCCGGACACGCCGTACTCCTTGAACAAGAACTTACTACCGATGATCGGGGCTTCGGCGAGAGGGTGTTGTAGGCGCATCTTGTGCATCGAGCCCCAGGTTGCATATTCTTCGATGCTTTCGGCAGCCTCTCGCAGAGAAGTCTGCAGAATCGGCTGGATGACGGTCGGTTCGGTCGCCTTCAGCTCCGCCAGGAGCAGCCCGGGGATGCTGGACAGGGCGAGGAATGACTTGGCGGTCTCTTCGTCGCCCAGGCGTTCGGTGTAGAAACGCTCGAGGAACGCGGCGTTGAACAGCTCGAATGCGACGGGACCTCGCTCGTCGCGGCGGTAGTGACCGCCCCAGCCCCGCATCTCGTCGAGGACGAGTTTTTGCCCGGGATCTTCGGGCTGCCCTAGACCAAGCTCATCGAAGGCGGCCAAGTACGCATCGCGCAGCTTTACCGAGGATGCGAGGTAGACGTCTTGTTGAATGGCTTTCGCCGCTTCGAGGTCGAACGGGTCGCTGGCCTCGACGATATCGACCAGGCGTTCGACCCGGTCCGACGCGGCAAAGAAGTATCCGATCGGGATGTCGGTGTCGGTCGGTTGATTGTTGGCCGAAGCGATGAAGCCGCGTTCAGGGTTGTAGACGGCGGGAAGCGAAGTCGCGTCTCGAAACCCTTCCCAGGCGAAGGTCGGCTTGCGAAGGATGCCATCAGGAATGCCCTTTTCGCGGACCGGCAGGCGAGTCGCCAAGACATGGCCGATATTGCCGTCGACGTCGGCGTACAGGAAGTTCTGACCCGAAACGGCGAACGTGGCGAAGGCTCGCCTGAATTGCTCGAAGTTGGTCGCTCGATTCATCCGCAGGAGAGCCGAGACTTCGTCGCTCGGTTGGTGGCCGACCCAGCGGAGGGCCACCGGAGGCTTGTCGCCCCATTGAAGGAGGGGGGAGTCACTCAGGATGGGGCCAAACGGCGTCTCTCGGATGGTGATTTCTTCGTCGAACCACCAGCGGACCTTCAGCTGCTCGGTTCGAGTCGTCCAGCTATCTTGCGGGACCCCCCGGAGGTCGTACAGGTCGCTGCTGGCCGCGTGCATGTTCGTGCCGCCCCATGCAATCTGGGGATTACGCCCGAGCGCGATGGCTGGAATCCCGGGAATCATGATGCCCACGGCGTGGTACGACGGCGACTTGTAGCCGGCCAGGAGCCAAAGATTGGGCAGCATGACCCCGACGTGCGGGTCGTTGATCATCATGGCCGATCCGGTCTTCGTGCGGCCCGGGGCGAGAACCACGGAGTTGCTGCCGGTCTTGCCCATGCCGCCGAGCAGGTGGTCGAGTCGCAGCACGGTCTCGCCGGGGAACGACAGGGCAGTGCGACCGCCCTCCGCGGCGACGCGTTTCCACAGCTCGGGGAAGTCGGGGCGGTCGGTCAGCTGAAGCATCTGAACCCAGGTCAGCCAGGTGACATCGGCCGCGGCCACCCGGGTGGTCGCCAACAACTCTTCGACCGTCCACGGCGTACGCTCGATGCCGTAGACCTCGTACTCGAGGGGCAGCTCCTGGAGATGATCCTGGTAGTAGTTGAGGCCCTCGACGAAGGCTTCCAACCATTCGAGGGTCGAAGCGGGCAGCGCGGCTCGTGACTGGGACGCGGTGCGGCCGACATTCAGAATCCGGAGGGTGTGGTCGATCTCAGTGGCGAAAGGACCTGCGATTTCGCTAAGCCGGCCGGCGGCGATCCGGCGCAGGGTCTCGAGCTGGCCCATACGCAGATGCGCGTGAATCATTCCGAGGGTGAAGGCGAGATCGCGGTCGGTGTCGGCTTCGATGAACGGGATCTGGTGGTCGTCCCAGTGCACCACGACCGGGCGCTCGAGGGGAAGGTCTTCGGTCGGTATGGCCGCCAGCCGGGTCGATAGGGTCGAACGCGGCGGAAGCCCCGAGAAGACCGCGCAGCCCGACATGAGCAAGGCTCCGCTCGCGCCGGCGAGGAATCGAATGGATCGCTTCCAGACGGCCCTGGTGAGACGGCGACGCTGTGAAATGGCCATGATAGGACGTGGCGCCAACAGCTGGTGGCCGCACTTCCTTCCGGACAGGCGTGCGTATCCTGGGGCAATGTTACGCATTCGAGCTTCGCGGAACCGACAGCGAGGGGTCTTTCACCGACCTGGTCCGACCTCAATAGTGCTCTTTGACCGCCATGAAAGGGTGGTGGTACCTGGCTCTGTCGATGCTTTACCAGCTCACCGAAGATCAGGAGATGATTCGCGACGCTGTCCGGCGCTTCGCGGAGGCCGAGATTCAGGGCCGCGCGTACGAGTGGGATGGAGCCGCGGCCGCCCCGGCGTCGGTGTTGGCGGCCCTGGCCGAGCTCGGGCTGATGGGGATGATGGTGGCCGAAGACAGAGGAGGGAGCGCGCTCGACACCATCGGGGCGTTGCTCGCGGTCGAGACCCTATCCGCCGCGGACGCGGGCCTCGGCTGGACGGTGGCGAATCACAATCTCATGGCGCTGCCGGTTCTGCAGGCGGCCAGTCACGCCACCGTCTCCGCGCTGGCGGCAGGAGAGGGCGTAGCGAGCTGGTTCGAAGCGCCATTGACGGTCGAGGTCGAGGGGCCGCAAGTCCGCCTCACTGGCGTAGCGACGCTGGTTCCGTGGGGTGAAAAGGCGCGACTCCTGGCCGGGCAGGTCGACGGCCCAACCGGTCCGCTCGTCGTGGTTTTGTCGCCGGACGCCGATGGCGTGCGCACGACGCCCACCGATGGGGCGATGGGGCTGCGGTCATCGGCCCAGGCGACCGTCCGCTTCGAGCGCAGCCCCGCCGAACGGCTCGACCTGAGCGTTGCCCCCTCGACCCTCCACGCCTGGTTCCGGCTGTGCCGAGCCGCGGTGGCCATCGGAGTCGGTAAAGGTGCGCTCGACGCGGCATCACGCTACGCGCTGGAGCGCGAGCAGTTCAGCCGACCGATCGCCCAGTTTCAGGCGGTGCAGTGGATGCTGGCGGAGACCGCGACCGAAATCGATGCGGCTCGCCTCCTGGTGTGGTCGGCCGTGGACCCCGGCGGAGACGTCCGTCCGGAAGCGGCCGCTCGCGCGAGTCTGTACGCGCTGCCCGCTGCGACCCGGGCCGGCATGCGGGCGGTCCAGGTCTTCGGCGGCAACGGATATGTGCGCGAGTATCCCGTGGAACGATGTCTTCGGGACGCCAAGGCCCTCGAGGTCTTGCGCGCGGTCGATGCGGACCAGGAAGCCATCGTAGAGGTCGAACTCGAGGGAGCCGGTCGCTGACCAGCTCAAAACGGACGGACGAACGGCGACGGTGCGGGGGTGGACCTTTGGGGTCAGGCGCTGCCGTCTCCTTCGTTCGAGCCGGAACCCTTCTTGGGGTCGTCGTCGGGGGCCTTGGACGAGGGCGAAGGCGAATCGGACGGACGGTTGATCAAGCCGTCGTGAACCAGCTTGAAGAGTCGTTCGCTCTCTTTGGGGTCGGTCACTCGAAACGGGCTCGCGCCGTTCGCGCCGTTCGCGCCGTTCGCGCCGTTGGCGCCGTTGGCGCCGTTGGCGCCGTTGCCATCATCGCCTCCGTTGGGTGACGGGCGTGGCCGGGGCGGCGGGGCCGAACGCACCACTTTCAAACGTTTCTTCCGGCGGGTCGACCACCATTGCCGAAGATCGCTCCAAAGCATCGGCAGCAGCGGCCAGGCCTCCTTCCCGTCGAGCGGCGCCACGGGGATGAGGTTCAAGACGATAATCACGATGTTCGCGGTCGTGAGAGCCCCTAGAAGCGATGCGATAAAGAGGTCTTGATAGGTCGGCTCGAAGACATTCGAGGGCTGCCACAAGCGGGCGAAGGTGTACGCAAACACCAGCAGAACGGCCTGGGCAAGGACGCCCCCCCACGCGATCATCGCGCGCTCCCGTCTGTTCACGTCGCCCACCCACATGCAGTATCCGCCGAAGCCATAGACCATGACCTCGGTCACGCGTGCGCGGACCGCGCGCACGATGATGGCGTGCCCCAACTCGTGCAGCAGGACGATCATGATGATGCCCACCCACGCGCCGACGTTCCAACCCCCAAACCACAGCATGAGGAGCAGGACCGACCAGTGCAGACGGATCGGCGCCCCCGCGAAGCTGCCGAGGGTCAAGAAACCAGAGTTGAACACTCTCTCAGTGTGGCTGATGACAGCGATAAATTACAGGATCGATTGAAGGTACGCTTCTGTATGCGACTTTTGACGAGTCGCACGCTCCGCCGGGTCCTCGGCGAAGACGGGCTCATCCGGGCGGACCTTGAAGAGCGGTTGCCCCTTTTTCACGATGGTGCCGTCGCCGCCCTCGACGAGGATCTGCTCGATGGTGCCTGCGAAGGGCGCCGGTACGCGGTTGAACATCTTCATGACTTCGATGATGTACAGCGCCTGACCGGCCTCGAAATGCGTCCCCACGTCGACCAACTTGGGGCGGTCGGGCGCTTCCTGGGAGTAGAACATGCCTCCGCTGACCGCCACGATCTCGTCCGACCGAGTGACCGGCGGAGGCACCAATACTTTCTTCAGCCGGGCCTGAAGTTTGGGGTCGAGCAGCCGCTCGGGAATCTCGATCGTAAGGTCTTCTCGGACCCGGAGCGCTTCGAAGTCGGTCCGATGCCCGATGAGCGGCAGCACGGCCAGGAGCTCGAGTCCGGCCTGATGTCCTTGGTGAGCGCCTCGGACTCGGGCCCAGAGTGGGTCATCGAAGCCCGCGGGGGCGGCCTCGACCTCGAGCCGACCTCGAAGCTCGACAAAGTCGTCGATGCCGAGCTTCTTCGACAGGCGCTGGTAGAAGTTCAAGCCGGTTTCAAGCAGCTGCGCGTCGTGATCCCAGATGACCTGAGCCGGTGGTTCACCCGGCTGCCGGTCCATATTCAGGAAGTGGTAGGTCTCATCGAGGAGCTCGATTGGATTGCGCGTCCAATCCAAGCGCTGGCCGTCGAACGACCACGACTTCCGGAACTGGCTCAACCACCCGGATAGGAGGTGGGGGGAAGTCAAAAAGCGCTGCACAGGCCGCAGGACCAGCGTCTGCTTGCGAGCGAGGATGTCGGCCATCGCCTCGGATAGCCCCCCCGCCTTCGCCAGCTGGTGTTTCGAAATCGCGGCCCACGCAGAGGTCAAGTCGAGCTGGTTGGCTTCCTCTTTGAGCAATCCGACCTGCGCCAGGTAGGCGGACACGAATCGGGTGGTAGCCTTCGCCCAGACGTCGCGATGGATGAACCAGTGGGCGAGCCCGTAGTGAAAGTCGAGGTTTGTTTCGAGGTCGACGCCGCGCAGGCGAGTCGCGCGGAGAATCTCCGCGAGCCGATTCAACGACGCCCATCGGTCGCCCCCGTGGGTCACCAACAAGGCGATATTGGAGTCGTAGGCTCCCGCCACCTTGTAGCGGACGAATCGGTCCGTATCCGGGTTGTGGGCCGAAATCCCTTGATCGTCCCGGATCTCGTAGTCGAGGGGGTCGGACCAGTAGTTGATGACGCCACCCGCGTGGGGGGACAGGGATGCATCGGTCGCGTTCAGCCGCGCTTCGAGCGCGGCGGCCTCGCGCATCACGCGCTCGGGCCGCGGGAGTCGGTGCTTGTGTTGGGCGAGCAGGGCCATGGCCTCGACGAGCGAGGTCACCTCGAAACCGTCCGCCGGGTTGCTCGGATCGCTGAACTTCAGCGCGTAGCAGAGCTCGGTGACCCGGTGCTCGACTTGGATCCGGGTGTTGACCTCCATGAAGTAGTGGCGGTCACGTTCGACGATGCATTCGAAGGTCGATACGGAATCCAGCTTGACCGCTTGCCCGAACCGTTCTCCCTCGCTTTCCATCCTCGCGAGGGTCGCCATTTCCATTTCGAGCGCGGCGACGCGGGCGTCGTGGCCCTGGCTTCGCGCGGCCTCGATCTCGGCGACGATACCTTCGCGGGTGACCGAGATTTCGAGCAGCTTCTGCTCGTGCATCTGAAGCGAGCAGTCACGACCACCGAGGGCGACGCACCACTCGCCGTTGCCGAGGAGCTGAATCTCGTTGTGTCGAGTCTGCTCGATATTGAGCTCGATCAGCACGTTCTTGTTGTCGCCGCGTCCGCCGGCGTTCACTTCGGCGAGGATCTCCCGAAGCTTTTCGGCGGCGATACGGGCCGCCTCTTCCGCGCGCTGGGACAGGGGGCGATCGTCGTCGGCGGGTCGAGCGAGAATCCGTTGGCCCTTTCCGCCGCCGCCTCCGATCGCTTTGAGGCGAATCCGGTTGTGCGGGAACTGCTCGAACAAGGTGGCGACCTCGTGTTGCAGGCGGCTACCGAGCTCGTCGATCGTCAGCAGATCGATGCCCTTGGCGTAACTCGCGTTCAGGACTGCGTCGGCGACCTCTTCCGCGGGTCGGTCTTCGGTGAACATCACCACCGGGACTTCGAGTCCGAACTCGTCGACGCATCGCTTCAGCGCTTCAGGATCCGGGTACTTACCGAGCAGCGCGCGCACCGTGAGGTCGTTGACCCCCGGCGTCACGCTCACCGCCTCTTCGAGCGCGGTCCGCTTCGCCTCGTCTTTCAGCCCCGCGGCCTTGACCGTGTACGAGCACGGCCCGATGAACGTAAGTCCGGCCGCTTCGATCGCCCGAACGAATGAGTCGTCCTCGGCCATGAAGCCGTAGCCCGCGAAGATGCTATCGTAGCCGTTGGTCTGAGCGATCTCGATGATCTGCGCGATGCGGGCCCGTCGTTCGTCTTTGGTGGCGCCCGTATAATCGCGCACCCGGTGCACGTGCTCGTGCGGCATCTGTCGAAGCTCGGGGGCGAGCGCCTGCGTATAGATAATTGAGTCCTTGTCCGACAGCAGCATGCCAATGTGGGTCATGCCCATCTCTCGGAACGTATCGATGGCCTCTTTTCGGATCGGGCCCCGGCATACGATCAGGGGCCGGAGGGTCACTGCGAAGCTCTGCACCCAGGGCGACGGTGATCGGCTTCGGCGCCGGTCGCTGTGAATCAGGGGGTTGTTGCTGTATGAACTCATCGATGGTCCTAGTGAAACTCACGCTGCGGCCCGGTCATCGGACCGGCCTGATAACGTCGGATCAGAAAATCGAACTCCCGAGCGAGCACCGACCGTAGTTCTTGCGGCATCACGAGACGCGAGATCGAGCCGAGGCTCAATGCTTCCTTGGGGTTCATGAGCTCGCGTTCGTAGCGGAGCGAAAACGCGGCTTCCTGCTCTTTTTGCCAAGCTTCAACGTCTCGGCTAGCTTCCGCGCGCGCCGCCGCCGGATCGAGACCGGCATCGATGCGCTCGGCGACGGCGGCCTCGAGCCGCCTCTTTGCTTGGACTCGCATCGCCCGCAGCTCGTCCTTGTAGACGAACTCCTTGCCGGCGGGGCCCATGACCGCGAGTCTCGTCGTCGGCAGAGCGAGGACCAGGTCGGCCCCCAAGTAGTAGTTGTTGTACGACGCGTACGCCCCCCCGAAGGCGTTGCGAAGAATCAACAGGATCCGAGGGGTGCGAAGATCGATCACCGCGTCGAGCAGCGCCCGGCCCGCGTGCACGATGCCGCCGGCTTCCTGCTCGCGACCCGGCAAGTATCCGGTCGTATCTTCGAGGAACAAGACGGGGATGTTGTACAGATTGCAGAATCGGATGAATCGAGCGGCCTTGAACGCCGCATCGATGTCGATCTGACCCGAAGCCACCGCGCTGTTGTTCGCGACGAATCCGATGACGTGGCCCCCGATCCGACCGAACGCGGTCAACATGTTGCGAGCCCGCTGAGGCTGGAGCTCGAAGTAGTCGCCGTGGTCGCAAAGACTCTGGATGACGATGCCGACGTCGAACGGGGTGTTGAAGCCCGTCGGGGAGCTGAACGCCGCGCGCAACAGCGTATCGATCTCGTCGTTGGGGCGGTCGACGCCATCGGAAGTGGGCTGAAAAGCCGGTCCGGTCTTTGACGAGTCGGGTAGGTAGCTCAGAAGTCGCAAGGTGGTCCGAAGAGCGCCGACCTCGTCTTCCACGGTGATGTCGCTGACGCCGGAAGCCCCGTGCACTAGGGGCCCGCCCAATTCATCGGGCGTCACGTCTTCGCCGAGCACCGATTTGACGACGGCGGGGCCGGTAAGGCCGAAGAACGACCCTCGCGGCTGAATCACAAACGAGCCTTGGCGAGGCAGATAGGATCCGCCTCCCGCGTTGAACCCGAACATGTTCATGATGCTCGGTACGACGCCGGAGATCTTGCGAAGGGCGTTGAACGCCTGGGAGTAACCGTCGAGCCCGCCTACCCCCGCCGGCACGTAGGCTCCGGCCGAGTCGTTCATGCCGATCAACGGCATGCCGCGGCTGGCCGCCATCTCGAAGAGCAACGCGAGCTTTCGTCCGTTGGTCGCGTCCATCGAACCGGCGCGAATCGTGAAATCGTGCCCGTAGAGGGCCACTGCCCGACCGTCGATGTCGAGAACCGCGGTGACCAGTGAGGCGCCGTCGAGGTTGCGACCCCAGTTTTGGAACATCACGTTGGGGGCGGCGGAGGTGAGCACTCGAATACGCTCCCAGACGGTCATCCGGCCTTTCGCGTGTTGCCGCGCGATCTGCGTCTCCGCCGCGGCCTCGAAGGGGCGCCGGGCCAGCTCACGGGCGTCGGCGAGCGTCGCTTCGTAAGGTCCCTCGGAATCCTTGGGTGCTTCGTGGGCGGGGGATTCCAGAAGAGGATCGTCGACGGATGGAACGACGATCGGTGGGTTGGTAGGCGCTTCAGAACTGACCATAGGATTCTCAAGATGCGGTGGCGATGAATGCTCCCACTCGACGGGGCTATACCACGACCGAAGAGTCGATAAGTCCTCAGTCGACACTCGAGAACCCTCGAAGTTCGCCGAACAATGATCCCGGATGCCCGGGAACCAACCAGCGAACACGCAAGACGGGGAACTCCGGCGTCGGTTGGTTCTCGTTCGCTCGGGTACGCTCGCCGGCGGCACGGTGGCATTCATCAGCGCGGTGACATCGGCATCCCACGGTGGACTCGACGTGCGGTTGGCCGGCCTTGCTCTCCTCGGCATTCTCCTCGTCAACCTGATGGTATTCGAACGCACAAAGGCATACCGGCCGGCGGTCGCGATCGTCCTCGGTGCGAGCTCGCTCTTTTTCTTAGGTGTGTTCCTCCATACCGGTGCCCATCCAGCGACGGTCGTGTGGGCATATCTGTTTCAGACCCTGCCTTGCGTTCTGGCCGGTCGGAAAGTCGGCGCCCTCGTGGTCGGCGCCTTCGATACGGTGCTCATCTCCATCATCCTTCTGCAGGGCGGGGAGAACTCCATTATCGCGGATCGGCGGTTCTTTACCGGTCTTGTCGTATCGCTGCTCGTGCTGGCCGGAGTCTCGATCTTGTTCGAGCACGTGCGGAAAATCGCCCATGACCGATTGCTGGTCGAAGTTGCGGAACGCCGCCGAGCCGAGCGAGAGGCCAGGCGCGCTTCCGAGAAGGCGGCCCGGGCCGCCGCCGCCCAGGCGCGATTTCTCGCCAACATGAGTCACGAGATCCGAACGCCAATGAACGGCGTCATCGGAGTGAACGAGCTGCTGTTGCAAGGTAACCTGACCGACGAGCAGCGCGACTATGCGCAGACCATCGATGCGAGCGCCCGGTCGCTGCTAACGGTCTTGAATGACGTTCTCGATCTCAGCAAAATCGAGTCGGGTCACGTGAGTATCGAAAAAGCGCCCCTCAACTTGAGGGAAGTGCTGAACAGTCTCATTGCCCTCTATCAGCCGGAAGCGGGCAAGAAGGGTCTCGCGATGACGCTGACCGTGACCCGAGAGGTGCCCCAGTGTGTCGAGGGGGACGAGCAGCGGCTCCGGCAAATCCTCGCCAATCTGCTTCGAAACGCCGTCAAGTTTACGGAAGAAGGCCGGGTCGACCTGACGGTGATGCGCCACAACGAAGCCGGCGGGGTTCGTTTCGAAGTTCGCGATACCGGCATCGGTCTCGCGCCATCGCAGAAGAACAAGATCTTCGAGGCCTTTCAGCAGGCGGACTCGTCGACCACTCGCCGGTACGGAGGCACGGGCCTCGGCCTGAGCATCAGCAAGCAGCTGGTGCAGCTGATGGGGGGCTCGATCGGCGCCGACGGCCGGCCCGGTCGAGGATCGGTCTTCTGGTTCGCCATCGATTTGCCGGCGGTCGACCCGATGACCGTCGAGCGCAAGGTCCGCCCGACCTCCACCACGGGTGCCGTGGTCGAGGGCCGGCGGGTGCTGGTGGTCGAAGACAACCCGGTCAACCGCAAAGTCGTCTGCCGAATGTTGGAGCGGCTTCAGTTGACGGTCGAGATGGCCGAAGACGGGCAGATCGCCCTCGATATGTGGCAGAACAACCGTTACTCGTTGGTGTTCATGGACGTCCAGATGCCTCGGCTCGACGGATACGACACCACCAGGGCCCTGCGACGGCGAGAAGGGGTCGGAACGCGCACGCCGATCGTGGCCCTGACCGCCAACGCGATGCAAGGCGACCGCGAGCGATGTTTGGCCGCTGGAATGGACGATTATCTCAGCAAGCCCGTCATCTTCGAAGACCTGAAGCGGGTCGTTCGCGAGTGGGCTGGGCTAATGCCGGTCAAGGCCGAGCCATCGCTCGAGCCCTCCCGCTCGCCGGCCCGTCCGCGGGCCGGGCGAAGCGACCCGGCACCGACCGCGGTCATCCCTTCGACGCCGTCCTCGGAGGCGTCGGTGAGCTCGTGGACGGTGCCTTGACCGAAACCGGCACGACGGCCAGGCCGGTCTCTCCGGTCAACGCCAATTGCCCGCCTCGATGTTCGACCAATGATAAGCCGCCGGCGGCATCGGTTCGGCATCGGCTCTGAATGCTGGTCACCGCCAGGCTGACGTCATCGGCGAGCGAAGGGTCCAGCCGGGCCGCCTTTTTCAGGGCTGGAACCGCGGAGGCGGTGCCCAAGCGGGCCAGACCCTGGATCGCCAAGAGTCGGCGGTCGTTGGAAGTGCCGTTCCACGACAGGATTCTGACGAGCTCTTCGCCGACGTCGGTCACTCCCCGTTGCTGAGCGAGGTTGATCGCGATGACCAAGGTGCTCAGCGGCAACCGGGGACGAGCCACCAGCTCTTTGAGCACTCGGGCGCCCCCATAGCCGACCGCCCACCCCAACGCTCGCTGACTCAGGCGACCCGCTGGGCCCGCGGCGGCCGAAAGCAGCAGGGGCACCAGCTCCGGGCCTCGCTTCAAGCGCAGCAGCGCATGAAAGGCTGAAAGCCGGATGTTCTCGGGCACATCGAATCCGTCGGCGAGCTGCTCCAGCGCCGCGATCGCGGCCGGTTCCTGGCTCTGTAGAGCGGCCAGACAGCGGACCTTCGGGTCGCGATCCTCGAGGCCAACGATCAAGGTCTGCTGCCGGATCTCGGGGTCGACTTCCCGGGCGAGAAGCATCTTGAAGATGTGCATCCGTACCGCCGGGGTGCGCTCCGTGCTCAGCGCCGACAACAGCGAGGCGTCGAGGTTCTCCGGAACCTTGCTGAGCTGTTCGACCAGAGCGATCACTCCGGTCACCCATCGTTCGACGTGCGTCGTTCGAGAAGCCGTGCACCGGCTCCGCACCACGCCCGGCCGAACAGTGACGGTTCGCAGGTTCAGTAGGCCTGCCCTGAGTGGATGTCTTAATACCGCGCTCACGGGGCGGGCCGACCCGACGGTCCAGAACGCGCGGTCAAAGAATGGGTCTCGGGTTTCCGTGGTGCCCGCAGGCGCGTCCTGACCGTCGCGGCGCGGAATGATGTGGAGCCACGACGGCAGGCGGTCTTCGGTCTCGATCTCGAGATCGAACTGCGTCCGGGCCCGGACCCGCAGGCGCACCGAGAACCCGGATCGGGTGAATTCGAGCCCGTCGCCGGACAGGGCGGCCTCGTCGGACAACTGCAGCTGGGTCGCCAGCGCCCGGAGAGGTTCGGCGGGGTCGGTCACCACCGTCTCTCGTGAACGCTGTTGCCGGTACAAGCAGGCCGCCATGAACACGATGGACATGGCGAGCAGGGTCAGCCCGAGCACTCGAACATCATGCATGGCCGGCCACCGACCCGGCCACCCCCGCTACAGTGAAATCGTTCCGCCCGGGCACGCGGCCCCGTCGGCGGGGCGCGCCCGCATCCTGAGCGTTCCGAAGTCCGAGTCGTCGGAAAAACCGCTCTGGGTGAAGAGGAGCCATTCGTCGCCGGCGATCCGCCAGGCGTCGAACACGAAAGGCAGGATCTCGGGTTGGAGCGGGCACACCTCGTCGTCGACGAGCCCGTACCAGCGGAACGACAGGCCCTGAAAGCTGCCGACCAGCAGGTCGTCCTGGAAAGAAGTGATCGGGACCGCAGCGAAGCGGCCGGTTTCGCCGATCTGGGTCCACTGCTGAGATTCGTAAAGGTAGACCCTACCGAGCTGGGTTCCCATGAGTAGGCTGGCGCTCTCAAACGGGCCCCCGTTGGGTTCGTTCAAAAATACGGGAGCGTCATCGCCTCGAAGAGGGCGTTCCACCCGATCGATAGCTCCGGCTTCGATCCACGTGAGGGCTTGCCGGTCGTCGGTGACATCGCCAGCGACCGCGCGCCCTGGACCAAGCCAGACGAGTTCCGGCGACTGCGTGTCGATAAGAGGACTGGGTTCCCGTCGACCCTGCGAAAGGTCCGACCATGCCGTGCCATCGAAGCGGGCCAGGGTTCGGTCGTCGGTCGCCGCGTAGAGCTCGAAGGGGGCACCGGCTTGGCTCGGGCCGACCAGTACGCCGGACGCGACCTCGCGACCCACGACCACGTTGTTTTCGACCAGCGTGCGGACGATGGGAACGCTCGATGTCTCGACCGTCCACTCACCGCCCAGTCGTCCCGACGCGGTCCGGCCATCGCTCGCCAGAAGCCAGAGCGTCTCGTCGGGGGCCTCATATCCGGCCACGAAGGGGCCCTCGACCGGGATGTCGACGGATTGGCTGGCTCCGGTCCGGTCGAACAAGAAGTACCGTTCGGTGGCGGTACCAATCAGGAATCGCTGGGACTGCAACCGCAATGCAAACGTCGCTCGGCCTCGGCCGGTCGCCCCCGGCACCGGCGTCGTATCGAGCTCGGGGGCCCGGCCTTCGCAGGCCGACGGTGGCTCGACCGGCAACCGTCGGAGTGCATCGCGGACCGGGGTCGGCAGTCGGTCGAGGATCGTCCAAGTCTCCGATGCATCGTCTTCGATGCGGAAGGATTGGAGGCCCAACGCCTGAGGGAGCGGCACTTGCTCAGCCGGGGTCGCCGCGAGCGAGACTTCGCCCGGAGGCAACCCGAGCGCAGTCAGTGGGCATGAGAAGTGAATAGTGATCAGTTCGTTCGACCCTTGCAGCGAAAGGTCGGGGCCGGCCACGGGTCTACCCTCGTCGACGTCGACGGCCCACAGTCGCACGAGCTCGTCGGCGCCGAAGATCGCTAGCACGTACGAACGCTGGCCTTCCCATTCAGGCCCCGGAACCTGGATTTGCTCGTGACACGCAAGGCCCACCATCGCGAGCGCGGTCCCGGTGACCAGCCAATGGCGGAAGGCGGAGCCGGGCGACCCCCGGGCCGCCCCTCTCCGCGAACCTCGCACCGCCCTTCGACGGACCGCCGGGGGTCCCCGCCCCGATCGTGATCGAGCTTCGGCCATCGCGGCGGCAGTCTAGCAGGTCATCGGAGAACTCGCGCAAGCATCTCATCTTCGTGGGTGGTGGTCGGGCCACGAGGGCGCGTATCGAACCTTCGCAGACGGTGGCGGACGAACATCGGGTTCTAAGAACCGCTGGGCGCCCTCGAGGCGGGCAGGTACGATGCGGGTGTGCGGTCGAAGGTAAGGTATCTTGCGGCGCCCTTCGCGGTCGCCTGCGTGATGGTCGCCGGGTGTGAGTCCGAGGGGCGCGCCGTGCCGCCGATTCCGGCCGACGCCCGAGCGGTGTTGTGGGCAGTGCAGGGGAGCGACGGTACCTGGCAGGTCCAGGCCTTCGATGTCGGCGCTGGCCAAAGCTGGCAATTCTCGCGGCGTCTCGAACCGGGGACCGAGATCGTCGCGCTCAGCTATCGAGCCTCCCTTTTCAACCTCGACGTGAACGAGGGCGAAGTCCGGCCGGTGGTCAGTGGGGCCCGGCGTCCGCTGCCCACGCCGGACGAGATCTTCTCGGCCCAAGCGGACGCCGAAGACCTCACCTGGAGCCTTGAAACCGAGCTGCCGGTCGGACTGGACAGCTTTCGAATCGCCGCCCTCGACCCCATCACCTGCGTCGACGCGGGCGGGTGCGTGAATGACGCGACGACCGAGCCACGCTGCGCTCGACCCTGCGTGGTCACCGCCCCCGAGCCCGCGAACGTTCCCGCACCGCCCACCTTCGCTCCGTGTCCGGCGGGGTGGAGCGAGGGACCGCTCCCGAACGATGACGAGGTCGTGGTGTGCGTCGGGTCTGCCCCGGATGCGACCCCGTGTTCCGGGGGGACGTTTCAGGGAGCGGCCGCCGCCTCTTGCGAGCGGGTGGGTCGGGCTTGCCAAGGGCGGTTTCCTCCTCCGCCCGCCGAAGGAACGGCCGTGGTTTACGTAGACCTTACGGCGCCGCCCGGCGGAGACGGTTCCGAGGCCGCGCCGTGGACTTCGATTTCGGCCGCGCTGGTCGATGCCACCGAGCCCACCACGCTGTTGGTGGCATCGGGCCGATACGAAGAAACCCCCGCCTTGCCGGACGGGATCACCATCCAAGGGGCCTGCGCGGGTGAGGTCACGGTCGGCAACGGCGAAGCGTGGCCGGCCGCCGCGGATGCGCATTTTCGATTGCGGGACGTCACGCTGGTCGGGTCGATGGCGATCGATTCGGGGGGCGCTCGCCTCGAAAGCGTGGTGTTGCTCGGGGCCGAGTCGGCGACTGAACCCGCATTGTCAGTCGCCGGGTCGGCGATGGTTCACCTGACGAACGCCCGGGTCACGGCGGCGGGGGTCGCGGTCCACGTGGGCGGCGACGGGCAGCTCGACGCCGAAACGGTCGAGTTGAGCGGCACGGTGGGCCTGCGACTCTCGGGGGGGGCCGCAGCAACGGTCCGCCAGGCCCGAATCCACGATTCGCAAGACGGGGTGACGATACGGGATGCGGCCGCTTTGTCGGGCACCGCGATGATCGTCGAAGACACGACGACCGGCTTGACGATCAATGGTCCCGATGCTCGGGCCACCGTCGACCATCTGCTGTTGCGCCGGGTCTTCGGCCCGAGCCCGATCCGAAACCTTCAGGGCACCTCCGAGCTTCGCTTCGTGCATGTGTACGATGCGTCGGAGTACGGCGCCTTGGTCCTCACGGGGGAGGTTCGGGTCATCGACGGGGTCTTTCGCGACTTGGAGCCCAACGACCGCCGGACTCATGGATGGGGCGTTCGGGTCGACGGCGGTCGATTTTCGGGCACTCGAATTCGGATCGCGCGGGTGTTTCAAGAGGGCATCCAGGTGGAGGGGCGGACGGCTCTCGGGCGCCTGGAGGATGCCATCATCGAGGACGTTCGGTTGGCCCCGACGGGCAACGATCGGCCAGGGGGCGCGATCGCCATGGACGGCGGCAGCCTGGAGTTCGAACGGGTCGTGATCCGCCGGGTGGTCCGGGTTGGTCTAGCCGCCGACGCCAGCGTTATCTCCCCGCTCATTGCCGCTCGCGACCTGGTTATCGAAGACGTGTTTCGGCGGTCTGACGATTCGCGCGGACAGGGCATCGTGATCGACGACGGCACCCAGCTCGCCGTGACCCGCGGCCGCATCCAGCGGACCCACGGGTTTGGAATCGAGATCAAAGACGGCAATACCGCGGGCGTTCTCAGCGATCTGGTCATCGCCGACACCGGGACGACCGCATGCTTCGCCTCCGAATGCGTCCTGGGCAACGGGGTGGGGTTGGCGGTGTCCGCGACCGCGAGACTCGACTTGCGGCGATTTCAGATTCTTCGGAGCGCGGAAACGGGCCTTCGCCTCGACGCAACGCTGGGGGTGGCGGTCTCGGATGGAGAGCTCGAGGGCAATGGCGTTGGTTTGTGGGTCTCGGACCCCTCGCTGTCCATCTTTCAGCTGGTCGAGCGGGTGCGCTTCGAAGCCAACGAGACGAATATCCGGCTTCCCTAGAGATGGGACTCCATTTAGGCAAACCCGACCCTTGCCATTGAACCAGGCTCGATCCACTTATCCGTCGTGGGCCAGGAGAATCGCCGGTCGCCCCGCATTGCGGCGGATGTGAAGGTCGATTATCGCACGGTCGGCAGCTTCATCACCGACTACACGCGCAACATCTCCAAGGGAGGCCTCTTCGTGCAGACCTCCCTGCCCTTGGAGGTGGGCGAGCGGGTTCGGCTGCGGCTGACCCTGCCCGACGGCGACGCGCCCTTCGGGCTGGACGGCGTGGTGAAGTGGGTGTCGACCCTCCGCGACAAAGACAAGCACCCGCCGGGGATGGGCATCGAGTTCGTCGACTTCGACGAGCTCACCAAGCGCAAGCTCGAGGCGTTGGTTCGCGCGTACATGGTCGAGTGACCGTCCTTCACCTCACGACCGAAGCCCATCTCGCTGCTGGCGGTCACGCGGTGGCGCGGGCCGACGACGGGCGAGTGGTGTTCGTCGAGGGGGCCGCTCCCGACGAAGAGGTTCGCGCCGAGATCGTCAAAGACAACCCGCGCTTTCTTCGTGCTCGGGTTCGCGAGGTGGTCAGGCCCTCGAGGCATCGAGTCGTGCCGCGTTGTCCTCACTTCGATGAGTGCGGGGGCTGCTCTCTTCAACACATATCGGCCGATGCCCAGCTGCAGAGCAAGCGGGCGGCCGTCCTCACGAGCCTTCGAAAGCTCGGCGGCGTCGTGCCCGACAGGGTGCTTCCGGCGTGGCAAGGAGCGCCCTACGCTTATCGAGGACGAGTCCGGTGGGCGGCAGCTCCCGGCGGGGGTCTCGGCTATCGCCAGGAGCGTGGGCATCGGGTGGTGCCGGTGAGCACGTGCCCGGTGCTCCACCCCGAACTGCAGGCGGTCCTGCCGAAGCTCCGGGGGCCCCAAGGGCGGAGCCGGGCCCAGCTGAACGCGGTCACCGACGGCGAGCGGGTCGCCGCCGCGTGGACCGGCAGCCGGGGCCCGCAGCCCCCGATCGATGGCCTCGAGTGGGTCGGCCCACCAGCGCCGAGCACCCAGGGAGACTCGGGTCTGCGGTCGGAAGGTGTTCATCTCCATCCTTTGGTGTTCAGCCAAGCCAATCCCGCCGGCAACCGGGCCCTGAAACACCAGCTCCAGGCTTGGCTCCCCGAGCGGCGTTTTGGGTCGGCCGTCGAGCTGTACGCGGGCAGCGGCAACTTCACGCTGGCGTTGGCCGAGCGGGTGGCCCACGTCGTGACGTATGAGGTCTCCACGGACGCCGTCGCGCTGGCCCAACGGGTCGTGCCGCCGCACGTCGACGTGCGGGTGGGCACGGCGGAGGAGGCCCTCGAAAAAGCCGAGGGCTCGGTCGACGTGGTGCTGGTCGACCCTCCGCGCGCCGGTTTGTCGTCGATGGTTGCGGATGGGCTCGCGCGCTGGGCGACCGAACGGCTGCTCTACGTGAGCTGCGATCCGGCCACGTTCGCTCGCGACGCCGGTCGATGGGCCCGGATAGGGTGGCGGCTCGAGGAGGTTCGGGTGTTCGACCTCTATCCGCAGACCCCGCACGTCGAAGTCGTCGGCGCCTTCACGAGGGGGCTTGCGCCAGGCTAGGGTCGCGACCTGTGCTCAAGCCTCAGCCGCCAGGTGTAATCCAAGTTGCGCCCGCCGTTCGGCCGCCGCGGCGCCCAGAGCGCCGATTCACTTGGATCGCACTATTGTCGCTGGTTCTCACCCCGTCTGCT
>CAZFIV010000119.1:0-21982 GCA_964519665.1 uncultured Myxococcales bacterium
GGCCGATTCCGGCGCGACAACAGCACGCTCCAAGTGAATCGGCGCTCTAGACCCTCCGCCGCCCCCGCCACCCAGGCCCAGGGGCCGTATCGATCCCGAAAATCATTGGCACGCTGGGTATCGAACACCTTTCTCCTTGTCCGCGGCCCCCGGATCCGTATGCTCGTTCAACCGTGGCCAAGCTGCCGATCTTGCCGTCGACCCCGTCGGCGCCGGTCTCCCCCGCCGAGCCGGTGCAGAGTCCTCTGCACTTCGCGGCGAGCTTGGCGCCCAAACGGGTCTACATTGACACCTTTGGGTGTCAAATGAACCTTCACGACTCCCAGCGGATGGTCAGCCTGATGGCGGCCGAGGGGTACGCGCCCACCGAGGACCCCGAAGACGCCGACCTCATCATTCTCAACTCGTGCAGCGTTCGCGACAAGGCCGAGCAGAAGGTTCGGTCGCGGGCCGGCGAGATGAAGCGGATCAAGCGGGTGCGTCCGGAGGTCGTGCTGGCGATCGGGGGATGCGTGGCCCAACAAGAGGGTCAGCGGATGCTCGACCGCATCCCCCACGCCGACATCGTGTTCGGGCCAGACCACCTGTCGCGGCTACCGGAGCTTGTCCGCGACGTTCAATCCGACGGTCGGCGGCGCAACGAGACGGCGTTTCTCGACCGCAAAGACTTCCAGTTCGCCGGCGTCAGCGACCGCGCGCCGCGGCAAGTGAGTGCCTACGTCAGCGTCATGAAGGGCTGCGACAAGTTCTGCGCGTTCTGTATCGTCCCGTTCACTCGGGGCCGCGAGGTGAGCCGCTCGGCCGACGACGTCGTGAACGAAGTCCGGCAATTGGCTGCCCAAGGCACCCGCGAGGTCGTCCTGTTGGGGCAGACCGTCAACACCTACGGCCAACGCAAACGCGACGACCAGATTCCTTTTCACGAGTTGCTCGCGCGGGTGTGCGCGATCGATGGCATCCGTCGAGTCCGCTTTACCTCACCCCATCCCGCGGATTTCGTCGACGCGCAAATCGAGGCGTTTCGCGACCTCCCGGAGCTGTGTCCGCACATGCACCTGCCCGTGCAATCCGGCAGCGACCGCGTGTTAAAGGCCATGCGGCGGGGCTACACCAGAGAGCGGTATCTCGAGATCGTCGACAAGCTGAACACGGTCGCACCACAGGTCGCCCTGGGGACCGACATCATCGTCGGATTCCCCGGTGAGACCCGAGAAGACTTCGAGATGACGATGTCGCTGGTCGAAAGGGTCCAGTATCACTCGGCCTATTCGTTCGCCTACAGCGAGCGCGTGGGCACCAGGGCCCTCGATATGCAAGGCACGGTTCCGGTATCCGAGCGTTTCGATCGGCTCCGCGAGCTGCAGGCGCTCCAAGATCGGATCACCAAAGCCCACCTCGAAAAGATGGTCGGGACTCGGCAAGAGATCATGGTCGAGGGCCCTTCGAAGACGGATCCGACCCGAGTCACCGGCCGCACTGGGCAGAACCGGCCCGTGCATGTCCCTGGAAGCTTTGAGCCCGGAACCCTGGTCGACGTCGAAATCGTCGAAGCGTTCAACCACTCGGCGCTCGGGAGGGCGTTGGCGGCGGATGGCGTTCCATTGGCCTCGATACCTCCCGCCGCCCCCGTCGCCCCCGTCGCCCCCGTCGCCCCCGTCGGTCCGGGAGCCTAGCCGTGCCCGTCATTCCTTTCGGCTCAAAGATGCCCAACCTTGCCGATGACGTCTTCGTGGCGCCGGGTGCCCACGTGGTCGGCGACGTCGAGATGGGGGAGAAGGGGTCAGTCTGGTTCGGCACCCAGGTCCGGGGCGACGTCCACTATATCCGGATTGGGCGGAGGGTTAACCTGCAAGATAACTCCGTCGTCCATGTCACGACCGACCTGAACCCGACCATCATCGGCAACGACGTGACGGTCGGGCATCGAGTGATCCTTCATGGATGCACGGTTCATGACGGCGCCCTGATTGGGATGGGCGCGATCGTGATGGACCGAGCCGTGGTGGGCGCTGGGGCGATGGTCGGGGCGGGCTCCCTGGTGGTGGAGGGCACTGAGATACCTCCGGGTACGTTGGCGTTGGGAGCCCCGGCTCGGATCAAGCGGCCGCTGACGGCAGAAGAGCGGGCGTACCTCACCTATTCCGCGGACCATTACGCCAACATTGCGATACAATACGCCCGTCAGCTGGGTTTTCGATCGTAGCGGCATTCATGGCGGTGCCATCGCGGTGTCGATTGGTATTGCTCGCAACCGACCCAACAAGTCCGAGGAAGCATGGCCGTGACTGCGACGTCGTCTCCCCCCGCTCCCGTCAATCCCGAGATCATCAAGATCTTGAAGTCGGCTCCCCTCTTCAAGAACTTCACCGAGACCGGCATCCAGATCGTGGCGACGATCGCCCAAGATAAGCAGATCCCAGAGGGCGCGCCGCTGTTCGTGGAAGACATGATCGGCGACGGCCTCTACATCGTCGCCAGCGGGCAGCTGCTCGTCAGCGCGAAGGGGCCCAACGGCGAGAGTATCGAGCTCACCCAACTCGGCCCCGGCGAGTCGGTGGGCGAAGCCGCGCTGTTGCGAGCGGGGCCGCGCCTTTGCTCGGCCTTCGCGACCGCTCCCAGCCGGGTGCTGGAGATTTCCCGCCGGGATCTTGCCATGCTCCAGCGCACCAAACCCCAGGCGTGCTTGAAGCTCATGATGGGGGTGGTCGAGCTGATGGGCGAGCGGATGCGGGCGACTCGCGACGACTTTCGCCAATTTCTCGTCTGGAAGGCCGGTCTGTAGCATCCTCGAGGGGTGGATGCCCCTTCGGCCCTCGATGAGCAACGCGACGAGTACCTCTGTTTTCTCCGGGTCGAGCGCGGCCTGGCGGCGCACACGCTCGAGGCCTACAGCCGAGATATCGGTCAGTTCATCGATCATGTCCGCGCGCGCGGGTGCGACGACTTTTCGTCGGTCGGCGCCGACGAGCTTTCGGGCTGGGTTCGCGGCCTCGCGGAGGCGGGCCTGGCTCGCACGAGCCAAAAGCGGATGCTGGTCGCGGTGCGGGGGCTATACCGGTTTCTCGTCGAGCGATACGGCTGGGCAGACAACCCGTGTGAGCACGTCGACTTGCCCAAGCTCGGGCGTCCGCTCCCGTCGACCGTCGATTATGACGCGGTGGTGCGGCTTCTTCATGCCGAGTCCCTGCGCGACCGGGCCCTGATCGCACTGTGGTACGGCGCCGGTCTTCGGGTGAGCGAAGCCGTGTTACTGACCATGGATGCCCTGCATGTCGACGCGGGGCTCATCGTCGTCCGAGGTAAGGGACGCAAAGAGCGGGTGGTGCCCGTCGGAACGTCGGCCTTAGACATCGTCGTCGCCTATATCCGGGACGACCGACCGGCGCGGCTCAAAGGGCGGACGAGCGATTTTTTGTTTCCAGGCCGCGGCAAGACCGGTGCGCTCACCCGGCAGGCTGCGTTTTGCGTGCTTCGACGGCTGGCCGCATCCGCTGGCCTGCCCGCGGATATTTCGCCGCATACGCTTCGACATGCCTTTGCCACCCACTTGGTCCAAGGCGGGGCCGACCTCCGTGCGATTCAGGCCATGCTTGGCCACTCGGATCTTCGAACGACGGAGATCTACACCCACATTGATGACCGACACGTACGACGGGTTTACGACCGCACTCACCCGCGCGCGTGAGGTATTGTGCGGCCGCTCACCGTAAGTTGTCCCCGTCACGGATCGTGGGTAACCTTCGACCTGCCGTATGAGACCGGGAAGCCAAGTACTGGGAAGCCGTGCCCTCGCCGACGACGCGCTCGATTTGCTGCTCGACGAGGCCGAGCGCGCACTGCTCGATGTCGAGTCTCGGCCCGATGAGCCTGCGAGGCGCGTTCGACTCGAACAATCTGAACCGGCCGGGGTGGCCGATCTGCGCCTGGCGATCGCCGAGCTTGCCGATTCGTATCCGGGCGTACAGTTCGAGCTGGAGTCGGTCGGTGAACGGTTGCGAAACGTCGGTGCCGCGGCGGCTACCGCTGAGCTGGAGCACCGCCCCCACCTGCTTCATTTGGTACGGCTGTCCCTCGAGACCCTCTTTCGAATGTATCCGACGCCGGAGGCGTACGAACACGAGCTGCGCCACGACGACCTATTCGAAGACGACCCGCTCGGCCCCGCCGACAAGTATTCCACCTTTCGGGAGCTCCTCCGCCTCCTCCGCCGGCAGCTCTCGTAGTCAAACCCGACTTTACGGCCGAATAACCAGAAATCGGAAGGTTCCCCGCTTCCACACGCGAAGCAGGACGCTGTCTTTTTCGCCTTTCAAGAGGGTCCGAATCCTTTCGATCGAGGTCGCGGGCTGGCCCTTCAAGCTGACGATCACGTCGCTGGCCTCGAGGCCGGCCCGGTCGGCGGGCGAGCCCGGCGCGACTTCGGCCACGAACACCCCCTTGAAGCCGGCGGATAGCCGAAGGCGGCTGCGGAGCTCGTCGTCGAGCGGGACCAGGCGAACACCACCGAGAAGGTCGTCGGAATCACGCTGGACGGCGGCGACCGCGCCGTCCTCTTCCTTTTCGTCCAGCGTGACGTAAACGGTCTTGTCGCGTCCCTGCCGCAGCACGGAGAGCTTGGCGCGGGAGCCGGGGCGGGTCAGGGCAATCCGATTGCGGAGCTGAGCGCTGCTGCGGGTAGGCTTGTCGTTGACGGCCACGATCACGTCGCCCGCGGTGAGATCGCTCTTACTGGCGGGGCCGCCCTCGAGCACATCGGCCACCAACACGCCATCGATCTTGTCGAGCTTGAAGGCGCGAGCCATTTCGGGAGTGAGGTCTTGAATGCTCACGCCCAGCCAGCCTCGCCGCACCTTGCCGTGTTGAGCGATCTGCTGCTGGATGGGTTTGACCATGCTGCTCGGCACCGCGAAGCCGATGCCCTGGGCGCCGCCGCTGCGACTAAGAATAGCCGTGTTGATCCCGACGAGCTCGCCTCGAAGGTTGACGAGGGCGCCTCCAGAGTTGCCCGGGTTGATCGACGCGTCGGTCTGAATGAAGTCTTCGTAGTCGACGATGCCCATATTGGCGCGCCCCTTCGCGGAGACGATACCCATGGTCACTGTTTGGCCGACGCCGAAGGGGTTACCGACCGCGAGCACGACCTCCCCCAGGCGAAGCGTCTTCGAGTCACCGAACTTCAGGTGAGGCAGCTTGCGGCCCTCGATCTTCAGAAACGCGAGATCCGACGATTTGTCGGCACCGACGAGGGTCGCCTTGAATTCTCGCTTGTCGGCGAAGGTCACTTTGATTTCATCCGCATCTTCGACGACGTGATTGTTGGTCACGATGTCGCCGTCGGGCGAAATGATGACGCCCGAGCCTGCGCCCATCTGCGGGGGCAGCACCCCTCGGCGCCCGAAGAACTCTTGGAAACGGCGCATCTGAGGATTGCTGCGGGAGCGGACGGTCGTGATATTCACGACGGCTGGAGTCACCTGCTCGGCGACGTCCGCAACGATATTTGGATTGAAGGGAATCTCGGCCTGGGCTGCGCTGGGCACGGCCAGCAACGCCGCCGCGGCGATGAGAAAACTCGAGGCCCGGCCCCCCGTTCGAGGGCTTTGAACAGTCAGCTTCATTTCCTGCCGGAGTTAACTAGAGCTGCGGCGAGGTTATTTCGAGCGATGACCGCGGTCATGAAGAAGGCTTATCCTCTTCGTTGCTGGTTTCGTGGGCCGGCGTCGGGCCCGGGTCGGGGATGTCGCTGGCGCGGGCCGTCTCTGGATCCCAACCCACCTCTTGGTCTTGAGGTTCTTGGGGGGCCGATTTCGGGTCGGGGACGGGGACCTCGACGAATACTGAGTCAGCTCGGATCCGTACCGGCTTGGGCGGCTCGACTTTCTTGAACCGTTTCATCTCGGCGCGGAAGACGAACTTGGTTTTGCCGATGAAGAACTCGTCGCCATCAACGAGGTTGAGGCGTCGGACCGTCCGGTCCGAGAAGTCGATGCCATTTTTGGAATCGAGGTCTTCGAGCTTCACGTAGCCGTCGTCGCTGACGGTGATCCGAGCATGTCGCCGGGACACCAGGTCATCGTCCAAGGTGAGGTCGACCCCCTGGGTGGCTCGGCCGATCACGAATTCGTCGGCCTGGAGATCGATCTCGACATCGGGCGCTTCGGGCCGGGATACGATCAACCGGAGATTCGTGATGGTCGGACCCTGGGAGTCGAATTGCGCCGACAAATGCGGCCAGTGACTGGTCGGCGCGCCGCGATCGTTCGACACGGTACTCGGACCCTCTCCGAGCGGGCCACAATGCACAAGTCCCGGCCTCATGACCGGCGGTGTCACCGTTGAAGCGTCGGTTCGGGTTGGGATGGCTTCAAAGGAGCATGTTCGTAGACGAAGGCGACGGCTCGACCGTCGTTTTTCTGAACAACTGTGCAGACTACGCTTCCGCTGGTGGGGGCGGGGCTATGGGCCGGGGTGATGTAGAGCTCGTTTGGCCCGACGGTTCGGCGTTGCCCGAGCTCCCAGACGTCGGAGGCGTGCCGTGCTTCGAGCAGCGCAGCCGCGAAGTGGAACTGGGCGAACTCGATCATCGGCACTCGAAACAGATTGGAGACGATGAAACGCTCGGTGGTCTGGTGACGAAGCGCGCACTGCATGGCCCGAGTGATGCCGAACTGCCAGTTCGCTTCGGTCACCCGCGGGTAGTCGACCAAGACCAGTTTGAAGACCATGAACGCCGTAACCGCCCACCCGAGCCCGATACTCAGGCCGGCCGCGCCCCCGAGCACCCGTTCATGTATCCGTTCCGAGCGAAAGGCACGTCCCGCCCACTCCCAGGCGGCAACCAGGCCGATCGCGGAGAAGATCTGCGGCGCCGGCAACCAGGCGATGGCCCGCCCGATGTTCTCGCTCTCGTAGGTTACGCCGCCGGGCAGGGGACCGAGCAAGAACCAGAACAGAACGAAGCCGAAGAACCTCCGCGTGGTCGGCCGCCGAAAGGCCGTGATGAAGCCGGCCAGCATCATTGGGAGCTCGACGAGGTTCCAGATGCCGAGCCCTGGAATGCTCTGGGCGGCCGTCGGACCGCCACGAACGAAGAGCAGGCCGAGATTGAAGTAAGAAAGGTAGTTCTTGACGATCGTGTATGGAACGAAGCCGCCGCTCGGGTGGTGCCAAGCCAGGACCGTCCGGCCGCGCGCCTGTCCGTCGTCGGTAAACGCGAGAATGGCCGACGGCAGCACGATGACCGCGAAGAGCACTGCCGGCCCCACGGCATGGATCCAGCGGCGCCCGGCCAGCATCGTCCTGATGTGGGGATACTGATAAGCCAAAAAGGCCACCATCCAGATGGGCAGGACAAGCTTGACGGCGTGGTAGGTGTACGCCGACAGACCCAAGGCGAGCGCTCCCGCCCAGATCGCCCAGCTGCGGGAGGACCGCCGAACGCCGAATTCGATCCCCAACCACCCGATCGTGAGAAATGCGGGCAGCAGGATGGCTTCCGAGCCGTAACGAGAAAAGTGAATCCATGTCGGGCACAGAGCGCCCGTCAGCGCGACCGCGACGGCGGCCCGGTCACCGACGCATAGCCGCACGACGGCCGAGGTGGCGATGACGAACAAGACTCCGAAGATGGAAGCGACCGCCCGCTCGTTGGCGATCGTGAGGCCCCCGAGGCCGACGATCGGTGCGTCGAGATACCGATACAGGGCCAGCGGGTAATCTCCGAACGACCGCGAGATCAGCGGCAAGAATGCCTGCGCGCGATCGTGCCCGGTATGCCAGATGTGCCAGGCGTCGAGGCCGGTGGAAGCTTCGTCTTGCCACAGTCCCGGGGGGTTCGAGTCGAGGTGAAGCCCCCTCACCAAGGCGCCGAGCAGCACGAAAAGAACCACGAGACTCCAGCCGACGGTAAGAGGCGATGACGTCTCGATGGAACGATGTCTTGGGAGTTCCTCGTCGGACAAGACCATACTCGTCAGGATATTGACTCAATGTCCCAAACGCCCCGCCAATAAGGGCGATGTCGTCCTACCAGAGGGCTCACGGTGGTTGGAAGATGTTCTTGGTCGTCGGCCTCATCGTCGCGTGGTCGGCCGTGGGCGTGGCTCGACCCGAGCCCGACGGGGTTCGTGCGTACCGAGATGAGCGGCGCGGTTTCGCGCTCGAGCTACCGACCGGATGGCGATTGACGCCCCGCTTCGGAGAGGCCGCGGCGATGGTGTTCGAGCGGCGGTTTTCCGCTCGCCGAGGGCGGCGACGCGCGTGGCTGTCCGTCCGGAGAGTTCCTGAGGACGTCGAACCCGACCGCGTCCGTTCACAGCTAGAAGACGTGTGGGGCGCGCCCATCGGTGAGGCCCCGCCGCGACCGGCTGTTGGACCTCCGACCTTCTCCGTGACGGTCGCCTGGGCATTCCAGCCTCGGCCGGATGAGCGAGCGGCTGCGTATCTGGCCGAGGCATCGGAAGGTCGCTTCTTGGTGACCCTCCGCAGTAAGGCGCGCGACCGGCGGCGGTTTCACCGCGAGGCAGAAGCCGTGCTTCGTACCTTCCGCCCGTTGCCCGTCGTGGTTCCAGGCCAGCACGCGCCGGCCAACCGGGTCGAGCCTTCGCCACCCAATCTGACGGGCCGGTGGGTTCGGTCGGCTGGAGCGCCGCTGGTGTTGTCGGCGGACGGGAGTTACCGACTGGCCGACGTTCGAGGTCGATACCGTTGGCAGCGGGGCCGGTTGTTGCTGACCCGCGCGACCGGCGGCCAGCAGGTCTTCGACGCTCGTGTCGAGATGGATCGGTTGTTTCTGTCGGCTCCCGGGTGGACCGAGCCCCTCGTGTTCCGGCGGCTTCGGCCTGAGGTGGAGCTCGCTGGCTTGTGGACGGCTCGGCTCGCGAAAGGAGACCTCGTCTTAAAGCTCGCGGGCTCCGGTGTCTTCTCACTCGGTGCTCACAACGGCCGCTGGTCCGTGGAAGGTCGGCGTTTGACCCTGCGGAAGTCCAAGACCGAAGCTCTGACCTACGAGTGGGAAATTTCCAACGGCGTACTTACGCTGAGCGGTGGTGACCTCGATCGACCCCTAAAATTGACCAGGGGTGAGGGGTGAGGCCATTTCTGAAAAGCTGGTCGTGGCCTCGCCCTGGTCTTTAGGCCAATTTGGCATCACACTTCGGAGGCCGTGGCCTCAGCGGGTCAGCAAAAACGTCTTCGCGTTCGCCTCAAGGCTCCCGATCCCGAAGGTTTGGCTCGTGATTTCGGGGCGTTACTCCGGCACGACGGTCTGTTTCTTCCGTGCCGCGAGCGGTTGGCTCCGAAGACCCCGATCCGGGTCCAGCTCCTGTATTCGGATGGGGCGCTCGCCGTCGAGGGTCGCGGAAGGGTGGTCGGATATCAGCATGAGCCGACCCCGGGCCTGGACCTCAACCTCACCTGGAGCGAGCCATCGAAGGCGCTCGTGCAGTGGTGCCGGGGCAAGGCGCCTCGGGCCGCCGCCCGGACGGCACCCGTCGATCCGAAGTCGTTGGTCGCCGACCTGCTCAATCCTGAAATCAGCTCCAGCCAGACTCCGGTCGATGCGTATGAGTCGGATGGCGAACTCGATGAGGACGACGTTCCGGACGAGACCCTCGTCGATGCGCCGGCGGTTCGGGTCTCCCCTGTAGTCGCGATGCCCGACCCGCCGGACTCGGCGTCCGACGAGCGTCCTCATTCGGGGACCCTCGAAGCCGACCCTGATGGGTCATCGCTGACCGACCTGGCGAACGCCTTCGCTGAAGCAACGGTGGTCGGCCTCGATGCGGCAAGCCTGCTGTCGGCCGCCGAATCTCCCGCACCGCCCGCCGACGAAGAGCCGGTGACCGACCTTCCCTACGAGTCGGCCCCGTCAGCGGATCGTTCATTGGGCGCCGACCGTGCGTCCTCTGCGGTCTGGACGGAGTCTGCCGACGGCCCGTCCGGGCATTCGGTCGTATTGCCCCCCTGGGGCGATGAAGTGGGACGCTTGGAGAGTGATTCAGATGTTCAGCCAGACTCGCTTGGCGGGGCGAACACCTCGGACGCCCAGCTCGACTCGCTTGGCTCGGCCAATGTCTCGGATGCTCAGCCAGATTCGCCTGGCTTGGCGAGCGTGCCCGTCGATGTCGACGAGCACGCCCGCTCGATGGGGCTGAGGTGGATGGACGAGGACGAGCCACTGAGCGAAGACACCCCGCCCCCAGGGTTCGTGGCGCCATTGGCCGCCGATTTTCTGGAGGATGAGCCGTTGACCGGAGCCGCTTGGCGCTCGGACGAAGCGCCGCCCGGCGGCGCTTTGCCCGCGATGAGCCTGTGGGCGTCGGGTTCGACCACCGACGGCCGTTCGGTCGCCGGCGGTCCCGATGGTACCTCTGACGCATCGGCCTCCGAATTGACTCGACCCGGTCCCCACTCCTCGGTGGCCCTGCGTTCATCGGTGCCCGCCAAGACGTCCCCAACCGCGCGGCAGCCCACGCCGCCGCTTGGTTCGCCCGCCCAGTTCGTACGTCAAACGGTTCCCAAGCCGGAAGAGGCGGAGGAGATCGACCTGTCGAAGCCCGCCGGCCTTCCGGAGGTCTCGACGCCCCCTCCACCGCATGACTGGGTGGCCGAAAGCGGCATCGACCCGAACGGAGAGGCGGCCCCAGCCCCTGATCCCTTCGTCGAGGCGGCGTCGGCGCGGTCATCGTCGCCCCCGTTGCCCGATCACCGGACACCCATGCCGTTCGAATGGGACGACGATTCTCCCCTCGAGCAGGACGGCTTGCCGATGCCGGACGCCGAAGAGATTCTGGAGCTGGTCGACGACGATCTGATCGAGCCCATCGAGGACGACGAGGACGCGACATTGGTCGGTCGACCGCGGGTCGTCGTTCCGCCGGCGCCGTCGACGGGCGTGCTCCATGGGACGGCCACCCTCCCCGCCGAGCGGGCCGCGGGGGATCCGATGGACTCGACGGTGGCACTTCCCCCTCCACCGTCCGATTTCATCGATGACGCCGGGCCGGTCTTCGGCGCCGAGACGCCACCGGAGCGGCTGACCGCCGAGACCGAAGCCCAGACGACGGACAGCCCGTCACCCCCGTCGAGCGATGAGCGTCCGATTCCTGCGCCGCCTTGGGAGACCGAACCGCCCCGGCTCGAGATCCTCGGCGGAGAACTCGGGGACGACGAGGAACCGTGGCCGAACATTCTGCCACCATTGGAGTTCGACGGTGACGCGCTCTTGGTCATGCCGCCACCGATCGGCGAGGCGGACTCCGAGCTTGATCTTCGGGGCGTCGTTCACTTGGAGGAGGTGGTCGGCCAAGACACGACGACGGTGGATGTTCCTGCGGTGGCCGATACTCAGTACGCCTCCGTTCGACCGATGATCGGCCTACGGATTCCGACCGCGGAACGGGAGCCGGGGGAAGTCACGCCGCTCGCCCGCATCGCTCTCGTCCGCAAGCCTTACTCCGAGGTCTTCGGGACCGCATCGGTGCCCCCCACCGCGATCCCGTCCAAGCGCAATCGACCGCCGCTCCCAGACCCGAGTCGAACGGTGATCGGCGTCGATTTGGGGACGGCCACCACGGGGACGGCGGCGATGCTGCACGGACAGCCCGAGCTCGTGCCCTCCCGCCGGGGGACCCAAGTCATTCCGTCGGTGGTGCTGATCGAGCCTTCGGGCAAGACCTTCGTCGGTGAGGCGGCGGCGCGCAAGCTGCCTTGGCATCCGTCCTTGGGCATCGCGGGTCCGGGGCGTCTCCTAGGGCGAGTGGCGGGCGGCCCGCTGGCCCGGCGATGGGAGTCAGAGATGACCTGCGACCTGGTCGCCGGTGAAGAAAGCGAGGTTGCGGCCTGCTTCGGCTCGCATACGGTTTCGATCGAAGAGGTCGTCGCCTTGCTGCTCAAAGAGGTTCGGGAGAGTGTGAGCCTTCGATTGAGCGAGGGTGTCAATCGAGCCGTCATTACTTGCCCGACCTTCTTCGGGGCTCGGCAACGACAGGCTCTGCGGGTCGCGGGCGAGCTGGCCGGCTTTCACGTCGAACGGATCGTCTGTGCGCCGTTGGCGGCGGCGGTCGAGCTCACGAAAGGTCGCATTCGCCCCGGACGGGTCATCGTGGTCGACTGCGGGGCCGGAGCACTCGATGTCGGTCTCATCGAGATCACCCCGGAGGGCTACGAGCTGGTAGCGGGGCGCGGCTCTCGGACCCTCGGCGGGGATGCCTACGACCAGTTACTGGTCGGGCACCTCGCCAAGGTTACGGAGGGTCTCAAAGGAGCGGCCGGGCTCGGGGGCTTCTTCGACATTCGAGAGGCCGCAGAGTTGGGCAAATGGGCGCTGTCCGAGCAGGAAAGCACGCACATCGAAGTCGCGCATGCCGGTCGGGACGACGGCCTCGATCCGGGTTGGCACTTGTCGGCCGAGGTTCGACGAAGCGTGGCTGAAGAGCTCTTCGAGCCGCTGGTGAGCCAATCCATCGAGCTATGCAAGCAGCTGTGCGAGGAGAGCGGCTGGGACTTCGATTCGATCGACAGTGTCGTCCCGGTGGGGGGGCAGGCGCGCATCCCATTGCTCCTCAATCGCTTGCGTGACGTATTCAAGGGCGCGCTCACGGTCCTCGACCCCCAAAACACGATTCCGTTCGGGGCGGCACGGGTTGCGTCTCGGATCGCGGAATCGCGTCCTTTGCGATTGGTCGAGCGGGTTCCGCACGACATCGCTATCGGCCGGCGTCAGGGGCGGCTGCAACGCTTGTTGCGCCAGGGTGATGTTTTGCCCGCGAAGGCCGTGCATTCGGTCTCCGTCAGCAGTGAGACCGATCTCGACCTCTTCCTATTCGAGGGAGAAGGACAAATGGCGCTGAAGGTCGAACCGCTCACCCGCCTGACGTTTACGAATCTGCCGAGCGGCATCGAGTCGCCCTTTACGATCCGGCTCGAAGTCGAGATGTCGTCCGAAGGCGTCTTGCGTTTCGATGCGGTCGAGCCCGAGACCGGGCAGGTCGTCGAGCCGATGATGAACGCCGAGCTCAACACCGATACCATCTGCCGCTACCTTCAGATCTCTCCCGGCGACGAGGCGAGCCTCGAGAGCAGCGTGTTCGCATGGCTCTTGCGACGGTTGTCCGGGGCCGAGTTCCGGCGTTCCGATCAACGCTGAACGACGACCGCCGAGTGCAGGTCTCGGTGTGAGTACCATCGCCGACCCAAAGGCCCGAGTCGCGATGGGGGGCGGTCGGTCCACGCCGCCAACCGGAGCTCGCCGGAGTAGGTGACCACCTCAGCGGCCACCGCGCCGGCCGACCGCCAGGCCCGCACCCATCGGTCGACCGTCGCGTCAGCCGGGTCGCGGTCGGCCGCCGAGCCCACCCGGCGACGGCCGTGTCGTCGGCTCTCCGCGAGCGTCCCATCGAAGCTCGGGTCGATATGCCACAGCTCGTGAGCCAGGATTCGGATGCGCTCGTCGGGGGTCGCGTCGAGAAAATAGCGAGGCCGCAGGTTGATTTCGTAGCGGGCGAGATGACCGTCGATCCAGATTTGCGGCTTTTCCGAAGCACCCTTTCGAAACTGCGGCGGGTGCCCCCCAAGGGTAAGAGGTCGGATCGAGGCACGCCCGGAGCGTCGGGCCGCCGCCGCCACGAACAGGATGGCCGAGGGATCGATGAACGCGAGGTCGTCCGAGTTTGCGTCGCGGAGGGCAGCACAGATATTCCGAAGCGGACGGTCCAAGAGGGGGCGACCTCGTTCATCGGCGACCGCAAAGACGGTCGCGGCCTCTCCGGCGCCCGATGCCCACGAATGACCGTCCACCGCTTCGGCATATATCTCAGTGAGGACCCCGAACGCATTATTCCCGCATTTATCCGCAGCCTCTCGACTGCGGCGTATGGCCATTCAGACCTCAGATTTTTGGGGATTCGCGGCCGGAAGGCAGCCTGCGCGTAGGGCATCGAGTTGGTCCGTTCTCTGCAAAGGACCATGGCGATGTTTGATCCTTGGCCTTTCTGACTTCTGATCACCGAGCCATCTACGACGCTCGCGCCCGGCGTCCGACGGGGGTACAGTGCGCCGAGCGCCCACCGGGGCGCCGTGTTGGGAACCGGATGGACGACGTGGATGGACGCACCGACAACCGTCTCTTGGTGGTCGACGACGACGACGGCGTACGGCGAGTCGTTGCCGCCATCCTGCAAGACGAGGGGTACGAAGTACTGACGGCCCCCGAGGCCGATGGAGCGCTCTCCGTCCTGCAGGAAACATCGATCGCGGTCGTGGTGAGCGACCTCAAAATGCCCGGACGCGACGGTCTGTGGCTCTTGCGTCAGATCCGGCCGCAGTACCGGGACACCGAAGTCATTCTTCTCACGGGCTTCGGTGAGGTGGATTCGGCGGTCGAAGCACTGAAGGACGGTGCGGCCGACTACCTGCGCAAGCCCGTACGCGTCAACGAGCTCTCGGCGGCGGTCATCAAGGCGCTCGACCGCCGGCGCCTTCAGCGCGAGAATCGGGCCTATCAGACGCACCTCGAAGACATGGTCGAGGTCAAGACCCAAGAGTTGGGGGTTGCGTACGACCGTACGCTCGAAGCGCTGGTGACCGCGCTCGATGCGCGCGAATGCGAGACGGGCAACCACTCGCAGCGGGTCGTTCGCGCGACTTTGGCGATCTGCGACCGGATGGGGATCACCGGCGAGGCGCGCGCAAACATCGCGCGCGGCGCCCTCTTGCACGACATCGGCAAGATCGGGGTCCCGGACCAGGTGCTGCTCAAACCGGGAAAGCTGACCGAAGAAGAGTGGGTCGAGATGCGCAAGCATCCGGACATCGGGGCCCGGATCTTGAGTGGTATCGACTTTTTGAATGAGGCCGCGGCGATCGTGCTCGCGCACCAAGAGCGTTTCGACGGCAAGGGCTACCCGCAGGGCCTGGCCGGAGAGCAGATCCCGATCGGAGCTCGAATCTTCGCGGTGGCCGACGCGCTCGATGCCATTGTGAGCGACCGCCCATACCGACGAGGGCAGAGTCTCGCCCATGCCCGCCAAGAGATAGCGGCTGGGGCGGGGACTCAGTTCGACCCCCAGGTCGTCGACGCGTTCCTTCAGCTGTCCGACGATGAGCTGGTGCGGGTGCGCAAGCAGCCGAGCCCAGTACGGGCGCTTCCCCGGGAGACACCCGCTCTGCCCACCGATTGATGCGGGCCGATGTTATCGGGCCTATACGAGTAAGGCGGAGCCCCGACTCAGGCGTACGTCTCGACGATCCCGTCGGCGATCCGGAACGCGTTCGCCATGATGGTCATCGTGCAGGGGACGGCGGCGCCGGTGGGCAGGCTGCCACCACAGGTCACGTAGAGATTGTCGACCTCGTGAAGATGACCGCGGGAGTTGGTCACGCTCGTGGCCGGGTCAGCCCCCATGCGGCAGGTGCCCTGTTGAAGGACCAACGTTTCGCCGCCCACTTGTCGGACTTTGACGTTTTCGGCTCCGAGGGCTTCGAGCAAGCGGTTCGCCTCCGATACCAGCAGCCTCGAGGCGGCGAGGTCGGACGGATGCCGCGCGATCGTGACCCGGGCCGCGGGCAGCCCCCATCGGTCGGTGACCTCGGGGTCGAGGTCGACGTAGCATCCCTCGGTGGGGAGCCAATCGCCGAAACACTCGACCTCGATCGTGCGCTGCTCTTTGAAGTGGTGAACCAAGCGCTGGGTCAAGACATCGCCATAGACCGGTCCGTCGGGCCCTTCGAGAAGGTGCTCGGCGGCGTAGATCGGGTTGAGGTGCTCCCAGAGCAGATGAAACGTTCCGCCCTTGCCGAACAGGAATCCGGCGGGATCGGTCCGGTAGTAATCCTGAACTGCGCGTCCGATGAATGGGGCCGAATTCCGCAATTCTTCTTGCTCGATCGCCGACCGGCCCGCGTAAGCGAGCTCTCCGGTGAGGGCACCCAGGGTGCTGAAGCACAAGTTCTGTCCGACCAAGCCCCCGTTGTTGCCCACTCCGCGCGGATGGCGGGACGACCCCGAAAGCAGGAGCAGTCGTGCTGACTCCACGGCGGAGGCCGCGACCACGACGACGTTGGCATCGACCGCCCGACGCTCCCCGTCCGGACCGAAATACACGACCCCCTTGGCGCGGCCGTCGCGGCGCATGACGACCTGCTCCACCATGCAGCCGGGGCGAACCTCGCAGCGACCCGTGCGTTCGGCCGCCGGCAACAGAGAAGCAGCGGTCGAACCCTTCGCATCGACTTCACACCCGTAGGAGCCGCACACCGGGCAATAAACACACGCGCCGCGGCCGTCTCGCGCCTCGGTCGCGATCGCCCGAGGTACCGGATAGGGGTGCATGCCCAGCGAGCGACCCGCCCGATCGACCCATTTCGCGACCGGGTGGGTGAAGACCGGCTCCATGGGGAACGGTCCGCTCCGCGGCGGCTCGAACGGATTGGCTGCGGTGTCGCCGCTGACCCCAACCAGTCGCTCGACTCGGTCGTAGTACGGCGCAAGGTCATCGTAGGTGAACGGCCAATCGATGACCGTGCTCTCCGGGATCGGGCCGAACGTCGAAACCAGGCGAAAATCCTCAGGGTGAAACCGGAAGAAGAACCCGCTCATGTGGACGGTCCCGCCTCCTACGCAGCGGGAGGTCCACCCGGCGCTGGTCGACGCGGCGACCGCGTCAGGGGATCGACGAAGGGTATGGGGGTCGTCGGCAGGGAACGGGGTGAAGAAATCCCTTCGACACGACGTGATTTCGTCGTGGGGGAAGTCTTCACGGCCGTAGCGAGGTCCTTTTTCGAGGACCAGAACCCGGGCTCCGGCGCGGGCGAGCGTAAGCGCGATCGGGCTGCCGCCAGCGCCCGAGCCGACGACCACGACATCAACGTGTTCGGTCAATGGTGATGTCCTCTGCTTGAGCGTGGCATCGCAATATTGAGCGCAGACCAGACCGACGCGTCGCGATTTCCGCCGTGCTGCGGATGACCCAAATAGCCCTCCAAGGCGATGCGGAGGGTGGTTTGGAGGGCCCTCGGGGCTCGGTAGCGGCCCACCCGTCCGACGTCGCTTCGGACCCGAGCGAGCAGTACGTCGCGTTCGTCGGACGTGATCTCGAAGTAGGGGCGGCCGAATTCGCGTCCGGCGCGCTGGTTCAGGTCGCGACACAGTTTCAGAACGTCCGCCCGGACGGCGCGGAGACCGCGGTGGCGGCACGCTTGGTCCAGAAACGCGAGTACGCCGGCTTCGGACGCGGATGGCAAACCGATCGCGGAGTCGCCCGGAAGGAGCTGGTCGATGAGCACGGCCAGAGCCGCGCGGGCCCGCGGATCGAAGGGCGGCGAGGGCAGGTCGGCCACCGGGGGCCGGGCCTCCCGAGCCCATTGAGGCCCCGGATCGACGTCGTAGCCGCGCTTTCGCAGCCACGCGTAGGTTCCCGCGCTGAGCGCTGCGGCCGCACCGAGACTGCCAACCAAGAACTGGCGACGCGACATACGGGCAACCTGGCTGGCGGTGGGCTCGGCGTCAATGCCTGGCTGTCGCCGACGTGACGGGCGAATTCGTCCCGGTCATCTCGGGCTGCACCGGGTTGAGGAAGCGGTGCAGCCGGATCGAGGGTCCGGCATCGCCGCCTTGCCGGGCTTTAGGGCCGATGCTAGCGTTCGCGCACCGTGTGGGAGATCTACCTGACCCTATCTCGTGGCGGCATCATGATGTTCGTCAACGTCTTCATTTCGTTGACGGCAGTCTCGGTGGTGATCTTCCGAGTGTATTACCTTTGGTTCAAGCACCGGATGTCATCGTCCGCCTTTGCCGACAGCGTCGTCGCGTCGATCGACCAAGGGAATTATGCTTCCGCCATTCAGACGTGTAGCCAAAAGGGCGATCATCCCCTCGCCGCGATGGCGAAGGACGTTCTCCTGAAAGCCGACAAGAGCGACCGGGAGATCGATCGAGCCTACGAGACCTCCACCGCTCGCGAGATTCCTCGATTTACGCGTCTGACCGCTTATCTGCCGCAGGCGGGTAACCTGGCCACGCTGGTGGGTCTGCTCGGAACGATTCAGGGGCTGATCGAGGCCTTCGGCGGCGCGACCGGGGGCGACGCCGCTCAGCGCCAGGAGATGCTGGCCAAGGGCATCACCACCGCCTTCTACAATACGTTCTTCGGGCTTTCGATCGCCGTGTTTTGCGCCTTTTCGTTCATCGTGATCAGCGGTCGGCAAGGTATCCTGCTCGAAGGCATGGAGAACGCGCTCAACCGCATCCGCGAGCGGATCATGGACCGCAACAAGGCGCTCCGCGCGGCTCGGTCCGCTTCCTGACCGGTTCGAGACGGTGACGCGATGGCGGGCAGCAACGACGACGAAGCCACGAGCTTGGACCTGACGGCCCTGATGGACATCCTGTCCAACCTCATCTTCTTTTTGATGGCCAGCTTCGGTGCGGCGATCGTCGCGATGATCCCGGCATCGGTACCGACCATCTCCGAGTCCGGCGACAATGATACGGCCCGCGAAGAAGACAAGGTCACGGCGAAGATGCAGCTGTTGGCTGATGGTGCGGTCACCATCAGCGTGTCGAACAACGAGCTGCGACCGGACGAGCTCTCCCCCTACACGAAGAGCTTCATCGGCAAATGCGTCGAACCCCCAGGCGATAAGCCCTGCCCGCGTCTCACCATCGACGCAAAGGCGGTGAACGACCATCTGTGGTCGATCAAATCGAAGTTCAAGAAGTCGAGCGATATCATCATCGTGCCCGACAACGACGTAACCTACGCCCTTCTGATCGAGGCGATGGACGCGAGCCGAAGTCGTACCGTCATCGTCGATGACACCCCGACCTATCCCCGCCTGTTTCCCAAGGTGGTGGTGTCCTCGTTGGCCCAATGAAGTCGAGCAAGCTGCAAGCCGGGGCTTTTCGGTCGGGTCGGACCCGAGGCGCGTTTGCGCCCAAGAACGGCGACGCCTCGCCGACCCGTCTGAACCTGACCGCGCTGATGGACATTCTGTCCAACATCATCTTCTTCTTGATGGCGACGTTCGGTGCGCAGACGCTGGAGCTCGCCTCGGCGGCGAACGTTCGGCTGCCCCCCTCCACTTCGGAGCTGTCACTGCGGATGACCACCTCGGTTGCGGTAGGCCTCGAAGAGTTCTACGTCGAGGATGAACCGGTCGGGAAACTCTCCGACGGACGCCTGGTCGAGCTCGACAAAGACCGCTTCTCGCCGGCCTTGCTGCAGGCGCTGCAACGCATCCGGGCCCAGCAGCTGGCCAAGAACGAGGAGCCACGTCCGGAAGACGATGTCGTGCTGTTCATCGCCGACAAACGCCTCAAGTATCAGACGATCGACCGGATCATGAAGACCTGCGCCAAGGCTGGGTACACCAAGTTTCGCTTCGCGGTGGCGAAGATCGCCAAGTAAGCCGAGCCCCCGGTTCGACTACTTGTCGAGTTTGTGCAGGCCGGCCTTCAGGTCGCCCGAAATGTAGCCTCGGTCGAGCACGAGGCCCGTGATCCACTCGGCGGGGGTGACATCGAAGGCGGGGTTGCGAACCTTGACCCCTTCCGGGGCTATGCGCTGGCCACGAACGGTGTGAATTTCGTGGTCGGGCCGCTCCTCGATCTTGATCTCGGCTCCGCTGGCCAGGCTCATGTCGACCGTCGACCACGGAGCCGCGATGTACATGGGCTTTTGGTGCAGGTAGAGCAAGGCGGCGACCCCTCGAGTCCCGATTTTGTTGGCAGCGTCGCCGTTGGCGGCGATCCGGTCGGCGCCCGTCACCGCACAGTCGATGGTGCCCTGTCCCAGAAAGTGGGCCACCGCGCCATCGGCGATCACCGTGACGTCGATATTGTCTTTCATCAGCTCCCAAGCGGTCAGTCGGCCGCCCTGCAACACGGGGCGTGTCTCGTCGGCAAGGACCCGGACCGTCTTGCCGGCCCGATGGGCGCCCCGAATGACGGCGAGCGCGGTGCCCAGCTCAGCCGTGGCGAGAGCGCCGGCGTTGCAGTGGGTCAGGACGGTCGCGCCGTCGGGGATCAGCTCGGCGCCGAGCTGGGCCATCGCTTCCGAACTCGCCTTGTCTTCTTGATAGATCCGGTGCGCCTCCCGCTCGAGGGTTTCGGCGTCCGCGCCGTCGAGCCACAGCGGTCGCATCCGGTCGAGCGCCCAGAACAGGTTCACGGCCGTCGGCCGGGTGCGCCGAAGACGCGCGTCGGCTTCGTCCATGGGCACGCCCTGGCGGTGGGCGATCGCGAGGCCATACGCGGCCGAGATGCCGATCGCGGGCGCGCCCCGCACGACCATCGTTTCGATGGCCCGGGCGACCGATTCGAGGTCGCTGATTCGGACGTACGTTTCTTCGGTGGGCAGCTTCGTCTGGTCGAGCAGGATCAGGATGCCTGGCTCATACTGGATGGTTAGAAACGACGGCGTGCTCATGAGTGGTTCTCCAAGCTCTTTTCGAGAAGTTGACGGGCAGCGAGCGGGTCGGCGCGGCCCTCGGTCGCCTTCATGACTTGGCCGAGCAGATAACCGAGTACGCCGCGCTTGCCGGCCCGGTACTTGTCCACGACCTCCGGGTGAGCGTCCAGAGTTTCTTGAACGACCGTCTCGAGGGCGTTGGACCCGGTCATCGGTTCGCTTATCCCCGCCGAGACGTCCCCGCCTTCGGTCCACACCCGTTGAAGCACCGCCTTTTGCTGGGTCGAAGATAGGCGTCCCGCCGCCTTGGCCCGAACGAGCGCGATCAGGGCAGGGGCGTCGACGCGCACGCCGGGGGCCTGGCTCGCGTTTCGGAGCCGGCTCACCTCGCCGAGGAGCAGAGCGGCGACCGGCCGCGCCAGGTGCATGTCTAGCTGAAGTGCTTCGTCAAAGACGGCCGCAAGGTCCTCGGTCTCCGCCAGCGTGTCCGCGTAGGCGGCGGACAGGCCAGCCTGGCGGTAGCGTCGGCCCCGCGCGGACGGCAGCTCCGGGAGACCGGCCTCGAGCGCTGCCACGCGTTCATGTGAGAGGACGAGGGGCGGAAGGTCCGGTTCGGGCAAATATCGGTAATCGGCGGTGGTGTCCTTATCGCGGGTCGGACGAGTCATCCGTCGGCCGGGATCCCACAGGCGGGTCTCGGACCGAAGAGCTTGTCCGGCGGCTCGAGCTGCCCGCTGACGCTCGATCTCGTAGGCGAGCGCCTGCTCTACGAAGCGGAAGGAGTTGAGGTTCTTGATCTCTACCCTCGCGCCGAGGCCGTCGCTCCCGAGACTGACATTCGCGTCACAGCGAAACTCGCCTTGCTCCAGATGGGCCGTGCTCGCGCCGAGCGTGCGAACGATGGCCCGCAGGCGCTTGAGGAACCGCCGGGCTTCGCCCGGACTGGTCAGGTCGGGCTCGGTGACCACCTCTATCAAGGGCGACCCCGCCCGATTGAAGTCGACTCGCGTACGGCCGTCGGAGCCGTGGACGCTCTTGCCCGCATCCTCTTCGAGGTGGATGCGTCGGATACGCACCAGGCGGGGCTCTTCGTCGTCCGCCAAAATTTCCAGCTGTCCGCCGCTGGCCAGGGGATGGCGGTGCTGGGTGATTTGGTAACCTTTCGGGAGGTCGGGATAAAAATAGTGTTTCCGGTCCCAGGCGCTCTCGAGATGCACCTCGCAATCCAGGGCCAACGCGGTGCGGACAGCAGGGGTGATCACCTCGGGGTTGAGGACCGGCAGGGCCCCCGGGAACCCGACACTCAAGGCGTCGATGTACTGATTGGGCGTGTCGGGCGCGTGGCGGCGCTCGGCCGGGCTGAAGAGCTTGGTCCGAGTGTCGAGTTGGATGTGCACCTCAAGGCCGATCAGCGGGTCCCGGTCCGGCGAAGCCGGCCCTCCCGTCTTCGCTCGCTTCGCTCGCTGCGCGCTTCGCTTGCTGTTGGTGGGGTTCCGGTCCGGCGAAGCTGGCTCTTCGGTCAGCGGGTCCCGGTCCGGCGAAGCCGGCCCTCCCGTCTTCGCTCGCTTCGCTCG
>CAZFIV010000120.1:0-21980 GCA_964519665.1 uncultured Myxococcales bacterium
CCCGGAAAGTGTCGTAGAGTCCGTAGCTTACAGCGGATCCTCGCTCGAACTTCAGTCTAGAGCGCCGATTCACCTAGAGCGTGCTGTTGTCGCGCCGGAATCGGCCCGTCGGGTCGTCGCGTGAGGAGGGCGCGTATCGGGAATACGCAACCGACGAAAGCCGAAGGCGGCGCGGCGAGCAGACGGGGTGAGAACCAGCGACAATAGTGCGATCCAAGTGAATCGGCGCTCTAGAGGAAGTCGAACAGGCCGCGAGTCTCTACGTCGGCTTGAAAGCCGACGCCAATGCCGAAACCTCCGGCATCATCCCGACCTATGACATCCTCGGCGAAGGCTGGTTCCTGCTGACCGCCCAGATCCACTTCCAGCTCGACGACTATGGTGGCCACATGAAGTATTCGAAGGCGACATGCAATGCTCCCCTGATTTCAAGCCACCGGGGGCAGTCCCAGCGCCTCGACCCCACGCTCGGCCAAGGACGAATCCGAGACCACTACCATGACGACGCAACACTTCCCGTACCGATTCGACAAGCGATGGGCGCCCCTGTTCTTCGCCCTCGGCGTCACCGACGAAGATGGCGTCGATGTCACCGACGAGGGCAAGTTGATCGCGACCTACGGACGCTTCAAGGCCGCATCGACGCTCGATAACATCGACCACACCGCCATCACGGGCCCGCACCGTTGGTACACGGCGGTCGGGGTGCGGCTCGCCTTCACCGACGACGGACTCACCTTTGGCACCAACCGCAACCGGGGACTGTCGATCGCGTTCGTGGAGAAGATCCCTCGGGTCATCGGCTTCAGGAACCACTCCACACTGTGGGTGAGCGTTGCGGATCCCGAAGGCCTCGCCGCCGCGATCGGAAAGTAGAAGGCGTCACGACCGTCGGCGTTTGGCGGACGAAGAAGCAGAGAGCGATCCTCGCCTGTTCATCACGTTGGCGCGTCGACGATCATTCCGACGGGCATCGTGCCGATTGGCCCCGTCGACCTACTTCCGCGACGACGAAAACCACACCCGCCATGCGCATCACGTTTTTTGAAGGTCGTCTTCATTGCCCGGAAATATGCCGTGGGCGATGAGAGTACAGCCCGTGGCTGCGGTCCAACAGACGCTCAGGAACAACTGTGCTAAGGACCGAGCCGTGATGCTTCGTTCGCTGGTAGCAACGGCTCTGGCTCTGGCCGCCGCCGTGTCGACAAACGCGCAGGCGCAGCCGGCCGAATCGAACCCATGGACTGAACTCGAGCGACGGCCCGGCACAGGCGAGGTTTGCCTTGTCTGCCGAACACCCGTCGAGGGCGATGACGTGGTGGAGGTCCGGTATCAAGGCCGAGTCTTCCATGTTTCGGCAGCGCATTTTCCCGAGTTCGAAGCGGACCCGGATCGATACTTTGCTCGGATTCAGGCGCGGTCCGCGCTCTTCGACGAAAAAGCGGTGCCGGTCGCGACGGCATCCAACGGATGGCTATACGTTGGTCTTTACGTGCTCATCGGACTGGTCTTCGCCGCGTTATGCGGGCACGTCGCGCTTCAGCGCGGCCTGAAACCGATACCGTGGTTCTTCGCCGGCCTCGTCGGCAACCTGGCCGCGCTCGCCGTTCTTCTTTTTACCAAAGCAGAGGCCCAAGTCGCGTACGTTGAGGGCGTTCCTGGGGGGTTGGCCAAAATCCCGACGACCCACTCACCTGTCGAATGCCCCAACTGTCATAACTTTAACCACCCCGCCGCCGAGAACTGCATCCACTGCGGCTACAAGCTCGACCCCAAGATCGAGTCGGAAGCCCAAAGAGTCTAGGAGTCATTGTGTTTACCCAGATCCGACAGAAGGCCGAAGAACTGCTCGCGAGCGGGAGCACCGACAACCGCCGTCCCGTCCTCGGCGACGCCAACGAGTCGAGTGTTCGAGGCCTTCACATCATCGGCGACTTGGCGGGGGCCCCCGTCATCAAGCTTGCGATGGCTCAGGGCTACGACGTCATCGAATACATTGAAAAGCTACCCGAGATGAAGGCCCGTGGAGACAAGGACCTTCTCGACGTTCTCATCGTGGGGGCGGGCGCCGCCGGATTGAACGCAGCCCTTCGAGCCCAGGAGCTCGGGCTCTCGCACGTTCTGATCGAAAAATCGAAGATTGCGAACACCATCGAGAACTTTCCGGAAGGTAAATGGGTGTACGCAGAACCGGATTCGACGCCGCCGAAGGGCAAGTTGTGGCTCGACGGGAGTCGAAAGGAAGCACTGGTCGAACGATGGCACGCCATCATTCGCGACAACCAGCTTGACGTACGGACCGAAGAAGAGCTGGTGAGTTTCAAACGCCAATCCGACGGCACATTTACCGCGAAGACCTCCCAAGGAGAGTACCGCGCGAAACGAATCGTGCTGGCGACCGGCCAGCGGGGCAACCCTCGGAAACTAGGCGTTCCCGGCGAAGACATGGAGCAGGTGTATCACCGCCTTTTTTCGCCCCGGCACTATAAAGACGAAGACATCCTGGTGGTCGGGGGTGGAAACAGCGCCATCGAAGCGGCGTTGGTCCTCTCGGAGCAGAACCGGGTCCGACTCTCCTACCGCAAAGGCGAGTTCGCGAGGATCTTCAAGGACAACCGAGAAAAGCTCAATCAGGCGGTGGCGAACGGTACGATCGAGGTCCTGTTTAACTCCGACGTGAAGGAATTTCGGCCGGGTGAAGTTGTCCTGTCGATCAAGGGTGAGTCAGGGCGTCAGGAGCGCACGTTGCCGATGCAGCATGCATTTGTGCTGATCGGCGCTGAACTCCCGATCAAGTTCCTTCGCGGCCTCGGCATTCAGCTCGAGAATGACTGGCGAGGCTCCCCTCTCATCTCGCTGGCGCTGACCGCCCTCACCTTCCTCGGTCTGTGGTTCGCGGGCTCGGCCTTCGGTGGCACCGCCCCATTCGGAGCGGGCGGAGGCGCGCCGATCGGTGGTTTGGTCGCGGTCTTGGCGGTTGCCGCACTCATATTTCGGGGAACCCAAAAAGACCGCTGGGCGTGGCTCGGCCTATCGTTCTTCGTCTGGTACTCGATCTACGGTATCAAAGTCGGAAAGGGAGAAGAGTTTTGGCCGTACACCGGGTGGGGGTACGGGTCACTGTCTTTCTTCGGGCGCTCTTGGGCTTTCTGGTACACCGTGCTCTATACTACGCTGATGACCGTTTTCGGCCTGCAAGCGTTGAAGCGCTGGGGCCTAGACCGGAAAGACAAGCTGCAGGTGTGGCGATTCACGAGCCTGATTGGGTTTCAATGGATTTTCTTCTTCATCATCCCCGAGTTTCTGTTTCAGTGGGCCGTCCAGTATCAGTGGGTGGGTGAGTCTCTTGCCACGAACCCCCAGTTCGCGGACCAAGCTTGGCGCTCGTACGGCATCGTTTACGCCTGGCCGCTATTCTTCTACACATTCTTCTACGACCCCCACTACGTATGGATCATTTGGGGGCTGGTCCTCACGTTCGGCGTCATTCCTATTTTCGTGCTTTTTCACGGCAAACGCTATTGTTCCTGGATCTGCGGCTGCGGTGGTTTAGCGGAGACATTCGGAGACCGCTGGCGACACTTGGCGCCCAAGGGCAAAACTTCGATTAAGTGGGAGACGATGGGCACGGCGGTGCTGGCCTTCGCGGTGTTGGTCACGGTCGTCATGCTCGTACGAGATATCTACGGCCTCGTGAAGACGGCTGACTGGGGCATCTACCTGTACCGCATTGTCGTCGACGTTTGGTTGGTCGGGATTCTTCCCGTGACCTTGTACCCCTTTATGGGTGGCAAGGTTTGGTGCCGATACTGGTGCCCACTCGCGAAGATGATGCAGCTTTCTTCCAAGTTCTTTACGAAGACGGGGTGGTCGCGTTTTCACATTCTGGCCAATGATAAGTGCATCGCTTGCAACGAGTGCTCGCGAAATTGCCAGGTCGGCATCGACGTCATGTCATACGCGCTCAAGCAGGAATCGCTCGACAACGCGACATCTTCCTGCATCGGCTGCGGAATCTGCGTGAGCGTCTGCCCGATGGACACGCTCTACTACAGTCCGACCGACAAGCCGAAATCCGCTCTTCCCGTGGTCTCGTAGGGCGTCGTCATCTCATTGACCAACCGTGGCCGGCGGCACGTCAGCCGCCGGCCGCGAGAGGTTTGCTCAAAACGGTGGCGCGGGGAAGCGGGCGTGCAGTTCTTGAAGGCCCATTGCGGTTTCTGCCAACACGCGTTGGCTCGTCCACCAGGGCTCGTCCGCGGTGGGTCGGTCGCCGAAGTTGATCAGCAGCCCGCCGCCCACGTCGCGAAGGGATGCGTGATCGAACAGACCCTGGCGAGCGGCTTGGCGGGCGGCGCGCTGTTCGGGGCCTAACCATAGAAACCAGGTCAATGCATCCGGCACTTGGCGGCGGTCGACGTCGAAACTCCGATCGTAGACGTCCTCTCGCAGGAGGGTCGCAGCATCGGTGACGACCGCGTAGGTCGGCTTGAGCGCGAGGCAGAGAGCGACCAGCAGTGATTCGAGGGTCGATGCCTCCGGAAGTGAATCCTCGGACCACCGGATGATCACCGACGCCGGCATCTCGGATGGCGCGCGATCGTCGGTGACGACCAACTCGCTTTGGTCCGCCCCGTCGATGGTGATTTGCCAGGCCTCGTCTTCGCCCAGCTGAGCGGCCGGAGGCACGTCGGAAAACTGGAAGTCGCTCGGGGTCTCGATCGCAACCTGGGTGTCTTTGGAGACCATCATGGATGCGGGGAAGAACGCGCCTTGGTGGTCTCTAAGCGCCTCCAGGGCGCGGTGAACGACGTCGCCGGGGGCACCCCCAAAAGGCGCGTCGTAGCGGTATACGGCCAGATAGTGAGTCAACACGGTCCGTCCTCGATTCGCCGATGCTAACCCGCGCGCGCCGTGTAAACGACCCGAATATTGAGCCCCTCGGCCCGCATCAGGGCCCGAATGTTGTTCGCCACCCGCCGATCGGAGAAGTGCCACTCGATACCTCGGGCCCCGGAGCCACGGGCGGCCCTGATCTGGCGCCGAGCTTCGGCCAGAATGCGGGGGATTCGGACTCTCTGCGTGAAACTTCCGGGTCGGGTGACATCGTAGAAGGACCGGTTTTCGCGGGCTAGCTTGGCGTCGAGCAACACCCGTCGTTCAGGGTCCCACCCGTCGAACTCGGTCCCACGAACGTATACGGACCTATCCGAGCCGGTGATCTGGCGGTCGTACGCGCGGGCATCGTTGCTGCCGCCGCCGCCGCGCCGAGGACCGGTGCGGGCACCCCGCAAACCGGTGGTTTCCGGCTCGCGTTCATCGCCCCCGTCATCGTCGCCGCCGTCGCTGCCCGAGGCTGCCATCTGAAGGACGGTGTTGGCGGCCACGAGCGCGGTTTCATCGGCGGTCAGCGCCAGCCGAGCTCCGTTGGCGCCGACCAGGACCCCATGGCTCGCGCCGGCGGGCTGCAGAATCAGCACCGAACCTCCGGCGGCACCGCCCCCACCGCCCCCGTTGATAAATGGACCGACCCGCGGACCGAGGAGCCGCCCCAGAGTCGCCACCGATACGAGTCCGACCGCGCCATCGAAGACGCGTTCCGCGGTGGACAGTTCACGTTGGGTGATCGCCTCGGCGCCGCTCAGCGCCTGGTAGACACGCGTCAACCCAGTGACATCACCAATGGTGACGCCGGTGACGGTCGCGATGGCTTCCGCCGGGCTGCTCCCGCGCTGTCGCAGCGTCGCGTAGCGGTCCGCCGTGCGAACGCCGTGGCGCCAAGCGCCGCTGGCCTCGGCATCGCGTTGGATGGCGACGTAGCTCTGAGGAAGCCAGCCCGAGCGCACCTCACCGGCAAACCATACGATCGGCTCCCCTTCCTCCGCCCGCGCCATGGCCGCCAGATAGTCGAACCGTTCCTGCCGAACCCCGGCGATCGCCTCGTCGATTCGCTCGAGGTCCGCCATGACCCGGGCTTCGTCCACCCCCTCGTCGCTTTCGGCCGCGACCACTGCCCGCTCGACGACCTGCTCGCGCTCGGCAAACAAGATTTGCTCGAGCGTGTCGAACTCGTCCAAGCGCGCTCGGTCGTCATCCGTGGGCTCTCGGTCGTTCTCGTTAGGTTGCGTGCGCAACGCGAGAAGCTCCGGCGTCAGGCGCGGATCGCCCCCATCAGCCGCGTCGGGCAAAGCGCCGATCTGTACCTCGGGAGGGGTCCAGGGGGTCAAGCCGGGATCTCGGCCTTGCGCCGAGACTTGCGCGCCAAACGCGACGTCGATCGAGTCGACATCGACGCCCGCCGGTGCGCTTCCGTCGGTCTGCGTCAACAGATCGTAAAGGTGCCGCACCTCGGCCCCGACGATCCAACCGTCGCCGTCCCCAATGTGGGGCTCCAGCTCGGTCAGCGCTTCGTACTGCGTCCGAAAGCGGGCCTGGTCCCGGAACCACTCGACGTTAATCCCGCGTCGATAGGCATCGTAGAATTCTGATCGGGTCTTCACGGCTTTCACGACGGTGAAAGCAAAATCGGTTCCGACCCAGATTCAAGTTCGGTACCCAGTACCTCGGGCCCCCCCACCCCTGGATTGAGCTCTGCGATGAAGCCACGCGCAACAGTTGCACGTGCCGGGGTTGATCCTGCTGAACAGAAGGGCGCCTTGGCCAGCCACCGGCGAGAGACCGGACTCGTCGGCACGAGCTCGCCCCCATCAACCAAGGTCTTGGCGCCACTACAGGTCATTGCTGTCGCATCGCATCGCATCGACGCGACAACGCGCGAACCGAAAGGTCCTTGAGCGGCCATTCATCTTGATGCCTTCAAGGTCCATCCGTCCGACGGCTACGGCGACCCGGCGTGTCGGAGGCCTCGGCTCGCTTCGCTTGTGCTCCGCTCTCGTACTTCGCCCTAGATTTGACGAGACTCCGCCTGGTTAGAAACAACGGCATAACATCTCGTAATCACACCTCGGTTTGTTTCGTCCGCTCGGGTCGGCGCAGCCGGTAGCGAACTCAAACGCTCGAGTTCATTCGCGATTCCGTGCTGGCGCAGCCTCGCGTCGACAGTCCTCAGCTCGCGGCTTCTTGGTCACGCTTCGCTCGGAGCAAGGCTCTTAGTTTCCGGGCGCCTGGCGGGGGGACGGATCGAGAGTAAGACGAGGCTCGGCGCTATTGATTTCGGGCTTTTTTTCGACCTCCAACCTCGCAAACCGCGCGCGAAAGCGGCTCTTGTACCGCAGGATCGGTTCCTCGAAGTACCTCCAGCTCAACCACGACATGCCGATAGTCGCAGCGCTCGCAAGCGGTATGTAGGCCAACAGGGACAGCGTCGACGAGCCCGCCCACGGGCTCCAGGCTTCCGGGTGCAGTTCGCGGTTACGCAACCACGTGTCTACCGGCATGTGGAACACGTACATCGCGTAGCTATACGTGCCGCACATCCGCAACGGGGACGACTTCAAAAACCGGTTGAAGACGGAGTCACCTCCGCGCAGCGACGTCCAGGCAACGACACACGCGGCGGCGACGGCAACCACGGTGTATCCGACGGCCTGTTGTGCGGGCGCCCACTCGTGCCAAGCCGGCATCCGACCTCCCACCATGAGGAACCAGAAGGCGAGCCCTATGAGACCCCATGTGAGCCAAGGGAGCCATCGCTCGAGCTTCCGAGGGCTAGGACCACGAAACAAGAGCGCGAGCACCGCTCCTGCGGCCAGCGCGTCCGCGCGGGTCAACGTTGATAGAAAATTCACTTCGGGCGGCTGACCGCCCGTCGCCTGAGCAAAACGTAGGAGCGCGGCCAGCGGAATGATCGCAACCGCCAAGCCGAGCAGCGCGCGACGAGGAAGCCAAAACACGAAGAGCGGCCATACCAGGTAGAACTGTTCCTCGATCGCCAACGACCAGAAGTGCAGAACGTACCGAGACTGCCAACCCTCGAGGACCATCAACCAGTTCGATGCGTACAAGAAGAACCACGGCCAGCTCTCGACCTCAGCGCCAACGACGGGCGTAAGCCCAAACGCCGGCGCCACTAGATACAGCAAGATCAGGAACGCGTAGTACAACGGAAAGATGCGCAGTGCGCGCCTTGCATAGAAGCTGCGGAAGTAGTTTTGGGCTTCCCGGGTGTCATAGAGGATGCCGGTGATCAGGAATCCCGAGAGCACGAAGAACAGATCCACCCCTATCCAGCCGGCCGACGCCAACGACAGCACCACCGAATCCAGGGCTGTTCGGGGCTGGATGAACTGGCAGAAGTGATGAATCAAGACCAGCAGTATCGAGATGCCGCGCAAGCCGTCCAACGCGCCGAGCCGCGGTCCATCGGGTCGAGGCGTCTCGGGTTGCGTCGCGCTCGGGTTGTCTTGTCGCATCTAAGAGCTCAAGTAGGGCCGGGCCAGACAACGCCGGTCAACATAATGGGCGTTCGAATGGGCTTCGAGTGTGCTTCCGAGCCACTGGGAGAATTGCGCGTTATCTTGGATGGTTTGCATTGAAAGGAACCCGGAGATGGTCACAAGCGCATCGTTCTTGCGGGTCGACACCTCGCATCCTTCGTGCACGTCATCTCCCGCGGCGGCCCGAGGGACTGACGCGGTGTTCATACCGCACCCTTAGAAGCTCTCGACAGGGCTCCATTCACCTGAACCGACATGCAACGGTCGTATTCGGCAATTTGTTGGACAGCTTCACTCCGCCTTCTTGAAATGCTCGACGATCGGATCCGAGTCCTCGTACACCGACCGCCGGCTTCCTGGCCCGAATCGGCTCGACGGTGTCAGCGACGTCGACACTTTTTGCCATGAGGGCTTCGCCGGTTTCTTTGGAAAGCCCAATTCCGAATCGCCGATGGCCCGTCCGAGGCCGAACCGACGACCGCCGGCGTCATGATCAGCGAGGGCGAGAGCTCGGCTGAGCTCCGCGGTGATCCAAACCCACGATGCTACGAACGATGCCTTCCCGGTGCTCATCCCGCCGGATCGTGTGCAAGCTCCCTTGACGTGAAGCCTGCGGTGAATGACGGGCTCTCGCCTGATCTGCGCGACCTTGCCGAGCTCGGGCTTCAGCTCCGCGCTTGAATGGGTTTCACTTATGAAAACCGAACGGAAACCGATGAAAACGATCAGCGACCGGGGGACGCGCTCTCGGTCGACGGCGAAACCGCTGTCTCTCGCGAAATCGTTCTGCCATGGTTCCCGCATGGGATTGTTCGACGTGCACGCTCACCTGACCGATGCGCGATTGGCAGCTGACGAAGAGGGCGTCGTGGCTCGGGCGCGAGCCGCGGGCGTGACGACCATTATCTCGAATGGGCTCAACCCCTCGGATAACACGGCGGTCGCCGAACTCGCCGCCCGGGTGCCCGAGGTCAAGCCGGCCTTCGGACTCTACCCGGTCGATGCCGTGCTGCCCGAGATGCTCGCGATGGGCGTCGAATACGACCACCGCCGCGACGCGGTCTCCTCTGCGGAGGCCATCGCTTGGCTCGAGGAACACCTCTCTGAGGCGATCGCCCTCGGCGAGGTCGGCCTCGACCGCTACTGGGTTCCCGAAGCCCTGTGGGAGCTTCAAGAGCAGGTCTTCCGGCGCCTACTTCGACTGGCCCTCGACCACGACAAGCCCATCATCATGCACTCGCGCAAGGCGGAGCGCCGCGCCTTCGAGATCTTGAAAGAGGAAGGCGTCGAGCGGATCGATTGGCACTGCTTCGGTAGTAAGGTGAAGCTGGCCCGGCAGATCGCCGAGCACGGTCATTGGATGTCGATTCCCGCGAACGCGGCGCGGGTCGAGAGCTTCCGAAAGATGATCGAAACACTGCCGCGCGACCGCATTCTGCTCGAGACCGACTGTCCCTATCTTTCGCCCGACAAAGGCGATCTCAACGAGCCGGCCAACGTCGAGCGAACCGTCGAGCTCATGGCCGAGGTCTGGAAGATCGACGAAGGTCTCGTCGTCGAGCAGCTCGAGTCAAACTTCGAGGCGCTGTTCGGCGTTCGTCCCTGACCCGTTAAGTCTTTCTTTCGTCCCGATACGTAAGCAACGCACACGCCGAAGGTCGCCGCGATGGTGAACGCGCTCTCGGATCCGGAACATCGCGGCGACCCACATTTTCTAGGTGACGCCCAAGGCTGAAGCAGCGACGATCCGGCGCCATGAGCGCAGCAGAAACCGATCGCGCCTCGACCGTGGGGCTGGTCCTCTCCGGCGGTGGAGTGCGAGGCGCCGCCCATGTGGGCGTCATCAAGGCGCTCCGCGAGGCGGGGATAGAATTCGATGCGGTGGCCGGAACGAGCGCTGGTGCCTTGGTCGGCTTGATGGCGGCCGCCGATTGCAAGATCGAGGACATGCTCTCGTTTTGGATGGATACAGAGGCTTTCGGATTCCTACGATTCGCCGGATCGACGGCGGGCTTGTTCGACGCCCATAGCTACGTACCCGACCTCCAGAAATTTGTTCCTTACGACCGCTTCGAGGATCTTCCGCGCAGCCTCGCGGTCGCCGTCACCGCGATGATCGAAGGCGAAGTCCAGTACATTTCGGAGGGTCCTTTGTGGCCGATCGTGCTCGCCTCGGCGACTTTTCCCATCGTCTTCGCCCCGGTAGAGCTGCACGACGAGGTGTATATGGATGGAGGCATTCTCGACAATCTTCCGGTCCGCGCCATTCGCGACCAGTGTGACTTTGTGATCGGAATCAACGTATCCCCAAGACGCAAGGTCGAAGCCGCTGACTTGAAGAATCCTCGGGACCTCGTGGAACGCATCATGGACCTTCGCTTCGCCGCCTCGCGCGATGCTGAGTCGACGATCGATCACCTGCTCGTGCCTCCCTTCCTCGAGAACTATTCGGCGTTCAACACTGACTCGATCATCGAGATCTTCGAGCTCGGGTACGACGCTATGAAGCGTGCTATCCCGGAACTCAAACTGCAGCTGCCCGAGCGATAAGACCCGCTCTCGGCGCCGGGCGGCCTACTCGGCGCTCCCGACGGACACGCGAAGTGTAAGCCGCAACTCGCGCGGTACGTAGCTGTCAACGCCGCGAGCCCACAGACGAGCTCGTAGGCTAGGACCCGGGTCTACAGCGGTGGAACTTCACGCTAGGGCTCCTCGCCGCTCGCAGGTTAGCTTGCCTCTACGACCGGGTGAGGTACGCCCCGCTGAGGGCCACGACGGGGGTCGCTGTGGGACGCCCATGCTGCCAATCGCCGCCTTCGGTGGCGCTGCCGCCGATGTCGATGTGGGTATAGGGAATCGGGTGCGCGCTGTCGCGGCCGTGCTCATCGAGCCCGGAGGCGATGCTCAGGAACGCCATCGGGAATTGATGGCCCCGAGGGGTCGACACCGAGGCCAGGTTGTTGCTGGAGAGCACGTCGTCGGCGCTCGAGCGCGGACGAACGAAGTCGAAGTCTTCACGCCGCAACCGAGACAGCTCGACCGGCTCGCCGTACTGTTCGCCGGCGTCGGCCAGCCTCACCGAAACACCGGCGTCGCGAGCCGGCCCGTTGTCGAGGGCGATCGTGTACGGACCGACGGCGCGGCCGGAGTGACCGGTCAGGGTGGCCACCGACATGACCTCCGGCGCGACGGCTTCGACGGCGGCGGACCGCAAGTGCGACAGGAGGTCGGCGAGGACCAGCCGGCCCTCGGCGTCGGTGTTGCCGATCCGGACCCGCGTTCCCGCGTGGCTGACCAGGATCTCGTCCGAAACGAAGCTATCGGCTCCGATGTTGTTTCGCACGCAGCCGAGCTCGGCGACCACGCGCAGGCCCTTCGGCCGGAGCAGAGAGACCGTCCGCATGAAGCCCGCGACCCCGGCCGCCCCGCCCTTGTCGCGGCTCATGCCGGCCATGTGGCCCCCATATTTCAGGTCGGCGCCGCCGGTGTCGTACGCGACGCCCTTGCCCGCGAACAAGAGGGTTCGTTCGACCGGCCCCTCGGGCTCGTAGACCAACCGCACCACGACCGGATGATGCCGGGCCACCGCGAACGAGGCCCTCGCCACCGCCGACAGGAGCGGGTACTCCGCCTCGAGGGTCGAACGGTCCGACACCACGTCGACCTGGATGTCGCTGCGCTCGAACTCGCCTTGCAGATAGGCCGCCATCTTGAGAGGCGTCATCCGCTCGGGCTCCGTCCCCGCCAAGTCGCGCGCGACCCTACGCCCCGCCTCGACGGCCCGACACCATTCGAGGGTCGGGCCGTCGTCGCCGACGTCGGACCGCACCAGCAGCCCCACGCTCTCGACGGGCTCCGCGTGCTCGTAGCCCTTCGCTTCGCGCGCCTCCAGGGGCTCCCACAAGGCGCCTAGGCCAGCCATCGCCGCCACTTCGAAGGCCCGCTGAAAAGCCGCCTGGGAAGGAATGCCCACCATCGCGACGACCGGACGGACCGCCCCCGCGTCGCGGGCCCGGCGGACGCCCTGCCCCACCGCCTCGCCGATCCGCCGGACGTCGTCGTAGTCGCGGTCGAGACGCCCCGTCGGGGCGACGACCAGGCGCTGACCGGGAACCCGGGGCGCTACGAGCAGCTGCGTATCCATCCCGACCCGGCGATCGATCATCCGCGCCACTTCGAGCGGCTCGGCGATTTCCGGCCGTTCGACGGGGCTCCCACCCGCGGTCACCAGCACGAGGGCATCCCGGGTGCGGTCCGCCAAAACGGCATCCCATGATGTAAAGGGCACCAGCCCGGCCATCTTCACCATAGAAGACGGGCTTACACGGTCTACAGGTCGAAGGCGACCCCGGCCAAAAGGCCATGCGTCACGTCGACCAGGGTGGCGTCGGTGATCGTCGGGTCGAGCTGCGCCTGCCCCGTATACCCGGTGGACCGGTAGTTCGCGACATAACGGCCCATGATGCTGAGCTCGTCGTTCAGGTAGTAGCGGACGCCAACTTGACCCACGAAGCCTACTGTCAATCCGGCATCGCCCAGGCTGCGGGGACTCTCTTGGGTCACGCCGAGCATGCCTCCCGCGTCGACGTCGAGGACCAGCCCGTCGAGCAAGAGGGCCTGCGCCCGCAGGCCGACCGTGCCGGTGTGGCTCTGCGTCGACAGAAACACCACCTGCTGTTGGCCGGCCAAGATGGAATCGAAGTCGAACATTCCAAGGTGATAGCCGACCTCCGGCGTCAACTGGACCCCGGCGACCGTGAGTGGCCAACCTAGACGCCAGTACGCGTCATGCTGAAGTCCGCCGGCCGAACCGGTGCCCGGCACATCGTCGGAGGTCACGTCGTTCAAGAACGCGATCGAGTACCCCAGACGGATCGCGAGCGGGCCCAGGTTTTGAACCTCGACCTCGAGACCGGTACCCGGTGCCGCCGCGCTCAAGTCGTACCGACGGATCCCGGCGACCCCGTTGGAGTCGAGGCTATGGATCGGATTCAAAGCGGAGCCGTACAACGCAACCCGAAGGCCAACCCCGCTGCGATTCAGTCGCGAAGCCCGCTCTACCTTTGCCGGAGCTTCCTTCGAATCCTTCGAATCCTTCGAACTGCGCGCCGTGCCCATCTGCGCGGGAGCGCGAGGATCGACGCCCTCGGTCTCGGTCCGAGGAAGAGCGTCGAGACCTTCGCCCACGAGATCTTCGCTCGCGACCCATCCGATGTCGCCCCGTTCGTCCCGAACCTGGGTCCACCGGCCCTCTCGGGTGACCGCCAAGGGCAGGACCCGCAGGTTCTCAGGCAGCACCCTTCGCACCGGAGCCCGCGGCTCGGGGCGTTCGAGCAACACGGATTGACGGAAGACGCGCGCCATACTCCGCGCCTGACCCGAACCGATCGGCCCCGCCGTGCCCCTCTTCGCGAGTCTCTTGCGGCTGGCCTTGCTCAGACGCTTGACCGGCACCCAGCCCAGACTCCGTCCGATTTCCACCAACACCCACTGCTCGTCGAGCGAGACCTCGCTGTACGGCGCGCAGGTGTTCTTCTCAAAAAACTTCGCCACCGCATAGTTGAGCCCCGGCCCTCGTCGAAGCGGGGTCTTCGCGCGGATGAGAACCCGGCGCGGGCCTTTACAGGCGGCCGCGTGCACCTCGCCGGCGCCGATGAAGACACCGGACGTGGCGACCGCGCACGAGATAGCCAAGAGCAGACCTGCGGTTCGCATGCTGAGACTCAAGGGGCCACGCACAGCGAGGGGTCAAAGACCCCCGCGTCGGGTCGTTCGTCGCAGTAACACGGTTCGGCGACCGCAGGGCCCTGATCGGCGCCCGCAGCGTCGACAGCGCCTCCATCCGGTCCGAATCCAAGGTCCGGAAAGCCACCGTCCGGCGGCACGCCACAGGCCGGCCCCGCATCCTGCGGCGCCAGATGAGCCGGAATTCCACACGCCCACGCTTGATGAGCGAAGCTCTCCAAGAAGAGGATCTGGTCGTCCAAATACTGAGGCGCGACGAAATTCTCCCGATCAGGATGGTGTCGCCACAGCGGTCCGACCGTGCCGGCCGCCGTCAAACCGCTCGCCGCTACCGTTTCCCACAACAGATCGCGACTGATGACCCAAGCCTGATCACCTTGAAACGGCTGCAACGCCTCCGAGTCGCGCACCAGCAAAGGTGGCGCGCGGCTCGCGGACTGGTACCGATCGAGATTGTGGCACGCAACGCAGTTTTCGGTCTGAGCCCAGCCCAGGAAGCGATCCTCGTAGGCCGTAAGGTCGGTCGCAAAGGGCCACGCGGCCGGAAAGCTGGGGGGCAGCGTCACCAACAAGCAGTCCAGCTCTTCATCGCCGCCGTCGACGCCCTGGTCAGGCGTAACACCGGTGTCGTCGAGGCCAGCGTCAACGCCCGCATCGTTCGCCGTGTTCTCCGAGCGAGTGCTGACCGTGCCAAAATCCACCTGGCCGCAGCCCGATGCGGCCATCATTCCCAACAGGATCCCACCGGCTACGCGCGCGCTCATGGACCGCGCTCGCAGCAAGCCCTGTGCCTCTTCATTCGGTATTGGAAGTACCGGCATCTGCTTCGTTTTCTGGCGAGTCCGAACACCACTGGATTACCCGGTTCGCGGCCCGCCCAAGGAGGCCATCGGGGTCGAGCGCACCGCGCGAGAAGGCCGGTGTTGCTCAGCGCGGCATTTTGAGGGGGAGGACTCGAAAGGTGCCGACCGGACTCGAACCGGTGAATGTAGGTTTTGCAAACCTATGCCTTACCAACTTGGCCACGGCACCTTGGGGCCCTCGGTGATGCCTCGGCACCGGTTTGGAGTCAACCATGGAGTCTCGCCGTCGACGAAAAATCCCGGGAGTTCATCCGGCGCACCCGCATTTTTCAAGCGCCGCCTCGATCGAGCGTAAGCCGAGTGATCCTGAGTCTTTGGACTCGATAGGGGCGCGTGTTCCGACGCGGTACGTGCATCGGGATTCGGGTCGGGCGCTCTAGTCCTCGTAGGTCGGGATCACCGCGAACTTCATCGGCGGTTCTCCGCTTTCGAACTGGCGGTGCAGATATCGGGCTTCGACGGGTTTGAGGGGCACCGAAAGCGTCCGCCAGGTCACCGTGTCGCCGAACTTCCAACCCTTGGCAGGGCCGCCGGGATCGCGGGCAATCTTCTCTAGCTCGTCGGCCACCTGCCCCGCCGTCGTCCCATAGAAAATCTGCTCGCGGTCGTGATTGATGACCTGGTAGACGACCAGCGCTTCGTCCTCATCCTTGCCGGGGGCCACGAACCCGGGAGGTAGCCGTGCGCGAACAGGACGTCAAGGCGTCCTCCGGATTTGCCAAAACCGTCGAAGGCCCATAGGAGACGCGACAGATGCCGATCTACGAGTACAAGTGCAACGAGTGTGGCGAGGCGCTGGAGGCACGCCAGAAGTTCTCGGACGACCCGCTGGTCGACTGCCCCAATTGCGGTGCGCCCGCGCTGGAGCGGCTGGTGTCCGCGTCCAGCTTTTCCCTGAAGGGAAGCGGATGGTACGCCGATGGCTACGGCGCCAAGAAGCCCGAAGCCAGCGCCGAAAAGTCCCCGGCCAAGCCGGAGGCCAACGGCAAAGACACCGGAACCAAGGAATCGACCGCCTCGAGTTCGGACAAAAAGTCCGACGTCGACACCAAGAAAAAGTCGTCCGACGCCAAGACCAACTTGAAGCAGGCATCCTAGGCTAGCTCACGGCCCCCAGCGAGCAGCTGGCACCAAACGAGAGCTTGCGGTCGGTGCAGCTGACAGCTCGGTTTTGAGCTGCCAGCTGTCGGCTGATGACTGCCGGTCACTACGTATTGAGCTGGTCCTTGAGAACCTGAGACGGCTTGAAGGTCAGCACGCGGCGGGCGCGAAGCTCGATGCCGTCCCCGGTGCGCGGATTGCGACCGAGGCGGGGCTTCTTCTCGCGAACCACGAAGTTGCCAAAGCCTGAGACCTTGACCGCCTCGCCGCGCGAGACCGTCTCCTTGATGGCTTCGAACAACATATCGACGATCTCGGCGGAGTCCCGCCGAGAAAGACCGCCGACCTTCGAGTACACGGACTCGACAAAGTCAGCCTTGGTCAAAGTGCGGCCAACCCCGTCCGAGCTGTAGTTCATGGGTGTACCGTCTGCCATTCTGTTTGCTCCTCTCAGTCTTCCGTGGCGCTCAAGAGTTCCTCGACCAGGCGCCGCGCTTCGGTCAGCAAGGCACTTTGACTCACCGTCCGTCCGCCCATGCGGTTTCGATTATCGATTTGGCGGCGGGTAGCGGCGATGGTGAGGTGTTCTTCGTACCGAAGACGTCGTACCGTCAGTAGAACGGCGACATCCTGTCGCCGGTATCGCCGCTGCCCCGACGCGGTCTTTTCGGGCTGAACCCCCGGCAGGTGCTGCTCCCAGTACCGCAGGACGTGGGGCTCCACCCCGATGATTCGGGCGACTTCGCCGACCTTGAAGAACGCTCGACCGTCGGGAATTCGGGGGTCGGTTTCGGTCTCGAACGCGGGGTCGCCAGGTGAAACCGTGGGACCTTCAGCGGTGCGAGCGCCGTTTTCGTCGGTCCGACGGTTCGGCACCTCGGTGGGGGCCGAGGTGACGGACTCTTGGGAAGCCTGGTCCCTCGAAGCCATCAGGAAGGACCCGAGTCTGCCGGCGCGCAAAGGGCGCGTCAAGGCCGGGGGTCACACAAACCCTCGATACCGCTGGAGTTTTTCGCCCGATTGGGGCGTCGGCGGCGCTGACGGTGCCGGCGACCGGCTCAACGGTGGCCCGCCAAGGCGCCGCGAACAGCCCTCAGGGTCAGGATGCGTCGCGAAGCTGCGCGTCGAATTGCTGCCTCAGCGTCTCCACGATCGCGATCTGGGCGCCTTCGACGTCCTGGTCGGTCAAGGTGCGGTCCTCGGCTCGGAAGGTCAGCTTGACAGCCAGACTCTTCTTGCCGTCCGGCACCCCTTCACCCTCGTAGACGTCGAACAAATGGAGCGACTCCAGCGGAACCGACGAGGGGGTCTTTCGGATCGCGCTGAGGACGTCGGCGGCGGGCACCGTCTGGTCGACGAAGAACGACAGGTCTCGCTGCAAAGGAGGATGCTTGGGCAGCGGCGAGAACGAAGACCGCGGTCCGCGCCGCGACATCAGCGCCTCGATGTCGAGCTCGCCGAGAAACACCGGCGGCCCTTCCAGCCCGTACCGGTCCATCAGGTCGGGGTGGGCCTCTCCGATGACCCCCAGACTCTCCCCGCCCGCGACGAGCTCGGTCGCCGACCGGGGATGGAGCCAGCTCCGGCTCACCTGCTTCCACGTCATCTCGCCGACGGAGAAGCCGGCCAGGACCGCTTCTACGACCGCTTTGAAGTCGAACGCATCGACCAGATCGACCGCGCCCGCCTCCCAGCTCGCGGGAAAGCGCCGGCCTCGCATCAGCAGACCGACCCGCCGCGGTTGCTCGGGCAGCTCGCCCGCTTGCGGGGCCGTCCAGCGAAACGTTCGCCCCACTTCGAACATGCGAAGGTCGGTTTCGCTGGGCAGCTGATCCTGGTTGTGTCGGGCCGCCTTCAGCAGAGCGGGCAGCAACGACATTCGCATCAAGCCCCGCCCTTCGCCGAGCGGATTGGCCAGATGAACGGCCGTCCGCGCCTCGAAGCCGAAGGCCTCCACCGCGTCGTCGCCCTGAAACGCGAGCGAGATGTGCTCGAAGAAGCCCTCGGCGACCAGGGTCTCTCGCACCACGTCTTCCGGCTGGAACGGCACCGCGGTGGTCCACGGGTCGGAAGGCCCCGGCGGCATCAAGGCGGGCAGATCGTCGTAGCCGACGACCCGGGCGACTTCCTCGATGAGGTCTTCCTCGCGATGTAAGTCGACCCGCCAGCTGGGAACCTGAAAGTGCAGCGCTTCGGCCGTGAAGTCGACTCGACGACTGCCTGCTTTCTTCTTGATCGGCTTGGTCGGACGGCGCACCGGTTTGAGGCCCAAAGCGGTCAGAACGTCGCGAATCTCCTTTTTGTCGAAGGTTCGGCCGATCAGCATCGACGCTCGGTCGGGTCGGATCGGCACCACCGGCGGCTCTACGGGGCCTTTCTCGACCGAGACCCGCCCCTTGTGGATCACCCCGCCGGCCGTCTCGAGGATCAGCTGCGCGCACCGGTCGATCGCGTGCTCGACGATGTTGGGATCGACCCCCCGCTCGAAGCGGTGCGACGCGTCGGTATGAAGACCGCGCCTTTTGGCCGTGGCCCGGACCGACTGGGGCTCGAAGACCGCCGCCTCGAGGAGGACGCGGCTGCTGCCATCCTCGACTTCGGAGTTCGCGCCGCCCATCACGCCAGCCAACGCGACCGGTTTTACGCCGTCAGCGATGACCAAGTCTTCCGGAGTGAGGGTGTGCTCGCTACCGTCGAGCAGCTGGACCTTTTCGTCGGCCCGAGCCGCCCGAACTATGATCCGCTGCTCGTTGAGCCGGTCGAGGTCGAACGCGTGCAACGGGTGACCAAGCTCCATCAACACCAGGTTCGTCGCGTCGACCACGTTGGAGATCGGCCGCAGACCCACCGCTTTGAGGCGACGTTGCATCCACCCCGGTGACGGTCCCACCTTGATTCCGGTCAGCACGCGCGACACGTATCGACTGCAGCGCTTGTCTTTGACCTCGACCCGCGCAAGTTCGCCTGCAGCGTCGCCGGTCTCACGAACCCGGAGCGACAGCCGAGGCGCGGCAAGTCGATACAAGGCGGCGAGTTCACGAGCGAGGCCGAGGTGCGAAAGCGCGTCGGCCCGGTTGGGCGTGATGCCGAGCTCGAGAACCACGTCTTTGAGGTCGAGAACGTCGACCAACGGCTTTCCGGGGCGGGTCCGCGGCTTGAGCACCATGATACCGTCGGCTTCGGCGCTGAGCCCGAGCTCCGCCTCCGAGCAGATCATGCCCTGACTGTCGACCCCCCGAATCGCCCGGTGCTCGAGCTTGAGGCCGTTGGGCAGGGTCACGCCGACGGGCGCAAAGGCCACCTTTTGGCCTTCGGCCACGTTGGGCGCCCCGCACACCACGTTCAGGGTTTTCTCACCGTCGAACACCTGCGCCACCCGCAGCCGGTCGGCGCTCGGGTGTGGCGTCAGCTCTTTGACCTCGGCCGCGATGACGCCGCTGAGGGCGTCGGCCTCGTTTTCGACGCCCTCGACCTCGAGCCCGGCCGCCGTCAGCCGCTGCGCGATCGTTTCCGGACGCGCCCTGAGGTCGGGCAGAAGCTCCTTGATCCAACGAATCGATGCTCTCATGCGCGGCTCCTACAGCTGACCTAGAAAGCGGACGTCGCCGCGGAACATGTGGCCGAGGTCGTCGATCTGCCACCGCAACATGGCCACCCGGTCGACGCCGAGCCCGAACGCAAAACCTGTGAATCGTTCGGAGTCGATGTTGCAGTTCTCGAGCACCGCCGGGTGCACCATCCCGGCGCCGAGGATCTCGATCCAGCCGGTCTGCTTGCACACCCGGCAGCCCGCGCCGTCGCAGAACACGCACTCGATGTCGACCTCGACCCCCGGCTCGACGAAGGGGAAGAACGACGGTCGCAAGCGTACGCCCCGTTCGCCGAACAGAGCGTTGACGAAACTCGACAACACGCCTTTCAGGTGAGCCATCGAGATGCCCTCGTCGACCCACAGACCCTCGATCTGATGGAACATCGGCGAGTGGGTCCGGTCTTCGTCGCAGCGGAATACGCGACCCGGTGAAATGACCCGAATCGGGGCTCCCGAAGCCTCCATGCTGCGAATCTGCACCGGCGAAGTGTGGGTTCGCAGGACCAGCGCCCGAATCCCGCGTTCATCGGGAGGCTGGACGAAAAACGTGTCTTGCATGTCGCGCGCGGGATGCTCGGGCGGAAAGTTGAGGGCCTCGAAGTTGTACCAGTCGGCCTCTACCTCGGGGCCCGTCGCGACCGAAAAGCCCATTCGGGCGAAGATATCCGTCATCTGCCGAATGATCCGGGTGACGGGGTGAAAAGCGCCGCGGGGGCGATTGCGCCGGCCGTCCAGCGACATGTCGAGGCGCCCTTTCTGAAGGTCAGCTTGCCGAGCCGCCGCTTCCTGATCATTGATCGCTTCGGCCAGGCCGGCTTCGAGCCGTTGCTTGAGCTTATTCGTGTTCTGACCCGCGTCTCGACGCTCGGCCGGAGGCAGCCGACCGACGGCCCGCAACAAGCCCGTCAATCGGCCCTTGGGCCCGAAATACTCGGAACGAAGACGCTGCAGGGCCTCGCCATCGCCGCGGGCCTCGCCGAGCGCCGAAGTGAAGTCCGACTCCACCGCGGTCAATACCTCGGGGGTCGGCCCTTGCGGCTCGCTGCTCGTCTCGGACATAGGGCCGGGAGCAAACGAAATTTCGACTAGCGGGTCAACCGCTTCAAGAAGGGCGCCACCGTCTCCGCGAACCGGCCCAAACTGTTCCGATGGCCACCGTCGGCGTACGGGTCGACCTCGCAGATATCGATGCCCAGAATACGATCGACATGGGGCACGCACTGCTCCAGCGTCCGCTTGAGGAAGCTCCAGTCCAGGCCATCGAGCACCGGCTCGCGCACGGCGTGCATCAGGTCAGGGTCGAGACCACCGACGTCGACCGATAAGACGATCGGTCCAGCCGATAAGTGACGAGTCAGCATCGATCGATACGCGGATTCCCCATCGAGCTCCAGCCGCTCCATCGTCCACACCTCGATGCCGGCCTTCCTTTCGAGCTTGGTCATCTGCGCCCAAGGCGGTGCGCGCACGCCGACCACCGAAGTGAACTTCGCCTGAACCGCGCTCGCCTTCATCGCTCGCCCGAAAGCGGTGTCGTCGCCGGTCAATCGGAGGGCGCCCGCCAAAGCCATTCGGCTGGCCCCACCGTCTCGAGTGACTTCGGGGTCTTTCCGGAGGCGGGCCTTGTCGTCGTAAACCGGAGGGGCTGGAAACGCGAGGTCGACCCGCGCGTCCGCGAGAATGGCGAGCCCGATGCCGGCCCCATGGCGCTCGGAATGCCCGAGAACGTGCCCACACATGGTCGTGTGGTCTCCCCCGAGAACCAAGGGAAAATCTGCATTAGAGTTGACGGTGGCCACGACTTCCGCCAGCCCGTTCAGAGCTCGAGTGAGGGCGGCATCAAATTTCAGGATCGCGTCGGGGTCGTCCGGCTCTGGGGGCTCCTCGACCGGGACCGCCATCGGACGAGCCATCCTCACCCCCTCGCCTTCGAGCAGGTCGAGCAGCACGTCGGGCGCGCCGCGCTCTCCGCCGGTTCGATATTCGCCCCGGTGATGGTGGCCGAGGTCGCACGGGAAGAGGACCGGTACGACGCGCATGTCAGCGGGATTCGATGGCAATTTGCCTGCGGAGACAAGTGCTTGTTCGGCGAGTGTCTTACATCGGGGTCAGCCCGGTCTTGCGGGGCCCGGGCCGGCGAAGCCGGACCCACCCGCCTCCGCTCGCTGCGCTCGCTGCGCGCTTCGCTTGCTGGACTGCGGGGTCCGGGACGGCGAAGCCGGACCCACCCTGCGGGGCCCGGGCCGGCGAAGCCGGACCCACCCGCCTCCGCTCGCTGCGCTC
>CAZFIV010000121.1:0-21816 GCA_964519665.1 uncultured Myxococcales bacterium
CATCCGACCGGCGTCATCCGACCGCGCCATCCGACCGCGCCATCCGAACGCGCCATCCGAACGCGCCGTCCGACCCCCGCCATCCGAACGCGCCATCCGACCGGCGTCATCCGACCGCGCCGTCCGAACGTGCCATCCGAACGCGCCATCCGACCGGCGTCATCCGACCGGGCGGTGCGGCATGGCCCACTGGTGCCCCTCCGTCGTGATGGCGTCGCGACGAAGACCGTCCCCTCTGATTCGGTCTCTGGCTCAGGCTCGTGCCTCGACCGCGCCTAGGAATGCCCTCGCGGTTACGGGTCTCCCTCCAGCAAGCCGGCTTTCGATGTCCTGAATCGACCGTTCGAATCGCTCAAAGCGACACCCGGCGGGTTGACAGCGCGGACGATGTCATCGACCTTCGACGCCGTGACCCGGTCCTCGGCCAGCCATTTTGTCAGCACCAGCGCGCGTTGGTGGTGGTCGTGGTGCGTGCCGGGGGCGGAGGGTGCCTTTTAGGCATCCTGAGGTCTGACTCAACCGCCTCCGGCCATCGCCGGAGGCACCCGGTGTCTCCGGCTCGGCCTGACCTTAAGGACCGAACAGACGAGAAGACACCGTGTTAGAACCACCATTCGACCTTCCCTGCGACCTCGTGACGCCCGTTTCAGCGTTTCGACGCCTCGCTCCTCTCGGCGCCCGCTACCTGCTCGAATCCGTCGAGAACGGCGGCGTGATGCAGCTCGGCCGCTATTCGTTTCTGGGCTTCGGCGACGTTCGCCACGTGAGCCTAGAGGGCGAACTTTACCGCGACGGCGATCTCGCCGGGCCGGCCCCCGCCGACCGCGACGACCTCTTGAACGCCCTCCGCGGGAGTCTGGCGCGGGCGTTCCAGCCTCAGCCGCAGTCGGGCCTACCGTTTACCGGCGGCCTGGTCGGCGTGGCGGGTTTCGATATTCTCCGGCGCTTCGACCGGATCCGACCCGCGCCGGCCCGGTCCGGGCCGCCCCATCCCGACCTCGCGTACGTGAGCACGCGTTCGCTCCTGATCTTCGACCATCTCACTCGACGCTCCGCCCTGTTGCACGACGGCCCGGATGCCGAGCGCATCGCGGTCCGCCGAGAGGTGCAAGCGCTGCTCAATGGCCCTCTTCCATCGGTCGACAAAGGCTCCGGCTTCGGAGACCTCGTGCCGTCGTTTCCGAGCGATGCCTTCCTATCGGGGGTCGAAGCCGCCCAAGATCACATCAAAGCCGGCGACCTCTTTCAGCTCGTGCTGTCGGTGCGCATGACGGCGCCGTCGGACCTCGATCCTTTCGAGGTCTACCGCGCACTCAGGATTCTGAACCCATCCCCGTACATGAGCTTCATCGACCTCGGCGACGTGCAGGTCGTCGGGTCGTCGCCGGAAGCCCTGGTCAAGATGAACGGCGACCAAGCCTCGCTGCGACCGATCGCGGGCACCCGCCCCCGAGGTCGAACCCCTGAAGAAGACCGGACCCACGAGGTCGAGCTGCTCGCCGACCCGAAGGAAGCCGCCGAGCACGTGATGCTCGTCGACCTCGCGCGCAACGACCTCGGCCGGATCGCGCAACCGGGGTCGGTGCAGGTATCGCCGTACCGAAGCATCGAGCGCTATAGCCACGTGATGCACATCGTGAGCGGGGTGCAGGCGGAGTTGCTGCCCACCGTCGACGCCTTCGATGTCTTCGCGGCGGCGTTTCCGGCCGGGACCGTGGTCGGTGCCCCCAAACTGAGGGCGGCCGAGATCATCGCCGGCCTCGAACCCGAGCGCCGCGGGCTCTATGCGGGGGCGGTCGGCTACTTCGGGCACGGCGCCACCATGGACCAAGCGATCGCCATCCGCACGTTGGTGTTCGCCGACGGCGCCCTGTCGTACCAAGCGGGCGCGGGCATCGTGGCCGATAGCATTCCCCAGCGGGAGTACGAAGAGTGTCTCCACAAAGGGGCCGCGATGAAGGCCGCCCTGCAGCTGGCGGCCGGAGGTATGGAATGAGCCCCTACGTCCTGCTGATCGATAACTACGACTCCTTCACCTACAACGTCGCGCAGGCGTTCATGTCGTTGGGCGCGTCGGTGCGGGTGATCCGCAACGACCACGTCGAGGCGGGCGACCTCGACCACGCCACCCACCTGGTCGTCTCGCCGGGTCCCGGCAATCCCGATGAGGCCGGTCAGTCCAACGCGATGATCGAAGCGGCCCTCGGTCGGATCCCGATCCTCGGCATCTGCCTCGGCCATCAGTGCCTGGTCCAGGTGTTCGGCGGCCGGATCGTGCGCGCGCCTCAGCTCATGCACGGCAAGGCGAGCCGCGTTCACCACGATCGCCGGGGCGTGCTGACCGGGCTGCCCAGCCCTTTCGAAGCCGGCCGGTACCACTCCCTCACCGCCGACGACCCGCTCCCATCGGGACTCGAGCTATCGGGGTGGACCGCCGACGGCGAGATCATGGCCGTACGGGCGCCCGACGCGGACGCGGTCGGCCTGCAGTTTCACCCCGAGAGCGTGCTCACCCCCCGGGGGCCGGACATTCTGGCCACGTTCCTCGAACGCGGGCCTTCCGAGCCGAACGGGGGGCCGAAATGAAACCGACCTTGGAAAGACTCCTTGCGGGGCACGACCTCGATGAAGCCGAGGCCCTCCAGCTCGCGACGGCGCTGACCGCCGGCGAGATCCATCCGGCCCTCGCCGGCGGCACGCTGGCCGCCCTTCGGGCCAAAGGAGAAACGACGGCCGAGGTCCGGGGTTTCGCTCGCGCGCTTCAGGCCCGAGCGATCCGGGTCGAAGTGCCCCGGATGGGGGCCCCCCTGGTCGACACGGCCGGCACCGGGGGCGACGGTTCGAACAGCCTGAATCTCTCGACCGCGTCGGCGCTGGTCGCCGCCGCCGCCGGATGTCGGGTGGTCAAGCACGGCAACCGGTCCTTGAGCTCGAAGTGCGGAAGCGCTGACGTCCTCGAAGCGGCGGGGATCGGGCTCTCCGAGAGTCCGAGCGAAGCCCAGCGGCAGCTGGCCGAGACCGGCTTCACCTTTCTATTCGCACCCGCGTTCCATCCGGCCCTCAAGACGTTGGGAGAGGTCCGACGGGCTCTGGGGGTGCGTACGGTGTTCAATCTGCTCGGCCCGCTCCTCAACCCGGCCGGTCCTGATGCTCAGATCATCGGCGTGGCTACGGACCCGGTGGGTCACCTCATCGCCCGCGCGGCGGCGGGACTGTCGGTGCCGCGGGTGTTCGTGGTGCACGGCGCCAATGGTTGGGACGAGCCCACGCCGATCGGGCCGTTCAAGCTGTGGACCGTGATCGACGGCCACGTCCAGGTCGAGTTTCGCGACCCGGCGCCATTCGGCTTGGCCCGGTGTCGGCCGGAAGACCTTCGCGGGGGCGACCCCGCCACCAATGCGGCCCGGCTGACGGCGGTGTTGACCAATCAGGAACGCGGACCGCACCGCGACGCGGTGATCCTCGGGGCGGCGCTCACCCTGGAGGTCGCCGGGGTCGAGACCAGCCCGGCCAACGCGCTCCTGCGGGCCGAGGCCGCGATCACCAACGGGGCCACCGCCGACTTGCTCGCTCGACTGCAAGGCCTGAACGCCCACCCACCCAAAATCGAGACCACCGAGGTCATGACGCAGCGCCCGGTCGTCGCCCCATCCCACCACGGGGCCCTGGCCCGATTCGTTCGGGACAGCGAGTTGCGGGTGAAGGCCCTGCCCACGGCGGACGCGCTCGCGCAACGGCTGGATTCGGCGCCCCGGCCTCGGCCCTTGCCGAACGAGGCTTTCGGGCTCATCGCCGAGGTCAAGTTCCGGGCGCCGTCGGCGACCGGAGCGCTGGGCGATGCCTCCCCCAGTGACGCGGTCCGGCGGGCCGAGGCGTACGCCGACGGCGGCGCGAGCGCCATCTCGGTGCTCACGTGCCCGGAGGGCTTCGACGGCCACATCGATCACCTCACCGCGGTCGCGAAGTCGGTCGACGTGCCGGTCATGCGAAAGGACTTCCTGGTCGATCCAGTCCAGGTGTTCGAAGCTCGGCTGGCCGGTGCCAGCGGCGTATTGCTGATCGCCCGGATCCTCGACGACCTGCCGGCGATGCTCGAAGCCGCGGCTGAGGCCGGCTTGTTCTCGTTGGTGGAGATCTTTGACGAAGACGACCTGGCCCGTCTGCCGAGCACCTGCCCGAGCGAAGGCTCGGTGCTCGTCGGGGTCAACGCCCGTTGCTTAGATACGCTAAAAGTGGTGCCCGACCGCCACCGACAGCTGCATCCGCGCTTGCCCGCCGGTCTGGCGACCGTGGCGGAGAGTGGCCTTCACAGCGCCGAAGACGCGGCCCGGGTGGCCGCGGATGGCTACGACCTCGCCTTGGTGGGCACCGCGCTGATGCTGGACGCTTATCCGCGCCGAGCGGTGGCCAAGATGATCATGGCCGGTCAGCGAGCGAAGGGGGTCGAGTTATGCGCCTGAGAGGTCAGCCGTGTACGTAAAGATCTGCGGCCTCACTTCGGAGGCGGGCGTCGATGCGGCGGTCGCGGCCGGCGCGGATGGGCTGGGCTTCGTGTTGTGCGCGTCACCCCGCGAAGTCTCCGTAGCGACCGCCCAGCGATTGCGGGCGCGCGTGCCGGCTTCCATACAGGTCGTCGCGGTGGTCCGGCACGTCGACGACGACGCCGTCGCCAACGCGATCGCGATCCGCGCCGATCTGTTGCAGGGCGCGGGCCCCGACCGGGCCCTGCCGGCCGGCGTTCGCCGTCTGGTCGCGTGTCGAGCGGACTGCGTTCCCGAAGGCACCGGTTGGGTCCTGCTCGACGGCCCTCGGCCCGGCAGCGGCCAACCCACCGACTTCGACGTCGCCCGGCGACAAGCCGAGCGCCGCCCATTGATCCTGGCGGGCGGGCTATCCCCCGATAACGTCGCCGAAGCCATCCGGTACGTCAACCCGGCCGGCGTCGACGTCAGCAGTGGCGTCGAGCGCCAGCTCGGCGAAAAAGACCCCGACCTGATTCAAGCTTTCATTCAAGAAGCCCGAAAGATGGAGACCTCTCATGACCATGACCGCCGGCGTCCTTGACGGCGCCACTTTGATCGCTCGGCTGGCCGCCGGCGAGCTCCCCGACGAGCGCGGCCGCTTCGGGCCCTTCGGGGGCCGCTACGTGCCCGAGATCCTCGTGGCCGCCCTCGACCGCCTGACGATGGAGGCAAAGGCCGCCCTGACCGACCCGAGTTTCATCGCCGAACTCGATCACGTCTTGTCGACGGTGGTCGGACGCCCCACTCCGCTGTGCGAAGCGCCCCGGCTCGGCGAAAAGTACGGAGTCCGTCTTCTCTTCAAGCGAGAAGATCTCGCTCACACCGGCGCTCACAAGATCAACAATGCCATCGGCCAAGCGCTCTTGGCCCGTCGCATGGGTGCGGAGCGAGTCATCGCGGAGACCGGCGCCGGTCAGCACGGGGTCGCCACTGCCGCGGCCTGCGCTCGGCTCGGCCTCTCGTGTACCGTCTATATGGGCGCGACCGACATGGCTCGACAGGCGCCCAACGTGTCGCGGATGCGCCTGATGGGCGCCGACGTGCGGCCGGTGACCACCGGCGACGCGACCCTGAGGGCGGCGATCGACGAGGCGCTCCGCGACTGGGTGAGCGACCCCGAGGGCACCTACTACCTGTTGGGCAGCGCAGTGGGACCGCATCCCTACCCGTATCTGGTCCGTGAGCTGCAGTCGGTGATCGGTAAAGAAGCGCGACAGCAGTGCCTCGACGCGTATGGGCGCCTACCCGACGTAGCAGTGGCCTGCGTCGGCGGCGGCTCGAACGCCATCGGACTGTTTGCGCCCTTTGTCGCCGACCGTCAGGTCGACTTGCTCGGCGTCGAAGCCGGCGGCGACGGTCGCCAGCACGGCGCGAGCATCTCCCACGGTTCGCCGGGCGTCTTGCACGGAAGCTACGGCCCGCTCCTCCAAGACGCCGACGGTCAGATCGAAGACACCCACAGCGTGAGCGCGGGCCTCGATTATCCGGGCGTCGGCCCCGAACACGCCCTCTTGGCGGCCACCCAGCGGGCGACGTACACGATGGTCACCGACGACCAAGCGGTGGCCGCTCTCAAGGAGTGTGCGACGATGGAAGGCATTCTGCCAGCCCTCGAGACCGCCCACGCCCTCGCCGCCGTGCCCGAGCTCGGGCGGTCCAAGCCGGGCGCGCTGGTGCTGGTGGGGCTGTCCGGCCGAGGCGACAAGGATCTGGAGACCCTGCGCTCCTTGGAGGTCGACCGATGACCGCGTCTGTCGTCGAACAGCGGCTCCGCGCTGCATCTCCGAACGGCCTGGTCGCTTACGTGACGGCGGGCTTTCCGTCGATACCCGCGTTCATCGATCAGCTGCACCGCATCGCCGACGTCGCCGACACCGTCGAGGTGGGCATCCCGTTCACTGATCCGATGGCCGACGGCCCGGTCCTGCAGCAGGCGGCCCGAGCGGCTCTCGACGCGGGCTTTCGACTCGAAACCCTCTTCTCCGAGCTCGCCGGCACCAAGTTCAACGCCCCCCTGCTGGTGATGAGTTATCTCAACCCGCTCCTGGCGATGGGTGACCGGCTCGTGCCGAGTCTCGTCGAGGCAGGCATCAGCGGCCTGATCGTTCCCGACCTGCCGCTCGAAGAGGGGCAAGGCCTCGACGCCCAACTGAAGGAGGCCGACCTTGCTTGGGTGCAGCTGATCGCCCCGACGACCCCCGGTCCCCGGGCTCGGCAGCTCGCCGCAGCGAGCCGCGGATTCGTCTATGCGATCACTGGCCGAGGTACGACCGGCGGCGACGCGACCCTCTCCGACGCCCTCGCCGGCCGGTTGGCCGACCTTCGGGCCGCCGCGTCGGTACCGGTCTTGGCCGGCTTCGGCGTCCGTCGCCGGGCGCAGGTCGAAGCCCTCGCGCCTCACGCCGACGGCGTCATCGTGGGTTCGGCCCTCATGGACGCCGTTATGAAGAATCAGGATCCCGTTCAATTCTTGAAGGCGCTTCGCGCCGAGGAAATCACCCGATGATCGTCGTCTTGGAGCCGCAGGCTTCCCTGCAAAGCAAAGCCACCATCGTTCGCCTCGCCGAACAGCACGAGCTGTCGGTTCGCGTCTGGGAGACCCAGTCGGGGACGCAGATCGGCCTGGCCGGAAGCGTCCCCTCCGATCTCGAGAGCCAACTTGCGGCATGCGCCGGCGTCGTCGAGATCCGAAGCGACGCCCCCGGATGGTTGCTCGTCTCCCGCGACACCCAGGCCGAGCCGACCCGGGTTCGCGTGGGCCGGGCCGTCTTCGGCGGGCCGGCGGTGCCGATCATCGCTGGGCCGTGCAGCGTCGAAGACTCTACCCAAATGCGAACGGTCGCCGAAGGCATCGCCAAGGCCGGCGCGAGCGCGCTGCGAGGCGGGGCTTACAAGCCGCGCACCTCACCCTACGGCTTTCAGGGCCTCGGGCCCGACGGCCTGGCGTTGTTGGGCGAAGCCAAGCGCGAGTGCGGCCTGCCGGTGGTCACCGAGATTCTGGACGTTCGCGACATCGAGCGGGTGGCCGAGGTGGCCGACGTACTGCAAGTCGGCGCCCGGAATATGCAGAATACACCGTTGCTGCGAGCGCTCGGTGAGGTCCGGCGGCCGGTTCTTCTGAAGCGAGGAATGAGCGCGACCGTCGAAGAGCTCCTGTTCGCGGCCGAGTACGTCGTGAGCGCGGGCAATCCGCAGGTCATGCTTTGCGAGCGTGGAATCCGGACCTTTACCCGCCACAGCCGCAACACCCTCGACGTCGCGGCCATCGCGGCCCTCAAGGAACAGACCCACCTGCCGGTGCTGGTCGACCCCAGCCACGCCGCCGGCCGCCGCGCCCTCGTCGCCCCATTGGCTCTGGCCGCGGTCGCCGCAGGGGCCGACGGCCTTCTGATCGAGGTCCACCCGCGCCCCGAACACGCCAAGAGCGACGCCGCCCAGCAGCTCGACGTGCCGACCTTCGGCGACCTGGTCACCCAGCTCGACGCTGTCGCCCGCGCCATCGGCCGCCGGATCGATCTCCCGAAAGAAGCCGCCACCCCCCAGCTCACCGTCGGGAGCCTCGCACGCGCGTAGGAAGGATACGGAGTCCGGGGGTCAAGCGAGCTTACGATCAGTGTAGGACACCACGGGTTCGACATGAACCATCCGCCCGACGTGACACTTCGCCTCACCGCCCTCGACCCCCGAGCCTTCATTGCCGGCCAACCCGGCTGACGACTCGCAGCCGGCTGATCCGCCGTCGGGGGCCTCGATCGAGTATAGTCGGCCGGTGGTCGGCCCACCGAAGGAGTCGTTCGGCCGGTACCGGATCCGTCGCCAGCTGGGGTCGGGGGGCATGGGCGAGGTCTTCCTGGCCGATCAGCTCGGTCCTCTGGGGCCCGTTCGATCGGTCGCCCTCAAGCGGATGAGACCGAGCCTGGTCCACGATGCCCAATTGGCCCGACGTTTTCTTCAGGAGATGCGGATCGCCGCTCGCCTACACCATCCTCATGTCGCGGAGACCCACGACTTCGGGGAGGTCGACGGGGTGTATTTCTTGGCCATGGAGTACATCGAAGGCGCGTCCCTCGACGTCGTCTTGGCCGATGGCGCTCTGCCCCTCGCGCCGGCCCTCCTCATTGCGCAACGCATTGCGGAGGCCCTCGCCCATGCCCACTCGCAAACACCGCCCGTGGTGCACCAGGACGTCTCGCCCGCCAATATTATGCTCGGCCACGATGGCCAGGTGAAACTGCTCGACTTTGGGATCGCGGCCACCGAGCGGGCGACGCAGGCTCTATTGCGAGTGAAAGCCCCCTATGCCGCCCCTGAGCAACTTCTCGGCAGACCTCCCGAACGAAGATTCGACCTGTGGGCGCTGGGCGTGGTTCTGTACGAAATGCTCACCGGTCAGCGCCCGTTTGCTGGTCCGACCGCCGCCGAGGTGCTCGATGAGATCGGACGTCGTGCGGTGTTGCCGGTCGAAGCGCTCGCCCCTCAGGCGGCCGAGGTATCCCCACTCATCCGGCAAGCACTCGACCCGATTCCCGCGCGCCGATGGGCCTCGGCCCGATCGTTCGCCACAGCATGTGCGAACTTGCTGGCGGGCGGTGAAGCTCGGGCTCGGTCGGCCTTGATAGAACGAATCGTACACCCTCACCTCGACACGACCGATGATGTCATGACGCCTTACGGTACCGTTTCAGCGGACACGTTACCAAATCCTCCCGCTGAAAACGACGTTCCACCGGAAGGCCTCAAGACGGATCCAGAATCGACTGAGATTCAAAATCGGGAACGACTTGCCGAGTAGTGCACGTCGATTCTTGGTGGGTCGCCAGGGGCATGTTAGCACGAGGCCATGAATGTCTTGGCTATGGTGCTCGCGGGCGGCGAAGGCACTCGGTTATGGCCTCTCACGCAAGAGAGAGCCAAGCCCGCGGTACCTTTCGGCGGTCGCTACCGGATCATCGACTTCGTCCTCTCCAATCTCGTCAACTCAGGTTTCCAGAGAATCAAAGTTCTTACTCAATACAAATCGGACTCGTTGCTCAAGCACCTCATGCGCACCTGGAATCGGTTCGCCGGCTTCGGGGGGTATGTCGAGCCCGTTCCACCTCAGATGAACATGTCCAAGGACTGGTACGTCGGGTCTTTGGACGCTATTTTCCAGAACCTGAACATCATTTCGGACGAGCAGCCGGAGATCGTCGCCGTGTTCGGGGGCGACCACATCTACAAGATGGATGTCAGCCAAATGGTCGACTACCACCGCGAGAAGAAAGCGGCGGTGTCGGTTGCGGCCATTCCGGTGCCCCGCGACGAAGCCAAACGGTTCGGTTGCATCTCGGTCGACAGCGAAGGTCGCATGACCGGCTTCGTCGAGAAGCCATCCGACCCCCCCGAGATGCCCGATCGGCCCGGCTACTCGCTCGCATCGATGGGCAACTATCTATTCAATACCGATATTCTGGTCCGGGAAGCGGAAGAAGACGCCAAGAACGTCAACAGTCGCCACGACTTTGGTCGGGACCTCCTGCCCAGTATCTATGACCGCGAGCCGGTCTACGTTTACGACTTCTCACGCAACCTCGTGCCGGGCGAAGAAGAGCGCGCCCGCGGCTACTGGATGGACATCGGCACCATCGAAGCCTACTACCAGGCGTCGCTCGACCTCGTCTCGGTGACGCCGACGTTCAACCTGTACAACACCCGCTGGCCGATCCGGTCGGAGGCCGTGTTGGCCCCGCCGGCTAAGTTCGTGTTCGCCGACCAAGTCTCGAAGCGCATCGGCATCGCGACCGACTCGCTCGTGTGCGAGGGCGTCATCATCTCGGGTGGTCACCTCGAACAGTCGATCCTCTCCCACAACGTTCGACTGAACTCGTACGCTCACGTGAGCCAGTCGATCATCTTCGAGGGCGTCAACATCGGACGTCACGCCCGCATCCGCCGAGCGATCATCGATAAGGGCGTCTCGATACCTGAAGGCACCACCATCGGCTACGATACCGAGGAAGATCAGAAAAACTGGTTCGTATCGCCTGAAGGCATCGTCGTGATTCCGAAGGGCGGCGCGCTCTCGCGGCAGCACCCGGCGACGTCCGACCTTCCAAAGACCTGAAGACCGGGGTATATCCGCACCCTCGACTTCCGGAGCGCAGTCACCGGCCTCGGTAGGCTTGGATTCAGCGTCGCCCTCGATCCATGGTGGGCCGTCCGTGAAGATCCCCAAGAACGAGAAAGACCGAACGCTGACCCGGCGTACGGTCAAGGGGGCCGCGGGCGGCTTGAAAGGGGTGCACTACGAAGATGATCGCCGGGCCGATCCGAACACGAAGCTGAGTCCCGAGGCCAAGCGCGTTCAGGCCACCAAGCAAGAGCTGATCCGGTCGACGCGCAACGAGGCCGCCGCCGCCGCGCGGGCCGAGGCGGGCACCGCTCCATCCGAAGAGGCCAAGAAAGGCGCCCCCAAAGAAGAGCAAGAGATGATCCTCGACGACGAGGACGCGATGACTCGGGACACGAAGGCCCGCCAAAAGCGACGCGCGGTTGTCGCCCGCGACCGTTTCACGGTCGACAAGGACGCCCCCGACCATCGTCGCAAGGTCAGATGGGACCTTCTGTCGGACGAAGAAGCACAAGCGCAGGCCGAGGAAGAAGAGGTCGACTTCGACGCCGACGCCGTCGTCGCGTCGGTGTTCAACCCTCCTCGCGCACACCTCTTCGAACCCCGGGCCCGAGTGCCGCCGGGCGCGCCCGGCCTGTGGCTGCCCAAAGACATTCGGGCCGCGTTCAGCTCTCCGCTCGATTACGCCAAGCACTGCATGCTGCTCGCGGAGACCTTCGCGCAGAGCACGGGAGCGCATCGGGAGGAGACCATTCGTTATCTGGCGGCCCTCTTTTTAGGGCTTCCGGACGCGCGGTTCGGACGCCGAGCGCTGCTAGCCTGGGGACCGGACACCGGTATCATCGACATCTACCCGCTGGAGGTGATCGAGCACGTTCTGGTGACCCGGCCGTCGTTTCTGCCGCGGGTTCGATTCGGGCGGTGGGTCGCGCCCGAGCTCGGCGAGCGGCCCGAAGCCGAGCTCACCGTAGCGCCCGAACTTCCGTTGAACCTGACGGTTCCCGAGGACTTCCTGGTGCGCGGGTTTGCCCTCAAGGGCGGTTGGCGCCCCGGCTATTGCTTCGAGCCGGGCCCCGAACGGTCCACCTACGCGCTGATCATGGGCACCCCCGGCATGTTCGAGCTCCTGATGGCCGCGCGGAGTCCGGACGGGGAGATGCTCGTCGACCGACTGCGGATCCGTGTGCTGGGTCCGGTCCCCGAGCCACCCCCGGCGCCTCCCCGCGACGCGGAGCGGGTCGCGGCCTGGCCGATCCCCGATATTCCCGAACACCACGACCCCGAGGCGCCCGAGGTCGGGCCGGACGAGCCGGAGTCCCCCGGGGATGTCGGCGAGGGCATCGACCGCCACGAGCTGGCGCGCCTGAAGCGACTAGACGCGTTGGGGGGCCCCAAGGGCGAGGAGGCCGATCCGATCTTCGACGGTCGCAATTCGGCCCGGGCTCCGCTGCGAACGGGAGCCGAGCCCGCGCCGAGCCCGCTCATTCCTCTCGAGGCCCCCGAGGACGTCACCATCTCGGCGGCCGAAGCGGCGGTCCTGCGCTTGGCGCTGGCGGCCGGAGCGACGATGGCCGACGTCCAGATGGCGGGCGCGGATCCCGCCACCGCCGACGATGTGACCGACCTGCTCCCCATCTGGCCGGATACCGCGGTGGAAGAAGCCTACAAGGCGCCGGCGGCGGCCGCGGCCATCGCCGAGCTCGCCCAGTCGGCGCTCGCTGATGCAGCGCCGTCGCGCCTGGGAACCGCGCCGACCGAAGAGTTCGCCGACGCGGAGCCCTTCGAGGCGGGCCACGCCGAGGATCCCACCCCCGCGAGTGACGCCTCACCACCGCCGAGCGCGTCTCCGCCGGCCCCGAGCGGCCCGCCCCCACCGGCGGTTCCCCAAAAGCCGAGTCCGGCCCCGGCCAAGCCCCGATCGGCCCGCCCGGAGATCGCGGCCGTGATCCCGGCGCCGTTCGCGCTGACCGGCGAGGAGATCGCGGCCGGCCCGCCCACCTTGCCCGACGTGCCGTCGATGCCCCAGCCGATCACCGAGGTCGCGGTCGAAGTCGGCGCCCAGACCATTCCCGACGCTCCGGCGGTGGTCGGCCGACCGACGGTCGTGGTGTCGGGAACAGCGAAGCTGCCCGGCGACGGAGGCCCCACCGCGCGGATCGACCTCGTGTCCGATCTCGCGTCCCCTTCGACGACCGACCAAGAACCACCGCCCGACGTCTCCGAAGACCCCGAGGCACCGGCCGCCGACCCGCCCTCGACTTCATGAAGCACGCCGTTCCGCCGCTTCAACGGGTCCGAGGAAACCGCTCGCTTCGCACCTGGCCGGTCGGGGCCCGCTCGTAGACCGCGACCTCGGCGTCGGACGGGCCAACGATCACCAGTCGGGCCCCCGGGCGCAGCTTGCGGAGCACCGGTTCGCCGATGTCGGTCGACGTTCGAACCAGGATGCCGTCGAACAGCTCCACGCCGGGCCACACCTCGCCGCTCTCGAGGACCACGACGCGCGCATCGTAGCCAGCCTCGCGCAGGGCCGCCTTCGCCTCCGCGGCCTCGGCGACCGTCGGGGTCATGGTCAGCACGGTCGCCCCCAGCTCCTCGAGGAGGGCCGCCGCATATCCGGAGCCCGTGCCGAGCTCCAGGATCCGGTCGCCGGGCTCGACGTCGAGCAGCTCGATCATCGAATGGACGACGCGGGCGGACGGGCCGGCCCTGGGGTCGAGGGTTGGCGGTACTCGCGCCGCCGCCACTCGAACCCGAGTATCCGAAGTGCCCAAGGCCACAGAACCAGCATTCGAGCCGGACTCGGCGCCCAACCAAAAGACGGTCATTCCCGCCCAGAAAAGAATGCCGAACAGCGCGAGGATTTGGCCTCGGGTCCTGTGGATATCGGCTCGGAACATCGTCCTCCTCGAAAACCATTCCGGTTCGGGCGGACCTTACGCGGCTCCTCCGATTTTGTACGTCGGTCGCTCGGCGGTGGACTTTGCCTGTAAAGACCCGGTGGCCGGCGCGCAGCCGAATGCGCGCGGGTACTGTGAACCACGCGCTACCCGCGCAATCACTTGCGTAGCGACCGTGCCACACCCCTTTGCCCATCGAGTTCCGTTGGTCCGGGCCTTGCTCTGGAGTTCCTCGAGCGATGGCAATGAGCAAGACGCGAAAAGTGATGAGCACCCTAACGGTAGGTCTCGGGTGGATCGTGGCGCTGATCATCCTCTCACCCTCCACCGCGCAAGCGGAGGAGCGGCTCAGCGCGTCGGTAGAGCTCCGCCTCGCATACGCGCCACCTGCGTTGGTCGAAGCCCCGGGCGCGCTTTCTCCGCCCGAGTCCGAAACCGCGATCCATCCGGCCTATCAGAAGCTCAAGCACCGGATCGACCAGCTGCTGCACGGACCCGGACCAGCCCTCGAGATCGTGCGTGGGGGCGGTGCGACGGTCGGGGTACGACTGCCCTTCCCCTGATCGCCTGCCCCGCCCTGAGACCACCTCGCTTCGTCGCTCGAGGGCTCGTCAGGGGGCGATCGCCGCCGCGATCAGCGATCGAGTGTAAGGGTGCGCGGGAGACCGCGGGCACCCCGTAGAGAACTCGACCAGCTTGCCGTCCACGAGCACCGCCCAGTCATCGGCGAGCGCGAACGCCACCCGCAAGTCGTGCGTGATCAATAACAGGCCTAACCCCCGAGTGGCCTGCAACCTCCGAAGAAGCCCGATGATCTCGGCCGTGCGAATGGTGTCGAGGTTCGCGGTCGGCTCATCGGCCACCAACAGCTTCGGGTCGCCGGCCAGGGCCATCGCCAATACCGCTCGCCGCTGCTGGCCGCCGGACAACTCATGGGGCCACGCCGAGACCGCCGACCTCGGCAAGCCTACCTCCTCGAAGCGTTCGACCGCCCACGCGCGCCGGGCCGCCCGCCCTAGGCCGTCTCGCAACGCGACGACCTCGGCGACCTGGTCACCCACCCGCAGCGACGGATTCAGCGCGCCGGCGGCATCCTGCGCCGCGTGGGCCACGCGCCGGCCGCGGACCGCGAGCCGGTCCGGTTCCGACGCGCTCAGCAAGTCGAGTCCGTCGACCCGAACGTGGCCCTGGATGGTGGCCGCGTTGAGGAGGCCCAACGCCGCGTGGCCGAGGGTCGACTTGCCGGCGCCGGAGGCCCCGACCAACGCCACCGAACGGCCCGGTTCGACCGCGAACGTAACGTCTTCGACGGACCATCGGCCCGGGCGGTACGCGACCGAAAGGTGATCGAAGGCCAAGCGAACCAATCGGATCAGCCCACGCTGCTCCATCGGCGGGCCCAGCGATGGGCGATCCATCCGATGAGCGCGAGGATGAGCAGGGTCGGCCATGGGTTCGAGTTCATCGGACCGCTGTCTCGACATCCTCCACCCTCGTCGACCTCTTCGAACGACGTAGGGCAGTCGCGCCGGGTCGCCGCCCCGAGCGGATAAACGAAGCAGATCCCATCCTCGTCGTCGCGGGCCAGAGAGGCCTTCTTCGTCTCGCACAACGAAGCGGAACCGAACATGGTGGTTTCTCGGTACCGGTCATCCTCCGGGGGATGGTCCAGGCCGAGCATGTGCCCAACCTCGTGGGTGAGGGTGTTCCGGATATCGACGGTTCGCCCTCGACACCCCCCGACGGCGCGCGTAAACGCGAACCACTGGCCGTTGAGCTCGATATCCACGTCGGCGATCACGCCCGTGCGCTGGTTCACCGTGAGGCTGGTTACGGCGATAACGTCCATGTCCTCGGTGGCCCAACCGGAGTCGACCCAAACGACCGCGTTGATGTTGCTCGCGCTACTCTCGTCGAACCCTACGACTGGATCGTCGACCAGCCCCTCGTATTCGAAGGTTAGATCACTGCAGTTGACGTTGTTCCATGCGTCGAAGGAGGCGATCACGTCGAGCTCGGATGCCGCTTGGTTGCCGGCTTCGGTCAGCACGCGGCGGTCGAGGACCCAGGGCACCCGCCGAGTCGGCCAGACCAGATTGGCCCGGTTGGAGCCGCTGAGTCGCGTGCATTCGAAGGCGTGAGCGGTGCCCGGCCCGCTCGCGAGACCGACCCACGCCGAAGCGATCATCAGGGCCACCCGCGAAGACAAACCGACCGAACGGCGACCGGTTCTATCCCTGGGGACGTGGCGCGAGCGATGGGGGGCTGAACGGATCTCCAACATCTGAGTGAGGGCCGCCGGCCACCAGAGCGGTGCGGTGTGACGCCGTGGCCGTGTCACTGCGGTGTGACTCGCTCCCGGTGTCACTACGGTGTGACGCGTTTTCCGTTTCACTATCGTACGACGGGTTCGATCGGAGCCGCGGCGGCTGCCTGGACTCGGCTTTTGAGGGCTTCGTAAGCGATTCGAATGGCCTCGGTGTTCGTATCCACGATCCTTTGTCCGTCACGCCCCTTTCGGGCGTAGGCCAGACCTTCGGCCCCGGGAACGGCCATCACTCGACCCGCGCTGTCTCTTTCGATTCGATACAGCCCCTGACTCATGCCGACGACCGTGAAGTCGTCGGGGTCCATCGAGTCTCGGCGGAGGAAAACGACGACCTCTTGATCGAGTACGAAGCGCGGCGTGCCGCTGACCTTCATGCCAATATCGCCGACCTCCCCGCCGAGGGTTCGAACCAACAGCGTCTCGGGCGCCTCACCGCTGATCACCTCGGTGACGGACAGCTCGGTATAGGAGTAGATGCGCTTGTGATCCTCGTCCCAGGCGCTTTGGTGCTGGCGCACGGTCGCCCTCACGACCGCGCGGCTGCGAACCGTCAGGTCTTCCAAGGATAACGGCACCACGATCGTCGCGTTCGCGACCGAGCACAACAGCAGCAGCCCCCACACAGCGATCAACACCCTTCCGAGGGAGCTTCGCGGGGCGGAAACACACGCTCTCAACCACATGCCGTCATCTTAGGCGAAGCACCTGACCATCGCCACTTGGATGGGGCGTCCTCGTGAGGCGACCTCCGGTCGAGAGCCTCTTTTTACTCAACCGCCCTCCATCCCTGGAACTCAACCTTGACTTGGTCTCCGAGCGAACCGATCGTTCACCCGTGAAGCGCTGCATCCTCGTCACTGTCTTGCTCCTCGTGCTGGCCGCCCCGGTGACCGCTCGCGCCGAAAAGGAGCTCGGGGTGCAACTGCCGACCTGGGTCGAGCGAACCAGCGACAATCATTATCGCAACACCTACCCGCTCCTGCGCTCGGTCCGACACTTTCGAAATCTCTACGGAAACAGCCGAGGCCGCGTCTGGGTGCCGATTCGGGGCAATCCGAACGTGCAGGGCTGGCATATCATCAACCACCGGCCCCGGCGCGAATGGGACGCGATCAACATCTACGAGCACGACGAGAAGGTATACATCTATATCGTGCCTTCGAAGACCGAGCCGGGGAAAAAGCGCTAATCCTCTGCAGATTTGGCTTGCACATCCTGCCTCCGAGCGGCAGGTTCGCCGGTACGCCTCAGCGTCTGGGGTATGGTCTAATCGGCAGGACGGCTGATTCTGGTTCAGTTAGTCGAGGTTCGAGTCCTCGTACCCCAATCACATCGACCTAGGCCCCATCGTCTAGCGGTGAGGACGGCGGCCTCTCACGCCGCAAACCGGAGTTCGAGTCTCCGTGGGGTCATTGCGCCGCTACGCCTCGCGCAGCGGCGCTCGGCTTGCCCCTTTTGACTTTGACCATTGTCTGGTCTTCTTCGGGGCATGGCGACATCGTCAGGTAAGCGTCAATTTCCGTCCGTTCCCCAACTATCCAACTTCCGCAAGCTCAACGTCACCGCGATTCTGGTGGCTGCGGTGGTCCTCATCGTGCTCGGCGAACTGCTGCTGGGCCAGGGCGGCTTCGTCGAAGTCGAACCGGGCGAGGTCGCCGTCATCTACAACAACACTGGGCTCTCCATCTTCGGCGACGACAAACGCACCATCACCGAACAAGGGGCTCGAACGTTCATCCCCGGTATCCAGTCGGTCATGATCTTGGAACGAAAGCCGCAGGTCTTCGTCATGAGCAACGAGGCGATGACGGAGGCGCGCTCGTTCCGCGACCGGCTCGGGGTCTCGAATCGACTGACGGTTCGAGCCAACGACGGCTCGAACTTTCACTTCGACCGCCTCGAGATTCACTACCAGGTCAAACCGGAGCTCGCGGCAGATGTCATCCGGACCTCTGGCCCCGGTGATGCCTACCGAGAGCACCTCATCCTCACGTTCGCCCGAGAGATTCTGCGCGACGAGTTCGGGCGATACTCCTTCTTGGAGGTCGCCGACCCCGGCCGGTACGGGGCCGCGACGACCGAAGCCAAGCGACGCCTGAACGATACCCTCCTGCCGTACGGCGTCGAGGTCACCCAGATCGTGACCCCGAAGCCTTCGTTCGACTCGACGGTCGAACAGGCGATCGAGTCGCGACAAAACGCCGAACAAGAGGTCGAGGTTCAAGAGGAGCGACGTAATAAGCTCGAGCAAGAGAAGGGCCGCGTGATTCAGAGGATCGCGCAATCCAAGAACGTGGAGTACCAAACGCTGGTCGCGGAGCTCGAAGCAAACCGGAAGGCCGCCGAGAACCGCCTCATCAGCATCAAGCGCGAAGCCGATAAATACTTCATCGAGCGCAAAGCGAGCGGTGAAGCCTACCGCCAAGAGAAGATTCTTCGCGCCAAGGCGAACGAGATCGCCTATCGCAAAGAGGCCGAAGGCCTGGTCGCCAAGATCACCGCCGTCGGGGCCGCCGGCCCCGATGTTCTCAACCGAGTGATCGCCGAAAAGGTCTTCCCTCAGCTCCGCAAGGTCTCCGCGACACCGCTGGTCAAACCGGCTTCCCCCATCGACATCCGTTACCTGGAGGGCCGACGATGATTTCTCGCGTCATCAATATCGCATGCATCGCGTTCTTGATTCTTTGGCTGCTGCCGAAGTTCTTCTTCACCAAGATAGAGCCCTGGGAGGTCGGCGTTCGTCGTTCGCTCACCGGCGGTATCTCCGAACGAGATTTCGACTTCGGCTACCAACTCCGGATTCCTTTCATTCACAGCTACTATCGCCTCCCGCGTACGCTGCAGTATCTGAACTACTTGAAGGACGCCCCCCCAGGCGAACAGGGGGAGCTCGAGATTCGAACCAGTGGTAACAACGTCATCTTCATCGACGTCTCGGTGCCATGGCGAATCAAGGACGGCCAGGGTTGGCAGATCGTGCGAGAGGGCTTCGTCGATTCGTATCCCGCGCGCGTGCAATCGACGACGACCGGTGTCCTTAGACGCGTGTTGGCGCAGATGACGAACGTCAACATCTACGATTCGGACCGGCGGATCGAGGTCGCGAAGTCGATTACCCCGATCCTCAACGAGGAGCTCGCTCAGTATCACGTCCAGGCCGAAAAGGTAGTGATTCGAGCGATTCGGTTCCGGCCCGAATACGAACGAAAGCTCCAGCGCAAGCAGCTATTGATCGTTCAGGGCAAGCTCGACGAGGCGGAGCGAAAGCGGTCGGTCGCCGAGCAGTCCACCGAGACCCTCGAAAAGACCATCGAGAAAGACAAGGCTCTCAAAGAGCAGGAATGGAACAAGCGCATCGAACAGCTTCGCACCCGTCTCGAGCTGGAGATCGCGGCCATCGAAGCCGAGGCGGTCCAGTACGATCGCCGGCGGCGCTCGGAGGCCGATGCGTTCTTCGCCAAAGCCAAAGCCGAAGGCGATCTTGCGGAAGCGAAGGCGGAGGCCCTCGGCGAACGGCTGAAGGCTAAAGCCCTCGCATCCCGCGCCGGTAAGACCTTCTCCGCGATCACCGCGGCCGAAAATTTCCAGCTGGGCGAAGTTCAGCTCAACTCGAACGACCCCGAGTTCATGCAGAAGTTCGGCTCCATGAAGGCGTGGCGCAACTTCTTCTTGGGCGACTGACGTGCTGATCCGACTCATCTTGCTGATCGCGATGGTCGGCGGCGCCTGGTTCGCGTTCGTGTGGTGGCGCCGTAACCAACTGTTGGCGCAGGTGTCCGGCGGCGACTCGGTCGCGGCCCTCGGGATGAGGGAATTCGAGGGGCTCCGGCGCCTCGCCGAGTCGCACGCCGGCCTTCGGCGGGCGCTGGAGCTTCGGGTCAACATCGTGGCCGCTGCGAAGAGCGACGACGACAAGCGAAGGCTGGGCGGCCAGGTCGACTCCGCCCTGCGGCGGCTCGGCGACCAGGTCGTCCTCAAGAAGAAGATCGACCAGGCGCTCGAGAGTATCGACCGTGCTCGCCTCGCCCGCGAGGCGGCCGGCGCGAAGCAGCAAGCGGCGACCGCCGAGCCCGACGACTCGGTGCACGAGCTGGTCAGGCAATTGGAGTTGCAGCTTCAGCAGTATGATCGCCTCCTCGAGCGCCGAAAGGCGCTCGACACCGCCGCCGACCGCATCGTGCTTCTGTTGGGCAACCTCAACCTGGCCCTGCTCGACACCGCCTCTTCCGAGGCCACCGACGACAGCGACCAGGTGCAGTCGGTCCTCGTCAGCCTCGATGAAGCCGGCGAGAACCTCCGCCGCACCACCAACGCGCAAGAGGAGGTCGCCCAGCTGCTCAAAAGCAGCCAGTCGGCGAGCGCCTAGGACTCGGCCGCGCGCGTCACCGCTGGGCGCGAAGGAAGTCGAGCAGCGGTGGGTTGACCGCGGCCGGATGGGTCAAGTTGGCCGCGTGATGGGCGCCGGGCACCGTCACCATCTTCTCGCACCCGGGAAGCCCGTCTCGGAGCTTTTCGGCCCGCGCGAGGCTGATGGCGGTATCGTCGCTTCCATGCACGACAAGCGCGGGACATTCGATCTCGTGAATCCGGTCGGAAATATCGTCGCGGTTCAGCAAGCAGTCAGCGGCCAGCTTGAGCTGCCCGACGTCGAGGCTCTTCCACTGAGTCAGCCACGGTTCCCAGTACTGCTCGGGGCCAAGAATGATGCCGGCGACCACCGGGGCGATCTGGTCGCTCATGCCCGCCACCCAACCATCGACCATCTGCTGATAGCCGGCCCGGGTCTGCTCGTCGTCGATGTCCGGCGCCGTTGAGATCAGCACCAGCGCCTTCACGCGATCAGGGTACCGAAGCGCGGCGCGCATGGATAGAAAGCCGCCTTGGCTCATTCCGCCGAGCACGGCCTGGTCGATCCCCAGGTGGTCGAGCAGCGCGATGGCGTCGTCGGCAGAGTCCCAGTAGGTGAAGTTTGACTTGGCGCGAGTCTCTCCAAACCCCCGCTCGTCCCAGGTGATCACTCTGAACTCATCCTTGAGCGCCTCGACCTGATGGTCGAACATCGTATGGTCCATCAGGAATCCGTGAGAAAAGAGAATGGGCGGCTGACCACCACCGGTGTCCTCGAATCGCAGTGTCTGTCCGTTGACTTCAGCAAAAGGCATTGTTTCCGATAGCGAGAATCGTCGCCTGACTCAAGACCGAGCGGTCTGGTGTCGGCGCGTGGCCCGGGCCCTGCTTCGACAGGCAGCCAATCGCGCCACGGCCAACCACCGAATCGAGTTCGCTGATAGTCGACGACGGCCTGATATAACTCTTCTGGGGTGTTCATGACGAACGGCCCGTGGTGGGCGACCGGCTCCCCGATCGGTCGGCCCTGCAGCATCAACAGCTCGGTCGGCTGCTCGCCGTTCTTGAGCTTCACGGCCTTCGCGTCATCGAATTCGAGGTATAAGTGCTCGTCGATGAGGTGTTCGTCGACCCAGATTTTGTCTCCTTCGAAGTAGTAGAGCGTCCGTTGGGTCTTCGCGGCCCCGGCGGGAATCGTGAACTCGGCCCCGGGGGTCATCTTGATCGTCCAGATGCCCACGTCGCTGTCGGCCTCCGAGGCCCAGGAGTGCGGCGGGGGTTGGGGGGGACCGCATCGCCGTACTTGCCCGCTACGATGACGAGCTCGGTCGATCGGCCCTCGGGCCCTTCGATCTTCCGCTTGGGTATCATGTGGCTCCACAGCATCGCGAAGTGCGCCGGGACCATCTTGTTGCGGGCGGGGAGGTTCAGCCAGATCTGGAACAGCTCACACGGATTGGGATGCCGCGGGGCCGAGCAGCTCGTTGCCCTTTGGATAGAAGTCGAGGTGGTGGACGCAGAACAAGAACGGGTCCCGCGTGGGCCAGGGAAATTTTAGCGAGGCTGCGCCTCAAACGCTCGAGTTCATTCGCGATTCCGTGCTGGCGC
>CAZFIV010000122.1:0-21774 GCA_964519665.1 uncultured Myxococcales bacterium
GTGGACCGGAGCGCCCAAAGTCCGCTTCTTTGTCACGCTTCGCTCGGAGCAAGTTTCCTAGTCCTCCATCTCGTCGACCGTTTTTGGCCAATCGTTCTTGAGCAAGCGCGAAAGCGAGCGGTCCGCGAGCAGGCGGCCTTCGTTTTGGCAGCTTGGGCAGTAGTTCACTTCGTTTTCGGCATAGGCGATGCGCATGACTTTGGTTCCGCATACGGGGCACGGCTCTTTGTACTTGCCGTGGACGTTCATCTCGGGCCGAAACGCGGTCACCTTCTCGGGAAAGCCGTCTTTCGAGTCGGCGCGCAAGAGGTCGACCCATTGCTGGAGCGTCAACTTGGTCGCCTCGAAGAGCCGGTCGATCTCCTCGTCGGTCAGCCGTTGGGTCAGCTTCATCGGGGAAAGCTTGGCCGCGAACAGGATCTCGTCCGAATAGGCATTGCCGATACCGCTGAACAACTTGGCGTTGGTCATGGCTCGTTTGAGAGTGTGATTGCGGAGGGTGAGGCGCTCTTTAAAAGCCTCCAAAGAGGCGTCCATGACCTCGAGGCCACCCCGGTCATGCTCTTCGAGGGCCGCTTGACCCTCGACGATGTGAATGGATGCTCGCTTTTTCGTGGACGCCTCGGTGAGCAGGAGCGTGCCCGACGAGAAGTCGAACGCCCCCAATCCGATACGGCCGGGGATCTTGGCCCCGCGGTCCTTCCACCGAAACCGCCCCGCGACCATCAGGTGGATGACGACGAATCGGTCGTGTTCCAGTTCGAAGATGATGCGCTTCCCGAGGCGCCGGATGGCGAGGACCTTGGTCGGGACGATCGCCGATGGCCGAGGGGATACCGTTCGGAGCACGAAGGGGCTCGCCAGCCGAAGTTGCTCGAGCACCTCGCCTACGATGCGGGTCCGGAGGGCCTCGATGTAGACAGTGACGTCGGGTAACTCGGGCATACCGCCTCGTTACCAGTCGTGCCTCAGGTGCGCACCACGTAGTTCTGGGAAACCAGGTTGAGCAGAGCCGCCGCGGTCTCGTAGTCGGTCGCCGGAGACCGATCGAAGATGTGCTGCATCAGGCCGTGGTTGAGCACGAGCTGAAAAACGTCGAGCTCGAGGGGCTTGAGCGCGCTCAGGGGGGAGTCGAGGGGCCTCGGGACCTGAAGGCGTTCGCGCGGGGCCGGCAGGTCGGGGGCGATCCGCCTAAACTCGTCGAGCTGCCGAAGCGCCTCCATCAGGAGCGACTCGGTCGAGTCTTCCAGCTCGAGCATGAACTCCGCGCCGTCTTCGGGCGGACCAAACTCGAAGTGACCTTCCTCCCACCCCACCATGCGGCAGAACGCCTTCATCGGGCCCAATTCGTGGTCGTCGTCGATCGATGAGTAGAAGATATTGCCGTTGCGCAGGTAGATCTTGCCGTAGCCCAGGCTCGATCGGATGTGCAGCACGCCGGTGCGCTTCGAAGTCGAGAAGAGCTGCAAGAGGTCGGGAATCGGGACCTCTTCGAGCGTACCGCTCATCGAAGACTGTTTGTTGGATGCCTGGCCACGAACCCGTAGGTCTTCGCGCGCCTCGGTCGCCGATACCGGCGTGGTCGAGCTGGCGACGACCTTCAAGATCGAAGTCCCGATCAGGATTCGGTCGCCCTCTTTGAGGCGGGTCTTTCGGACCTTTTCGCCGTTCACGAAGGTCCCGTTGGTGGACCCCATGTCGGTGATCACGATTTGGCCGGACAGGGTGGTGATCTTCGCGTGCTTGCGCGACACCATGTCTTCGACCAGCACCATATCGAGCTCGGACGATCGGCCGATGACGACCTCTCGCTCCGGCGCGAGGGGGAACTCGCCGCCCTGGTATTTGCCCGAGATAAACCTCAGGGCGTAACTCTGGGCCATCGACGCGGGAAGCTATGCGCTCCGACGGCCAGGTTCAAGCGCACAATGGGGCACCTTCGATGGATGTTGCCAGCCGGACGTTTCGGGTTTTCTTTGTGATGCACGGATCGTCCGGGCTGGTGCCCGTTCACCTCCGCCCTTGTCTTGGACGTGGTCGTGAGGATGATCGAATCGCCGTGCCTCTGTACCGGTACTACTGCGCGACCAACGACCAGACGATCGACGTTCACCATCGAATGAAGGAGGTGATCGCTCGCTGGGGGGAGCTTTGCGCGGCGGCGGGCCTCGATCCGGGCGACACGGACATCGATGCGCCGGTCGAACGACACCTCTTTCCGACCGCCGTCCATACCCCGACCGGCAATTCGCAGCTCAAATCGCAGGGATTCGCGAAGCTCGTCCGGCGAGACAACGGCGTGTACGAGAACGTGACGGCCCTCGAGGGCGAAAAGCGGTACGTCACGGCCGACGACGCTTCGTCGATGCCGGACCTCAAGCGCCGTAAGCTCGACTGAGATTTCGCTATTGCGAACGATATAGACCGCCGGCGATCAGCCAGCGGCCGGCGAGTTTTTTCAGGGTCAGCCCGGCTTTGCTGGGTCGAATCGGGCGACCGTCGACGGTCATCCTGAAGTACTCGTCGATGTGGGCCAGGTCTCGGCGGATATCGAGTCGGTAGTTGGTGACCGAGATGCGAACGGCGACCCCCGACAGGTCGGTTCGGAGGCGACCGATCGCTTCGGCCCGATCGATCAAACCGTCCCGGTAGCGCGGATGGAGCAACTCGGCCATGCGGTCGGGCGCGTTGCCTTCCAGAGCCGCCCGTCGCCGCTGCATCAGGCCCTGAATGTCGCGAAGGTCGGTCAGCAGTCCGCTGACGACGCGCCACTGGTCGGTCCGGCGCAGCTCGAGCTCCATGAGGCCCTGGACCTTCCAGTAGGGCTTACCGGCCAGATCGAGGGTCAGTCGCGTTTCGGCTCGACCGACCAGCGCCGATGTCTCCAGGCCGGCCTCGTCCCGATTGAGCGAGATTTCCCACCGAGGAAACCGCTCCTCGAGGTTCTGAAGGTCCTGAAGGACCGTCGCTCGGTCGCCGAGCGGATCAGCGTAGTTGTCGTCGAGGTGGCGGGCGAGGGCCGTCCAGTCGCGGGCCTGGAGCTGCTGCTCGAGGCGCTCGAGCAATCTCGGCGGGGAAGGGCCACAGGAGGCCATAGCACCGAACGCGCAGCACATCGCGGCTTGGATCGCGGCTCGGACCGCAGCCTCAGCGACGAAGCACGGGCGCCGAATCGCGGGGCTGATGCGCTTCGCCACGGGTTCAGCCTACGCGATCGCACCTTTGGGGTGGAGGCTTTGCCGGGTCGGGTGGCTGCGGGCACGCAGCGATGGGCCCTGGCCGCCTCGCAGGGCTCGTGCGAGCATGACCGGAACCATGGCGCTGATGGAGTGGGAGTTCACGGAGGGGCCGGGAAACGAGGGCCAGTTCTTGGCCACCGGGAAGGTCATCGAGACCCTCCGCCGCCACCTGGCCAAAAACGAGATCGATGAGGCGGTGACCCTATACGAGACCTGCGTCCAGGAAACGGTGGGGGAAGAGCTGTGGCAGGAGTTCGTTTCGGCGTCGACCCCCACTCGAAAGGCGATCGCGAATCTGTTCTACCGGTCGCGGGACTATCAACGGGCCGGCGAGGCATGCGAACAGCTCGGAGAGTGGCCCGCCGCCGCGCGGGCCTACGCGGCGGCCTACAACTGGTCGAAGGCGGCCGAATGCCTGAGCAAGGCCGGCGAACCGATGCGGGCGGCCAAGATGTACGAAAAAGGGGGCGAACCGCGCCGCGCGGCGGAGCTCTACTTCGAGGCCGAACAGTATCCCCAGGCCGCCGAGGCGCTCGAGCTGTCGGGCGACCTGGTCGGCGCCGGCCAGCTCTTCGTGCGCGCGGGCGAACCGGCCCGTGCGGCCCAGGCGTTGTCGCGGGTCTCGCCGCAAGACGCTCGGTTCATGCAGGCGCTGGCGCTGTTGGCCGACGTCCTGAAGACGCTCAACCGCCGAGATCTGGCCATTCAGCGGCTGTCGGCGGTGCTCAAGGGGAGCACCGCCCTTCGCACCCCGGCCGAGGCCGACGTCGCCTACCGACTGGGGCTCCTGCTGGCCGAGGACGGACGCCTCGTTGAGGCGCAGCCCGTGTTTGAGCGGATCCGCGCCTACGATCCCTCGTACCGCGACGTGGCGACCCGTCTGCAGGCGATCGCCGATGGCTCGAGCTCCCGCGCCGCGATGCCCGCTGACGGGTCGGCGGCCGGCCCCCCCGCCGACCTGGCCCGTCGAGGCAGCTTTCCGGCCGAGCCGGTCCCATTGGTGAAGCCGCGGTCCGGGCGCAGCCGCGGTGGGTCGGCCGGACCGGCGGACTACGTTCAGCGGATGGCCGGCTATGATGTGCTCAAGAAGCTACAGATCTTCGAGGACCTCAGTCTCGACGAAATGCGGGCGTTCTACCTGATCTGCGAGCGCACGGTGTACCGGCCGAACGAGGTCATCATCGAGCAGGGGCACCCGGGGCCGGGCCTGGTGATTGTGCGGGAAGGCAGCCTGCGCGTGACGAGGGTGGAGTCCGGGGGCAGCGAGACCGAGCTCGCGGTGATCCCGGCTGGCCAGTACGTGGGCGAGATGTCGCTGGTGGACGAAGCGCCCACTTCGGCCCGGGTCATCGCGGCCGAGCCGGTCAAGGCCCTGTGGGTGGCCAAGCCCCGCTTCGAGCAGTTCATGATCGGGCACGAGGCGGTCGCCACCCGGATCTATCGTTCTTTCCTGCGTACCCTCAGCATGCGGCTGCGCGAGCAGAACCTCAGGACCGGCTGACCGGGGCCGCCGAAGTGTTCAAAGGGGCTCGCTTTCGCTCCAACTCTGCGCGGTGTCCCGCGTCGCCCCCTACGGCTCCTGCAAAAAGGGATAACGGTAGTTGGTCGCAGGAACGAAGGTCTCCTTGATCGCTCGGGTCGAGACCCATCGGAGCAGATTCTGAGGGCTGCCGGCCTTATCGTTGGTCCCCGACGCTCGGCTGCCGCCGAAGGGCTGCTGGCCGACCACCGCGCCGGTCGGCTTGTCGTTGATGTAGAAGTTGCCCGCCGTGAACCGAAGGCGCTCCGACAGTCGCTGAATGTGGCGGCGATCCTGCGCGAAGATGGCGCCGGTGAGCCCGTACGGCGCGTCTTGGTCGAGCCGGTCGAGGGCCGCCGCTTCCTGGTCGTCGTCGTAAACGAAGACCGTGACCACCGGGCCGAAGATCTCTTCGGTCATCAGCCGATGATCGGGGCGATGGGCCTCGACCAAGGTCGGCATGACGAAGTAGCCTCGGTCACCGTTGTAGGTGCCACCGGCGAGCACCGAACACGCAGGGTCGGAGTTGGCGAGGTCGACGTAGCCAGTGACCTTACGAAACGCCGCTGCGTTGATGACGGCCCCCATGAAGTTCGAGAAATCCTGAACGTCGCCGACCTTGATGGTGCCGATCTCCGCGGTCAGGCGGTCTTTCAGCTCCGGCCAAATCGAGCGTGGAATGTAGATTCGCGATGCGGCGCTACACTTCTGCCCTTGGTACTCGAAACCACCTCGGACGATCGCGGCCGTCAGCGCGACGAGGTCGGCGCTCGGATGGGCGAAGATGAAGTCTTTGCCGCCGGTTTCGCCCACGATGCGGGGATACTGACGGTAGCGCCTGATGTTTTGGCCGATCGTCGACCACAGGTGGCAGAACGTCGCCGTCGAGCCGGTGAAGTGGAGGCCGGCCAGGCGCGGGTCAGCAAGCACGGTTTCGCCGATCATGGCCGGTTCGCCGGCCACCAGGTTGACGACCCCCGGCGGCAAGCCGGCGGCCTGCAGGATCTCCACGATCACGTGCGCCGACAGGATCTGGCTCGGGGCCGGCTTCCAGATGGACGTGTTGCCCATCAAGGCGGGGGCGGTCGGGAGATTACCAGCGATCGCGGTGAAGTTGAACGGGGTCACCGCGAAGACGAAGCCGTCGAGAGGGCGCAGCTCGGTCTGATTCCAGAGCCCAGGAGGGCTCAGCGGCTGCTCCTGCATGAGCTGGTGCGCGTACGCGACGTTGAAGCGCCAGAAATCGGCCAGCTCGCAGGCGGCCTCGATCTCGGCCTGGTGGCAGGTCTTCGACTGACCGAGCATCGTGGCCGCGTTGATCCGGTCGCGGAACGGACCCGTCAGCAGGTCTGCGGCCTTCAAGAAGACCGCCGAGCGGTCAGCCTGGGACAGGGCCGCCCACTCGGGCCGAGCGCGCTCCGCGGCCTCGATAGCGGCCAACACGTGTTCGGGGCGCGCGTTGGAGGCCCGCCCCACGACTCGCTGGTGGTCGTGCGGCATAACGACTTCGGTCGCCGTCCCGTGGACCGAATCGCCTCCGATCCACAGCGGAATGTCGGTGACCGTACCCGCGAGTTCAGCCAACGAAGCCTTGAGCCGGGCGCGTTCGGGCGTTCCAGGTGCGTAACTCACCACGGGTTCATTGGCGGGCGGGGGAACGTTCGGAATGCCGTTCATGACATCATCATCGTCCCTCCCGGGGCCCTCGGTAAAGGACTCGTTTTCGCGGCTCGGCTCGAGATCGATCGGCCGGACTCTAAGGAGCAGACCGGGCCTGAGCTGGGTTGACCGGGACCTCGAATCCTGGGAATGGCCACCCGATACGCGGCCGTTCGGCATATACAAGGCCGTCCGAGCCTTTCGAGGAGGACTGACATGACGCGCATTGCCATCAACGGTTTTGGTCGAATTGGACGCTGCATCCTGCGAGCGCTGCGAGGCTCGGGCTCTTCGCTCGAAGTCGTCGCCATCAATGATCTCACGGACGCCGCGACGCTGGCCCACCTGCTGAAGTACGACTCCGTGCACGGCATCTTCGAAGGTCAGGTCGAGACCGACGGCAACGACTTGGTGGTCGACGGCAAGACGATCAAGGTGTTCTCGGAGCGGGAACCGGGCAAGCTCCCGTGGAAAGAGCACGAAGTCGACATAGTCGCCGAGTGTACCGGCTTGTTCCGCGAAGGGTCGAAGGCTCAGCCCCACATCGACGCCGGGGCCAAGAAGGTCATCATCTCGGCGCCCGGCAAGAAAGTCGACGCGACGTTCGCGATGGGTGTCAATCACGAGACGTACGACCCCGCCGCCCATCACATCGTTTCCAACGCGAGCTGCACGACGAACTGCCTCGCGCCGGTGGCCAAGGTTCTTCACGAGTCCTTCGGGATCAAGCACGGCCTGATGACGACGATTCACTCGGTTACCAACGACCAGCGGATCCTCGACTTGCCGCACAAAGACCTCCGTCGAGCCCGAGCTGCCTTCGAGTCGATGATTCCGACGACCACCGGCGCCGCGCAGGCGGTCGGTCTCGTGCTCCCCGACCTTCAGGGCAAGCTGAATGGGTTCGCGGTCCGGGTCCCGACCAAGAACGTTTCGGTGGTCGACTTCACGGCCCATGTCGACAAAGCCACCACCGCCGACGCGGTCAACAGCGCGCTCCAGGCGGCCGCTCAAGGGCCGCTCAAGGGCATCCTCGACGTGGAAGAGAAGGAGTTGGTCTCGATCGACTTCAACGGCAACCCCCACAGCTCGACGGTCGACGCCGCCCTGACTCAGGTCATGGAGTCGCATATGGTGAAGGTCGTTTCATGGTACGACAACGAGTGGGGCTACTCGTGCCGCTGCATCGACCTCATGAGCTACATGGCGCAGAAGGCCGGATGACCCCATGATCACCGCACTGCGCGAGCTCGACCTGAAAGGTCGGGCGACCTTCATCCGCGTCGACTTCAACGTACCGTTGTCGTCGGAAAGGCAGGTGGCCGACGACACCCGAATTCGGGCTGCGCTACCGACGATCCACTACGCGCTCGACCAAGGGGCACGGGTCGTCCTGGCGTCGCACCTCGGTCGGCCGAAGGGGCAGCGCAATCCAGACTTCTCGCTGGAGCCGGTGGGCGCTCATCTGGCGACCCTGCTGGGGCGCGAGGTGGTCTTCGCCGACGACTGTGTGGGCGATGGCGTCCGTAAGAACATCGTCGACCTCCGGGAGGGGCAGGTCCTCCTGCTCGAGAATCTGCGGTTTCATGCGGGCGAAGAGAAGAACAACGAGGAGTTCGCGCGGGCGCTCGCGGAAGGCGTCGACGTCTACGTCAACGATGCTTTCGGTGCGGCCCACCGGGCCCACGCCTCGACCGCGGGGATGGTTCGGTTCGTTCGGGACGCCGCGGCGGGCTTCCTGATGCAGAAGGAGCTCGACCACCTCGGGCAGATCCTCAACGACCCCACGAAACCTTTCGTAGCGATCGTCGGGGGCGCCAAGGTGTCCGACAAACTCGGCGTCTTGAACAGCCTGGTCGATCGCTGCCAGTCGATGCTGATCGGTGGGGCGATGGCCTACACGCTCCTGCAAGCCCAGGGCGCGCAGGTGGGTAACAGTCGGGTCGAGCAGGAAGCGCTCGGATCAGCCGAACAGATCCTCAAGGCGGCGTCCGCCCGCGGGGTTCGCCTGATGTTGCCTGAAGACCACGTGACCGCCGAGACCTTCGACGAAGGTGCGGCGCCGCGAGAGGTGTCGGTCATCCAGCCGGGTACGATGGGGCTCGATATCGGCCCCAAGACTCGAGCCGCCTATGCCCAAGTCATCGCCGAGGCGAAAACCGTCTTCTGGAACGGCCCGATGGGCGTTTTCGAATGGGCCAACTTCGCCAGCGGTACGATGGCCGTCGCCGAGGCGGTCGCCGCGACCAGCGCGACCACGGTGGTGGGGGGGGGCGACTCGGTCTCGGCCCTCAACAAGAGCGGCCTCGCCGACAAGATCGACCACGTGTCGACCGGCGGCGGCGCGAGCCTCGAGTTCATCGAAGGGAAGACTCTGCCGGGCGTAGCGGCGCTCGACCGGTAGCGGCATTGTAGACAACGAGCGCTCGGGCGGTCGAAGTCGACCGCCTAGCTCCCACCACGGTACACAATCGTGTTCTCCGGGACTCGATAAGGAGGCGGCGTGTCGCGACGAAAGTTTATCTGCGGAAACTGGAAGATGAACATGGCCATCGGTGAAGCCGAGGGTCTCGTGGAGGCTATCAAGCCGGAGGTGGTCGGCCTCGACGTCGACGTTGCGGTCGCCCCGCCGTTCACGGCCCTGTCGGCGGTGGCCGCCAAGCTCGGGGGCAGCATGATCCGGCTGGCCGGGCAGAACTGCCATTTTGAGACCAGTGGTGCGTTCACCGGTGAAGTCTCACCGAAGATGCTGCGCGACGCCTGCTGCAGCCTGGTCATCATCGGGCACAGCGAGCGGCGGACCCTGTTCGGCGAGACGGATGAGTCGGTCGGTCGCAAGGTCGTCGCGGCTCTGGCCGCCGACTTGTCGCCGATCATGTGCCTAGGCGAGACCCTCGACGAACGCGACGCGGGTCTGACCCTCGAGGTCGTCTCTCGTCAGCTTCGGACGGGGTTGGCGTCGGTCGGCGCGGCCGATGTCGGCAAGGTGGTGATCGCTTACGAGCCGGTGTGGGCGATCGGAACCGGTCGTACGGCCACCCCCGACCAGGCGCAGGAAGTTCATGCCCACCTGAGGAACGAACTGACCATCCTCTACGATGGGTCGGTCGCTCAGGCCCAGCGAATCCAGTACGGCGGCTCGATGAAGCCAGGTAACGCAGCCGACCTCCTCTCGATGCCCGATATCGACGGAGGCTTGATCGGAGGCGCGAGCCTGAAGGCCGATGATTTCGCGGCCATCTGTCGGGCCGCGGCGGGTAGCGCCTGACTCATACCGGCCACCACGTTCGCCATTTTGCTGGACTTTTGGGACTCAGCTGAAGGATACCCAGCAGCCCCGTGAAGCTGTTTCTGTACATCGTCCATGTGTTCGTGTGCCTGGGCATGCTGCCGATCATCCTCCTTCAGTCGGGTAAGGGGGGCGGCGTCAGCGCCGTGTTCGGCGGTGGTAGTTCCGGCACGGTATTCGGCAGCCGGGGCGCGTCCAACTTTCTGACCCGGATGACCACGATCTGCGCCACGATGTTCATGCTCACCAGCTTCGGCTTGTCGCTGTACTCGTCGAAGCCGTCGGTGGTCAGCGGCGTTCGGGGGCCGAGCCAGATCGCTCCCAACCAAGCGGACGGCCTCGGTGCCGCCGAGGGTGATGCGGCGGCTGCCGATACGCCGCCGGATCGTCCGGCCGAAATACCGGAAACGGCCGAACCGGCCGCCGATGGCACCGCAGAGCCCCCCAGCGGCGAGTGAGCCGCGCATTTCAGCCTCAATCGGTCCGAAATGGGCGCCGTCGCTTCTTGCTTGACGGCGCCCCACCTGCGCACTACACCGGTGCGCCCACGTTCGCGGCGGTGGTGAAATTGGTAGACACACCATCTTGAGGGGGTGGCGCCCGAAAGGGCATGGGAGTTCGAGTCTCCCCCGCCGCAAATACTTCCCCGACCAGAACAGCAGCCCACGCGTTACTGACACAACGACGATTCGCTCCGAATCCAGGTTAGACTGCGCGCATGAAGGCGAGACTCTGGGGCCCGCTGACCGCGAGCCTCGCTCTGGCGCTCTCCCCGGCGTGCACGTCGGAGTGCGAGACGAACCGCGACTGCCCGAGCGGCGCGTTCCGATGCATCGACAATCGCTGCGTTCCTCCGGACAACACTCCGTTGCCGGACCTGGGCTTCGCCGAGCAGTTCGACATCGGCTTTCCGGACGTGCCCGACCGCGGCTTTCCGGACCGCGGCTTTCGAGATTTGGGCTTTCCGCCGCCCCCGGACACCGGGGTCGACGGCGGTCCGGTCGACGCGGCGGATAGCGGTGATACCGGCGTGCCGACCGATCCCCCCACCGATACCGAGGCGTTGGTGCAGGTGGGCGTCATGATCACCAACTTCGACGGTGGACCTCCGTTGGCCGAAGCCCGGTTCTTCGACTTCACCGCGAATGGTCGCCAGGTCGAAAGTCGAACCGAAGGCGGCTGTACCTTGACCGAGGTGGCCCCGCCGGGCTCCGGTATGCCGGTGGGGCTGTCGGCGGATCGGATTGTGATCAGCAATGGCCCCTCAGTCATCCTGGTGCCCGACCCCATGAACCCCGGCCTCTTCGAGAAGCAAGGCCAGGTCGACCCCGAAGACCTGATCGAATCGGGGACGACTATCTCCTATGAGATCTTTTCAACCGGCGTGTCGGGCACGCTCGACGGGGCCACGGCGTCCACGGGCCTCCCTGACCCCCCGATTCAACAGCCTTTTTCGGCGTTTACGCTCGGGTTCGCGGAGGTCAACCTGTTGCCCTTTCTCACCGTGACACCGATCCGCGGTGAATATCGCTTCGACATGTACAACGAAGAGCGCACCAAAGTCGCGGAGTGTCCGATCTCGGCCAGCCCCGGAGGGCTGCCGGCCTTTCTGGCGACCTTCTTTCAGGGGCTGCAAGTGACCCTCGAGGTACGCAACGACTCCGATTCGGTCGTCAACGTTCCCGTCGTGGGGGGCGGTACCATTCCCGTGACCTTCCGAGCCACTCGAGGCTTCCGCTACACCGTCAATGTCCCCTGACGTCCGGATGAGCCGACCAGGTCGGCTCCGGCCTCTTGCCGTGGGGGCGAGCCCTGGCTAAGACCAGGCCGATGGGTAGCGACTTCTTTTCCCCGAACGACCTGACGTTCGAGCAGGTCAAGGTATTGACCCATGCCATGATGGCCGTCGCCCGCGTCGACGGCGTTCATGACAACGAGATGCGGCTGGTCCGCGAATTCTACGAGAGCTGCGCCCGGGCGGGAGATCCCCGGTTGGAGGACGTGGCCACCGGTCCGTTCGATCCCCAGCGCGCAAAGACCCATTTCGAGACGCCCGAAATGGCCAAAATGTTCCTTAAGACCATGATTTTGCTGGCCTTTGCGGATGGCGAATACGCGACTCCGGAAGATGACCTGATCCGGCAATACGCTGACGTTTTGGGCGTCAGTGGCGATGAGGTCACCCGTCTGCGCGAGGCGACCAAAGACCATCTTCTCGCCAGCTTGAGCCATATTCAGAACCTCGACGCCCTCAAAGAGGTCGCCAAGAAGCTCGACGCGCAATGAGGCCCTTCCGGGGAGGGCCCGGTTCTGCTAACCCAACTTCGTGTTTAACGGCCTCCTCGGGTTGTTCAGCCAGGATATCGCGATCGATCTCGGTACGGCCAACACGCTGGTCAACGTACGGGGCCGGGGCATCGTTCTCGATGAGCCTTCGGTTGTCGCCATCACCCAAGGGCCCAGCAAGAAGGTCGTCGCCGTCGGGCACGAGGCCAAAGAAATGTTGGGCAAGACTCCCGGTACCATCGAGGCGATCCGCCCGATGCGTGAGGGGGTCATCGCCGACTTCGCCGTCACTGAAGTGATGCTGAAGTACTTCATTCGGAAGGCGCACAAACGAAACCACCTGATCCGCTCCCGCCTGGTCATCTCGATCCCGGCCGGGATCACTGATGTCGAGACGAAGGCGGTGCGCGAAGCCGCGATCTCGGCCGGGGTGCGCGAGGTGCTCCTGATCGAGCAGCCGATGGCGGCTGCGGTCGGGGCCGGGTTGCCGGTGCTCGACGCCCGCGGGTCGATGGTCGTCGATATCGGGGGCGGCACCACCGACATCGCGGTGATCTCGCTGGGGGGCCTGGTCACCTACCGAACGCTGAAGGTGGCCGGCGACCGGATCGATGAGGCCATCATTCAGTATGTCCGCCGACGGTCCAACATCCTGATCGGCGAGCGCACCGCCGAGCAGGTGAAGATGAAGATCGGAAACGTCCATCCATCCTGCAAGATGGACAGCATGGAGCTGAAAGGGCGCGACCTGATCTCCGGCGTGCCGCGTTCCATCAAGATTACCGGCGAAGACGTGCGCGAAGCGCTCGACGACGTCGTTCAGCTCATCGTCGAGGCTTGCCGCTCGGTGCTCGAGCGCACCCCGCCCGAGCTGTCGGCCGACCTCGCCGAGCGGGGCCTGGTCTTGGTCGGGGGCGGCGCCCACCTGGCCGGCCTCGACCTCGTGCTCCGCGAAGAGACCGGGATCCCGGCCATCATCTCCGAAAACCCACTGCTGTCGGTGGTCCAGGGTGTCGGCATCGTCCTCGAGGATCTCGACAAGTACCGCGGACTCCTCTTCTAGGGCCCGAACATGCCGCCTCGCGCGCGTCGCTCCGGCGCCTCGACCGATCCGATCGCCGACCTTAGAAAGAGCGGGCCGAAGCCCGTGTACGTGATCGATGGCGAGGAGCGGGTCCTCATCGATGAGATGGTGCAGGCCATCGTGGGCGAGTCCGTCCCGCCGCACGCGCGCGACTTCAATCTCGACCGGCTGTCAGGTCGCGAGGTGACGGTCACCCGCGTTCTCGACACCGCCCAGACCCTGCCGGCCTTTTCCGACCGCCGAGTGGTCGTGGTCGAGTATGCCGACAAGCTGGGCTTCGATAAGTCGGACGCATTTCTCACCTACGTCGACCGGCCCAACCCGTCGACGGTGCTGGTGCTGGTGGCCGATAAGTTCGACGCCCGAACCAAGGCCTACAAGGCGATCAAGAAAGCCGGGTACGCCGTCCGGTTCGCGAAGCCCAAACCTCGAGAAATGCCCCAGCTCATCCGCCGCCGGGCCGACGGGCTGGGCATCGATATCGCCCAGGACGCCATCCGGGCGCTCGCCGACGCCACCGGCGCCGACGTGGGGGCCGCCACGCAGGCCCTCGAGGTGCTCTCGCTGTACACCGGCGGGCGCCGAGTGAGCGCCGACGACGTCATCAAGGTCGTGTCGGTGACCCGCGAAGAATCGATCTTCGAGCTCGTCGACGCGATCGGGCACGGCAATCGGGTCGCCGTCCTGACCGCTCTGCACACGATGCTGGTGGTCAACCGCGAGCCCCCCCTTCGGATGCTCTTCATGGTCGCGCGCCACTACCGTAATCTGCTCAAGGCCCGCGCGGCGCTGGACGCGGGGGCCGATCGCGACCGCATTCTGGCCGAGGTGGGGGTTCCGCCCTTTTTGCTGTCCAATCTGATCGAGCAGGCCCACCGGCATTCGCTGGCCGAGCTGGCCCGGGGCCTGGGCGCCGTCAATCACGCCGACCAGGCGCTCAAAGGCGGGCCGCTGTCGAGTGTACGCACGATGGAGCGCCTGGCGCTTCAGCTCATGGCCTGAGCCGTCCCGGTCAGTTTATCGAGTTATTTTCTTACTGTTCTGACGCGGAAGTGGCCCGGCCTTCCGTGGTATCTCACCGCCATGCGCAAACGGAGCGCGTTTGGATGGATCGCGGCGGCTTCGCTGCTGTTCGGCGGAGTCGCGGCCTGCTCGGACGACCCCGAAGGAGGGTGTGCGCAAGAGGTCGTGACCAGCGATCAGTCGTGCGCGGTCTCCGCCGACTGCACGGCGGCCGGGCTCGACCTGACCTGCATCAACGGGACCTGCCGGCTGGCCTGTCGCACCGACGCTGACTGCGACCTGGTCGCCAATGCGGACCCTTTCGAGGATCCGGAGTGCCGAGCCGACCCCAACTCGACCCCGGCCGCGATCTGCCAAGCGGGGCAGTGCGAGCTCGGGTGCCCCGACATCGCCTGTCAGGGCACCGAAGAGTGCTTCGACGGCCGGTGTGTGGTGTACGCGGAAGGCTTCGAAGTACCAGCCGACCGCACCGGCGTCGACCTGCGGTTGCTCGGCTTCAACGACCCCCCCGGCGAATTGGCGAACACCCGCACCGGGATCGGCACCGTAGGCATCGAGGGCTGTACGCCCGGTCGCCTCGATTGCGCCGGGCCGGCCGCCCAGGGGGCCAACTTCGTGGTGCTCGAGAGCGAGCCGACGCCGCCCAAGGGCACCCCGGTGCCCGGCGTGACCTGCCGGGCCTGCGCGTGCTGTTTGGAATGCCAAGCCGACCCCAACGTGGTCGGGGTCGGCAACATCAACGTCTGCCCGGTGAGTCCGGACATTCAAACGCCCCTGGCGTGTTTCGAGCAGCATCCCAACTGCCAGGAGGTCTGCGATCTCTGCGAGACGACCTGCCCGGCGTCGGGCCGGCCGGTGGCATCGCTGCTGTCGTGCGAGCAGACCGCGGCTGACCGCAGCTGCTCGCTCTGCGAGGGCTGCGACGACGCGTTTCTCCAGGACTGCCGAAACAGCTTCTGCGCGGCCGAATGCGCGGGGGGCGCATCGTCGCCGGAGTGCTCGCGCTGCAACGACGAGCGCTGCCTGGGGCAGGAGGTTTGCCAGATCTGCCGGGTCTGTCGGGAAGCCAAGGATTGTGACGGCGAGGAGAACTGCAACCAGCTCAGAGACGACTGCGACGATCAACGACCCAATGGCTGCTTCGACGTGCCGATCGATTACCTGCGAGCCCAGCTGTTCGACGGCGAGCAGGCGTTGACCTCGCCGGAGATCGACTTGTCGGGGGCCGGCTCCGACCTCGTCATGGAGTTTGACTACGTCTCGTTCGATATCGGCACCACCTACTTCCCGGGCCAGCAGGGCGTGCCGCCCGACCAGTGGACGGAAGCGACCCAGGAAGTTCGGGTGCAATTCTGCGCGGGTTCGTGCGAGCCTGGCGCGTGGGTCGACGCCATTCAGGTCAACGGAATCTCCGGCGTTCTGCCGTCCGACAACCAGCGCAACAACGCTCGCCTTCTCGGCGACCAGACGATCATCGACTGGCGAGTGGGGCGAGTCCGGCTGGGCATCCCCCCCGAGCTTCAGACTGCGACCTTCCGGTATCGATTCTTGCCTCGGCTGGCCGACGGGTCGCGGCTGGGCGTCGACAACATTCTGATTCGGAGAGCACCATGACCGACGCACGACGAAGTGACCGACCGCAACGACGCTTGCGCACGTCCGGGCTGCGGCCGCGGGCGCTCTCGCCGGGACGCTGGGCCGTCGTCGGCGCGGTCTTCGGCGTGGCCCTAGGCGGGATCGGCTGCAGCGACGAGTCGAGCGGGACGGTCCGAGTCGAGCTCACCACGTCGACCCAGCCCAACCTCGACCCGTTTGCGCCCGACGTCGGGCTCGAGGTGATCCAGGTCGTGGTCGACGGCCCAGACCGCGGAGACGACGCGACGATCAGTTTGGCTCCCGGTGAGCGGACCGCCACGTTCTCAGGCTTTCCTCTCGGTGATGCCGATGGAGGCCCGCTGACGGTCCGCGCGGAAGGGCTGGATGCCCAGGGGAACATCGTGGCCTTCGGACGCATTCAGACCGAAGCGAGCGGAGATGACCTCTCGGTGCAATTTCCGTTGCGGCGAAACCTGGCCTACGTCATCCACCGCCGCAACCAGAACCAAGCCAACCCCGAGGGTGTCGTCTACGTGATCGATCCCCCCACCCGGTCGCTGGTCGAGAGGATCGACATCGAAGGCGCGGACCCGCGGGCCGACTGGATCACCGCGCGGGGGGGCGATTCGCTCCTGGTGACCTATCGAGACGGCGGGATCGGCTATCTGGGAGTGCTTTCGGCCCAGGATCATACGTGGCGTCGCATCGAGCTGGATGCGCCGCAGCGGGTCGCGCTCGGCGTAGAAGGGCAGTCGTTGGGGGTCGTCGCCGGCGGGGGCTTCGTGTCGTTCGTCGACTTGGACGAAGGTCGGGTCGTCTCCCGGACGCCCCCTCCCGGCCAGGAGATCGGAGGCACGGTGATCGACGGCGTCATCGCCGGTGATGGGCGGACCGCCCTGTTCATTCTCGGCGGGGTCGAGCTCGGTTTCGGCACCATCATTTTCGTCAACATCGAAGCGCAGAGCATCCAGGCCCTCGACGTCGTGTCGGACCCAGCGGGAGTCGCTCTGTCGTCCGATGGTCGGGTGGCCTTCGTAACGTCGGGTAGCCAGGCCGCGGTCGCCGAGGTCGATCTCCGAAATGGCCTGTTCGCCCTGGCCAATGGCTTCGATGGCCGGGTGGGGCTGGCCGCGTTCTCCGAGAATATGCAGGCGGTGTTGGCACTGGACGCCGATCCTTCCGCCCGCCGGGTGCTCGCGCTGTTGCCGCGGGCGAACTGCCCCACCAACCTTCAGCAGAACTGTGGCGAGCCCATACCGGCCCGCGAAGCGACGCCGACCACCGAGGTGCCGGTCGATATCTCGGCCGACGGCGTGGGTCGGCAGATCATCGTTGTCGGCGCTGGCACCAGCACCGCCGGCGCGGGCCTCACCCTCATCGAGACCTTCGAAGCGTTCCAACAGCTACCGATCGGCACCCGCACCACCTACCCCGGCGACCCTGAAGATACCTTCGTCGAAGGTCGCAACCTCGTTCGCCGGCAGCGGTACCAGCCTCGGGCCGTCACCTTCATCTACGGCCGGTGAAAGACGACCTGCGCAAGGGCGCCGACCGGGTGACCGCGGTTCTTCGGGAGGCGGGCTATCAGGCGTATCTCGCCGGCGGCTGCGTTCGGGATCAGCTCCTCGGCCTCACCCCCAAAGACTACGATATCGTGACCGACGCCCGCCCCGAGCAGGTCGTGGGCCTGTTTCGGCGCACGATCGAGGTCGGCGCGGCCTTCGGGGTGGTGAAGGTCCTGGTGAGTCGAGACCGGGACTACGAGGTGGCCACCTTTCGAACCGAGGGCACCTACTCGGACGGCCGGCGCCCCGACGAGGTCGTCTATAGCGACGACTGGCGGGAAGACGTCGCCCGCCGCGACCTCACGATCAACGCCCTGTTGATGGACCCCGAGACCGACGAAGTGCTCGACGCCGTCGGCGGCCGCCGCGACCTCGAGGCTGGCGTCATCCGAGCGGTCGGTGAGCCGGCCCGCCGGTTCGAGGAAGACAAGCTCCGGATGCTTCGCGCCGTCCGCTTCGCGGCGCGGTTCGACTTCGAGCTCGAAGAACGAACGCGGGCCGCGATCGAGGCGAGCGCTTCGGCGCTGTCGGTGGTCAGCAAGGAGCGGATCGTCGCCGAGCTCGAGGGCATCTTTCGAGGCCATCCGGGGGTGGGATTTCGGCTCCTCGATGGGTTGGGGTTATTGGCGCCGGCCCTTCCACACGTCGCCGAATCGGCGCGCGGGAACCTCGTGGAGCGAATGCAGAGGTTCGAAACGCACTTGGCCGACCTACCGACCGCCGACAAGTACACGGTCGGCTGGGCGGCCACGATCGACGGCCTCACTCGAAAGGTAAGCGAAAAGGCCCTGAGAGATCTCAAGCTATCCCGTGAGACCATCCGGGTGGCCCTTCGGCTTCAAGAAGCGCTCCCTTCGCTGGTCGAAGCCGACGGCGCCACGGAAGCTCGGGTCATGCGGTTGGCGGCCAGTGACGATGCGGCGCGCCTGCTGGCGTTCTTTCGAGTGATGCTGGGTGCCGACGACCCGGCGGTCGACCGATTCATCGTGGCCGCGAAAGATATCGCTGATCATCCATTGCCGGCCCGCCCGGCCGTCACCGGCGACGATCTCAAAGCCCTCGGCATGCGACCCAGCCGAGCCTTCAAAGAGATCCTCGAAGCGGTCGACGACGCCGTCTTGGAGCGCCGAGTCACCGACCGTTCCCAAGCGCTCACCCTCGCCGAGCAACTTCGGGCCGATCAGAGCTCGTGAGGATGAAAGAGCCGTCGACATTCAAGCTACCCTCGACGCCCTCCTCAAAATCGCAGAACCAGCTGTCGTGGGAGCCAGCTTTAACGAAGTGCAGTAAGTTCGCTTGCGTATAGGAGCGAGCCCTCCGCTGACCGGTAAGGTACGGATCGTCGCTACGGTTCGGATTGCTGTTTTCAAAACACCGAGTGATCGCCCAGCTCCTGACCGGTCAATCCTTCTTTCGAAACCCGCACGTAGAAGTCGTAAAGCGTATCCGTGCCGTACGACGGGGTCGCGTCGGCCTCGTACCTGCCCTCGGTGGGATTCCATGCGAGCATCGACTCCGTAGCGTAGTATTGGCCGATACGCGCGAGCTCGGCCTTGTCGCGCATGCCTGGCAAGACCCGGGCGAGGAGACCGAGCCCGTTGACCACGGCGCCGAGCGCCCAAACCGGGATGCGGCGCAGGCGAGGCGGCCGGTCGAGCGCCTTGAAGAGCAGCTCGCTTTGCGCGATCGGCGTGATCGCGGGTCCTGGACCGCCGACCGGAAGAACCTTGTTTTGCTTGTCGGGATGCACGAGGCAGTCGGCCATGAAGGCGGCGAGGTCTCGCTCGCTGATCGGCTTGCACGCGGTCAGCGTTCCGTCGCCGAGGATCGTGAACGGCTTTCCGTTCTTCACCCCTTCGACCTGACCGGCCAGCGACTTGAAGTAGGCCGTCGGCCGGACGATCGAATAGGTGAGCCCCGAATCCCGGAGTGCTTCTTCGAAGGCCAGCTTGGCCTGCTGAAACGCGAGGCGCGGCTTCTGGACGCAGATGGCCGACAAAAGGACGAAATGTTTCACGCCGACCGCGCGAGCGGCCTCGAGCACATCGAGCTGGGCCTGATGGTCGATGCGCCAAGCGTCCTTGACGCCGCCGGTTCTCGAGGCAAGGCACGAGATGACGGCATCGAACGACTCGCCGCGGAGGCCATCGGCGCGCACCGACTGGGGCTTGGTCACCTCGCCGAAGCGGACTTCGGCCCCGGCGAGATGGGCCCGGGTGGCCGATTCGTCTTCCGCGCCGCCCACGCCGGCCCGGGGTCGCGCAAACGCCACAACCGAATGACCGCGAGCGACCAGCGTCCGGACCACGTGCTTGCCGACGTAGCCGGTCGCCCCCACTACGAAGATCCGAAGCGGGCTAGAACCGTTGCTCACCGAACCGGGTCTCCTGAATGAGCACGAATGGTCAGGTCGTAGCGCAGAATGGGGCTCGGCGCCATAGAGGGGGGCGCCCCTTCCGCCGTGGGCCTATCCACACCCTTCTGGGTAGGTACGCCCCCATGGGTAGTCGATGAGCACCCGGCACGGGCCTCCTTGATCGAAGGCCTCATCGTCTTCGATTCTCATCGCGCTCCGAAATCGCGCCGCCGGTGTGATGCGATCGCTTGCCATGAATGATTCAGGCCCCGTGTATCGCCATCTGGATCGCTTCCCTCGAATGATTGAATCACCGACGCTGTGATTCTCGTGAGATACCCCATGATATTACGTGTTGTGTTCGCCGGTTTCTTCCTTACTGCCGCGGCGTGTGCCGCGGTGACCCCCGCCGCTGCCCCCGAACCCGTGTCGATCAACCGGGTGGTCGTGGTCGACCATCTCAAAAGCCCCTGGAGCATCGCATTTCTGAGCGAGACCGAGGCCCTGGTCACCGAAAAAGAAGGAGGCCTGTTGCGGGTCGACCTCACTACGGGCGAGGTCTTTCCGATCGGTGGTCTGCCCAGCGATCTCGTCGACGACATCCGAAGCGTAGTTCCCTTCGACAACGGTGGCTTGTTCGAAGTCCTCCTCGACCCCGTCTTTGAGAAGGAGCCATGGGTCTACCTGTCTTATGCGGCCAAAAGCCCGGCCGGCCGGACGACCAAGGTCATTCGCGCCAAGCTGCTGCAGGACACCTTGTCGTCCCACCAGACCCTCCTCGTCGCCGAACCTTATACTCAAGACGAGTTCTTTCACTATGGTGGCGGCATGGTCTTCGGCTCCGATGGCAAGCTGTATGTCACCATTGGCGAGCGGATCTATGATGAAACCAGCAATCCCGACCTGCCGATCGCTCAGGACCCTTCTGATCGCCGAGGCAAGATCTACCGGCTCAACCGCGATGGCACCGCTCCCGACGACAATCCAGATTTCGGGCCCAAGGCGCCGCCAGGACTCTACGCGCTCGGGATTCGAGCCGCCCAAGGACTGACCCTTCATCCCGATACGGGCGAGATCTGGTTTTCGGAGCACGGCAGTCGACAAGGAGACGAGATCAATCGTCTGGAGCCCGCCGCCAACTATGGCTGGCCGATCATGACGACCGGCAAATATCGCAATGATAAGTACAAACCACCCGAGCTTTCCGGGCGCATATTTGCCGCCCCGGCGTGGGTTTGGTTGCAGACGGTGGCGCCGACCGGTCTGACCTTCTATCATGGCTCGGAATTCCCGCCGTGGCGCGGTGATCTATTCGTGTCAGGCCTATCTCGAGGCAGTCTTTGGCGCTTCAAGGTTGAAGAAGGTACGATCAAGAGCGTCGAAGAGCTGTTCGTCGACCAACGCGTCCGCTCCCGCAAAGTCGCGGTCAGCCCGGGCGGCGTGCTATATATGCTGACCGATACGCTACTCAGGCCCAAGGCGGGCGGAGGTCTGTCGTACACCGCAACGCCGAACGGGCAACTGCTCCGCATTGTGCCGGGACGATGAGCCTCGTAGATGGTCAGCGCCCTAAACGATGTGACAGCCGCCTCTTGATGGAGTGTCCCGCTTCCATCTCATACTCAGTAGGTGGGAGCCTTGGACGTTCGACCCGGTTCTGCTATACTCCGTCGACGAATGGCATCCACTACGACCATACGGGCGGCCTGATCGCGCTGCTCGATGATAGGCCGCAGCTTTACTTGCACCCGGCGGCGCTGGAGCGACGATTCAGTCGCCGCCGAGACGGAACCTTCGTAGACATCGGGATGCCGCTCGCCCTGCCAACCAAAAAACTCGTGACGCACGCCGGCGTTCACTGGACGGAAGACGTCACGGAGGTCGTGCCCGGGCTGTTCGTGACCGGACACGGGCGGTGACTTCTTTCTCGACGCTGCCTGCACTCAGCCGGATCCGGTCGACGACGACCAGGCCCTTTACTCCGACACCCGCAAGGGGCTGGTGATTCTCCTCCGGTGTGCTCACGCCGGGGTCGTCAACACGATCGCGTACATCCAGGAGCGAACCGGGGGCCGCCCGATTCGGGCGCTGTTTGGTGGCATGCACTTAGCGAGGCTGCGCCTCAAACGCTCGAGTTCATTCGCGATTCCGTGCTGGC
>CAZFIV010000123.1:0-21295 GCA_964519665.1 uncultured Myxococcales bacterium
GGAGCGCCCAAAGTCCGCTTCTTTGTCACGCTTCGCTCGGAGCAAGTCTCCTAGAACAGCCTCAAAACCCTGAGAGATGGGGTGCGTAACGAAATCGCTACTATTCGCAACGATGCGCACACTAACGTCTCGATTAAGATGCGGCCATGTTCGAGAACCCACGAAGGTCGTCCGGTCGAGGGTGGTGGCTCACCGCTGCCAGTATTGCCTGCTTCTGGACGCCGGATGCCCAGGCCCAGTCAGGCGCGTCGCAGCGTATCGCCCTTCTGCTCGACGGCCCCACCCCGGGCCTTCAGATGCTGCTCGGCCGAGCGCAAGAGGAACTCGGGCGTTTCGGCCACGATGTCGAAGCGCTGTTTCCGCCCAGCAAGGTCCAGACCGGCGATTTCACGATCGAGACCGCGACCCGGCAACTGGATGCTGCGCTCAAAGATCCGGAGGTCGACATGGTGTGGGCCTTCGGGCTGGTCGCCTCCGCCGCGGCCGTCAAGCGAGCCGAGGCCGGCCGTCTCCGCAAGCCCGTCGTCGCTCCATTCGTGTTGGCGCCGTGGAAACGCCGCCTTGAAAAGCCGACCGCATCGACCTCGAACCTCTCGTATGTCGTCTTCACCCCAGCCCTATCGCGCGACCTGGAGACCCTGCGACTGGCGGTTCGACCCCTCCGCCACGTGGCCTACCTGCTCTCGCCGGCCATCCGCGAAGCGATACCGTCCCTCGAGGCAGTTCTCGAGGCCGAGGCGGCAAAGTTGGACATTCGGCTTCACTTCGCCTCGGGCGCCGACCCTCGAGCCCTGATCGACGCGCTTCCTCCCGACATCGACGCGGTCTATGTCGGTCTTGCCCCTCGACGTAGCCCCGCAGACCTCGAAGCGCTGGTCACCGCTCTGATCGCGAACAAGCTCCCGAGCTTCGCGCAGGTTGGCCGGCTGGGCGTGGATCGTGGGCTCCTGATGGGTCTCGGGAGTCCCGAGAATAGCGACCGTCTCGCGCGGGCGGTCGCGGTCAACACCGACGCGATCCTCCAAGGTGAAGCGCCCAAAAACCTGAGCTACGTCTTTCAACGGGCCGAAAACCTGGTGATCAATGCCAAGACCGCAAAAGCGATCGGCCTGCCTCTGTCATGGGCCGTCATCAGTGAGGCGGAGCTGATCGCGAAGGACGAAGCGAAGACCGCCCCCACGATCAGCCTACAGGAGGTCGTGACCGAGGTCCGAGAGCAGAACCTGGTGCTTCGCGCCAACCGCGAGGAGCTCGCCGCCCGCGAGGCGTCGGTGAACGACGCCCTGGGTGCCCTCCTGCCGCGGGTGGACGCCAGCCTCTCCGGCACTTGGCGCGACCCCGATTCTGCCACCGGTCTCAATCCGGAACGAAGCGCATCGTGGTCGGGCACGGCCTCCCAGGTGGTCCTGAACGAGCCGGCGATGGCCCAGCTCACCATCAACAAGCACCTGCGCGACGCCACCCGCTCCGACAACCGCACCGCCGTTCTCGACACCGTCCAAAGCGCGGCCGTCGCTTATCTAGACGTTCTTCGAGCGCTGACCACCGAACGCGTTCAGCGTGACAACCTCAAGGTCACCCGTACGCAGCTCGACCAGACCCGGCTTCGGCTGGACCTCGGAACTGGATCCCAGAACGAGCGGCTTCGCCTCGAGAACCAGCTGGCGACCAACCGAACGACCGTTATCGACGCGGTCGCCTCCCGGAATGTCGCGGAGATCGACCTTCTTCGACTCCTGAACCGGGCCACCGAGGAACCGTTCGTCCCCGAAGACGCGTCCCTCGTGGACTCCCGCCTCATGGCGAGCGGCGAGCGCCTGCAGAGCTACATGACCGGCCCCCGGCGCTTCGCTATTCTTCGAACGTTCATGGCCGCCGAAGCCCTCGGAAACTCACCCGAGCTTCAGGCCAGCGCGTCTCGATTGGCCGCGCAGCGGCGATTGGCGCTGAGCACCAACCTAGCCCCTTTTCTTCCCCAGGTCGCGGTGAATGGAAATGTGACCCACACCTTCGCCAACGGCGGCGCCGGCACAACACCAGAGGCGCAATCCATCTTTCCGATCGACGAAGTCACCTGGCAGGTCGGCTTCACCGCGAACCTCAACCTGTTGGAGGGCGGATCCCGCTTCGCGCGCATCAAGCAAGAAAACGCCGAAGCCCGAGCGCAGGCCCTCGACCTGGAGGCTCGCCGCATCCAGATCGAAACGAGTCTTCGCAGCACCCTCCACCGGGCCGGCGCGTCGTACGCAGCGATCGCCATTCAGCGGGAAGCGGCCGAAGCCGCCGACGAGAATCTGAGGCTCGTCCAGGCCGCCTATGCACAGGGCAAGGAGGACATCATTACGCTGGTCGATGCCCAGAATCAGGCCCTCACAGGCAAGCTCAACGCCGATACCGCCGTGTACGACTTTCTTATCGACCTCGTGGCAGTCCAGCGAGCGATGGGACGGTTCGACTTTTCCATGTCGGACGACGACGTCGACGAGTTCTTTCAACGCCTTCAGGCCTTCGCGGCCACCCAGGAGACCAACCGTGACTGAACAAGAGGCAGCCCCCACCAAGCCGCGACTTCGGCTTTTCTTTCGCCGGATCATTTCGTTCGTGGCCCCCATTTTGGTCGCCACGGCCCTACTGCTGGCCATTCGGGCCGGTCGCCGCCCTCCCTCCAAGCGACCTATCAATGACCAGGGAAGACCGGTTCGGGTCATCGAGGTCCAGCCCCGCCCCGTGGTTCCGAAAGCGCTCGGTTATGGCGTAGTGGAGGCGGCCTACAAGTGGGAGCTCGTCGCGCAGGTCTCGGGCCGGGTCGTCGAGATGAATTCGGATCTCCGGGTCGGCAAAGTTCTCCCCCAAGGTACGAAGCTTCTCAAGATCGATGCCGAGGACTACGAGCTGGCCGCCGAACAACGACAGGCGTCTCTCCAGAATGTCACTGCGCAGATCGAACAGCTGGAAGCCCAGCGGCAAAGTGTGACGGCCCAGCTGAAAATCGAGGAGCAGTCACTGGCCCTTGCGGAGCGTGACCTCCAACGTTATCGGGCATTGTTCGCCAGCGGCGGCGCCACCCAAGCCGACGTCGACAACGCACAACGCAATGTGCTGGTGCAGCGCAGCTCAGTGCAGTCCCTCCGCAATCAGCTGCGGGAGCTCCCCGCCAGCATCGCTGCGTTGCAAGCGCAGGAGCGCGAGTCGAAGGCCGGTCTGCAAAGCGCGGCGCTCGACATTGAACGGACCGAAATCGCCGCGCCGTTCGACATTCGCATCCGGGAGCTTTCGATTCAGCCTCGCGAGCTCGTCACTGCCGGCCAGGTCTTGGCCGTCGCTGACGGCATCGACGCGGCCGAAGTTCCGGCCCAGCTCACCTTCGGAGCGCTTCAGCCGCTGTACGCCCCGACGTCGACGCTCGCCCGCTCGGAGCCTCGTACGAAGACGCCGAGCATGCTCCAGCGTCAGCTGCGCGACCTTGGGATCAAGGCCATCGTCCGCATCGAGAGTGGAGAGCTCGTCGCGCAATGGCGCGGTGAGGTCACCCGCATTACCAACGTGAACTCGACCACTCGAACGCTCGGCGTGGTGGTCACCGTCGGCGACCCGCTGGATCCGTCCCGGTCGACGCCTCCCCTGTTGAGCGGCTTGTACGCGGAGGTCGAGTTCAGCGGTCAACGACGTCCGGGCTGCCTGGCCGTCCCCAGGTCGGCCCTTCGTTCCGGCGACCAGGTCTACGTCGTCGACCCAGAGTCGAGGCTGGCTCGACGGGAGGTCGAGATCGCCATGCGTCAGGCGGCATTCGTGTGCGTTCAAAGTGGCCTCGAGGCAGGCGACCAGGTCGTCCTCACCGACCTGACTCCAGCGGTGCAAGGTATGTTGCTCGCTCCGGTCGCTGACCAGGCCGCCGCCGAGCGGCTGCTTCGAGATCTCGAGGGTGAGGGTTCCGCCAAATGATCACCTACTTCACCAAACACCCGACCGCCGCCAATCTGCTGATGCTGATGCTGGGCGTACTCGGATTGATCGCCCTGCCCGGCATGCAGCGTGAGACCTTCCCCGACTTCTCGTTGGATACGTTGGTCGTTTCCGTCGTCTACCCCGGCGCTTCGACTGAGACGATCGAACAGACCGTCGTGCAGCGAATAGAAGACGCCGTCGATGGCGTCGAGAACGTCGCGGAAGTGAAGTCGGTCGCCCAAGAAGGGCTGGCCACCGTCACCATCGAGATGGTCGACGGTGGAGACCTGACCGTTTTTCAGGCCGACGTGCAGGGCGCCGTCGACGGTGTCGCCAATTTTCCGAGCGGAGCGGAAGACCCGGTGGTCACCCGCGGCAACGTGAGCTCCGCGGTGGTTTCGGTCGCCGTACAGGGCGATATGTCGCCGACCGACCTGCGCACCTACTGTGAGCAGATTCGGCTCGCCCTTCTCACTTATCCCGAGATCTCGATCGTCGACGTGCACGGCTTCTCGGATCGGCAACTGAAGGTTCGACTGCGAGAAGGTGTAACGACCCAGTACGGGCTGAGCATCGACGGACTGGCCGATACGATCGCTCGCCAAAGCCTCGACATGCCGGCCGGGTCTATCGAGACCCTCGACGGCGAAATCCTGGTGCGGCTTTCCGAAGAACGGCGCACCACCAGCGAACTCGCCGCTCTCACCGTCCTTGAGACTTCAGCGGGCGGCGCGTTGAAACTCGGCGACATCGCCCAAATCGAAGACACCTTCGAGGAGGAGGCAGAGAAGTTCTTGTTCAACGGCCAGCGAGCGGGCCTGGTGACGATCAGCAAGACCAAAGACCAGGATGCGCTTCGGGTCTTGGCCGACGTCAAAGCCTTCTTGGCGAGTCAGCAAGCTACGAAGCCACGGGGCGTGACCCTCACGCTGACGCAAGACCGGGCGTCGGTCATCCAAGACCGGATCGACCTATTGCTCACCAACGGCTGGCAAGGCCTCCTGCTCGTGTTTGCCCTCCTCTGGCTGTTCTTCAATCCCAGGCTTGCTTTTTGGGTCGCCGCCGGCCTCCCGGTTTCGTTTTTGGGCGCGCTCTTCATCATGGATAAGATCGGCTACTCCATCAACATGATGACGATGGTCGCCCTCTTGATGGCGCTCGGTCTGCTCATGGACGATGCCATCGTCCTGGCGGAGAACGTGGCCTCTCACCTTCGCCGAAACAAGAGCCCCCTGCAGGCGGCGGTCGACGGCGTTTCCGAGGTCGCCATCGGTGTTTTCAGCTCGTTTGTAACTACTCTCGCCATCTTCGTTCCACTCGCTTTTCTCACCGGATCCATTGGCAAGGTCCTGCTCGTGATTCCGGTCGTACTGTCCGTGGTGCTGGCGGTGAGTCTGGTCGAAGCCTTTCTCATCCTTCCTAACCATCTGAGTCACGTTCCCGCCGGTCAACCTTCGGGCTGGCGGAAGCGGTTTGAAGGGTGGTTCGAGGGTATCCGGAACGACGCGGTGGGGCGGGCCGCCGACGCCGCCGTCCAGCGCCGCTATTTGACCGTGGGCCTCACCTTCGCGCTGTTCATCGGCGCGATCTCCACCTTCGCGGGGGGCCTGCTCAAGTTCCAGGCGTTCCCGGAGACCGAAGGGAACATCGTCCAACTTCGGGTGCTCTTGCCGGCCGGCACCCCCTTCCCCCGAACCCAAGAGGTCGCAGAGCGCGCCCGAAAGGCGCTCGACCGAGTGAACGACGCCCTCTCCCCGAACCAGCCCGGGGGCCAGGCGATCGTTCGAAACGTGTCGACGCGCTTCAACTACAACCCGGACGCCGGCGAAACCGGGCCCCATCTCGTGACGGTGACCGCCGACCTGCTCGCCGCCGAAGTCCGAGTGGGTCGCATCGATGACCTCCTGAACCGGTGGCGGACGGAGGTCGGGCCACTCTCCGATGTGGCCGTCGCGAACTTTACCGAGCCCACTATCGGTCCGGCCGGCTTCGCGATCGAGGTTCGCTTGCGCGGCGACGACCTCGATGCGCTCGACGCGGCGGCCAACCAGACCAAAGCCTGGTTCGAGGCTTACGACGGCGTCTCCAATCTGCAGAGCGACCTTCGCGAGGGCAAGCCGGAAGTCCTGGTACGAATGCGGCCCGGGGCCCTGTCCAGTCAGTTGCAGGCGCAATCGGTAGCCAATCAACTTCGATCGGCTCTGTCCGGTCGGGTCGCCCGCGAACTCTTCGCAGGGACCGAGAACTACGAGGTTCAGGTCGAGCTCGCCCGGTCGGAGGCCGATTCCCTGAGCGACCTAGAATACTTCCAAGTCAGCTTGGGCAACCAAGAATACGTACCGCTCGGCATGATCGCGACCCTCGAAGCCTCCCGCGGTTACGCGCGCATCGGGCGCGTCGACGGGCGCCGAACCGTGACCCTCACCGGTGACGTCGATGCGCAAGTCGCAAACGCTCAAGAGTTGGTGAACCTATACAAGTCGACCCTCGCCGCCGAAATCCCCAAGCGCTATCCGGGGGTCGAAGTCGATTTCGAAGGCCAGTCCGCCGAGACCGACGAGACGCTCGGGTCGATGATTCAAGCCCTCGGCATCGGCGTGTTTGCGATCTTCGTGCTCCTGAGCTTCCAGTTCGAAAGCTATCTCGAGCCGTTCATCGTCATGGCGGCCATTCCCCTCGCGTTCATCGGCGTCGTGGTGGGCAACCTCCTGTTTGGGTCGGATCTCTCCCTGCCCGGAGTCCTCGGTTTCTGCGCGCTCGCGGGGGTCGTCGTGAATGATTCGATCCTCCTGGTCGAGGTGATCAGGACCGAGACTCGAAATGGCACCGACATTATCACCGCAGTCGGTCGAGCGAGCCGCGCTCGCTTTCGGGCCGTTTTCCTGACGTCGATCACGACCATGGCCGGCCTCATTCCGCTGATGTTTGAGGGTAGCCAACAGGCCCAGGCGCTCATCCCGATCGCGATCAGCATCGTGTTCGGAACGATGACCAGCACCGTCCTGGTTCTGCTCGTCATTCCGTCGATGTATGCGATTCTTGGCGACTTCGGATGGTACGGAGCCGGCAGCGATGCGGCTGGGGCAACCCAAGACGAAGAGCTCAGCAGTCAGCACCACCCTGCAGGTTGATGGGGAGGGGCCCTGAAGGCCAACCTGAGGGAACCTTGGTCGACCTGTTCCGCAACACGCTGGACGCGAGGGCGGGGTCAGGACCCTGGCAAACGAAACTCCAACCGCGCCTGCAGCATTAGGTTCGGGTCGAGGCCCAGGTCACCGATGTCGGGCGTGTCGCCGTCTTCGTTGAGAAACTCATAGCGACGAAAGACCAGATAAGAGGCGCGCAGCGATAGCCACAGCGAAGAGGCGATACGAACGCTGACCGTGGGCCCAACCTCCGCTCGCGAGTACGCGAGCTCGCGGAAGCATTGCTCCGGACTGGCGGTGGTTTCGTCGAACGACGTATTGGGATTGTCGCTCTCTTGAGCGCTGCACGGCCACCGATCTTCGATATTCTTCGAGCTGAGCGTGTAGGCTTGCCCCCGAAGCGACGCCCCAAGACCGATTTCGAATCGGTCGTGGAGCTGCCAGACCACCGATGCTCGTCCCGGCAGGAAAGCTTCGACTCTCAAGCTGTCGACCGGCCTCCACCGTACGATAACCCCGGGGAGCGGAAGGGGCTGACCGAACTGCCAAGTGAGCAGCACGCCACCGCCCAGAGTGAACCGGTCCGAAAAATCATAGGTAAAGAGCAACGAGGCGGGCAGCCGAAGGTGGTCGGTGTCGACCTCGGCAAAGTCTCCGGCGAGCCCCGGAGCAAACCGGGCGATCAGGCCCCAGCTCGAACTCAAGCGATAATTGAAGATAAGCGAGGCTGTCACCGAGTGCAGCTCGCGCTCACCGGGAATACCTGGGCGCCCGCCACTCTGCGAGATCGCGAGCAGATCGTAGGTCGCCCCCGGCATGAGCACCGCCCGCTCGGACAAGCGAATGGGCACGTTGAGGCCAACGTTGAAGTTAGTGACCTGCGCCTCGACGTCCTCCGGTGTCACGAGCTGAGTGAGCGCATCGGGTTCGTCGACATCCGATTGCGGAATCCACTCGCCCGCGACGTGGAAGAGGGGCGGCGCCTGCGCGTACGCTTGGGTAGCGCCCACCAGCGGCAGAAGCAGAAACAAGACCGAGGCCAGGTTGAGTTTACTCGTGCGTATCATTTCGCTGTTCAGTGCATAGACTGAGCACCCGGGCCCGACAAGAGCAGAACAGCTGGGTTTTCGTAGCGAACCAAAGCCGGACCCGAAGTTGGTCTACAGACTCCCGTCGGCATCCTCGACGCCGATGAGGTCCTTGCCATACCGCGGGGCCCGGACGCGAATGAATCCCGCCCACCCGGCTGCGCTCGCTGCGCTCGCTGCGCGGTCGCACTTGCCATACCGCGGGGCCCGGACGCGAATGAATCCCGCCCACCCGGCTGCGCTCGCTGCGCTCGCTGCGCGGTCGCACTTGCCATACCGCACCGGATCGGGACGCCGGGACCCAGTTTGGACTGGCTCCCCTTCCGGGGACCTGATCGACACGTGCTTCCGAGGCCGGGCGGAGGTGGCACGGTGGCTGCACAGCCACCGGCGCATGATGACGACCCAACCCCATCGAACCTTCTGCAGCCCAAGCCATCCGATCACGACGACCTTCGACCGAATTGCGGTCATCAATCTTCCGTACCGAATCGACCGGCGCCTCGAGATGGCCCGCGAGCTCGCGAGAGTCGGCCTTTCCTGGAACAGCCCCCAAGTCCAGCTATTCGAGGCCATTCGCCCCCCCGACGCGGGCGCCTTCGAGACCATCGGAACCCGGGGCTGCTTCCTGAGCCATCTCGGCGTGCTCAAGTCGGCGTACGCCGACGGCGTGGAACGACTCCTGATCCTCGAAGACGACGCTCACCTGAGCCGTCGCTGGCTCAGGACCACCGGCGAGCTCGTCAACCAAGACTGGGATCTCCTGTACCTCGGGCACCGATTGATGAGCCCTGGGCCGGCCGCCCTCCCCGGTGACGATTGGCTTTCTCTATCACCCCACGTTCCCGTGGTGACCGCACACGCGCTGGGGGTGAGTCGATCGGCGCTAGGGCCAATGGTCGACTACTTCGACCGAATGCTGCAGCGACCCGCGGGCGATCCGCAGGGCGGGCCGATGCACGTCGATGGCGCCTACTCATGGTTTCGAGCCGATCACCCGCACTTCGAAACGCTGATTGCGGTCGAGCAGCTCATCACTCAGCGGTCGTCCCGCACCGACATCCACGAGCTTGGCTGGAAGGAGCGGCTCCCCTTGATCGGACCGGCGCGACGTTTCAAGACCTTCCTGCGTACGGAGGTCTATGAGGCCTGGAAAACGCTTCCGCAGCCTCGTCTGTCCGCATTAGGGTTCCCGGCATCCGGTTGAGCGGACAAGACGATCTCAAGCATCAGAAATAACCCTTAACGCCTACCAACCATCGCCCATCGACGGTGCACGACGCCCTTCCAACGAGCGCCAGAACGCCAAGAAGCGTTCCGCGACCAAGGCATGACCCGCTTCGTTGAAGTGGCAATCGTCCTCGATGTAGTACTCCTTCAGGATCGAGATCGGGTCCCGCTCATTCACAAACGCGCCGGTCAGGTCTAAGAAGGGTACGTTGTGCGCTTCGCTCCACGCCTTCCAGTGTTCGGTGTGGCGATTGGGGTGGTCGCGCCGGATGACCTGCCCGGGCCAAGGATAGACCGCGACGTAGAGGGCGATATCATGATCTTTGGTCAGCTCGAAGAGCTGATCCATGTGTTCAGACGACCGACGAAGCCCCTCGACGCCGATCTGGGCGTAAGCGTCGTCATCGAAGGTCCATGATACCCGAGGCACGGTGACGTGGTCGGTGGTCTGTAGCTCGGCGATAGTCTCTGGCCAGCCATCCTGCCCTCTGTGCAATGCCGAATCCTTCAAAAGGTCCAGCGTCTGAAGCAACAACGAAAACTCGACGAGGCGACTGCGCAACGGTCGATTCGCTTTGATTTCCTCCCGTGCCTCGCGTCGCAACCTGTCGACCACCACCCACTCATCAGAGAATATGACCCGACCGTCGTCGTCGAGACGATAGGTTCGCGCCTCGTCTTCGATATCCGAGATATCGATAAATACGACGAGATGGTTGAACTTCAACCCTCGCTCTTCGATTAAGTATCTCGTCTTCCGCCAGTAGATGATCGGGCTGTACGACAATACTCCGGCGTTGAGGACATCGTAGCCTTCGGGCCGAAGAGCGGCGTCCACGAGACCGACAAACGTGCGACGATACGGAAAGCCCAGCCCTTCGGTAAAGGAGTCGCCGATGAAAACGATGCGATCGCCCTTGGCGGGCATAGGAACCCGGCGGGTCGTCTCGTCTTTGAACCCCAGACTGTTGGTGGATATTTCGTGGATCAAGTGTCCCCATATCCCACGCTGATGAATATTGGGAGTCAAGTCGTGATGGTAGTACGGGGACGACTGACGATAAGCACGCTCGATACCCTCGACATCGATCTTGGTCAACCATGTCACGAGACTCCCCAACGCGATGTCCAACGCTACGATGAAACCGAGAATGAGCGAGACCCCGAGCACCTTCGCGCGGCGCGAACGCCTCCGGACCAGGCTGGCGGGCGGGGGGCTGACGGGCTGGGGGCTGACGGGCAGGGGGCTGACGGGCGGGGGATCGACAGACAAACTCATACTGCTCGCCTCAAGAGATGATGTAGCCGACGACAGCGACATCTATCGACGCGAGAGAACCAAGAACATGAGGAGTAAATACAGCGACGGACGCCAGTTTTATTGACCATCTTGCATCCTCCAAACTATCACCTATTTGGATAGACGAAAATCACGATATATCGCAACCGTATTCCAACCCAGGTGGCCGAGCGATAAGGTTGCCGCTCATATGGCAGCCGTGCTTCGCACCGAACCACATATCCAGACCCGCCAATATACTCTCCGATGGTGACGTGTCGTCGTATGGACCGACTCGGCTCGGCTACGGTGAGCGATGTCCGCTCATTTTGCTTAGTCCGGAGTCAGATCTGTGACGCGACCATCGGCACCGAAGCAAGGAAACCTGGTTCCGTCTCGCGCACCGAGTTCGCAACGGCGCAGGTCTGTGAGGAACGCCGCACCCCGCCGCAAGTGACAAGTCTCGCGTGCTGTCAAGCACACCCGATCTTGCCGGCAGACCGATCGGTGCGGCGGCAGCCGGTGTAGTATTTCGTCGATCGATTCAGCTAGCCACGTACTCAAAGGGGAAGGTCCGGTACCAACCGGATCTGCGAGCGGCCATGTCGAACGAAGATGAAAATGGTTGGGTGACGGACACCATTCCCGTTGTCAGTTCTCCTGTGGGGACGGCGACCGAGCTCGCGAGCCCGCCGCGCACCGAGCGAATCAGGACGCGGATAATTGAGCGGGAGACGCTCAAAGCACTCCGAACCGTCCTGCCTCAAGCCAGAGAAGACATCCTCCTCGAGGTCATCCGAGCCTCGACCTTCGTCTCTCTTCGCGCCGGCCAAGACCTATTCAAGGCCGGCGACGACGGCAATGCGATGTACGTCCTGGTGTGGGGGCGGCTTCGCCAAACGGTGGAGCGCCCGCACGGAACCCATGCCCTTCCCGATGTTCATGCTGGGCAGCTCGTCGGCGAGTTCGCAGTCCTTACTGAAAACCCTCGGTCCGCAACGGTGACCGCGCGCAGGGACTCCCATCTCTTGGAGATCGATCGAAGCTGCTTGAACGACCTGTGTGAGCAAGTCCCCACGTTCGGTCTCGACCTCGCGCGGGACATGGCTCGACGCATCGGTCGCGCTCAGGTCGGGCCGCCGGTCGAAGAGGCACGGGCTCAGGTCATTACGATCGTGCCCGCCGACCGAAGCGATGCCTACCTCGAGCTTGCCGAAGAACTCCGCCGATGCCTCGGCCCGTCGAGCCACGTTCTCTGTGATACCAGCGCAACTTTCGAAGCCCGGTACCGACACCTGTACCGAGCGCCCCAGGATATCGAAGGCGACACCCTCGTCAGCGCGGTGTTGGCATCCCAGGAGCGAGGCTATCAGTACGTCTTGTACATCACCGACCGAGATGATTCAGCGTGGTCGGCTCGAGCACTGAGGCAAGCCGACCGGATCTTCTTCGTCGCCCGCGGGGACTCCGATCCTCACCAAGACCACCCTTTGGAACATCGAGCCCGATGCGACGCACCTCACACACCGCGGTCTCTGGTCCTCGTTCACGACCCCGACGTCGAACACCCAACGGGCACCATACGATGGCTTCGAGAAGGACGATTCGCTGAGCACTACCACACCAAACCATGCGACTCGGCGCCACTTCGACGGCTGGTTCGGCGGATCAACGGCGAAGCCATCGGTCTCGTCCTCAGCGGTGGTGGCGCTCGGGGATACGCACATCTAGGCGTTTGGCGAGCCCTGGAAGAGTTGGGGGTGCCGATCGACTACTTTGGTGGGACGAGCGTCGGCGCCCTCTTGGCCGCGGCGTTTGCCATACCCACCGATTACGCGGGCTGTGTCGACGCCCTACGCAAAATGGCCACCCCCGACAAAATATACGACCAGACGCTTCCGCTCGTGTCGTTCATGGCGTCACGCAAACTGAACCGAGTACTCAAAGAGTTCTTCGGCGACCGAACGATCGAAGACCTTTGGGTTCCGTTATTCTGTATCTCGGCGGATTTATCTTCCGCCGAAATCGCCGTGCACGACCGAGGATTCCTGTGGAAGGCCGTGCGCTCTTCGATCGCCATTCCGGGTGTCTTTGCGCCTGTGGTCGACCGTCAGCGGGTGCTTGTCGACGGTGGTCTGATGGATAATTTTCCGGTGGAAGAAATGCGTAGCCGCTGCCAGAGCGACCGGATCATCGCCGTTGATGTCGTCTCCCACAAACTGAGAGGGAGAGAGTACGACGATACTGTTGCGGTATCCGGATGGAAGCTCCTCCTGCACCGTCTCCTGCCGTTTCTCAAGCCCCGCAAGGTTCCCGGCATCGTGGGCACCCTGCTTCGGTGTCTGGAGGTCAATAGTATTCGACGAAGCGCATCTCAACAGACTCAGGCACAGCTTCTCCTCCAACCCGACGCCCGGTCGGTCGGCATGTTGGATTTCGAAGACTTGGAGACCGCTCCGCTCATTGGATACGAGGCGGCCAAAGAACGCATCCTCGAGTGGGTCGAGGCAGAGCATCTCACGATGCTCAGCCACCCACCTGTAACGCGTCCTCTGACGCCGAAGCCCTTTGACCCGCTCATTCTATAGGTAGGCAAGGCCATGTTCAGACTGATCAACACCCGTGTCTTTTGGTATCTGATGCTTGCGGCCGCGATCTTTGTGGCCGCTCGAGCGGTTGGGCGGGAATATGGCGACACTTCGCCGGTGCCCGTGACCGAAGATTTCCCTGCTCCCGGCAATCGCGATGTTCCACAGCTGGCGACGACTATCGTGCAGACCGTCCCCGTCGAACCTGCGCCGGCCGCGACCGAAGCTACGTTTGCCGGAGTTGTACGGTCGGCCACCCGAGCGGAGCTCGGATTTCTGGTGGCGGGTCGATTGACGGCCCGCGAGGTCGAAGTCGGGCAAGTTGTCGAAAAAGGGGCCCCCCTCGCCCGAATCGACCCGTCGCGATACGACAACGCGCGATCCTTGGCGAAAGCGCGTCTGACTCGGGTCTCAGTAGACATCCGACAAGCCAAGCAGGACGTCCGTCGGGAGCAACGATTGGTCGCCACGGGCGCCGGTCGGTCCGAAGCTCTCGAAAAGCTCAAGAGCCGGCTGGCCGCCGCCGAAGCGGCCCGAGCCCAGGCGGTCGCCGACCTCACTGAAGCGGAACGCCTTATGGCGGAGACGGTCCTTCGAGCACCATTCGATGGAACGATCGTTGAAACGCGACTATCGGCCGGTGAGCTCGTGCGGCCGGGCCAAACGGTGATGGCGATGAGCGCCGAAGACCAACTCGAGGTCGAGGTCCAGGTGCCCGAATCGATCCGCTCACGCATCGTGCCGGACGCCGCAGTTTCGGTGCACTTTCCATTCGATGGATCACTTCGACTGACCGGGCGCATTCAAAGACTGGCTCGCGCGGCGGCCGGCCGAGGCGATCTCTTTTCGGTGGTGGTCGCCCTTCCCCCCTCGCCTCACGTGTCTCCCGGCTACACGGCGGAGGTCGCCTTCGAGATCGAGTTCGAGACCGCCGTCGTGGTTCCGGTCGCGGCGGTTGCTGACCCCGGCGGCGAAGACCCCTACGTCTTCCGAGCTCGCGACGGTACCGCCGAACGCGTGCCGGTGCAGGTCGTTCGGCTGGTCGGTGAGCATATCGCAGTCCGTTCGTCACTCGAGCCGGGCGATGAGGTCGTGATCGGCGGGCACCTCAAGCTCGTGCACGGCGATACGGTCGAGGTCGTGCCATGAATGGCCTTTTGGCCTCGTTGTTCGGTCGCAAACGGTTGACCCTGTCCCTCGCCGGTCTGATCGCCGCGCTGGGGCTGGTGGCTTGGTCATCGATGCCTCGACAGGAAGACCCGACGATTCCGGCTCGCTTCGCCGCCGTGACGTGCGTGTATCCAGGGGCCGACGCGATGGCCGTCGAGCGGCAGATCACTCAGCCTCTCGAGGATGCTCTGCGAAGCGTTCGAGAGATCGACTCGCTGAGCTCGACCTCGCGGGCCAACGTATCGGTCATTCGAGTCGAGCTTCGTCAGGACATCTACGCGTCGTCGGAAGCCTGGGAGGAGATTCGTCTTGCTCTCGAAGAGGCGGAACTCGATCTTCCTCGGGGGGCACGCCGCCCCGAGCTATATACCCGATTTTTGGATCAGGAGACGGTCGTATTGGCCGTGACCGGCAGCCTCGACCGTCAACGCCTCCTGCAGGCGGCCAAGACCGTGCAACGAGACCTGCGATCGGTTGATGGGGTGGCGGACGTTCTGCTGAAGGCGGACCCGGGTCAGCAGGTCACCATTGAATACGATGACGTCGGGGCTCGACATCTGGGGGTTTCGGCAGCGGGCCTGGCGGCCCAGCTTCGAGCCCAGAGCTTGGACCTCCCCGGCGGGACTCTCGCCGTCGGGGGGCGAGCGACGGCGATCCGCACAAGCGACTTCGACAGCCCATCCGATCTGGAAAGGCTCGAAATCCGGTTGCCCTCCGGTGCGACCGTCCCCCTGTCGTCGGTAGCCAGTGTCCGCTTCGGACCGATCGAGCCCCGAGTGGAGTACATGCGTTTCAATGGAATGGAAGCGGTCGGTATCAGCGTCGTGCCACACCAATCGATCGACGTCGTCAAGCTCGGAGACAAGATTGAAGCGCGGATTCGGTCGCTGCAAGCGAAACTGCTGCCTTTGAAGTTGCACGTACTCAACTTTCAACCCGACTACGTCGCGGGTCGTTTGTCCGAGCTCCAGCGCTCTCTTCTACAAGGCATCGGCATCGTTGCGCTCATCCTTCTCGTTACGATGGGGTTTCGTCTCGGGTTGGTGGTTTCATCGGTAGTCCCGTTGGTGGCCCTCGCTTCGCTGGCCGTGTTCGCCTCGGCAGGCGGTGTCCTTCATCAGATCTCGACCGCATCGCTCATCATCGCGATTGGAATGCTCGTCGACAATGCGATCGTGGTGGCCGAGAACATTCAGCGACGGATGGATGACGGGCAGTCGCGACTCGAAGCGGCGATCTCCGCTACTCGGTCGCTCGCGGTACCGTTGGCAACCGCCACCCTGACGACGATCGCCGCTTTGGTGCCCTTGCTGGTCGCTCGCGGGAAGACGGCCGACTTCACTCGGTCCGTGCCGCAGCTTCTCATGCTGACCCTGGCCATCAGCTACCTTTGCGCGGTCACGGTCACGCCGGTCCTGAGCATCCTATTCCTGAGAGTACGTCGACGATCCGGCGGACACATCGGGCGGTCCGCGACCTGGGCCGCGCGGCTGGCCACCCGCCGGCCACGCTTGGTCATCGGGACCGCTTTTGTCCTCGTGGGGCTGTCCGTTTACAGCGCCCGATTCTTGGAGCGTTCTTTCTTCCCCGAATCCGGCCGCAATCAGCTCGTCATCGAGCAGATCATGCCGGAAGGTACCCATCTCGACGAGACCGACGCGGCGGCCCGAAAGCTCGAGAAAATGCTGATCCGACACCCCCGGGTCGAAAAGGTCAGTACGTTCGTCGGGCGCTCGGCTCCCAAATTCTACTACAACTTGCCACACCGTCCGCAGAGCCCACACTTCGCGAATCTGGTCGTTCAGACCAAGACATCGACCGACGTCGAGTCGCTGATGGCGGATGTTCGCGCGTTCGCGGCGCGCGTGTTGCCAGCCGCGGTCGTGGTTCCCCGAAAGCTGGAGCAAGGTCCCCCCGTGCGCGCGCCGGTCGAGTTGCGCATTCAAGGCGAAGCGCTCTCCGACCTCGTCGCCGCCGCGGAATCGGTCGTGGTTGCGCTGCGGGCCACACCCGGGGCTTTGGACGTGCGCCACGACCAAGGTCTTGGCGTTCCGGTGGTACGTCTGACGGTCGATAGTGGGGCCGCCGGGCGAAGGGGCCTGACTCGTCAAGACGTGACGATGTCGGTACTCGGGCAGACCCGTGGGCTGCCCGCGGGCGAGCTGCGGCTGGGCGACGATCCGGTGCCGATAGTCGTTCGAGCCCGGTCCGGACAGCATCTTCCGGCGGAACGACTCCTCTCCCTCGACGTCCCATCCCGCGCCGCGGGTCGAATTCCTTTAGCTCAAGTGGCGTCGCTCGACGTCAAATGGAAGCCCGCCGCCATCCATCGTCGACACGGCACCCACGAAATCACCGTATATGCGCAGCTGGCCGACGGTCGGACCTACGGCGGTGTTCTCAAAGCGTTTGCGCAACGGTTCGATCGCCAGCAGCTGCCGCCCGGGGTCCGCATCGAGATCGGAGGGGCCGCCGCGAGCTCGCGCAAGGCCAACGGGTCGATCATCAATGCCTTACCGCTGGGCGGCCTCCTGCTCTTCTTCTTTCTCATGGTCGAGTTCAACTCGTTTCGGCGGGTGCTCCTCATCTTGGTCACCGTACCGCTGGCCGTCGCCGGCGTCATTCCGGGCCTCCTGATCAGCGGTCACCCGTTCAACTTCATGTCGCTCTTGGGGGCGGTCGCGCTGATCGGCGTCGTCGTCAACAACGCCATCGTCTTGCTGGAAGCCATCGAAGTGCATCGAAGAGAGCGGGAGTCCGTGACGACCGCCGTCGCATCAGCGATCCGCCTGCGCACGCGGGCCATCATGCTGACGACCGCGACGACGGTGGCCGGCCTCATCCCGTTGACCTTGTCGCAGTCCCCCCTGTGGCCACCCATGGCGTCGACGATGATCGCTGGTCTCCTCGCCTCGACCTTGCTGAGCCTGTTGGTCGTTCCGTCGCTGTATATCATGCTGTTTAAAGATCAGGATTCGACGCCCGACCGTGGCGCCTCGACGGCGGGGTTGTCGGTCGTCGCAACGCTCGGACTGATCTCCATACCATCGACCGCATACGCCTTTCCGTTGTCGGAGGCGATGCAAGCCGCAGCTCGCCGACCGGAGATCGTGGCCGACGAAGCCCAGGCCGATGTCGCCGAGGCTCAGGCCGACGCCCAATGGCGGCGCGGATATCTGCCCTCTGTGGCCACGAGAGCCGGCCTCTATGGGCTCGACCGTGAGCTCACGCTCGAGTTTGATGCGCCGGTGGGCTCGCTTCCGATCGCGCAGCAGCAGGGGTACGCGCTCGTCGTTCGGGTCAATCAGCCGCTCTTCGACCCGGGGCAACTGCTCGGGGCCGGCCCCGCCGCCGACCGGGCCGCGCAAGGGCAGCGAGCGAACGCACGGCGTCGGGCCCAGGTCAAGGCGATGGCCGCAGCCGAGCACTTCTTGGATATCAAAGTGCTCGACGCGCGGATGGAGGCCACCGACAGCTTCATTCAGACGCTCGAAGCCCAAGCGCGAAATCTGATATCGGCGGCGCGCGAGGGCCGAGCGCTGCGCGTCGACCAGCTTCAGGTCGAGCTCGCCCTCGCCGACGCGGTTCTCGACCGCCAGCGACTCGAAACAAAGAGACAGGTCAAGCTGCTGCTCCTGGCCCGCGCGATGGGCAAGGACGACATCGCTGCGCCCGGTCGACTCGACCTTGACCCCACCATCCCTGTCCTCGAACCCGACCGCGCGTTCGATTCGATGGCGCGCCTCGATCTCGTCGCGCTCACTAAGAACCTGGAGGCCACCGACCGTCGGCTCGACGCGGTCTGGTGGACGCTCGTCCCGCGCCTGGAAGCCAATGGACAGCTCATCGCCACGAACGGCCTGCCGCTGGCGAACGACTACGTCTTGCAGGGTTCGGTCGATCTCGTGTGGCAGCCGTTCGCGGCGGGGACCCGCTTCGCACAAGCTTCGGCCGAACGGGCCACTCGACGAGCACTCGAGAACCAACTCATCGAAGCGAAGCGAGGGGTAAAGGTAGAGGTCCGAGCCGCTTTCCTCGAGCTCGAGGTGGCCCGTGCGGAGCTCGAGGTGGCCAAGCAAGGCGTCGAGCAGGCCACGGAGATCCTCCGTCTCGAACAGCAGCGGTACGAGGCGGGTCGGATCATCATGTCCGAGCTACTCGAAGCCCAAAGTCGCCTCCGGGAGCGTCGAGCGCAAAGGAGCAAGGCGGCCATCGATATCATTCGTGCGAAGCTGAGAGTTCAGCTCGCGGTCGGGAGCCTCCCGATTTGAAGGCTGAGCTCATCGGCGACATCGACTGAACCCAACGGGCCGTGGACTGGTACCCGGTCGCTCGACGGGATATCTGGATGGGGTGGCGAGCTTCGAGACCAACGTTCGCGGTGCGGCCGTCGAGCACGCGCCGCTCCGCCCGCCTCATCGCATGAAGATGGGGATCTCGTACCTTTCCGACCTAGGGGATTGGCTCATCGTCGACGACGACCATCCGCGCGACCTCGAGCACAAGCGTCGCCTGTACCGGGCCGCGCCGAATCAAGTGTGGGTCGAGCACCCTCGGTCCCGCCCAGCGCAGCGGGAGGTTGCCGAGGCTATCATCGACCACCTCGGCCGACATACGCCGCTGGAGCAGCCGAAGCTCGGGCCCGACGAGCCACCGCTTCGGCAAGCCAGCCTCTGGGTGCAGGAAGACCTCTGTGTCATGGAGCGCGCCGAAGACACGTGGCGTCTGACGGCGGCCAGCGTTTGCTTTCCCAGCCGCTGGGACCTCCCCTCGAAGCTCGGACGAACGCTGACCGAGATTCACGACCCCGTTCCAGGATACGAAGCCGACCTTTCCGGATCCGCCGACCGGTTCTTTGACGCCCTCGTTCCAGCTCGAATTGCGGTCCGCAGCAACTGGTCGCTGATGACGACGCCCGAGCTTCATCAGCCCGTCGCTGCTACCTCGTCGCCCGACGACATCAGCGCCGAGGATGCGCCCCGGCAAGTCGTTCTGCGCACCGAACGACAGACCCTGCGTCGATTCGCTCGAACCGGCGCGATCGTATTCACCATCCGCACGTTCCGAGATCCGCTCCTGGTTCTGGCCCACCGGCCGGAAGCGGCCCGAGCGCTCGCGGCGGCCGTTCGCGCTATGCCCCCCGCGCTGGCCGACTACAAAGGCCTACCGCCGCTGCAACGCGCCGTCCTGGCCTGCCTGGACGCCTGGTCGCGCTGACGCGGGCCGAGCTTCGGCGATCGGACGGCCCTCGGAACCGACTGAAGTTGACTTGCTCCGCCCGTCGCGCGATTGAAGACTATGGCGCTCGCGTACGACACGGAAGCTCTCACCGAGCTGCGCAAGGAGCTCGATGCGCTACGAGGGGCTGCTTTAGCCCTCGAGCGCTCGCACGAGGATGACCTCGCCCACATCCCCGAGCCCTACCGTGATAGCGCCCGAAACCTACTGCACTACGTGGCGGTCCGGAAGCAAGACATCCGACCTCTACAGTGGGCGCTACATCGACTCGGTCTCAGCTCCCTCGGTCGAATGGAAGCGTATGTGCTCGCGGCGATGGGAGCGGTGCAAACGGCGTTGCGCGTGATGACCGGCGACCCGATCGCCGACCTGCCGTCGCCGGTCGGCTTCGAAGACGGCCGGACTCGGCTTCGCCGCCATTCCGACGCCCTGCTCGGCCCTCCCCCGAGCGACCGCAGTGGCCGTATCATGGTGACCTTGGGCGCCGAAGCGGCCGAAGAGCCCGAGCTGGTCGAACGCTTGCTGGTCGACGGCATGGACGTCTTGAGGATCAACTGCTCGAAGCAAGACCCCGACGTGTGGAAGTTGGCCGCTACAAACCTGCGGGCCGCCGAGCAGCGGACAGGTCGTCGAGCCAAGGTGATGTTCGACCTCGCGGGACCGAACCCCCGAACCAGCACCATCGAGGGCGACGGATCGACCAAGGCCATTCGATTGGCGGCGGGCGACCGGCTCGAGATCGTCGCCGATGTCGTCGACGCAGTCCCTGCCCGCTACGCCGACGATGGGTTACTGCTCGAGCCGGCGCGCATCAGTTGCACCCTGCCCGAAGTCCTGGCCGACCTGCGGCCGGGCGAGCGCTTCTACATCGACGACGGCGCCTGCGCTGGCCGGGTGCTCGAAGCGAGCCCTAAGAGCGCACTGATCGAGATCATCGCGACCCATGGCGCCTTCAAGATGAAGACGGCCAAGGGCATGAACTTTCCCGATTCCGACCTGAAGCTCCCGTCTCTGACCGCTAAAGACCGCGCCGATCTCGCGGCGGTGATCAATTACGCCGACATCGTGAGTTTGTCGTTCGTGCGAAGGCCCTCCGATGTCGACGAGCTCGTCGACCTCCTCAATCGCGCCGAGGCCAAGGTCGGGCTCGTCTTGAAGATCGAGACTGTGCAGGGATTCGAGAGACTTCCTAGCATCATCCTGCACGCGCTCCGCCGCCCACCGGTGGGCATCATGGTCGCGAGGGGCGACATGGGCGTCGAGCTTGGTTTCGACCGACTCGCCGAGGCCCAAGAAGAGGTCTTGTGGATGGGAGAGGCGGCCCACGTCCCAACGATTTGGGCCACCCAGGTCCTGGAGTCGCTCACCAAGACCGGCCATCCGTCGAGAGCCGAAGTCAGCGACGCGGCCATGGCCGGCCGCGCCGAGTGCGTGATGCTGAACCGAGGCAAACACGTGGATGAGTCGGTCCGGTTCCTTTCGAATATCTTGGAGCGAATGGAAGCGCACCAGGCCAAGAAGCTCGCGCTCCTGCGCCGGCTCGGCATCTCGGCCCACGTCTAGGAGACTTGCTCCGAGCGAAGCGTGACAAAGAAGCGGACTTTGGGCGCT
>CAZFIV010000124.1:0-20978 GCA_964519665.1 uncultured Myxococcales bacterium
AAGCGCTGTCAGGCACCCCACAACACACGCGCTGAGCTCCTACCGTTGCTTCCTTCCGGACCTGGCGGGGTTCAGAGCCGCACGTTGCGTGGGACCTGACAGCGTCGACCACAGTAGCCAGGTTTCAACGACGAGCGCAACCAAAGAGTCAGGCGCAAAGTCCCTTGCCTTTGGATGTTGCCGACGCTAAGCCACCGTCTCTCAGTAGAGACCCGGGGGTCGACTGGAGAGGTGGCCGAGTGGTTGAAGGTGCACGATTGGAAATCGTGTGTGCCAGAAATGGTACCGGGGGTTCGAATCCCCCTCTCTCCGTAGCAAGCAGACTTGCTTTTGTCACCACGGCCCTGAAGACGACTCGTCCCACGGCGCAGGGACCGTGGCCGGGCCGCGACGACCCGCCCGGCGGCTCTTGAAAAACTGCTTGAGCTGCTCGCTGCATTCTTCGGCGCGGACCCCGGCCCGAACCTCGAGACGATGGTTCAAGCGTGGGTCGTCCCCCAGCCGATAGAGGCTCTCGATCGCCCCCGCTTTCGGGTCGTCCGCCCCGTAGACCAGCCGATCGACCCTCGCGTTGACGAGTGCGCCCGCGCACATCGGGCAGGGTTCGAGCGTCACGTACAGCGTGCAGCCCGACAGGCGCCACCGCTCGAGCACTCGACCCGCTCGTCGCAACGCCAAGATCTCGGCGTGCCCGGTAGGATCCAAAGTCGCCTCGCGGGCGTTTCCGACGGCAACGATCGGGGTCGACCCCATCGCGATGACCGCCCCCACCGGAACCTCGCCGAACTCAGCCGCCCGAGCCGCTTGTCGCAGCGCCAGACCCATGAAGCGGTGGTCGAGGGCCTCGAGGTCGAGCGCGACGCCCTCGGCGCTGAAACGAGACTTGTCGATGGTTCGAGTCTCCCGCCGCTGCTTCAGGCTTCTTCGTGCAGCGCCTTGTGGCTCGGAAAGACCAAGACCGTCACGTTGCTGTATCGAATCACATCGGCCGCGGTAGAGCTGAAATCGAGCAGGACATCGCCCGTACCGTGCGTGCCCATGACGATCAGCTGGGACGGGTGATTCGCGGCCACCGCGAGGATCTCGTCTTCCACGGTGCCGGTGCGAATCTCGACGTTGGTTTGAAAGCCCGCCTCGACGAATTCCGCCTGCAGCGGGGCGAGACGCCGTCCGGTCTCTTCCCTCACCATGTCGTGCACTTCGGTGATCAAGCTCTCGTCAGGTGCGAGTTCGGTCCCGTTGACGTCGACGACCGTCATCAGCGTGACGGCCGGTTTCTGGGAGCTGAGGACCGAAAGCGCGTCTTTGGCTCGTCGTGCCACCAAATCGGCCCCGTCGTGGGTGTCGATGGCCACCGTCACGTGGGAGAGCGCAGCGAGCTCGGTCTCCGGCGGGATCTGGTCGTCGCCCACCGAGAAGACCAGCGTGGGCAGATGGAGTCGATGCAGCATCGACTCGACGACCGAGCCCTTCAACAAGCGCGTGACCCCGCGCCGAGCGTGGGTGCCCAACGCGAGCATCGTGCCTCCAAGGTCGCGGGCCGCCGGCGGAATCACTCGGGCTGGCGTCCCCTCGACGATCTGATACTCGACCTCGAACGGGACGGGGTCGGTTCCGATCATCTCGGCCATCTGGTTGCGCGCAGCCACGTGGGTTCGATCTCGAAGTTCGACCAAGCGACGGCGCAGCTCGGGAACGTCGCCATGGGGGAGCACGGTGTGGCGCAACGCGTGGAGGAGCGTCAGCTTTTTCGTGTTGGCCATCCTCGCGACCTGCATCGCCGCACGCACGGCAATCCGAGAGGGCTCAGAGAAATCGACGGCTACCACGATATGATCGACAACGCGCATAGCGCGATCTTACCTCATGCGTTCGGTCGGGTCAGGCCCTTCCAGGTGCTTCCGAGCGGACCGATCGAGGCGCAAAGAACCGTGGATAATCGAACGCTATCGACCCGAAGTGATGCTCCGCATCTTCACGAGCGCGGCATCCTACATTATCGTGGCGAACAGTTTGCTCTCCAAGGCCACGCTGAAGATCGCCCGCGAGCTCCTGGATCGATTCTACCGGGATGCCGAGGGCAAGACCAACCGCCAGCTCGACGTTTACTTTACGATCGAAGACCTGGCCTTAGGGCAGGAACGCGCTGCGCCCGCGGTCGAGTTTCTGATCAGCAGGGGCCTCATCAAGCAGTACGGCGCTGACGTCGCTTTCCTGACCGACAAGGGCGTCCGCATCGCAGTCGATGACATCGACCTCGCCGGGCTGCCCAAAGAGATCCGCGATTTCGAGCAAGCGCCCAGCCAGCCGCAGCGAGACCCGTACCACGCTCCTCGACCCGATACTTTCCACGACCGGGTCGCGATGGCCCCAGCCCCCACGCCCGCCGCCGCCGGCTACGCCGAAGGGCCCCGAACCTCACGCACCGGTCAACCGCTCGACGCGGAGCCAGCCGGTGCTCCCGACGGCAGCCCTCGCCCCGAGCGCGCCACGCTCACCCACATCGCCCTCGACGGCGAAGAGTTCGCGCTGGAGCTCGGTTCGACGTGCACGATTGGCCGCGCCGACGGCAATACGATTCAGATCAACGACAAGCGAGCGTCGAAGAGCCACGCCGAGATCCTGTACGAGGCCGGTGAATTCGTCTTGCGCGACCTTGAGTCCGCCAACGGAACCCTGCTCAACGGCGAGTACGTGGTGAACCCGGTCGTGCTCAGGCATGACGACGAGGTCGTGATCGGGCGGACGATGCTGCTGTATACGGCGCCGGTCATGTTGCCCCCGCCGGCGGAGCCGGCTCCGTTCGAGCCGCCCCCTCAGCACCCGGCCGAGCCGTTTCGAGTCATCCAAGGCATCCCCGCCCCCGATCGACCGCCGACCGGCTCCGGTTTTGCGAGCCCCGCCGGCGGTTTCTCGATCGGTGCCCCGACCGCCGATCTCGATGTCCCTCACGCCCCAACCGAACGCCCTTCGCGAGCCTCAAGCCTCGGCGCGACCCCGGGAGGGGCCGACCTGTTCGCTGAACCGCCCCGCAGCAGCGACCCGGCCTTTTACGACGGCTCTCAAGGAGCGGGCGCTTCCGCCGGCCGCGACCCGGGCCTCTTTGGTGAAGCCCCGACCCATAACATCTTCGACCAGCCGCCGGCCGGCGCGCCACCAGAGGACCCCGACCTTTTCTCAGACCCGTCGTCGTTCAACCCGTCGTCGTTCAACCCGTCGTCGTTCAACCCGTCGTCGGGGGGACCGCCCGCGACTTATGGGCAGCCGCCTCATCAGCACCCGCCGCCCTCGACGGCAGACACCGGGCCCGAGCTGGTCGTGACCCCGCTCGCCGAGGGCCTGCAGGCTTCCCTTCAGGAACGACGGCACGAGGTCCAAGCCCTCGAGGCGCTCGACGATCCATCGAGGCCTGACTGGGCCGGCGACACGTTCGCCGAACCTGCCCCGCTCCTCGAAAACCAGCCCGTCATCCGGCCCGCGGGGATGCCGGAGGCGATGCCCGAAGGCGCGACCCTGGCCCAGCCCAAGACCGACGACATCCAGACCCTGATGGTGTCCCGCGAGGATCTGTTCGGCCACGGCTCGGACCGGATCGACCCGGCCGACCCACCGCGATGGGGCGACGGCGCTGGGGTGCATCCGACCTTCGGCGCCGAACCCACCCACCTGGGTGCGCCTTCGACCGACCCGATTCATCGCCTTAGGGCGTTTGCTGAAGACCTCCCCGTGGCCGATCTCGAAATGGCGTCCTGGCGACCTCCGATGGCCCCGCAGGCTAGCCCGGGGCGAAAGAGCATGCATGGCGCTCCGACTCCGACTCCGACTCCGGAAGAACGACGGGTGTTCTTCACCACGCTGCAAGTCCTTCAGCACCGACTTCAGGAGGTCGATGTGCCCGAGAAGCGAGCGTTGCTCGAAGCCATCGAGGTCCTGACCCAGCATCCGTTCGTACGGGCCGTCGTCGAAAGTGCCGATTGACCCGACACTTGCGGGCATTTTCCTATTGCGCGACGCGCTCGTGTGACGTACTCACAGCGACCCCATGTCGAGGTACACCGGTCCCCGTCTTCGGATCGTACGACGTCTTGGCGGTGCCGAGCTTCCGGGTCTGGTTGCCCCCCGCGAGTTGCGCCGGCCCTATCCGCCTGGCGTTCACGGCCCTACGCAGCGCATCAAGCTGAGCGACTACGCGATCCGTCTTCGCGAAAAGCAAAAGCTCCGCCACCACTACGGCGTGGGCGAAAAGCAGTTCCGTCGCTACATGCTCAAAGCCAAGCGCGCGAAGGGCAACACGGGCGAAAACCTGCTTCGTTTCCTCGAAAGCCGCCTCGACAACGTCGTGTTCCGGCTCGGCTTCGCACGGTCGATCCGGGCGGCTCGCCAGCTCGTCGCCCATGGCCACATCAGCGTGAATGGGCGCCGGCTCGACGTCGCGTCCTATCAGTGCCGACCGGGCGACGTAATTTCGGTGGGCGAGAAGAGCAAGCTGCGCGAAGAGCGAGGCCAGCGGCCGAGCATTGCCGCCGAAATCGCCGGCCCGGTCACGCTTTCGCTGCCCTCTTACCTCGAGCGCGAAGAAACGGCGCTGCGAGGCACGTTCAAGTCCGTCCCCGAGCACTCCGACTGCCCGCTGGTCATCAACGAAGCGCTGGTCGTCGAGCTCTACGCTCTCGCCATGTAATCTCCGAGCCCGTCATTCGGGGGAAGGATCAACTTCGGACCGCGGACGACGGTTCGAGGTCGGCGGGCGCGCCCGCGGCTTGACGGCGGGCACCGCGGCCTGGGTCACCGCCGTGACGTCGGTATGAAGAGCGCTGAGCTCGGGAAACTGCTGACGTAGAGGGCTCCAGTCGAGCCGCCGCAGGGCGTCGAGATCGACGGAACCGGATTGCTCGAGCGCCTCCCAGATAGACTGGTAGAGGTCCGTCGGCTCGTACGCCTCCGCGACGACCTTCGCGTAGGCCATCGCGACGACCGGATCCAGGCCCGACTCCCCGAACACGTGGCCAAACGCGGCTACGCTCAGCCTCTTCTCGTCGTCGTCGAGAAACGGCAAGCCGGCATCACCGCGACCGATGATCCGATTCATGCTGATGAGCGGATCCCGAACCAGAGCCTCGATCAGCGGGCGACGCGGTCGTTCGCTGCCCTCCGGCCGTTCCCGCCGCAGCATCCGCTTCAAAGTCGCATCAGTAGCGCGCCGAGCCTCGTCCGGCTCGAGCCCGCACTCTTCGTACATGGATACCAGCCAACTCTTATCCACCACCGGCCCCTTCTCGCCTGATGATGCCTGGGATTGGGTTACAGGCCAACGGCCTGCCGGGCTCGCAGTGACCAGCGATGGCCAGACCGATGCGCCGGGCTTGTCATACCCGCGATCTTCGCGATCACCGCGCTACCAAAAGGCCGATTTGCCGTTATTCTTCGGGTAGTGGTCGCCACGGTCGGTACGCTGCCCGAGCGCTTCGGCGATCGACCAAAGTCTTTCGGCCGATATCGACTCCTGGCCCGAATCGGAGACGGACGCCGCTCTTCCGTGTGCGCGGGAACTCTGGGCGACGAGGGGCCCCTCATGGCGGTTCGCATCCCCCGCCCCCCGACGAATCCCCGAGCCTTCGAAGCGCAGATTCGTCAGGGACGCGGGCTCCGTGCAGGGGGGCCTGCGCCCAAAGTGGTCGAAGTCGACGGCCACATGACGTACTGCGACCCGCTGATCGTGGGCGAGAGCCTCGGCTACATCATCGACCGGTCGCCCCGGCGAGCCTTGCCCCTCGTTGTCGCCGTGAACATCGTCGTCGGCATCTCGGAGGCCCTCGGACACCCCCTTCAGATCCACGGCGACCTGCTGCCCCGCCACGTGCTGATCGGTTACGACGGCGTCGTCTACCTGCGCGACCCCGTTGGGGAGGTTCTGGTCCGGCCCGACGAGAGCCGCGTGGACTACATGGCTCCCGAGCAGCTGGAGGGGCGCCCGACCTCGTTCGCGTCCGACGTGTTTGCGACCGGGGTCCTGCTCTTCGAGATGACCACCGGCGCTCGACTCTTCGGCCATCTGTCGCTGGACGAACGGCGGGCCCGTCTTCTGGGCGGAGAAATTCCGCGGCCTCGCGACGTCGCCGGCGACGGCTATCCGCTCGACCTCCAGCTGGTCGTACGCAAGATGCTCCGGCCGAGCGACACGGCGCGATTCGACAGCGTGTTGTCCGCAAGCCACGCTCTGCAGCGATTGCCGAGCATAGCCGAGGAGACGGTGCTCGCTCGTACCGACGCGCCGGCGAGCCCGTCCATGCCCGCCAAGGCCGCGAAGGCCGCCATGGCAGCTGACGCGCAGGCCCGCGCGGCCATGATAGCCCCCGCCGACAGAGGGAGGGAGGCGCTCTCGACCTGGATGCAGCGAACCTTCCCCGACCGCATCGAGCGGTGGCGAGCGGTGCTCGGGCCCGCGGCTCAACTTCCGAGCGTCGACATGGTCGAACGAGAGACTCCGCGGGGTCGAGCGGGCCTATCGCTCGGTTCGGCCAGCGTGGAGGCGGAATCCGACGCGCGAACGCAACAGACCAGCCTCAAAGAGCTTCGGGCGCGCCGGGCCCAGGCTGAAACCACGGCGCTATGGCCCCTCGCCCCCTTGGGGCAAAGCCCGGTCGACGACCCCGATGCCGAGCAGCCGACCAAGGTCGGTACGCGCCTTGAAATCGAGCCTGCCGACAGCCTGCAGCAGACGTCGCTCGATGCTATTGAAGAGACGGGTATGGCGCTTCAGCCGCTCAGCACGCTCGTGCCCCCGGCGCTCATCTCGGGCTCTCCTTTCCTCGTCGAATCGGCGACCATGCGCCCAGAACCCATGACCGACCCGGGCGAGGTTTTCGAAACGACCCAGGAATCCACCGCCCCGCAGCTCGAGATCGACCGTCCGATCGAGCCCCCCTTGAACTGGCAGACCGCCGACCTGCCGGCCGCCGATACGCGCTCCGGTCCGCCGCTGTCCGACACGGTCGATGACGCGTCCTCGACGGCCCTGATCAACCGAAACGAGCTTCGCGCCATGCACCACGCCCTGGAGATCGTGAGCGCCGACTCCGACCCGGAGCCGCCACCCGCCGACCTGGTCGCCGAGCCACCGCCGCTCGTGCCTCCGCCCCCATCCAAACAGGCCCACATCTCAACCCAGGTGGTGAGAGAGCGGGTCGTCCCCAATGCCCCGGGGCCGCTGGTCCAAGACCCGTGGGACGTCCAAGCCCCGACCAACGTGGACCCGGTCGAGACAGCCGAGCATCGGCGTCCACCCGACCCCCTGGGCGAGCCAGCAGACCGGCTCGAGAACCGGACTTCGATCAGCGACCAGGAGCCCTCCCTGGTCATCCCGATCTCAGAAGAGAACGAATCGGCGCCCGGACTGCGCCAGGAGGGCCATGGGCGCCGGGGGCACCGTGTCCCCTGGCTGTTGATCGGCGGGCTGATCTTGGCGGTGGGCGTTGCCTTGGCCGCCGTACGTTTCGGGCTGCAGTCCTCGGTGCCGGTCCCCGCTCCCACCCTGCCTGACGGCGCCTCGTCGCCGGAAAACTCTGAGCCGGCTCCATAACCGCGCCAACACCGCGCAGAGAGCGCGCGGAGGGCAGGCCCCGGGGGAGGGGTTCGCGGTCAGGGGCTGCGGAGAGGGGGCTCCAAAAGCGGACGAACGCTCTTGGGCGTCGAGATCGGCCCGCGGGTCGCCCAGCCCACCACTCGGGCCTTGAGGGCCGCCGAAAGCCGGCAGCCTCGCTTACGGGACGGCCAAAACCGCCCCACACCGAGCAGGCGCTTCTTCTCGACGTCGTAAACCTCCACGATCACTTTGCCGGGCAGGATTCGACCCACGAGCCAGACATCGGCGACCTCGGATGCGTCCCCTTCTTCGCTGGAAGCGGCTGCCGACTCGGTGAGCCACTTCGCGAGCGGCTCGAATCGCGAGTCGGGGGCCGGCCGGCTTCGCGGCGCCCGCACGATCTTCAGATCCGACCGAAGCGATTCTGCGATCTGCCCGGCGCACGCGGCTCCCTTGCGGCCCCGAAACGTCGGGATGGCGACCCGAACGACCTCGACCGGGCTCGCCGCCAGCGGCTGCCCGCTGACCTCCGCGTCCACTGCGGTATCGGCCGGCGTGTCGCCTCGGGCCTCCGGAATGGCTGACAACGCGACAGCAGCACCCACCAGGGTAGCGACCGGCCCACGGGCCGTGAACCTCGATCCGAAGAGGGTGAGCAATACGGCGTTCACGGTCGCCGTCATCACTACACGGGCACAACGCCCAGCGAAAGCCGTAGCTCTGATGTACGACCTCGTCGGATACTCGAGACCGCCGGTTCGAGACCCCGGGAATCCACGCAATAGAAGTCCGTGGCTGCGCGGTCGTGCTCCAACGAACAACGGTTGGTATCCTGACCGACAAGTACCGTATGCAGTCCCTCGGTCATCCGGCCTTCGGGCCCTTCGTCGTCGAACAGCCGATCTGCGCTCGCGCCAGCGTCGAGCTGCTGCGTGCGACGTACTTTCCTCCGGGGGGCCATCTGCGGGTCGTAGCCCTACGTCGAACCCGTCCGCTGAGCGATGGTGCGCATGACGAGTTTGTGAAGGCTGCAGGTTTCTACGCAGTACTTCGGCACGCGGACGTCGTTCCGGTCTTGGACTTCGGGTCCCTCGAAAACCGAAGCTACGTCGCAACGCCCCTGGTTCCGGGATACAGCTTGCTCCACGTTCTGGGTCGCTGCGCCCGCCAGCAGATGGGATTTCCCACCGACGTCGCCCTCTTCATCGTGCGACGCGCACTGGCTGCTCTCGCCTACGCCCATGACCAGGGCCAGTGGCACGGCGACTTGGGCCACACCAATATCATCGTCACCTCTGACGGCAGCGTTCGTCTTACCGACTTCGGCCTTCGGCTCGTCAGCACCCGGCGCCGATCGCCCCGTGGTCTCACCGTCGGGCCCGGTCGCGGGCTGGCCGCCTATATCGCCCCCGAGCAGGCTCGCGGGGGACCGGTGAGCCCCGCCACCGATATTTTCGCCGTCGGGATCGTCCTGTACGAGCTCATCTCGGGCCGCCGGCTCTTCAGCCACGCCAACGAGGCCAAGATCATCGACACCCTCTCACGAGGGACCTTCGAAGTCCCTATCGACCGCTATCGTCCCGACCTCCACCCGGCCCTGAAACGCGTCCTGATCAAGGCGCTGGCGCCGGAAGCGAAAGACCGGTTTTCCGATGCGACCAGCTTCGTGACCGCGATCGATGATCTCGTCGACCAGGTAGGCATCACTCTGTCGCGCGTCTTTCTAAAGAGTCTGCTCGAACAGCTGTTCGAGGCCTCCACGGGCCTGGACTGACGGCTACGGTCAGTCAGCGCCATCGGTTCGTCGATTACTCCTTTGAGTAGAGTCGTCGGAGGCACGGGGTCGAGCTCGACGCTCGCCGGCGAGGTGGTGCCCACGGCCTACGCCGCAGTGCGGCGGCGAAGACGCCTTGCAAGCCTAAGAGGCAATTGGGCTGGAGCAACACTCGTGTTATCAGAACAGTGTCATTGTTCGGACAACGACGCACAGTCGTCGGGAGGTGTAACATGACAACTCACTGGTCTGGCCGCACCGCCGACCGGATCTCGCGGATGCAACCTTCGGTCATTCGCGAGATTCTGAAGGTCACTCAGCGGCCAGAGGTTATTTCATTCGCTGGCGGACTGCCGGCGCCTGAGCTTTTTCCAACCGAACGGGTGAAAGAAGCGACCGTCGCCTTGATGCAGAGCGACGACGCGGCTCGCGCGCTTCAGTATCATCCGACCGAAGGATACATCGGACTGCGGGAGTGGTTGGTTGGTCGAATGCAGATGCGCTCAGTGCCCTGCAGGGTCGACAACATCATGATCACCTCGGGCTCCCAGCAGTCGCTCGACTTGATCGGCAAGGTGTTGATCACGCCCGGGGAGACGGTCGCCGTCGAGAGCCCGACCTTTTTGGGCATGATGCAAGCCTGGGATATCTACGGCGCTCGTTACGATAGTATCCGTACCGACGACCAGGGCATCCTTCCCGACGACCTCGAACGCTCCTTTCGTCGGGGGGCGAAGGCGCTGTACGTGATCCCGACGTTCCACAATCCGACCGGGGTCACCACCAGCGCCCCCCGTCGGCAATCCATCGTGGCTCTCGCCGACCGCTACGGCGTACCGATCGTCGAAGATGACCCGTATGGGCAGCTGCGGTACGAAGGCACCCCGCTTGCGGCCCTTCAGTCCTTCGACGGAAAGAACTTGGGCCAGCCGGAAGACCGCTTCCTCGAGCGAGGCAACACGCTGTTCCTGGGCAGCTTCTCGAAGGAGCTCTGCCCCGGCTTCCGTTTGGCGTGGATCGTCGGCCCGGTCGAGATCATTCGGCTGCTCGTTCAAGCCAAGCAGGGCGTCGACCTGCATTCGAGCACCTTCGCGCAGATGGTCGTGACCCGCGTGGTACAAGACGGATTCATCGATCAACACATCGGACGGATGGTCGACGTCTACGGCCAACGGCGAGACCTGATGCTCCAGCTGATGGAATCGCTGTTCCCCCCTGGCCTATCCTGGACGAAGCCGAAAGGTGGGCTATTCATCTGGGTCAAGCTTCCCGAGTCGATCGATGCTCGAGACCTCTTCACCAAGTGCATCGAAAAGAACGTAGCGTTCGTACCGGGGCAGCCATTCTTCCCCGATGGCAGCGGCAAGAACACGCTTCGACTCAATTTCTCGAACGCGACCCCCGAAGCGATGACCAACGGCATCGAACGCATGGCCGCGGTCTTTCGCGAGCACCTCTGAACCATCGAACCGCGGGCCGCACCGCGACCGCCACGACTACCGCCCGGTCGAGAGGCGGGCGGCATTGACGGCCACGGTCAGCGAGCTCAGGAGCATGGCTCCAGCGGCGACGACCGGCGAGATCAGACCCGTCGCAGCGAGCGGGAGGGCGGCCAGGTTGTAGACGAGCGCCCAGGCCAGGTTCTGTCGCACGATCTGACGCGTCGAGCGCGCGAGCGACAGCCCCACGGTTACTGCGCGCACGCCGCCGCCCAGCAACACCACTGGTGCCGCCGACATCGCGGCCTCCACCGCGCCCACCGAAGCGACGCCCAGATACGCCTCTGACAGCGCGGGCGCGTCGTTGGCCCCGTCGCCTACGAAGGCCACGCGAAGCCCCTTCGCGGCGAGTCCCCGCACTCCGTCCGCTTTGTCCTCCGGGCTCTGCTCGGCGCGAGCGTCCGAGATACCCAGGGTGTCGGCCACCGTCGCCGCCGGACCGGCGGCGTCTCCGGACCACATCGACACCGTGAAGCCTGCGGCCCGCAGCTCATCGAGAGCGGACTGCGCATCGGGCCGGAGGCGGTCTTGAACCATCCAGCGCCCTGCGGGTCCCCCGCTCACGTGAACGGCGACCTCTGCCAATACGTTGCTCGTCGGGGTCCGAGGAGCGGCACCGTCCGCGGGCCCGGTCGCAGCGCTAGACGCGACATCCGACGCGTCGCCGAGCGCCCACTCCGGGCGACCTACACGAACCTCTCGCCCATCCGGTCGGACCCATGTGACGCCTTGTCCAGGCATGACGGCGCGCCTACCGGCGGAGTCGAGCGCAATGCCACGCTGCCGGGCAGCCTCGCGAATGGCCGACGCGATGGGATGCTCGATACCCCACTCGGCGGAGGCCGCCGCCTGCAACGCCTCGTCATACCCGCCCGACGCGGACTCGAACCCCACGAGCGATACCCGGCCTTCGGTCAGGGTCCCCGTCTTGTCGAACACGATCGTGTCCACGGTCGCGGCCCGCTCCAGCGCGTCGTAGCTCCGAAAAACGATGCCCCGCCGGGCCGCCGCGCTGACCGCGACCGACAATGCCAACGGCGCCGCGAGTCCGATCGCGCACGGGCACGTGACGACGAGCACCGTCACACAACGAAGGGCCGCTTGCGATACGTCGCCGGTGCTCACCCCGACGAGCACCCCCACACTCAAAGCGATGACCACCACCGCGGGTATCAGTCGCTCTGCGAAACGGTCGGCGGTCGACAACAATTCAGATCGCTGACCCAGAGCATTGCGGACCTGCTCGCGCAGCCCATCGATACGCCGAATGCCCACCGTTGCCTGCACCGAAAGCTCGATGGCCCCCGCGAGCAGGCGTTCGCCCGCGAAGACGAGGGCGCCGGACTGCACGAGCGCGGGTACCGATTCGCCGGTCAGCGCCGCACGATCGATGGAGGCAGACCCGGCCACGACGACACCATCGACCGCGAGCGTGTCACCGCAGGCCGCCGAGACCCGGTCTCCCATGCGGAGCGCCCGAGCCTCGACCTCGACCGAATGACCATCCACGACGCGGCACACGCGCTCCGGTGTGTCGCCCAGCGCCTCCGCGACGGCCGCGTCGCCGCGCGCTTGCACACGCGCCTGTAAGAGGCGACCAACCAGCAACAGCGTGATCAGCATGGCGGCCGTGTCGAACCAAACGTCGCTCGATCCGCTCATCAGCTCGGCGATCGACAGCGTCCAGGCGCTCAGCGCCCCCAACGCCACCACGGTGTCCATGCCGGGAACCAGCGCGCGGAGCGTCCGGTACCCGGCCAAGATGATGCGACCGCCCGCCACGAAGACCACCGGCGTCGCCAGGATGCCGGCGCCGACCGCGACCCATCGGGCCTCTTCGTGCGGCAACTGACCGACATAAAGCACCAGCTGCAGCATCATGACCCACATGGTGCAAAAGACGGCCACCGCCACCCGCATCCCGAGGCCCAGCAACACGGTCTCGTCGAGCGGCGCGATCCCTACCGACGGCGTCCACGACTGGGCTTCGTACCCGGCTTGCCGTACGACCCGGGTCAAGTCAGGAAGGGAAACTCGGCCTTGGACGACCGCGACCTTCGTCGCGAAGCTGACCTGTGCGTCCGACACGCCGGCCATGCGGCGAAGCGACTTTTCGACGGCGCGGGCGCAGCTCGTGCACCACATACCCTCGACCCGCAGCAGGTTGACCTGCGGGTCCTCCGCCGCCGACATGTTCACGGCGCGAGCGCGCGGGCCCCTTCACCGCCCTCTATCCATCCCTGACCCTCGAGCTCGGCCCGGAGCTGCTCGACGAGTTCGACGTCGACGGGCGGCGCGTCATTGCCCCAGCTGCTACGAACGTGGGTCAGCACCGCGGCCAGCTCGGCATCGGTCAGCACCTCACGAAACGCGGGCATGACCCCGTTGTACTTTTGACCCTGTACCTCGATCTCGCCTTGTAGACCCTGCAGGACGATGCCCACCGACTGACGGGCGTCACCGAGAACCCATCGACTCTTCGCGAGCGGCGGGAACACCCCGGCGACTCCCGCGCCGTTCGACTGATGGCAGGCGACACACCGCGCGGCGTAGATGGCGGCGCCGTCGACCCTTGCCGGCACATCTGCCGCTCGCTCCTCGGAAGGCGGTGCCAAGAGGGCCGAGCGGCCGTCGCCGAGCAGCAAGTCAGAGCCGTCGCCGGCCTCATACCAAAGGTAGGTCGCACCCCATCCGCCGATCGCTCCGGTGAGCGCCGCGACAAGCATCGGCAGGCCCCGCGGGAGCTCGCGCGGCTCGCGACCCTCCCTCTCGAACGCACGCCGATTGAGGCCGTCACTCGATGTGGACTCGTCGACCGTCATATCACTCGCTCTTTTCTGCGCTCAGCGCAGCTTCGACGGGATAGGTTCGGTCCAGCCCCGTCAGGTAAGCGGTCAGGTCGAGCGCCGCTTTCTTGGCGACGACCACGCCCGTGGGAGGGCCGTAGGGGTCTGGAACCTCCACCACCACATCACCGGCCTCAGCCTCTTCTTTGACTTCGAACAAGAACGGATAGGCCGGCATGATACTTCCACGAACGAGCGCCCGCGGCTGGTACAGATGAAGCAAGTGCCACGCCTGCGAAGGTTGCCGCACACCAATATTGAGTAGATCGGGCCCTGTCCGCATCGTGCCCAACAGGTGCGGGTAGTCGTACGTGTAGTCGGCGGGGATGCTGGGCCGACCCCAACCGCGCTGATCATCGGGCGCAACGCTCGGGTCACGCGGCTGCTGACTATGGCAGTAGACGCAGCCCAAGTTGACGTACTCCGCACGCCCTCGAGCCTGCGCCTCGGTATAGGGCTCGAGTCCGTCAGGAATGGGAGCATTCTGAAGCTGCAGGTAGGGCGCCGCGACGAGCATAAACCCGGCGAACACGAGGATGCCCGCGGCTCCCAAGACAATGCCGAGCGCTTCTCGAGAGGTTCGGTGCGCAGAGATGATCAAACCAAGGCCTCCTTTTGACCCGTAGCGAGCGATGGGCGCTGACCGACCTTCCAGAACACCGCCGCCGCATGACCCGCGAACAGGAGATGAGCAGCGGTCATTAGGGCGCCGCCGGCCGTCCGTCCCCAAAGATAGGGCTTGGTGACGTCGACGGACGCGATGAACGGCTGCGCGGCGTCCAGCATCGCGAGCCCCTGTAGGACACCACCAATGGTGAGGGCGACGAAGTAGATGCCGAAGCCGGCCAGCGCGAGCCCCAGATGCCAGTCTATCAGCCGTCTGTATGGCCATTCCGTCCCCGTCACCCGGGGCATGAAGAAGTAGACCGCTCCGAAAAAGATAAAACTCGCAAATCCGTAGGCGCCGAGATGTGCGTGCGCCACCGTCGCGTGGGTGAAGTGGGTCAGCGTATTGACGGCTCGAATGGACTGCAACGAACCCTGGATGCTGGCCAGCGTGTACAGCATCGCTCCCGCTACGACAAAGCGAAGCACCGGCGAGTGAAACAGCGCTCTGAAACGTCCCAGGACGGTGAGGTGATGATTTACGGCGACCGCGATCACGGGAACGACCATCGCTACGCTCGTCACGATCGACAGCGTGACGACCCATCGGGGCACCGGCCCCCCGATGAGATGGTGGACACCAACTTGACTATAGAACAGAGCGAGGGCCCAGAATCCGAGCAGCGATAGCTGGTAGCTGTGAATGGGGCGACCAACGATTTTCGGAATAAGATAATACGCTGCCGCGAGTCCAAGCGGTGTAAACCAGAGGCCGAGAACGTTGTGGGCAAACCACCAGTTCACGAGAGCGTGCTCGACCCCGAAGTGCACTCCGGGCCAATTGCCAACCGCAAACAGAATGGGAAACCACACCAGTGCGGCGGCGATATACCAGGTCGAGACGTAAAGGTGCTCGACCTGCCGGTGGCGCAGGGTGAGCAACAGGGGAACGCCGGTCAGTCCACCTCCGACCACGAAGAAGCCGTCGAGCGGCCAAGGAAACTCCAGCCACTCGGTGCCGTCCGTCCAGCCAGACAGGAGCGCAGCAACGCCCGCGACCATACCCACGTTCCAAAGAAGCGCTCCAGCGACCGCGAATGGTGCGCCCCGCAGGGTCGTCCTCAGCGTTCGCGGCAGCAACCACAGGGCCGTCGCCATACCCGCCATCGACAGCCAGCCATACGCCACCACGTTCAGATGGACCGGCCGAAGCCGTCCGAAGGTCAGCGCGGGGCTCGCGGTCAGCCAGTCGGGCAAGTTGAATTTCAACGAGACCACCAAGCCCGCCATCGAGCCGACGACGAGCCAAACAATGGCCGATGCCGTGAAGACCAGCACTGGCGCCCGGGACGAGCGGTCGGCATCGAGTCGAGCTTGGATGTCGGCGTCTGATGAAGGCTGAGCGGGTGGTTGGCCGGTGGAGACCGACCTCTGCAGCGCCTCGCGTTGAGCCGTGGGGTCCTCGGCATATCCCTCTTCCCCCGGCCGAAAGATCACTCGACTCGCTTCCTCGAGGTGCGAGAACTGATGTCGGGCGATCGACCAAATCAGGGCCAAGAGACCAACGACCGCAGCGATAAAGCTCAGGGCCAGTAACTGGGCGATGGTGGGCGTCATCGAGGCTGTTTATAGACGCCGGCTCGGAGGAAGCAATCTCGCCCTGTGAAATGAGGGTCACTGTTTGGAAGCCACCAGCGGATTCGAACGGATGCGGGCTCAGCCGCGCGCCGCGAGCGATTTCTCTCGGTGCCATCGACTCTTCGAGAACGATTTGCAGAATCACTAGCCGAGTCATCTCGCGGGCTTACGCCCTTGAATCCCGTTCCGCCGACCACCAAAGGCTCGGCTGGGAGACGACTCATGAAGAATCGACACGCTATTATCGAAACCCTGAACGAAGCGATGCGGATCGAGCATGCGCTGATGATGCAAAGTGACCACCAAGCCATGGAGGTTCGTGGCCTGTGGCGTTTGCAGATGGCTCCGTTTTTTAGTCACCTTGCCGAAGAGGCCCGCGAGCATGCGCGTAAGTTTGGTCAAAAAATCGTTGCCCTTGGCGGTGTTCCCACCGTCGAGGTCGGGCCGATACGCATGTCCGAAACCATTGAAGGCATGCTCGGCGATGCCCTGCACCTCGAGCGCGCAGCGTTGAAGTGCTACGAACGAGCTCTCGAGCTCGCCCACGACGACACCGCGCTCCGAAACATGCTTGAAGATCATATCGATGCCGAGCAGCGACATGTCGAAGAGCTCGAGCTGCTGATGTCACCGGCGGCCGGCGCGCGGCTCGAGACGTCGCCAGCCGTTCGGCGAGCGTCTTGAGGCCACCCGAAGGCTCACTCACGCAACCGGCCGGCGCGCTTGGTCTTCTCTCGCTCGGCGAGCGGCGCAGGAAGCTGTCCCGTTCGCAGGTAGACACTGAGGGCTGACAGAGCAGCCTCCGAGTCCATCTTTTTGAACCATCGAGGACCAGCGCCGAAGTCCACGCCCACCACCGGCGCCTTGCACACTTTCTGACAGTCGACAGTGACGACCGGGCAGTCCCCGGTGAACGCGAGCAGCACTCCGCGCTTCAGTTTTTGTTTTCGACAGTCGGACCCGCGGCAAAGGTAAACGGTCGGCATATTCAAAGACTGATCCACGAGGAGCGCTGCCGACCAAGACCATACTAACCCTGGGCCGCGGCATTCCCTGGACCGCAGCATTCCCTGGGCCGCAGCATTCCCTGGGCCGCAGCATTCGGAGTGCGCCTTCGGGCGCACGATGCGCAACTTGGATTGCCGAGCCGGCGCTGCGCGTGCATCGGGGGGTCTCGCTCGCTACGACCGAAGAATGGAACTCGGACTCACCGTACCCGCGTTGCTGTTCCCAGCGGTCAGCTTGCTGTATCTGTCGTACAATGGCCGATTCCTCGCGTTGGCATCACTGATTCGTAGTCTCTGTCACGAGTGGCGAACGAGCGATGACGACCTCATTTTGGGTCAGATCCAAAACCTGAGGGAGCGTTTGCGCCTCATCCGATGGATGCAGATATGCGGCGCCGCTTCCTTCATGCTGGCCGCGACCAGTATGACGGCGCTGTTCTTCGGGCTCGAGCCGACCGGGCAGGTCAGCTTCGGCGCAGCGCTGGTGATGCTGATCGCCTCAGTGGCCTTGCTCCTTCGGGAAAACGCGATTTCAGTGCGTGCGCTCGAACTCATGCTGCAGTCCGTACCGACGGATTCGCCTCCCGGTGGTCGTCGCCGAGCCAGCAAGCCAAGAACTGACTCGGTGTGAGCACCGATCGCACCGGCAGATCACTAACGCGCTGGAACGGCGCGTCGTCGTCACTATAAGACCGAGCATGAAAACGCGCGAAGAAGCGGCACGACATGGAGCCACCAACGACGGTCGGCCGCATGTCGTGATCATCGGGGGCGGCTTCGGGGGGCTGGAAGCTGCGAAAGCACTCGCCGGCCAGCCGGTACGGGTCACACTGGTCGACCGGTCGAATCACCACCTGTTTCAGCCGCTCCTGTACCAGGTGGCGATGGCGGGGCTCTCTCCCGCCGAAATCGCTATCCCGATCCGCTCCGTCTTGCGGAACAAGGACAATCTCCAAACGCTCCTCGGCAGCGTCTCCGCGGTCCACCTCGACAACCGCCGTATCGATTTCGACGACGGTGGCTCGCTCGACTTCGACTACCTCGTCATCGCCGCGGGCGCGCGGCCGGCGTACTTCGGCAACGACCACTGGCGCGCGCACGCGCCGCCGCTCAAGTCGGTCGAGGACGCAACAGAGATTCGTCGAGAGATTCTTCTCGCCTTCGAACGCGCCGAGCGCATGGCGAACACCTTCGAGCGGAAGAAAGAGCTGACGCTGGCCATCGTCGGGGGCGGCCCGACCGGCGTCGAGCTCGCCGGCGCGATGGTCGAGTTATCTCGAAGCATCCTGTCCGGTGATTTTCGGCGAATCCAGCAAGGCGAGGTTCGGGTCGTGCTGATCGAAGGCGGAGATCGGCTGCTCCCAGGGATGAGTGAGGCGAGCTCGCGCGAGGCGAAGCGCGCGCTCGAGGCGATGGGGGTCGAGGTCGTCCTCAACCGAATGGCGCGCAACATCGACGACCGAGGCGTTCATCTCGACGATGGCATCATCGAGGCGGAGACCGTCGTGTGGGCCGCGGGCGTCCGGGCGAGTGCCCTTACCGAAAGCATCGACGTGCCCAAGGACCGAGCCGGGAGGATCGTCGTCAACCAAGATTGCTCGTTGCCAGGGAACCCCCGCGCCTTTGCCATCGGCGACATCGCGCGGTTCGACACCGACGAGGGTCCCCTCCCCGGCATCTCTCCGGTCGCCATGCAGCAGGGACGCTACGTCGCTCGAAAGATTCTGCGCCACATCGACGGAAAGTCGACGAAGCCCTTTCGTTACAGCGACAAAGGTTCGATGGCGACCATCGGGCGCCGACGTGCCGTCGCCGACATCCTCGGCACGACCATTACGGGATACCCCGCGTGGCTGGCGTGGCTCTTCGTGCACCTGTTTTTCCTCGTCGGATTCAAGAATCGAGTCTTCGTTCTGTTCCAATGGATCGGCGCCTATGTTTTCGAGAATCGAGGCGCTCGCCTGATCACCCACAGCGACCGAGCCCACAGCCACCCAGCGCTCAGCGACCGAGGTCAGGACGCCGAGCAGGAGCCGCGAACCCATTTGAATCTCGACCGCCTGCGCCGCTCCGCGTGACCGCGTGCGCCGCTCCGCGTGACCGCGTGCGCCGCTCCGCGTAGCCGCTCCGCGTGACCGCGTGCGCCGCTCCGCGTAGGCGCTTCGCGGGCCGCGGCGAGCGCCGGTCCTCTCTGAACATCTTTTGAACACGTTGGGTCAGACCACGATCCCTTCGTGTGTCACGACGAGGTCGAGCAGCTCTTCGATGATGCTGCGCGCCCGCGCGGTCCCCACTTCGAGCGCGCGATGAAGCTCGCGGTCCTTCACAGAGCGCGCGGCGCAGCTCGCACTGTACCGTTCGAAGCTCACCAGGGTCTCGACGAGCTGAGCCAGGTGATGTGGGCACTCGCACTCGACGCTCGGTTGGGCAATCCGCAGTTGCTGAAGCTGTCGCTCCGAGTAACGCGGGGCCGCAGGCTGCAAAACGCGTTCGTTCGAGAGAGGTGAAGCGTCGGAGGCACGCCGGGGGGCGAACACCTGATCGCGGACCAGTCGCTTCAATTCGTCGACCTCCACCGGCGCTCGAACGACCCGGGCCCCGGCGGCAACGAGCTTGTCGAGCTGCTTACGGGCCGCGAAGTGATAGGTGACCAGCGCGACGTCCGCTGATGTGGCCTCCATACAGTCTTCGAACGCGGCCTCTGGCTCCGGTCCGAGCAGTGAGAGGTCCAAAATGACGGCATCGAGGTCCGGAGACGCTGTCACGCCGGCAATGAAACCGGCCACCGTCGCCGAGTCGACGCGCACGTCCCAAACAAAAGGCCCGGAAGGGTCCCCGGCGAGCGCCGACCCTAGGCTGCGATGGAGCAGCGCGACCCCCAGGTGACCGCCGCTAGGCACCGGAGGCGTTCGACTCTCCTGGCGCTGAAGACGCCCCGTAAGCGCCGACGTCCCGAGCTCGGCCAAGGTGCTGATCGCGTCCCCTTTGTCCGTGAGCTGCTTCAACAGCAGCAGACGCTCCACATCGGCGTCGGAGTACAGGCGCCCTCCGCCCTTCGTTCGCATCGGCTCGACCGCCCCGTGCCGGCGCTCCCAGGTGCGGATCGTGTTGGCCGACAGCCCCGTCAGCCGCGCCACGGCGCCAATGCGGTACACCGCCGCTTCAGACTCCGTCGTATCCCTCACGACGAGAACCTCGGCTCTGTTCGACCGCGATTCAAGTCGCACTCGGCACAATTCATGAGCAAGTTATGGGTAGTTTTCGAATCAAAATCACGTTGAAAGTCGCCACCATTCTGCGCAAGAGCTGTTCAAGACTTCACTGCAAGTCGAAGGAGATAAGACATGCCAGAGCTAAGTGCAGGAGCATTCGAACTCGTCTACAACATGCTTTCCCTCAGCATCGCCGCCATGCTGGGGTCGTTTGCGTTCTTCGTCATGGCCCGGGGCCAGGTGGCGCCGAAGTTTCGGCCGGCCTTGATCATGTCAGCCTTGGTGGTCGGGATTGCCGGCTACCACTACTGGCGCATCTTCAACAGCTGGGAGGCCGCCTACGAGCTGTCAGCGGCTGGAACGTACGTCGCGAGTGGCAAGCCCTTCAACGATGCATACCGCTACGTTGACTGGTTGTTGACCGTTCCCCTGCTCGTCGCCGAGCTGGTCGCGGTCCTCGCGCTGTCGGCCCAGACGCGCGGTCCATTGATGGCCAAGCTGGTCATCGCGTCCGCAGCGATGATTCTGCTCGGCTATCCCGGCGAGGTCGCGACCGACAACGTGACTCGAGCCATCTGGGGCACGGCGTCCTCGATTCCCTTCGCGTACATCGTGTACGTGCTGTGGGCGCAGCTCGGTAAGGCCGCGGAGAACAACGACGCACGCACCAAGGTGCTGCTGCGAAACACGCAGCTGCTGCTCCTCGCGACGTGGGGCTTCTATCCGATCGCCTTCATGGCGCCCTTCTTCGGGTTCGCTGGGGGCACGGCGGAAGTTGTGTTGCAGGTCGGCTACAGCGTCGCCGACATCGCGG
>CAZFIV010000125.1:0-20062 GCA_964519665.1 uncultured Myxococcales bacterium
GCCAGCACGGAATCGCGAATGAACTCGAGCGTTTGAGGCGCAGCCTCGCTAAGACACTAAAGCGCCGATTCACTTGGAGCGTTCTGTTGTCGCGCCGGAATCGGCCAGTCGGGTCGTCGCGTGAGGAGGGCGCGTATCGGGAATACGCAACCGACGAAAGCCGAAGGCGGCGCGGCGAGCAGACGGGGTGAGAACCAGCGACAATAGTGCGATCCAAGTGAATCGGCGCTCTAGAGATGGCTTCGAGCCACGAAGCGGCCGTTCATTGGTAGCTCCCCCTGAATTCGAAGTCGCCGTCGAGCTCGATCGACTCGGTTGTCGTCGACGAAGTCAGAGGACTCGCGCAGCTGCCGGTACCACTGATAACGTCCACCGGTTGACCGCGGACTTGGACCTCCCGGTCCCTGCGGCAACCCCACCACATGCGCGTTCCGCGTTGTCGACGCAGATATCGTCATCGTTTGAAGCGACCGTCGTCGCCTCGAAGAAGACGTCTCGATACCAGCTAATCGGGCAGGGGACCGAGCACCCCGAAGGCGTTGGCCGCGGTAACCTCGAGACCGGTCGCTCGATGGTCACGGTCTCCGAGTCGGAACGACCGGTAGCGGTCTCGACGGTGAGCTCCACCACCGTCGAACAATCCTGCGCCAGCAGCGACGATGGAATCGAGATAGTGAGCTGAGCCGGTGTGCCCGCAACCGTAAAGGCCACGCTTTGCCCGTTGACCTGGACCGCCGTCACGCTGTCGAGATCAGCGCCGGTGATGGGCACCGTTTCGCCGGCCACGATGACGGTGGGCGAGACGGCGCTCTCGATGCGCCGGCTCTCCCTCGTACGGAGCAGCCCGTACTCACAGGATGAGTAGCAGGCGGACCCAAACGTTCGCCTCAGAGCTTGAGCAGGCTCGCCAGGTTATTCTTCTGCATGTCGGACGACCCGCCGACGATGGGCATCCCTAATAGGTCACGTACGCATCGTTCGAGATCGTAGTCATCCGACAGAGCGTAGGCCCCCATGACCTGCTGGCAGGCGATCGCAATTTCGACCCCCACGTCGCCGCAAAACAGCTTCGCCATCGATGTTTCGACCGAGCAAGGCAGACCTTCGTTCGCAAGCCAGGCCGCGTGATACAGCATGTGCCGGCAAGCTTGAAGCTTGGTCTTAGCGGTGACGAGCTTGTGCCGAATGGCCTGGTGCTTGGAGATGGCTCTGCCGAACTGCACCCTCTCCTGCGCGTACCGCCAGGCTTCATCGACCGCCATCCGAGCAACGCCGTAGGCCACGGCCGTAATCTCGATCTTCTCCACATCGAGGGCGCGGCCCGCCAACAGGTCCCAGCCTCGATTCCACCGGTCAGGGCCCCCGACGATATTCTGTTTCGGTATCTTCACGTTTTCGAGGTAGACGTCTTGGCTCGCGGTATACCGCAGATTGACGTGCTCGATATCCTGCATCGTCACACCCGGCGCGTCGGTTGGCACCAAGACGAAGGATAAATTGCGGTATCGCTCGCTCTCCGGTCCCGACCGCACCAAGCAATAGATGTAGTCCGACCAGTCGGCTCCAGTACACCACCGCTTGGTGCCATTGATGACGATGTCGTCGCCGACCATCTCGGCTCGAGTCTCGACGCTCGGGAGGTCGCCACCGACGTTCGGCTCGGAAAGGCCGTAGCACAGGAACATCTCGCCCCGCGCCAGCCTGGGCAACAGCTCTCGCTTCTGAGCCTCCGAACCGTTCTCCGAGATGTTCATACCGCCGTAGAAAGCCGCGTGAATGTACGGGCCCGCCATCGATGTACCGCCTTGACAGAGCTCTTCGATCACCGCCGCCGCGGCAACCAGGTCTTGGCCGGAGCCGCCGTACGCCTCGGGGATGGTGAGCCCGATGAGGCCCATATCGGCGATGACCTTGAACAGCTCCCGGTCCCAAGTGTGGTTCTTGTCCCACTGGATTCGCCTTTCTCGCGGCATTCGCTCGGCCACGAAGCGCTGAAGCTGTCGACGAATCTCGGTGATGTGGTCGGGCTCAGAGGTAAAGTACGTCATCGTTTTTCAATCGCCCTTGAGGTCGGGGCGACGCTTCTCCTTGAACGCCCGCACCGCTTCTTTGCGATCTTCGAGATAGTTGGAAACACTCTCCCAACCGACGCTGGCATCCATCAGCTGAGCCGCCAACGTGCGCAGCGGGATGTTGGTGACGGCTTTGGTCCACCGCACGGCCCACTTGGGGTTGTTCTGGATCTTGCGCACGAGCTCGGCCACTTTCGCGTCGAGTTCGCCGGTAGGGACCGCATAGTTGATCAGCCCGAGCGCCTGCGCCTCTTTTGCCTTCAGCATATCGCCGGTCATGAGCAACTCTTTGGCCTTCGCGAAGCCGATCAGCTGAGGCCAGATCACCGCCCCTCCGTCGCCCGCGACCAGGCCAACCTTCACGTGGGGGTCGCCGATCAAGGCGCCTTCGTCGGCCACGATCATGTCGCATAACAGTGCGATGGTCGCCCCCAGTCCTGCCGCCGGTCCGTTGAGCCGGCAGATCATGGGCTTCTCCATGTCGAGGATGGACGAAACGATCCGCTTCGCATCCCAAGCGATCGCCCTGAACTTGCTCGGGTTCGCGATCTGGTCCTCGAACCAGTCCATGTCTCCCCCCGCGCAGAAGGCCCGCCCTTTGGCGGTGAGGATGATGATGTCGCTCGAGGTGTCGAGCTGCAGGTCGGTGAATACGGTCGCGAGCTCGTCGTGCATGACCGCATCGACGCCATTGACCGGATGGTCCGACGTGATGGCCGCCGTCAGCACCGGCCCGTCTCTATCAAACGTGAAGCGGGCGTAGGACTTGGTGGTGATGTCGAAATGTTGGGTCATGATGTCAGGGCGCCAGATTGATCACTTGGCTGCGGTCGAAGAAGTTAAACGGCCGAAGCGTTACGGACTTCGGGTGCGAGGGAAGCACCGGCCAATCCTCAGCCGCCGTGAGATGATGAAACCCCAGCGTGTACCATACCACGAGATCTTCACTGTCGATCGATCGGTTCTTTTTCGTCCACGCCGGCAAGCCATCCCCGCCGGTGCTTTGATTCGGATAGTCCCCAGCAGAGTAGAGCTCTTGAGGGTCGTACGGTGTCACCCAGAGGTGATGCTTTGCGAACCCCGCGCGCCGGAAAGGGTAGTCGTCGGCTGACAGCTGTGAAAAGGCGTTGGCAGACGGCATGACGGCGTAGCCGGTCGGATTGCCCAGGCTGTTCTTGGTGGTCGTGCTCTCGATGCGCCACTGCTCCGGCCGTTTGAGATCGATGTCGAGCATCGCGCCCCTCTCTCGCTTGACGGGGGTCGCCTGCACCGTCCACAGACTCCGCCTTGGGTGCCGGCGGGGTAGACGCTTCTTCACAATGCGGTCCCGCACGAACCGGTTCTCGCGTCCGTCGACATCGAGGTCGAACCGCAGCGAAAAGTAGTGGTCGTGATACACGCCCACCAAGTTGGGCGCGATCAGCGTTCCGTGCTTCGTGTCTTCCGCTGCCGTGGGATCATCCATCGTCGCCGCCGCGACGGCCTTCGTAATGTCGATACCCGTGGATGCGATATCGACTCGGATCGCGCCCGACGGCATGAAGACAAAGTCGAAGACGTAGTCATAGTTACCGATCGCTGGAATCGCCCGCACGACGAGCTCCCGAGCTGGGCGCCCATTGAAGACCCCGTCGAACTCGGCGTGCCGCCAGGCCGGATTCAGCGTAGGACGCTCGAAGACGCACATGACCTTGGGGTAAGGGACCGGTTTGCCGTCGTCGAGACCGATCGTCCCGTCCAAGAACCGGGCGTACGCCGGACAATCGATGCCCGCCACCAACGGCGTCGCGAACAGCCCTAACCCATACTCTCCCGCGTCGAAATAGCTCTTGAAATACCAGCCACGGCCAGGATCCATGTAGGGCACCCACATCTCGGACAGCGACGCCTGATACGCTACCGATCGGCCGGCGAATCGGACCAGGGAGACGATCGGGCCCCGGCGCCGATCGAGGCGCAGGTGAAACTGCCACGGCCCCCACGTTACGACGGAGCCATCGACCCTAAAGGACGGACCTTCTGGCAATGTCACGTGGATCGGCTTCATGGCCGGTTTGAAGGGCTTCAACGATTCGTCGTCGTAGTCGCCGCTCACGCCCGGAATCGGGACCGGCCCATCATCGATCAACTGAACGACCTTCCCGGCGTTGAGGTCGACAATCGCGGTCAAATTCTCGATCGGCCGTTGGTAGATGTTCGCCTTGACGCCCTCCGTGTCCAAGCACTGCACTCGCAGCAACCGCTTGCCCTGTAGTTTCGGGATGCGGAAGTAGCCAGAACTGAGGGGCAAGCACACGATGCGCTTGCCGTCGGGGTCGTCCAAGCCGCGCTGCTGGATCGCTTGCTGCCATTTTGGATCTGCCTTGGTAATCCTCCCGGCGGCCTGCCATTCGCTCGAGAGGATGCTGGACTGCTTGCCGGCGACCTCCCGATAAGAAGTCACGATTCGGGAGACGAGGTCGACGCGCGCTTCGAACATCTTCGGTCCCTCCCGCACGACGACCAACGCCCGCCGAGGCATGGGTTGTCCCGGCGACCAAGCCAGGACGACTTCTTTTGCGGGCTCTTCAAGCATCATGGCGGCGAACAGCGATTGCTCGGTCGTCCTTTTCTCGGCCGCGAGAATCTCTACGATCGCCTCGAACTCGGGAGCGGTCAACGCATCTAAAGGGTGTTGGGGCCCCAGCGGGGGTGCCATCTTCGATTCCCCAGAGCTCTCGGGCGCCGAGGCCGGCTTCGACGCGGGCGCCGCCGGCAGCAACGCAGGCTGGGTTGCCGCAGGCTTCGGCGCGGTCGTTGTCGCGCAGCCGCCGGCCACGAAAACCCCGAGCAGCCCACCAAGGACGAGCGTCGACCAACCTGATGGAGCGGGAGGGCACAGCGAGTTCTTCACCGGTTGATGGGTACTCAGAAATCGGGTCCGGATCAACGGTTCCCGCTGGGTTGGACAACGAACCTGCCGCGACCCGCCGATGCAGGACCTCGGGGGAGCCCGATGACCCGCTACGCGACCGCTGCCGTCGGTTTCTGTAGGATGTGGCGGAGCTGCGGAAGCGTCGCGTCAAGCGCGTCGGGCGTGAGGGACGTGGATTCCGCAATACCCGTCAACACGAAGCGTTCGTTGTGCACGTCGAAGATCCGGTGCAAAACACTTCGACCCCGCACGTCGCGGACCACCAGGCTCAGAGACTCCGGTTGCCCGACCTGCTCGAGCCGATCGGTCAAGGTCAACACGATGGCCGCCGCGGCGGCGAGAGCCTCGCCGGAGTCCGCTCCGTCGTCGGTCCCCGCATCGGCGATCGGCAATCCGACCGCGTCGCTCAAAACGACGGCCGACAGGCCGGCTCGGCGCGTGATCTCGTCGAGCAGGCCGGAAAGATGTCCGCGGTTCGCGAATCCGAATGACAGGTGCGTCAGGGCAGCCTGCCGTTCGGCCTGCGCAGCAAGCGGCGCGATCATCGACCGGACCTCCTCGAGCACCGCCGCAACCCGGTCGTCCCGGGGCTGCATCGGCACATCGACCGACACCGTTCCTCTCTCGTAGGCTCGCCGAAGCCCACTGAGCTGAAGACGCACGTTACGAACTTCGTCTTCGCGCATCCTCACCGCCTGGGCCAGTTGCTCGGAACGGGCCGCGGCGATGCGTTTGGCCCACAGGTACCCGATAACGGCCCCCACGATGAGCCCGCACACCCCGAGCACCGCGCTCATGATGGACTCTCGGGATTGAACCCGAGCATCCGCAAGCGCTCGAGGTTGGCTCGGACCGTCGGATCGGTGGGTTTCAACTTGCTCGCGGCCAAAAAAGCAGCACACGCGCGCGGATAGTCTTTTCCCAGCAACGCGTCGACGCCCGCGTCGACGAGCGCCACGAACTGCTTGGCCGTCGACACGCCGGGAGAGCTCGGCCGACGCTTCGGCAACACCGTGACCGCCGGGCTGTCGTCGCGATGCCGGTGGTCGAGCTCTTGGGCCGCTTCGAGCAACAGAGCCTCGGCGGAGCCCTGGACGTTTCGGGGTCTCGACTCTCCACCGAGGATCCGGCAAGAGACGGGATCGTCGCTTTCCAGGCCTCCCGCCTGAATCAACCGATAAAACGCGTCGATGCCCTCACCTTGGTCGTCTCCCGCCCACCAGGGTAAGCCGCTGCGAATCACGATTTCGCCGGGATGGGCGCCCCCGATCCGCAACACCACCGACCGACCGCCCCACGCAGCGAGCTGCACGTAGTCGGCCGCGGTGAACGGGCCGGTTCTATCGACGTTCCCGCCGGGGATGACTTCGAAATCGAGAACAGAAGTTTTCATGGTGACCTTCCGGGGATCCTGAACGCGCTACCGAGCAGATCGACGCCACACTCGAGCTGCTCGCACCAGTGGATGAAGCGCTGAACCACGTCGCGTCCCCTGAACATGGCTCCGTGCTGAGGAGCGATGGTTTCAATATCGAGCTGCCGAGCCATGTTGGCCCAGGCCTTCAACGCTCGGTTCGACGTCATGTAACGCCGATGGAATCCATCCATATACTGAATATGCGCGTCGAAGTCGGTCACGAAGTAATAGTCCATACCCAGCGATGCCCCAAGGTCTCCAGAGTAGAGAATTTTCGAGACCGGATCGTAGACTTGAAAGTTGCCGCACGCGTGGAGGAAGTGGGCAGGAATGATGAGCAGGTCGGTGCCGCCGAGGTCGAGTACCATGCCTTCGTCAGGAATGCCGTGCAGGCGGTCCTCGAGCAGCGTATCGAGTCCGAAGTGTGGAACGAACCGAACCCACAGCTTCGAGATGAGGGCGTCCGCGTCGGTGGTCATGAGCCATCCGTTGGTGGCGGCAATGATGTCCGGGTCTTGATGGGACAAAAAGAGGTACCGCAGCCGACCCCCGTGCAGGATCGCTCCCGTCTCGGAGAGCACCTTATTGTAGACCTTGTGCCCGCCCGGATCGAGGATCATGCCCTCCGAGTCATGAACGATCAGATGCTGATTGGCTTGCACGGCCAATCCGTGGCCGAAGTCCGGCAGCAGCAGGTTACGGTGGTTTTGATCTTCGTAAATCGCAATCGTCTCGCCCACCACGACCTCACAGAACTTTATTGATTTCGGCGACCGACCGCCGCATGTCGAGAAAAATGAGCCCGAGCTTCGCAGACCGCGAAGCCAACGCCAGCAACAAGGTACCTGAACCCGCAGCGAGCATGACCGCGTATCCGTCGGGCCCGCGAACCAAGACCTCCTGCAGAGCACCACGTTCCAGCTCTTCCGAAGCTCGAGTGCCGAGACTGAGCATAGTGGCCGACATTCCCGCCACTCGTGTCTCGTCAAGGTGTTGAGGGAGCGCGCTCGCGATCATGAGTCCGTCCTCGGAGATCAGCGCACTGGCCTCCACATCAGGGGACGCGCTCTGCAGCGACCGTAGAATTCGATTGAGTTGTTCGACGCGGGTAACGCCTTGCTGCTTGGGAACGCTCTGACGCATGTTGCTCTGTTGACTGAGCAACCCGCGAGCCAAGCGTGAGAAGTGAAAGTTCGGTCAGTGTCGTAATTTTGACGTCATCCCCCGAAGGATGGAGAGGGCTTTCGTCGATGCGTCACGCGGTCACTTCGATAGAAATAGGTGGGCAAAACAACTCGGTAGCGGTGCATTCTGACCCTGGTTTTGCGCGCTCGCGTCTTCGCAAAGAAACTGCCCGTCCGCTACCAAACGGGAACCCTGGTTTCGGTTCGGTGTCTCCCGGCGGGCCCCTGACGGCTAGATTTGAGGACGGATCAAGAACTTCTGACCCGTCTTCTTGGCGTGGTACCTGCGCGCCACATCGGCCTGAAGCGCGTCGACCAACGAAATCTCGTCGGTGTAGTGACTGGCGAAAGTCGTCGTGAGCTCTTGGGCCACCCGTTGTCGCAGCCGGGCCCCAACTTCGGCGCCGGCACGAGCCAAGAAATTGGGTAGGAGCCAACCACCGACGCCCCACGCCATGCCATACCCTCGGGTCAGCACCGTGGGCGATGTGTCCAGCGCGCCGTAGATGTAGACCTGCTTGTGGGTGGTCGACCCGTAGATGCTGTAGCCCACGCCGCTCTTGGCCGCGGCTGCTTCCATGGCCGTAAGAATGCTAGACGCGAGCCCGCCACCGCCGGTCGCATCGAATCCGAGGGTCGCCTTCGTGGCCAGCACCGCCTCGATCAGCTCCGGCATGAAGCGCTCACTGGTGCTGTTGACAACGTGGCTCGCGCCCAGGCTGCGGAGCAAGTCAGCCTGCTCTTCCTTGCGTACGATATTGACGAGCTCTACGCCGTCAGCCTTGCAGACCTTTACCAACATCTGGCCCAGATTCGACGCGGCGGCCGTATGGACCAAGGCCGTGTGTCCTTCCGAGCGCATCGTTTCGATCATCGACAGAGCCGTGAGCGGATTGACGAAGCTCGACGCACCATCTCGAGCGGTGTGGTCGGGAAGCAGAGGAAGACAGGCGGCCGCGGCGACACGCCGGTACTGGCCATACATCGACCCGCCCATCACCGCGACCACCTTGCCGAGCAGGCTCTGGGCGAGGTCTCCATCGCCGGCGGCGACCACGGTGCCGGCGCCTTCGTTGCCGACCGGCACTGGGGTATCGATCCGGCCCTTCATGACCCTCATCCCGATCGAAGGCACCGGCACGGTCAGGACCGTCCGGACCCCCGTTCCGGAGGACGTGGCCGCTTCGATATCGGCCAGGCCGAACATAACCCCGAGGTCGGAAGGATTGATCGGGGTCGCCTCCACCTGAATCAGGACTTGATCCGACTTCAGCGGCGGCATGTCCTGTTCGACCAGCTTCATGCGCAACGCGCCGTCGCCGGTCAGGGTAGAGACCATCTGCAAATACGTGGAAGGTAGTGACATCGAGAACTCCATCACTGGCTTGAGCCAGACATGCATCCTGACGCTTCCACCGCGCCATCGCAACGGCAAATGATCCTCAAAGCGCGAGACATGAAACTGAGCTTGTCACGGCGCCCGGCCCGGTGTCGGATGATGGGGGTCGGCCCGAGGGGTCGCTCTTCGGGCCGGTTATTTCGAAGGACGGCGGCCGCGGGGTACCGAATAGAATCGGTAAGTCTTGGGTTGGGGCTTCAAGTCGAGCAGCCGTTCGGCGTGAACGGTCGCGAAGAAGTCTCGGAGCGCGCGCACCGTAACCTCGGGCCGGATGCCCTTGGTCTGCAGGAGATCTTGAATCCGCTGTTCGGTGGTGGAGTCCGCCGGATCACTCATTCGCCCGTTCTCCGCCAGCCGTGTTCGTCGCGCATCTGCGCCAAGACTTCGGGCGGTGGTTCCCGACCCGTACCGTGCGCGAGGATCTCGCCGAAGTCTTGAAGGTGGCCGCCACCAGACTGACCCAAAAAGTCTTGGTAACGATCCAAAGTCATCTTGACGAACGCCCAAAACGGGGCGCCACTCTCGTCTTGCCCGTCGACTCGAACGGTGACCAGCGTCGCTTCCTCGGTCGCTTCTGCGAACTCTTTGACATCCTTGAGCGTCATGCCGATGGCCTCCTAATTCCGGCGCGAGGTGGGAGCCGATGCATCCTGCGTCGGCTCGCCGCGAATAGGCTCAGTCTTCGCATCCTGCGAGCGCGACCGAGCAAACTGGACGTTCGTGATCGTATAGGCGCCGGTCGCCAATCCCTGCAGGGCGACGGTTCCGAGCTCGAACACCGACTGCCAGAACATGGGGCTCGAGACGTCCCCGCTCGCCAATCCCTGACCGATCGTCGGCCAATCAGCCCGGGTGACCCGATCGACCAGCGACGCCCACCCCATGTACGTAGTGACCGTCGTGAAGGCCGACAGGATCTGGAACCGGGACAGCTCTTTGGACTTTCGCTGGCTGAGTCGGCTCACGTCGACCTCGACGGCACCGACCTCGGCGACCTTGGCCCTCGAGAACTTCAGCGAGGGGCCATCGCCTTTCGACCTGGCTTTGGGACGACCCTTGACGGCCTTCGAGAGGCGGTCGAAACCGGTGACCGTCGCGTTGCGAAGGTTGTTGAGAACGTCGATGGTGACGGGCTTGCGGATCAGAACCTCTCGGATTTCGGGTCTTTCGGCCACCGGCAGGCTTGCGAACTCGAACACGTTCATATGGCGTGCGCGGTCGCCATCCTTCACCACGAGGTCGGGCACATGCCAGGCCGGAACCCGGAGGGGTTGACCTTCGCGGTCGAGCAGAAGCCCGCTTTGCGGTTCGACCTTCACCTCGGAACCAGCGATGCGATCCACGATCTTGCCGGTACGCGGGTCGCGCATCATGATGGCGGCGCCAAACCCCGCCAGCATCGCGGTGCCTCCAATGATGTCGCCCATGCCGGCCGCGTTGACCTCGGCTCCGAAAACGTTGACGAGGTTCTCGGACGACGCGTTTTGAGCGACCCCGCTGCCGAGGAAAGCCACGGCGGCCGGCGTATAGGCCAGGAAGCCGGCCCGGTTCGGATGCTGCCCCGGTCGCACGGCCTGCGCGAGCGGCGCGCGCGCTTGGTCGTCGGGCAGCGGGTCTTTCGCGAGCCGGTCGTTGATGTAGCCGCCGGTTACCCCAGACACCGTGATCAGCAGCCGGATCAGCTCGCCGTAGTTGCCCGTGGCGAGGGCCGAAGCGACGCCCGTCGCCGAGGCCGCGAGGTCGCCCACGTTCCCGAACCGGGCCGCGCTTTCGATGGGGCGATTGCCTTTCCAGTCCTCGACCCGGAACAGGGTCGCGATCGCTTCCGGCAAGTAGAGGTGCTCGGACTTCCCGGCCCAGGTTTCCTTGAGCGCGTGAGCCCATTGCGCCAGCGCGTTGTCTCCGAGCCGCTCGCGTTCGAGGGCCGACACCAGCCCTTCGGTCTGTTCCCGCAGGAACGTCTTGAGCTCGGTACCTAGCGCCTGGGTGGCCTCGGCATCGAGGGGCCCGGGGTCGACCTTCGTCGACCGTCGAAACTCGGCGACCAGCGCCTCGGGAGCCTGCCGGTCGAGCTCGACCAGGTACGCCTTCAGGTCGCGGATCGAGCGCTCGACCTGCGGGTGGAAGTCTTCTCCCTCCGGGCCGTTCAGAAGCTCGCGAACGGTCTGCAGCGTCCGCTCGAGGTCGGCGGGGGGCGTTCTCGACAAGCCCACCGGCCGAGGCGCATCGCCGGACCGGGCTTCCCACTTCGCCTCGGGCTTGCCCGATTCACCGACCGCCCAGCCCATGGCGAGGTGATGGGTCGGCAATCGGGGCCCGTCAGGCCGGGATGCTTTGGTCATGGCGCGTCCTTCATCGGTCAAAAGGCGGGTGCTCGAAGACCCGGGATCAGGTTATCGTACCCGCTTCGCCGGAGTTGCGCATGACGCACCGAGACAACCGGTGCGGCCATCCGGCTGTCCTCGTGATGGGCAACCGTGTTCCGACAGACGACAACTTTCTCACCGACGCCGATATCGAGCCCCATCGCGAGGCTTTTCGATGCGAAGTCGTGAGCGACCGCCCAAGAATGGGAAGAAGACGAAGACTGGCGTTACGTCTCCGTGGAGGAATGAACCCGAATGCTCCGTCCCATCGTCATCCTCGGCCATCCTCCGTGCCGGCGGGTGGCGATGTTCACGGACGCGATGAAACGGCTCGGCGGTCCACCTCCGGCGATCTTGCCTTGGGTCGATGTCATCGATGACCCCGAGGTCCTCGCACGGATCGATGCACCGGATGTTATCTTTCGCATCGAATCCCCGGGACCCTACCCGGAAGTCGAGCGCGCGCTCCTGCGCCGAGGATGGCCCCTCATCGGCCCCGAAGGCACCGCAATGGCGCCGGGCGCCTACGAGCCCCGTCACGGTCGGATCGCCGCGCCGAGGCAGCGCCACCTGGGCTTTTTGAGCGTTCTTGACGACCTCGAACGCCATCTCGCCCAGCGCGAAGGCTGGCGGGTGCCCACCCCACCGGCGCTGATCCGACTGTGCTTCGACAAAGCCGCTTGTTGGCGTCGGTGCGTCGAACTGGACTTACCGGTGTGTCCGGCCTTGCCTCGTCCGGTCGCGAGCTTGGCTCAGCTGCTCGAACAGATGCACGAGCGAGACGTCGAACAAGTCTTCGTCAAGATGACTTCCGGGTCTTCGGCATCTTGCTTGGCCCTCGTATCGAGCCGGGGCCCTCGCGCGCTCACGACGGTCGAAATGGCATCCGATGGGTTCTATAACTCCCGCCGACTTCGCACTTATGTCGGTCGCGACCTCGAACGGCTCATCGCGTTTCTCTTGGGTGAAGGCGCTCATATCGAGCACGCGGTGCCCAAGGCTCGACTGCGGATGAACGCCCAGCCCTGGTACTTCGACCTGCGAGTGTTAGCCATCCAATCGGCCCCCGTGTTCACCGTCGTGCGTCAGAGTCCTTATCCGATCACGAATCTTCACCTCGGGGGGCAGCGAGGTGACTTCACATGGCTCCGTGCGAAGCATGAAGCGCTGGTGGTCGACATTCACGACAGTGTACGGAAGCTCTCGCGAGCTTTGAGCGCCTTTCACCTCGGGGTCGACGTGCTCGTCGAGCCAGGTTTCCAAACCCATCGCCTGATCGAAGCGAACGCGTTCGGCGACCTGCTGCCCAACCTGCGGATCGACGGCCATGATGTATACGAGACTCAGATCCTTCGGTTTCAGGAGGAGACATCGGCCTGAACACCGACCGGCGCCGCGGGAAAATATCCGAGCCCGGGACGCTGACTCCGCATATTTCACCAGTTGTTCCCACGGATCGCGTGCCCGTAGGATCGCGATGCATGCGGAAGCTGTTCGAACCCCCGGGCCTGTCCGCCCTCTGCTTGTTCGTGTTCGTCTTGGTCGGTCGGGTCTACGCATCGCTACCCGTCGCGTGTCCGAACTGTGTCGTCGTTTGGTGCGAGACGGCCCGGGTCGAAGGGAACAACACGCTCGAGCTCGCGACCGACATCGAGCTCGACGAACGCTACTTCGTCGAGCTGGACGCCGACGAAGCCACGGTGCTCGAAATCTTGGGCGACGACACGATCGCGAACCTGACGTGCTCGAAGCCCGAGCCCACCGTAACGCACTGCGAATTCGACGCGACCGAAGCCGCCGAGATCGCGTACCTGGTCACCGCGGGGCCCTCCGACAGCGACCTATACGTCTGTCACAGCTTCGTCGCTCCGTAGTGACGCCTTCGACAGCTCCGCAAGCGTTTTGGTCATAGCGATTCGGATACGGGACGCTCGTGCATTCAATTGGGTATGCTCAGCTTCCGATGACGGAGACGCCGTGGCATCAGACAACGATCGTTCAAAGCACTTCGGGCCGCGGCCTTCATGACGTCACGGCTGCCGTCTCGGATATCGTCAGAAGCTCGCAAATCAAGACCGGCCTGTGCCACCTGTTCATCCAGCACACCTCCGCGTCGCTGCTCATCCAAGAAAACGCCGACCCTGACGTCCTTTCAGACCTCGACGGTTGGTTCACTCGAAGCGTGCGCGACGGCGATCCGAGCTACCGCCATCGCGCCGAAGGCCCTGACGACATGAGCGCGCACATTCGGTCCGCGCTTACCCAGACATCGCTCAGCATTCCCATTACCGACGGACGACTGGCGCTCGGCACCTGGCAAGGCATCTACCTGTTCGAACATCGCTACGGCCGGTTTCAACGTCGAATCGTCGCGACGATCCACGGGGCCGGGTGACCGTCATCGCAGCGAGCCGGCGGCGCCCTCCTCGCTGCCGGTCGGCGGAAGCTTCCTTTCGAGCATCAGAAAGTAGACCACCGGCACGATGATCAAGGTCAACGCCGTCGACGTGAGCAGGCCGCCCACCATCGGCGCCGCGATTCGACGCATCACCTGGGACCCCGTTCCGCCGGCCATGAGGATGGGCAGCAGGCCCAAAATGGTCGTACTCATCGTCATGAGCTTGGGCCGCAGTCGCCCCGCGGCCCCCTCTCGAACGGCAGCGAGAAGGTCGGCCCGGGTGTTCATTCGACCTTCCCGCCGGCGCTGATCGACCGCCCCGTCGAGATACAGAATCATGACGACGCCCGTCTCGGCGGCCAGACCCGCCACCGCGATAAATCCGACGGCCGCCGCGACGCTGGCGAGGTATCCGAGCGCCCACTGAAACCATACGGCGCCGACCAAGGCGAACGGCAGCGTGCACATCACGATCAGCGTCGGTCCATTCCTCCGGAAGTGGAGGTACAGCAGCACATAGACCAGCACCAAAGTAACGACCAGGAGGATCGCCAACCGCCGAGCCGCTCGCTCGAAGTACTCGAACTGCCCCGACCAGGTCATCGACACTCGCTTCGGCAATTCGACTTGCTCGCGCAGAGCGGCGCGCGCCCGACGTACGTAGCCACCGAGATCGGGAGTATCCAGGTCGACGTATATCCACGCCGTTTTGCGTGCGTTTTCGCTCTTGATCATCGACGGACCATCCCGAACGTCGATGCGGGCCAGTTGACCCAACCGAACGCTATGCCCCATCGGCGTCGGAACCAGCACTCGAGGGAGGGCCGCGAGGTCGTCCCGCAGCTCTCGACTGTATCGAAGGTTGATGGGGTAGCGCTCCCGTCCCTCTACAGTGGTGGAGATATTCATGCCCCCGATGGCCGACTGAATCACGTCGTGAACGTCACCGACATTCAGGCCGTAGCGCGCTGCCTCCTGCCGGTCTACTTCGAAGTCGATGTAGCGACCACCGGTGACCCGCTCGGCCACCACCGAGGCCGTCCCCGGCAGTTCGCGCAGGACGGCCTCCACCTCGGTCGCCACCGATGCCAGCTCGTCGAGATCGTCACCGAGCAGCTTGATGCCGACCGGGGTCTTGATACCGGTCGCCAGCATATCGATCCGGGTCTTGATCGGCATCGTCCAGGCGTTGGTCAGGCCCGGAAAGCGGATCGAGCGATCGAGCTCGCGCACCAGATCCTGAGTCGTCCAAGTCACCTGCTCCGGCCAGACCCATCTCAGGGGCGCCCGTAGTGGCGCAGGCAACCACCCGGAGTACCAACGCTCGACCGACTTCGTTCGCCACCGAGACTTGTCGCGGTGCAGAACGATCACCGTCTCGATCATCGACAGGGGCGCTGGGTCGGTCGCCGTTTCGGCGCGTCCGACCTTCCCAAACACGCTGTGCACCTCCGGAAAGTCGGCGATGATCCGATCGGTCTGCTGAAGGACCTGTTTGGCCTCGGTGATCGAGATGCCAGGCAACGTGGTGGGCATGTAGAGCACATCACCTTCATCGAGGGGAGGCATGAATTCCCAGCCGAGCTTCGAGAGCGGGACGACCGTCAACCCCACGATCAGCACCGCGGATGCGACGACCTGGTAGGGCCGTCGAAGCGTATAGCCGAGAACGGGCTGGTAGAGCCTCATGAACAGCCGGGTAAGCGGATTGGAGGCCTCCGGATAGGTCCGCCCCCTCACGAGATAGTACATGCCCACCGGAATCGCCGTGATGGCCAGGATGCTGGCGGCCCCCATGGCGAAGGTCTTGGTGTAGGCGAGGGGCCGAAAGAGGCGTCCTTCCTGTGCTTCGAGACCGAAGACTGGCAGGAACGCCACCATGATGATGACCAACGAAAAAAAGATCGCCGGTCCCACTTCGACCGCGGCTTCGGTCACCTGCTGAAGATGCGGCCGACCGGGGTACCGCTCCAACTTCTTGTGCAGGTTCTCGACCATGACGACGGACGCGTCGACCATCACTCCGACGGCCACCGCAATGCCGCCGAGAGACATGATGTTGGCGGTGATGCCCATTAAACGCATCATCAACAGCGCCAACAGAACCCCTATCGGCACCACGACCATCGCGACCAGTGCGCTTCGGAGATGCAGCAGAAAGAGCGCGCATACGATCGCCACGATGATCATCTCTTCGGTCAGCCGGCGCCTCAGCGTCTCGACGGCATCCTCGATGAGAATCGATCGATCATAGACCGGTACCACCGTCACCCCTCGCGGAAGGGAAGCCTTCAACTCATCGAGGCGCTCCCGAACGCGTTCGATCACCGCCAGGGCATTCTCCCCAAACCGCATGACGACGATACCGGAGGCGGTATCGCCGATCCCGTTGAGATCGGTCACCCCTCGCCGCAGCTCCGGCCCCACCGCGACGTTGGCCACGTCGCGCAGCAGGATGGGCACATGCCGTTCAGCGTCCGTCGACAGGACCGTCCGCTCCAGATCGTCGGTCGAATCGACATAGCCCAGACCGCGCACGACGTACTCCGTCTCTGCCATCTCGAGCAGCCGACCGCCGACCGCCCCGTTGTTCCGTTGAATAGCGTCGCGAACTCGAGCGAGCGACAGGCCGTAGGCGTTCAGCTTGTTCGGGTCGACTTCGACTTGATACTGGCGAACGAAGCCCCCGACCGATGCGACCTCCGCCACCCCGGCCAAAGCGGCCAACTCGTACCGCAGAAACCAGTCTTGTAGCGATCGGAGCTCATCGAGTCCGACCCCTTTGAAGTTGGCCGCGTTGACGAGTTCGGATCCGCGGAGCTGGCCGTCGCCGTCATCATCGAACGATGACAGGGCGAAGTCGGACGCAGCCCCGGCGTCGAGCGCGGGCGTGGTCAGCATCGAACGAAGCGCCGCTCGGTCGAGGGCCCGGTCCGCTTCCGCGACATCCACCGAGCCGTTGCGGTCAGCGTCCAGGTGCTTTCGAAGAAACTCGGCCAAATAACCAAAGTCGATCAGCGCGTATTGATAGACCCACCCCACACCGGTCGCGTCAGGTCCGAGACGAGGTCGAACGCCGGTCGGCAGACGCTCCTCCGCGGAGCTCAGTGCCTCGAGGCTTCGGGCCCGTGCCCAGTAGAGGTCCGTCCCATCTTCGAAGATCGCATAGACCAGACTGAAGCCAAAGAAGGAGTATCCTCGGACGCTGCGCGCCCCCGGCACCGAGAGCATCTGGGTCGTCAGCGGGTAGGTGACCTGATCTTCGACGACGTCTGGGCTCTGGCCGGGGTAGTCCGTGTAGACGATGACTTGAACGTCGGAAAGGTCGGGAATCGCATCCAGCGGTAGCCCCCACACCACCAGGACACCAGCGATGGTCACCATTAACATCGCGACCAAGACCGCGACCCGATGCCGCAGAGACCCTTCGATGATCCAGTGGATGAGGCCCCGGTTCAGCACCGGGGCGCGACCTTCTTCGGAGCTCACTGAGAGGCCCCCTCGGGCTGACCGGGGCGAGAGGATGGACCGGGGCGAGAGGATGGACCGGGGCGAGAGGATGGACCGGGGCGAGAGGATGGACCAGAGCTCGGCATGGACGCCGGAGCGGGTGCAGGCATCGAGGCGGCTCTCGTCGCGGGTCTCGAAGTTGGCAACGATGCGGGTGCCGACGCCGGTGAATCACCCGGCGTGCGCGGTGCCCGCAGCTTGTCGATGGCCTCCCGAAGCCGGCTCTCCGAATCCAACAAGAACTGGCCTCGAATCACGACCCGCTCGTCTTGACGAAGACCGGTCACGACCTCGACGCGCCCGTCTTCCGCCGACCGTCCGAGCAGGACCTCGCGAGCTTCGAAGTGCCCTTCCCCAAGAGCGACGAATACGATGTCGCGGCGCCCCGTCCTCAGTACCGCGGTATCCGAGACGTGCAAGACGTCGTCGGTGGGAATAGCTTCGAGCTCCGCGGTTCCGAACATCCCGGGACGCATCACGAGGTCGGGATTGTCGAACTCGAGGCGAACTCGGACGGTGCGCGACGACTCGTCGACGGTGGGATAGATGAATCCGACCCGACCGACGAAGGTTCGTTCCGGAGCGTACTCCAAGCGGAGGGTCGCCCGCTGCCCAAGTCCGATCCAGGCTACGTCATACTCATAGACTTCGCCCTCGACCCATACGCGCGACAGGTCGACGATCTGGTAGAGAGGCTGACCCGCGGCGACGTATTGGCCGTCGACGACGTACTTTTTCAAGACGTGCCCACTCGCGGGTGAGTATCGCGTGACCGATCGCAGCGGCCGGCGCCTCGAGACGATTTGATTCAGCTGCGCTTCCGTTAAGTCGAGCGAACGCAAGCGTTCTTTCGCGCTGGCGACCAACGCGCGGTTGTCTTGGCGTGCCGCCAGGATCAATTCCTGTTGGGCGGCATACACTTCCGGGCTGTAGAGCGACAACAGCGGTTCTCGCGGTCGAATGACCTGCCCACTCTCATTGACGAAGATCGCCTCGACCCAGCCGGCGTATTTCGACGTGACCATCGCCTCCCGCCGTTCGTCGGGCACGACGCGGGCGAGAATGCGCAGCTGACGGCTCAGCGGACTTCGCCGCACCAAGGCCGTCTCGATGCCGATCGCCTGGCGGGTGGCGGAGTCCACGTGGATCTGCCGATGATGGTCAGCGGTGGCCGACCGTCGGGGCACGAGATCCATGCCGCAGATCGGACACGGACCGGGACCACTCCGGACGACCGTCGGATGCATGCCGCAAGTCCACTGTTCGTCGAGGCTTGGAGCGAGGACCGACGGGGAGCGCGGTCGAGCCAAAATCGCCACCGTCGCCCCCAGAATGACCAGCACCGCGGCGTACAGGTAGTTCTTCATCATCAGTGCCCCTCGTGATGCACGGAGTGCACATCCACCTCGACCAGGTCCGCCCGCCGAACGCCGATTGTGCGGGCCAGCTCGATCAGAAGAATTTCCAGCTCGACATGAAGCGAGTGAAACTCGATCAGGCGTCCGATCAGCGCGAGCTCGGTCTGAAGGAGGTTGAGCACCTCGTCGCGGTCGACCTGATAGGCGGCTCGCTCGACCTCGAGGGTCTGTCGAGTCGCCGGAATGATCCGGTCTTGCAATAGCGACATCTGTCGCCGAAGCAGCTCCGACTGCTCGAGGGTGCTCGCCACTTGCTCTCGAATGCGCAGCCGGACGCTCTGTTGGTCTTGGCGAGCGATCGCCTGCTCGGCCCGAACCGTCGACCGGACGGCCGGAAGCCGCCGAAAAGCCTGCACCGGCACCTGAACCCCCATGACCACCGACACGAAATCACTGCCTTGCGCAGGGTCGCGACCCTGGGCGTCGCCGCGAACGGTGTAGGCGACGCCCACTTGGAGGTCGGGCCACGCCTCGATGTCGGCCCTTGCCTCGGCCGCGACGCGTACACCGAACCGTTCGACCGCCTCTCGAAGGTCGGGGCTGTGGGACTCGGCCATCGCCAAGAGCTCTTCCTCCGTTAACGAGCTCCGAAGCGTAGACATGGGAACGTGCACCAGGGACGGCGCTGACCAAGATGGAGGCTGACCGATCAAACTCGCGAGCGACGCGGACGCGGCGCCCCGCCGGCGCTCGGTCACGATCACCCGTTGACGAAGCTCGTCGAGTGAAAGCTCGGCTCGGAGCACATCCTGCTGCCGGCCCCGGCCCGACCGATACTTGGCGTCCGCGACCTCGCGAAACGTCGACAGCAGACGGTCATTCGCTCGGTACACCTCGGCCGTCACGTCCAAGAGGTGAATCTCGAAGTACAGCCGGCCCACCTCCCGCGCGAGGTCGAGCCGAACGACCTCTGGCGCGATGGATGCGAGCTGCGCCCGAGCGCGCTGAAGCTCCACCCGCCGGCGTAGCTTTCCGGGGAAGGGAATGGTCTGTTCGAGCCGAAACTGGAGGCCCGTCATCGGAGAGCCATCGACGGCCGAAGTGAGCGGCACGTTGTTCAACGCCACCACGAACTTCGGGTCGGGCCAGTAACCCGTCGCCTCGGTTCGGTGCCGTTCGGCCTGGACCCGCTGCAAGGCGGCAAGGGAGCTCGGATGCGTGGCCCAGGCCCGCTCCACCAGGTCGGCGAGGTCAACCGAGGCGGTAGCGGTCCCGACATTCGGCGATGCGCAAGCGAGAGCCAAAACCCCTAGCCAGAGGGCTGGTGATGCCATCACAGGTATGGGCGCGACGGGCCCCAAGCGTGACCGCCAAATAATTCATAAATCCTTAGCGAGGCTGCGCCTGAAACGCTCGAGTTCATTCGCGATTCCGTGCTGGCGCA
>CAZFIV010000126.1:0-19737 GCA_964519665.1 uncultured Myxococcales bacterium
AGGGCGCGGGCGTTCTCGGTGTAGGCGTCGACGAGCTGGTCGAAGCTGACCGCTCGAAAACCGGGATCGTTGACGTCTGGAGACAACGACGCGGTCCGGTTCGTGGGCCCGAGGACGCCGGCGACCAGCCGACAGCGCCCGGGTTCCTTCGCTTCGAACTCATCAGCGGCGGCTCGCGCCAGGCGCGCGCCTTCCCGATTGATCTCATACACCGCCGACTCGAGCTGATAGTCGGCCTGTGCGATCGAAGTACCGTTGAACGTATTGGTTTCGATGACATCCGCTCCCGCCTCTAGATACGCCGCATAGACGCGCTTGACGGCCTCGGGCTGGGTCAGCGATAGGAGATCGTTGTTGCCCTTCAGGTCGCACGGATGATCCTTGAAGCGCTCGCCCCGGAAGTCCGGCTCGGAAAATTTCTCCCGCTGGAGCATGGTGCCCATGGCGCCATCCAGAAGAACGATCCGGGTGTCGAGCAGCTTTTTAAAGTAATCGATACGTTCGGTTCGGCTGGTCATATTTGTTCCTGGGACTGCTTCACCGCATGTAACGTGATCACCTCGAAATGCGGTGTCCTTCGTTCGCGGTGGGTGGTAGCGCAGGTCAGTACCTGAAAGCCTGCTTGCGTCAGTAAGCGACGGAGTTCATCGGGGTCGAAACCCAGTCCGACGTGGTCGAAAGCGGCCACCAGGTCTTGGTGGTCGTGAGTGGCCAACGTAGCGCCGACGAGTCGTCCTCCCGGACGCAAGACCCGCCCGACCTCCCGCAGCACTCGGGTCACGTCGTGCGCGTAGGGCAGGGCGTTCATGAGGAGGGCGTCATCGAACGCACCGTTGTCGAAGGGTAGGTCGTGCATGTCGCCTTGCACGAAACGAACGGTGGGCAGGTGGCCAAGGCGTCGTTCGCCGGCGCGAACGACCTGCGCCGACACGTCGACGCAGGTCATCGAGCGCACACGAGGGGCCAGCAGTTCGGCCAGGGCCCCGTCTCCGGATGCGACGTCGAGCATGTCGCGGAGGTCTAAAAAGCCCAACAAGCCGCGAGCCATGCTCTCCCACGTGCGACCCGGCGAGTAGTGGCGCTCCATCTGACCGGCCACGGTGTCCGCCCATGTTCGTCCAGCGTGCCGAGCCCGAATCACCTCGGTGGCGCGCTCGAGATCACCGTCCAATCTGGGGTCGTCCAGCGCCTCTCGGACGATCCGCCAAAACGATCGGCTCTCCGGCGGCATCAGCGCCTCTTTAGCGGCGTAGAACGACGCGGTCCCGTTCTTCCGGAGCTGAACCAGGCCAGCCTCCTTGAGTCTCGCGAGATGAGTAGATACCCGCGACTGAGCGAGGCCGGTGATTCGGGTGAGCTCCGCAACAGAAAGCTCTTCCTCCGCCAACAGGGCGAGCAGACGCACCCGTGTCGCATCGGACAGCACCCGACAGAGCTCGTTGGCGGCCTCCAGATTCAGCATGGCTATCCGTCAATCCGGATAAAGGGATGCTGCATCTCGCCCGCCTGACCGTCAACGGAAGACCGCAGACTACAGGTTCGACGGGCCGGGTAAACCAGCGACGAGCGTATCAGGGGTCGAGCTGAGCCTCCATCCCGCGGCCACCAGCCACAAGGTCGTGCCAGTCAGCGACAGCTGGCTTCAGCCGACAGCTGGCTTCAGCCGACGGCTGGCTTCAGCCGACGGCTAGCTTCAGCCGACGGCTCGCTTCAGCCGACGGCTCGCTTCAGCCGATGGCTGGCTTCAGCCGACGGCTCGCTTCAGCCGACGGCTCGCTTCAGCCGACGGCTCGCTTCAGCCGACGGCTCGCTTCAGCCGACGGCTGGCTTCAGCCGACGGCTAGCTTCAGCCGACAGCTAGATTTTCCGGAGCTTCATTTGGACATCGCTCGACCAGTGACGGTCGAACGCGCGGACGCAGGTGCTCAGATAGCGATCGTAGTCGTCGTAGACTTGGTCGCCCCATCGCTCGCGAATCTCGGCTTCGTGACTCTGCAGCCGGCGGTACCACTCAGCCGTCGTCTTGCCATAGCTTTCGCGTTGGGTTCGGACCTCGAGGACTTCCCAACTCGGGTGCGCGGCCATGATCAGCTCCTCGATGCGCGGATTGAGGCCCCCTGGAAAGATCACATCGGCGGTGAACTGAAGATCTTCGAGATCTTGACGACGTCGCGGGACCTTGACCCGCAAGATGGCTTGAAACCCGAAGTAAGCGCCTGCCGGGACCCACTTGGCGACCTTGTCGAAGTAGCTTCGGTAGATATCGACCGCCATCCCCTCGCGGGCCTGCGCCGGCGACACCAAGTGGTCGACCATCTCGATCGACTGCAAAGCGTCGTACAGAAACGGCGGCTCGAAGTCTTTGTAGTCGCACACCCATGTCCTGACGCCGGGTAGCTCGCGACGATCGATCTCGGCCCCTTGCGCGGGTGAGAGCGTGATGCCGTGCGCTTCTTTGACGCCCCGGTCGAGCGCGAGATACTGCAGATTGGCGCCCCAACCACAGCCGATGTCGAGGACCTTCTTATCGACGGACATCTCGGCGTAGTCGTAGAGGATGCGACACTTCTGCAATTGAGCTTGCTCAAGCGTTTCGTCTCCCGTCAAATACGATGCCGAGGTGTAGTGCATGTTCTCATCGAGCCACAAGCTGAAGAACTCGTTAGAGACGTCGTAGGACACCTGAATGTCGCGCTGGTTCGAGGTCATACCGACGGGACGATGCCAACATCCCGCCAAGGTTGAAAAGCCCGATTTCCATAACGGGGCGCACAGCCTCCAGCTGACCGGTCGGAAGGAATGATGCTTCCCGATTCCTTCTTCGAACGAGCGCCCGAGACCGTCGCCCAGATGCTGGTTGGCAAGGTGATTCGTCGCCGCTACCGGGGGCGATGGCTGTCGGCGGCGATCGTGGAGGCCGAGGCGTACTTGCTGACCGACAAGGGAAGCCACGCCTCCCTTGGCCGCACTCCCAGTCGCGAGGCGGTCTTCATGGCCCCCGGTACCATCTACATGTACTACGCGCGGGGGGGCGACTCCTTCAATATCAGCTGTCTGGGGCCCGGCAACGCGGTGCTGGTGAAGTCTGGGGTTCCGGTGACCGACGACATGTCCGACGACCGATCGGTGACCGTCATGTCCCGTCTCAATCCGTCGCCGTCGGGGCCGCGGCCCGTTCATCGGCTTTGTAGCGGGCAGACCTTGCTGTGCCGAGCGCTCGACCTGAAGGTTCCGGATTGGAATCGGCGCCGATTCGACCCTCAGGTCTTTTACGTCGATGATGCCGGATACCAGCCACCGTTCCTGGTTCAAGCGAGGCGGCTAGGGATTCCGCGGGGTCGAGACGAGCATCTTCTATTGCGCTTTGTCGATGGAGGTCGGGTAGGCAGCGCAACGCGCAACCCGCTCACCCAACGCACCGGTCCTCGCGACCATCGAATCCTGGATTGGTCCGGCGAGTCCTGGCAGGAAAGTCGTGTTGACTAGATGTGCGGAGCGCGAAGCCCGGTCGGCACGGCGGCTCGGTTGTTTTGCACCCGGTGCGAAGGACTAGAACGTCGCCCCGTAACGCAGACTGTGGTACGCCCGCCGACGAAATGGCGAGTCCAGGTGCATCCGCACTACCGCCGGCCTTCGACGGCGCGCTGAACCGCGTGAACAACCGGGCCGGACCGATGAGCTATTACACCGAGGGGACCGGTCGACCTCTTCTTCTTTTGCACAGCGTCAATGCGGCGGCTTCCGCCTTCGAGATGAAGCCGCTCTTCGAAGGGCTGAAGACGCGGTTTCGGGCCTTCGCGGTCGACCTGCCGGGCTTCGGGTTGTCGGACCGATCCGGCCGGACCTACAATGTCCGGCTCTACGTGGACGCCGTGCTCGACATGCTCGACGAGATCGACCCGGTGGCTCCGAAGGAGCCGGTCGACGTGGTGGCCCTTTCATTGAGCAGCGAGTTCGCGGCCCGGGCTGCGACCGAGATGCCCGATCGGTTTCGCAGTCTCACGCTGATCACGCCAACGGGCTTCAGCCGCGGATCGGACAAGCTGCGAAGAGCCGGCGCCACTCGAGAGATTCCCGGTCTGGCGGGGTTCCTTCAGGTTCCCCTGTGGCGACGATCGCTGTTCGGTTTGTTGGTGCGAAAAAATACCATCCGGTACTTTCTCCGGCGCACCTATGGGTCCGATGCGGTCGACGAAGAGATGGTCGACTACGACTATTTGGCGGCCCATCAGCCGGGGGCCGAGAACGCTCCGTACGCGTTCCTGTCGGGTCGACTGTTCAGCAAAGACATTCGAACCATCTACGAGGCGCTCGAGCTCCCGGTGTGGGTGGCCCACGGAACGAGGGGTGACTTCGGCGACTTCACCGAGCTGGGCTGGACGTCCGACCGGCCGAACTGGTCGACGCGGGCTTTCGATACGGGGGCCTTGGTGCACTTTGAGCAGATTGATGCGTTCATGGCCGGCTTTCAGCAGTTTTTGGAGAGCGTCGACGCGCATGGAGCCGTCGACCACGAGTGAGTGTACCGATGGCGAGACCATTTCCTTTCGGCGCTATCGTCGGCCAGGATGAGATGAAACTGGCCCTGCAGGTGGCCGCCGTCGAGCCTTCGGTCGGCGGAGTGCTGGTCTTCGGCGATCGCGGCACTGGCAAGTCGACCGCCGTCCGCGCCCTGGCGGCGCTGCTTCCCGAGATGGACGCGGTGGTCGGTTGTCCCTACAACTGCGACCCCCAAAACGACCGATCCCGATGTGTCGAGTCTTGCCCGGTCGTTCAGCGCGACGACCCCCGAAGAGGCGGGCAGGTGCCGGTTCCGGTCGTCGACTTGCCGCTGGGGGCCACCGAGGACCGCGTCGTCGGCGCGCTCGACCTCGAGCGGGCCTTGACGCGAGGTGAAAAGGCGTTCGAGCCCGGGCTGCTCGCTCGCGCTCACCGCGGCTTTCTATACATCGACGAGGTCAATCTGCTCGAAGACCACCTCGTCGACCTGTTGCTCGACGTCGCGGCGTCGGGATCGAATGTCGTCGAGCGGGAAGGGCTGAGCGTTCGCCATCCCGCCCGGTTCGTGTTGGTCGGCAGCGGCAATCCGGAAGAGGGCGAGCTGAGACCCCAGCTCCTCGACCGATTCGGGTTGTCGGTCGAGGTGAAGACGCCGGAAGACCTCGCGACCCGCGTCGACGTGGTGCGGCGGCGCGACCAGTTCGAGCGCGACCCCGAGGCGTTTTGGTCTCAGTGGCAGCAAACCAACGAGGAGCTCCGCCAGGCGATCGAGCGTGGCCGAAAGGTCGTCGCCGACGTGCAGGTCGACGACGGGGTCCTCGAGCGGTCGGCGCAGCTCTGTATGGCGCTGGGGACCGACGGCCTGCGGGGCGAACTCACCCTGATCCGAGCGGCGAGGGCACTCGCCGCCCTGGAGGGCCAGACCGTGGTCAAAGACGCCGAGCTTCGGAAGGTGGCGCCGATGGCGCTCCGACATCGGCTGCGCCGCAACCCGTTGGATGATGCCGGTTCGACGACCCGCGTCGAGCGGGCGGTGGCCGAGGTCTTCGATCCGTGACCGATGACGAACTTCGCGCGCGGGTTTGGCTGGATGCGTGTCTTGCGGCCGAACTCTTCGCGGTCGACCCGTTTGCGGCGAAAGCGATCGTCGTGCGAGCGCGGGTCGGCCCGGTCCGCAGCGCGTGGCTCGACCACCTGAGATGGTGTCTCGGCAATGTGGTCGTGCGCCGAATGCCCGCCCACTCGTCGGAGGATCGGCTCCTAGGAGGGATCGACCTGGCCGCGACCCTCAAAAGCGGCAAGGTCATCGCGCAGCGAGGGTTGCTTTCGGAGGCCGATCGAGGCGTCGTGATCGTGCCGATGGCCGAGCGGCTGCAGGCGGCTCCGACATCCTACTTGTGCGAAGCGCTCGACTGGGGGGAGCTCCGCCTCGAACGGGACGGCCTCGCCGAAGTCAGCCCCGCTCGGATCGGCGTCGTCCTGCTCGATGAAGGTATCGACGACGAGCGAGTGCCGATGCCCCTGGCCGACCGAGCCGCCTTTCATCTCGATCTGACCGCCCTCGGCCATTCCGACGCGCTGTCGATGTCGAGTCTCGAAGACCACGGCGAGCCGATTTTCCCGCCCTGGTGGAAGGTCGGGATCGACGACGAAGTGATCGAAGCACTCTGTCGGGCGGCCGCTGCGCTGGGGGTAGAGTCGATCCGCGGGCCTCAACGGGCGGTCGTCGCGGCTCGACTGTCAGCGGTCGCCAACGACCGGACCGAGGTCACCGCAGAAGACGTGGCGGTCGCCGCGAGGTTGGTATTGGCGCCGCGAGCGACCCGAATGCCGGCCCCCGACGAGCAGGAAGACGAGCCGCCACCCCCCGAACAGCCCGACGAGTCGCCCGAATCGGACGAGGAACGCTCCGACGATGACTTCAACGGGCCGTTGGAAGACATCGTGGTCGAGGCAGCGTTGTCCGCCATGCCCGAGGGTCTGCTCGCGCAGCTCGCGTTCGCCGCTCGGCGAATGCCGACTTCGGCGGCGGGGGTGGCCGGCGCGATGGTTTCGACTCGCAATCGGGGCCGTCCGGCCGGGATTCGCCGGGGGAATCCCCGCGCGGGTGGTCGCCTCAATGTCGTGGCCACCCTGAGGGCCGCCGCACCGTGGCAGCCGATTCGGCGCCGGGTCGCCGGTGGGCGGATCGAAGTCCGGCAGGATGACTTTCGCGTTACCCACTTCAAGCGTCGGACCGAAACGCTTACCATCTTTGCGGTGGACGCCTCCGGCTCGGCTGCGTTCCGGCGTCTCGCTGAAGCGAAAGGCGCCGTCGAGCAGGTTCTCGGCGAGTGTTACGTGCGTCGCGACCACGTAGCGCTCCTCGCGTTCCGGGGGGCCGAAGCCGATCTCGTGCTACCGCCGACGCGATCACTGCTTCGGGCGAAGCGATGTCTGGCCGGTCTCGCTGGCGGAGGTACGACGCCCCTGGCTGCGGGCATCGATTCGGCGCGCATGCTGGCGGAAGACGTCCGGCGGCGAGGGCAGTCACCCTTGGTGGTCCTCATGACCGACGGACGCGCGAACATCGATCGGGGCGGGCAATCCGACCGGAAACTGGCCGCCGAAGATGCGATCTCCGCGGCGCGGTTGCTCGCCGAAGCGTCGGTGCCCGCGTTGTTCGTCGACACCGGACCACGACCTCGACCGGAGGGGCAGGCCCTCGCCGAGGCCATGGCGGCTCACTATCTGCACCTCCCCTACGCCGAGCAGAGAGCGATCGCGTCATGGGTGGAGCGATCGGGAGCGAGAGGAGGAGTCCGGGATGGTTGATGTTGGCACCGACATGCCGGCCTGGGAGCTCGAAGGTCGAGACTGGCCGAACCGAGAGCACAGTCGATTCGTACGCGCGAGCGGCTTTACGTGGCATGTGCAGCAATGGGGCCAAGGGCCGGTCCTGTTGGCTTTACACGGGACCGGAGCGGCCACCCATACCTGGCGCGATCTCGGGACCGCGCTCGCCCCCCATTTCACCGTGTTCGCGCTCGACTTGCCGGGCCATGGCTTCACAGAGGCGCCCGCCTCCTCTCGGTTCACCCTACCTGGGATCTCGATGGCGGTGGCCGAGCTGCTGGAAGCGGAAGGCGTGCAGCCGGATATCGCCGTCGGGCACTCGGCCGGCGCGGCGATCCTCTGTCGGATGGCCCTCGACCGTCAGATATCGCCGAAGCTCATCGTCTCTTTGAACGGCGCGCTCCGCCCCTTCGATGGGGTCGGCGGGCGCATCTATGCCTGGGCGGCCCGCTTTACGGCCGCCCTCAATACTTTGGCCGCGCAGTTGATCTCCACCCGCGCGCAAGATCTTCAAACGATTCGAAGCTTGGTTGAAAATACGGGGTCTCAGCTCGACCAACGGGGGCTTCGGCTTTATCAGCGGCTAGTACGGCGATCCGGCCACGTGGCTTCGGCGATGTCGATGATGGCCGGATGGGATCTCTGGGGCTTGGAGCAGGAGCTGGCCGGGCTTCCGACCGAGCTGTTGTTGGTCACCGGAGCCCGCGACGCGGCCGTTCCGTCGGCCCAGGCGCATCACTTGGCGGCGCGGTTATCCCAGGCACGAGTACAGGTCATGCCGGATGTCGGACATCTTTCTCACGAAGAACGGCCGGCTGAAACCGCTCACCTGATCGTCGAAGCCGCGAGCCGCGCCGGGATTTGGCCGAATCGAGCGCCCGCTGACCGAGCGTTCGCGGATTGACTCGTGCAAGCGGAGTGTCCATTATCCTTAACACTTCGGGGCGTGCTTCCGGGTTGACACTGGAATTGACGGCTCGCCAGGAAGGGGCTTCGCGGTGAAGACGATAACGAGGATCGAGCAGGCCTTGCAGGCATCCGTAGCCCGGACCAATGCGCCGGGTACCCCCCCAAGGCTTGCAAAAGCCATTCACTATGCCGTGTTTCCCGCGGGAGCCCGAGTTCGTCCGCAACTATGTTTGGCGGTGGCGACGGCTTGCGGAGACGATGCGCCTACGGTCGCCGATGCCTCGGCGGTCGCGATCGAACTTTTGCACTGCGCTTCGCTGGTGCACGACGACCTGCCGTGCTTCGACAACGCGGATATGCGCCGCGGACGTCCTTCGGTCCAGAAGGCCTACGGCGAAGCCATGGCCGTCTTGGTCGGAGACGCGCTCATCATCCTGGCTTTCGAGACCCTCGCGCGAAGCGCAGCGGCGTCGCCGGAGCGCCTCGGTCCATTGTCGTCGGTCGTCGCTCGCGCGTCGGGCGCGCCGTCGGGCTTGGTGGCCGGGCAGGGCTGGGAGCTCGAAGACGAAGTCGTTCTCGAAGAGTACCACCGCGCCAAGACGGGCGCGCTCTTCCTCGCCGCCACCACCGCCGGAGCCATCTCGGCTGGAGCGGAACCAGGGCCATGGCGATGCCTCGGGGATCGCCTAGGTGAAGCCTACCAGGTCGCGGATGATATCCGCGACATGTGCGCGACGCCGGAGGAGATCGGTAAGCCCGTCCTGCAAGATACGCAATGGATGCGGCCCAACGCCGTCGCCGAGCTGGGGCTCGAGGGGGCCATCGGTCGCATGCAGACGCTTTTGCAGGAAGCTGTGGATTCGATTCCTGATTGTCCCGGGGCGCAAGCTTTGCGGGATCTCGTTTTCCTGCAGGCTAAACGACTGGTACCTAAGGGCCTTCGTGAAAGCGCAGCATGACTCCCAACTAGCTTCTTCAAAGGCGAGCATCGCGACCCGCTCGAACAAGGCCCGGACCTGGTCCGAGCGGTGGAATCAGTGGTGGACCCGCATCATCCGTGACGGCCGTTTTCAGCGCTGGTCAGCAGCGTTCCCATTAACCCGACCACTTGCCCGTCGCAGCGCGACCCGCCTCTTCGATCTCTGCGCCGGCTTCGTTTACTCGCAAGTCCTGTTTGCAGGCGTTCGGTCGGGACTATTCGACCATCTAGCGAAGGGGCCGGCGACGATCGCGGAGTTAAGTCGCGCAATCGACCTTTCGGTTGATGCGACCCGCCGCCTGGTCGACGCAACGACCGCGCTCCGGCTGACCTCACGGCTACAAGAGGAGGTCGTCGGTCTCGGAGAGATGGGCGCGGCGCTGGTGGGCAATCCGGGCGTCGTCAAGATGATCGAGCACCACGAGATCCTGTACCGCGACTTGTCCGATCCGATTCGGCTCCTGCGCGGCGACGGAGACACCGAACTCAGCCAGTACTGGGCCTACGCACGGGCGGCGCAACCGGGCCTCCTCCACGAGGAGGCGGTGGCCGAATACTCGGAGCTCATGGCGGCGTCGCAGTCGATGATCGCCAACGAAATTCTTTCCGCCTATCCGATGCACCGGCACCGGCGGGTGCTGGATGTCGGTGGAGGGCAAGGCGCGTTCATTGCGGCCGCCGCCGAACGCGCGCCGGAGGTCGAACTGGTTCTGTTCGACCTTCCGCCGGTCGCCGCCCGCGCTCGCCGCCACATCGCCGCGCTGGGTCTGGCGGATCGGGTAGAGGTGGTCGGAGGCGACGTCTTCGAAGATCCGCTTCCGACTGGCTCCGACCTGGTGTCCTTGGTGCGGATTATTCACGACCATAACGATGATGCTGCGCTGGCGATCCTCAGATCGGTCCGTCGGGCCCTCGAACCTGGGGGGACGGTCCTGGTGGCCGAGCCGATGGCCCAGACCCGCGGTGCCGAAGCCATGGGCGATGCTTATTTCGGGTTTTACCTGCTCGCGATGGGGAGTGGTCGCCCGAGGACGCCGGCCGAGGTGGGGCGGCTCTTGGAAGCCGCCGACTTTGTTCAACCCCTTATGATCACTACGAATCAGCCCCTTCTAACCCGGGTGATGACCGCAAGGGTATCCAGGTCTTAGTACCGTCTGGTGTGAAAGCCCGTTGACATTGGGGGGCGTCAAGTTAAGATGACACAAGGCGAATGGATGCCCTGGTCGTCATTCTGGAAGAGCCTGAACGTCTGAAGATTGGGCGGTTGCCTCTCACTCCTGCGACCCCCGACGACGTCGTTGTCGACATTGAATGGAGCGGTATCAGCACGGGAACCGAGCGACTGCTGTTCACCGGCCGAATGCCGCCGTTTCCCGGTATGGGCTATCCGCTGGTCCCGGGGTACGAATCCGTGGGTCGCATCACGCAAGCGGATGCGGCCGGAACCACCCGGGTCGGTCAGCGGGTATTCGTGCCGGGCGCTCGCTGCTTCGGCGACGTACACGCGCTATTCGGAGGAACGGCGTCGCGATTGGTCGTGCCCGCCGGCCGCGTCATCCCGATCGACGAGTCCCTTGAAGAGTCCGGAGTCCTCCTGGCGCTCGCGGCAACCGCCTTTCATGCGATCGATGCGGGCACCACCCCTGACCTGATCGTTGGCCACGGAGTGCTCGGCCGGTTGCTGGCTCGACTGGCCGTTGCGCAGGGCGGCGAGCCGATCGTCTGGGAGAATAACCCGCTCCGCGCCGACGGAGGCGCCGGGTATCAAGTCTTGTCAGCTGAACGCGACGAACGACGGGATTACCGCGCGATCTACGATGTCAGCGGCGATGCGACTTTGCTGGACACCTTGATCGGTCGGCTCGGCCGCGGAGGGGAAATCACGCTCGCGGGCTTTTACAGCGAGCCTATTTCGTTTCGGTTCCCGCCGGCGTTCATGAAGGAGGCCAAGATTCGAGTGGCTGCAGAATGGCTGCCCGGCGACCTGGTCAAAGTGAATCGCCTCGTAAGCGAAGGGCAGCTTGCGCTCAACGATCTGATCACTCATCGCCACCAGGTAGGTCAGGACGAGTCGCCGACCGAAGCTTACCGAACGGCGTTCAACGACCCGACCTGCTTAAAAATGCTGCTCGAATGGAGATCTGAATCATGACCACCACGGTTTCTGGAATCGGCAAGACCGACCCGATGGCCACGTTGCAGACATCCCTTCGGGCGGAAGCGGCTGAAGAGCCCGAGGTGCCGTCGACGACGACACCGACCAAGAAGACCGAGATTATCGCCATCTATGGCAAGGGTGGCATCGGCAAGAGTTTCACGCTGGCCAACCTCTCGTACATGATGGCGCAGCAGGGTCACAGAGTGCTGCTGATAGGATGCGACCCCAAAAGCGATACCACTTCCTTGCTTTTCGGGGGCCGAGCTTGCCCGACCATCATCAATACGTCGGCCAAAAAGAAGCTGGCCGGCGAGCAGATCGAGATCGGTGACGTTTGCTTCAAGCGAGACGGGGTCTTCGCGATGGAACTCGGCGGACCTGAAGTCGGTCGAGGCTGCGGTGGCCGAGGCATCATTCATGGATTCGAGACGCTGGAGCGACTCGGCTTCAACGACTGGGAGTTCGACTACGTGCTGCTCGACTTCCTCGGCGACGTCGTATGCGGCGGCTTCGGCCTGCCGATCGCCCGCGACATGTGCCAGAAGGTCATCGTCGTCGGCTCCAATGACCTGCAGTCCCTATACGTCGCGAACAATGTCTGCTCGGCGACTCAGTATTTCCGAAAGCTCGGGGGTCACGTCGGTGTTGCCGGCATGGTCATCAACAAAGACGACGGTACCGGCGAGGCGCACGCCTTCGCCGAAGCGGTCGGGGTTCCGGTTCTCGCGGCGATTCCTCAGGACGACGACATTCGGCGCAAGAGCGCCAATTACGAGATCATAGGTCGGCCCGGCAGCGATTGGGCGCCACTGTTCGAAGAGCTCGCCGCCAATGTCGCGACGGCGCCTCCATTGCACCCCAATCCGCTCGACGAAGACGGACTACTCGGCCTGTTCAAAGGTGAAGACGTGGGGCGCGATGTCGTCCTGGAGCCGGCGACGGTCGAGGATCTTTGCGGAAGCGGCCGAATCAAGAAACGGTCGCTCGAAATCATCTACGACGAAGTGTGAGTGCCATGGCCGAGCAACAAGACTACAAGTCGCTCGAACTCGAGGCGACACCAGCGGCCGGGAATCGCGCCGCCCAGCCTGACGGCGTGCAGTGCCACGTCGGGCGGGAAGAGCTCCGCGCCGCGGCGGCGGCAGCGGGCAAGAAAGATATCCTCGACCGCTACTCGGCCGACTATCCACTGGGTCCGCACGACCAGCCTCAAAGCATGTGTCCGGCCTTCGGTTCGCTGCGGGTGGGGCTACGGATGCGGCGCACGGCGACGATACTGTCGGGTTCGGCGTGCTGCGTATACGGCCTGACCTTCGTCTCCCATTTCTACGGCGCCCGGAGAACGGTCGGGTACGTGCCCTTCGACTCCGAGACTCTGGTGACGGGGAAGCTGTTCGAAGACATTCGGGATGCGGTCCATGAGACCGCGGATCCCGATAAGTACGACGCGATCGTGGTGACGAATCTGTGTGTCCCGACGGCATCCGGTGTGCCACTGAGACTGCTGCCCCGAACGATCAATGGTGTTCGGATCGTGGGTATCGACGTGCCGGGTTTCGGCGTTCCGACCCATGCCGAGGCCAAAGACGTCCTGGCTGGCGCAATGCTCGCGTACGCTCGACGAGAAGCCGAGCAAGGGCCGGTCGCAGCGCCTCGAGGGGGCGTCGATCGGCGCCCGAGCGTAACGCTGGTCGGTGAGATGTTCCCCGCCGACCCGATGGTCATCGGCCGCATGCTCGCCCCGCTGGGACTGGTTGCGGGGCCGGTGGTGCCGACCCGTGAGTGGCGAGAGCAGTACTCGGCGCTCGACTGTACCGCGGTGGCGGCGATTCACCCGTTCTATACGGCGGTGCTCCGGGAGCTCACGGAAGTGGGTCGCCCGGTCGTTGGCTCCGCGCCGGTGGGTCGCGAAGGAACGCTCCAATGGCTCGAGAATATCGGGCAAACGTGTGGAGTGGCGGCAGGTCAGATTGCGGCGGCTCAAAATGCCATGGGGCAAGCGATCGACGGGGCGTTGGCGACGGCCCACATCGACGGACGCATCACTTTGTCGGGCTACGAGGGCTCGGAGCTATTGGTGGCCCGACTGTTGATCGAAAGCGGCGCCGACGTTCGCTACGTGGGCACCGCTTGCCCGCGGACGCCATGGTCGGATCTCGATCGGCAGTGGTTGGAGGCACGAGGGGTGCTCGTCAAGTTCCGCGCATCGTTGGAAGACGACCTAGCGGCCCTGAACGAGTTCCAGCCCGATCTCGCGATCGGCACGACACCGATCGTCCAGAAAGCCAAGCAACGCTCGATTCCTTCGTTGTACTTTACCAATCTGATCTCTGCCCGGCCTCTCATGGGGCCGGCGGGCGCAGGTTCGCTGGCTCAGGTCATCAACAGCGCGATCGCCAACAAGCAGCGGTTCAACACGATGACCCAATTCTTCGAGGGCGTGGGTTCAGGCGACCGAGCGGGCGTTTGGGAGGACGTCCCCGAAGAAAAGCCGGAGTTCAGGAAACAGAACCTGGTTCGACTCAAGCGAGCCACCAAGAGCGAGGAGCCGATCGGATGTTAGTTCTCGATCATGACCGCGCCGGTGGGTACTGGGGCGCCGTTTACGTATTCACCGCCGTCAAGGGTCTACAGGTGATCATTGATGGCCCCGTGGGCTGCGAGAATCTGCCCGTGACGTCCGTTTTGCACTATACGGACGGGCTTCCACCTCACGAGCTGCCGGTGGTCGTGACCGGCCTGGGGGAAGAGGAGCTGGGTCAAAAGGGTACCGAAGGCGCAATGAAGCGAGCCTTCGAGGCGCTCGACCCGGGCCTTCCCAGCGTCGTGGTGACCGGATCGATCGCCGAGATGATCGGGGGCGGCGTTACGCCTGAAGGAACGGGGATCCAGCGGTTCCTTCCTCGGACCATCGACGAAGATCAGTGGCAGAGCGCCGATCGAGCGATGTATTGGCTCTGGACGCAATACGGCGCCAAGCGGGGCAAGATGCCCAAGGCGCGTGCCCGCAAAGAGGGTGAGCGGCCGCGGGTCAATATCATCGGACCGAGTTACGGCTACTTCAATACGTGGTCTGACCTCGCGGAGATCAGGCGCCTGGTCGAGGGGATCGGCGCCGAGGTGAACATGGTCTTCCCACTGGGAACGCACCTTGCCGACGTGGCCCGTCTCGTGGATGCCGACGTGAATGTCTGCATGTATCGCGAATATGGGCGGATGCTGTGCGAAGCCCTCGAGCGGCCGTACCTGCAGGCGCCGATCGGCCTCCATAGCACGACGAAATTCCTGACGGCGCTCGGTGACGAGCTGGGTCTCGACCCCGCTTCGTTCATCGAGAAAGAAAAGCACACCACGATCAAACCCATTTGGGATCTTTGGCGTTCGGTGACTCAGGACTTCTTCGGGACCGCGAGCTTCGGAATTTCCGCCAACGAAACTTATACTCGAGGGGTCAGGAACTTCCTCGAAGACGAGCTTGGGCTGCCTTGCAATTTCGCTTTCGAGCGCAGTGCGGGCCGAAAACCGAACAATGAAGCCGTTCGGAAGGCTGTGCATGAAAATACTCCGCTCATTATTTTCGGGAGTTATAACGAACGAATGTATTTAGCGGAATGCGGCGGAAAGGCCGTGTATATTCCTGCTTCTTTCCCGGGCACGGCCATCCGAAGACACACGGGGACTCCGTTTATGGGGTACGCTGGGGCAACCTATCTGGTCCAAGAGGTATGCAACGCGCTCTTCGATGCTCTCTTTCATATCATCCCTCTCTCAACCCAGATGGATGCGGTCGAGGCGACGCCTTCAAGGTTGAACGAAGAATTGATGTGGGACGAAGAGGCGCAGCAAGTGCTTGACGGTTTGGTGCGGGCGTACCCGGTTCTCACGAGAATTTCAGCCGCCAAGCGCCTGAGAGATGCGGCGGAAGCGTCAGCCCGAGCGTCCGGGCAGACCTTGGTCACTTCGGCGACCGTACTCGCAGTGCAGTCGGCGACCAACGATGGGTGGGCGGCGTAACCGCGCCCGGAAGGAGGGGATGATGGAAAAGGCAACGAGGAGCTTGCGGCATTTCGGGGCTCGACGGGCGAGCGAGGAACGAGAGTACCGACTCTACTTGCTCGTTGGTTTCGTGCTCTTCTTTCCGGTCGTCGTGATGGGTCGAATCTCCAAATGGCGGTGGCCGGGGCGGCGAATAGCAGCTGCGCCCCGTTCTCGTGAATCAATCATCTGTGAAACGATGGCCGAGGTGCGATCTGCGCTGGCCTTCGTATTCATGGCTTAGGTCACCGCCCACATACGTGGGCGACAGAGTTCGTCGAGGTCGTATCGGTCTTGGCGATCCCAGCCGCGCGGGTTGGGCGCGGTAGCCGAAAGGCTCTTTCGAAAGGGTGTTACCATGGCTGACAACGGCAACGGCAACAATAATATCAATGAGTACTCGGGACTCAGCGATCAGGAAGCGAAGGAGTTTCATGGTCGGTTCCTCCTGAGCTTCGGTTTTTACATTCTCATCGCGGTCGTGGCCCACATTCTCGTGTGGAACTGGCGACCCTGGCTCGGATAAGGAGTCCTTGTTATGTGGAAAGTTTGGCAGTGGTTCGATCCTCGCCAGTACCTGGCGATCCTCTTCGCCTTCAATTTCATTCTCGCGCTCGTGATTCACTTCGTCCTGCTGAGCACGCCGCGCTACGATTGGCTCAAGACCGGGCCCAACCAAAAGTGCATCAAGTTCAAGAATTGTGATGGCGAAGGCCCCATGAGCAGCCGTTCGGCAATGCCTAACTAGGACCGAAACGCACGGCATGCCTTCAGTGACGGGCGCGAGCCCCGCTGGGTTCGCTGCCCGTCGCTAGGCGAGGCCGTGTGATCTGAACAGGCGGCTGTCTCGATTGGAGGTTATCGATGGCCTTGCAAAGTTATGAGAGAAAGTACCGCGTTCGAGGCGGCACCCTGGTCGGTGGTGATCTTTTCGACTTCTGGGTGGGCCCATTCTACGTCGGCTTTTTCGGGATTACAACGATCTTCTTTTCGGTGGTAGGGACCGCGCTGATCTTATGGGACGCGGCAAAGGGCGACACCTGGAACCCGTGGACGATCAATATCCAGCCTCCTCCGTTGGAGTATGGGCTGGCGTTCGCTCCGCTCAACGAAGGCGGGATTTGGCAGCTGGTCACGTTCTGCGCCGTGGGTGCATTCGGGTCGTGGGTGTTGCGACAGGCGGAGATCAGCCGAAAACTCGGTATGGGTCTACACATTCCGGTTGCGTACGCAGTGGCGGTTTTTGCTTACGTCACGCTGGTGGTCATTCGCCCGCTGATGCTGGGCGCTTGGGGCCACGGCTTTCCGTATGGGATCTTCAGTCACCTCGACTGGGTTTCGAACGTGGGCTATCAGTATCTTCACTTCCACTACAATCCCGCCCATATGATCGCCATTACGTTCTTCTTCACGACGACGTTGGCGCTCGCCATGCACGGTTCACTGATTCTTTCGGCGGTGCATCCTAAGCCAGGAGAGCCCGTTCGAAGCGCGGAGCATGAAGACAGCTTCTTCCGCGACCACATTGGTTATTCCATCGGCGCGATCGGTATCCACCGGCTAGGCTTGTTCCTGGCGCTGAACGCGGGCATTTGGAGCGCCATCTGCATCGTCATCAGCGGTCCGCTGTGGACCCGTGGCTGGCCCGAGTGGTGGAGCTGGTGGCTAGACCTTCCTATCTGGAATTAGGAGGGAGTATCCATGAAGTTCGAATACCACAACCTATTTGCGCAAATCCAGGTCGAGGGGCCTGATGCGGGCGCTCCTCTCGAAGAGGGGACGCCTCCACATCCGCGAAGCAAAGGTCGATACTTCAGTAGCCTCTTCGGCCGTATCGGGAGTGCCCAAGTCGGGCCGATCTATCTCGGTTGGCTGGGTATCGTCTCTATTCTGTGCTTCTTGGTGGCTTTCGAGATCATCGGCTTGAACATGTGGGCCTCGGTCAACTGGGACCCAGTACAGTTTGTTCGGTTGCTTCCCTGGCTGGCCCTTGATCCCCCGCCGCCGCACTATGGCCTGAGCATGCCTCCGCTGAACGACGGTGGTTGGTACATGCTCGCTGGCTTCTTCCTGACGGTTTCCATCATGCTTTGGTGGGTTCGTACATACCGACGGGCGCGAGCCCTGGGAATGGGCACGCATTTGGCCTGGGCTTTCGCGTCCGCAATTTGGCTGTACCTAGTGCTGGGCTTTTTCCGGCCGTTGCTCATGGGTTCATGGGGTGAAGCGGTTCCGTTTGGGATCTTTCCGCATCTGGACTGGACGGCGGCGTTTTCTCTTCGCTACGGCAACCTGTTTTACAACCCGTTCCACGCCCTCTCGATTGTGTTTCTCTACGGCTCCACGCTGTTGTTCGCCATGCACGGCGCGACAGTATTGGCCGTCAGCCGCTATGGCGGCGAGCGTGAGATCGGGCAGATCGTAGACCCGGGCACCGCGATGGAGCGAAGCGCGCTCTTTTGGCGCTGGACGATGGGTTTCAACGCGACCTTCGAGTCGATTCACAAGTGGGCTTGGTGGTTCGCGGTGCTCACGACCCTGACGGGCGGTATCGGTATCCTGCTGACCGGAACGGTCGTTGATAATTGGTACTTGTGGGCCGTCGAGCACAGTTTTGCCCCCGAATATACGATGCCATTTCCTATCAATGAAGATCCGGCAATTCTGGAGGGCACGAAATGACCGAGTTCTTACTGCGGATACTCGTGGTCGCCGGTGTGGTCCTCACGCCAGTGATTTACTTTCAGTGGGGTATTACCACGCGCGATAAGCAGATCGGCCCCGACGGTACGGGGATGGATCTGGTCATGAATGAGGCCGTCCTTGATGAAATCGAGGCCGCCAATAAGCCGCCATTGCTGGTCGACATTCCGGTGACCGACGAGCAACCGGGTGAGTGGGTCAATGTTCAGGTGCTTTCGAGTCTGAGCTCTACCCGTCTGAATCGGCTGATGATCAACCTGACGAATTGGGTGTCGCCGACGATTCCAGGCAGGGAGTCCGAGACGGGCTGCAACTATTGCCACGTCTACGACGAAGAGACGAAGCAAGCCATCAACCACTTGGACACGAAGTACCCCAAGCGGGTGGCTCGACGGATGCTGCAGATGACGCAGCACATCAACATGAACTGGCAGACCAGACACGTCCAGCAGACCGGAGTGACGTGTTATACCTGTCACCGCGGACAGCCGGTTCCCAAGTATTACTGGTATGAGGAACCGCGCAACCAACAAGCATACACCAAAGTCGGGAACCCGATGGAGCAGAACACCGCGGGAAGCAACGTGACGTTGGCTTCGCTGCCGAATGACGTGTTCACTCCGTTCCTCGAGCAAGACAATAACATCCGGGTGATATCGGAAACGTTCAAGCCCTATCGCAACCGGCAGTCGATCAAGCAAGCGGAATGGACTTACGGATTGATGGTTCACATGTCGGATAGTCTTGCGGTCGGCTGCACCTATTGCCACAACAGTCGGTCGTTCGGTGAGTGGGCGCAAAGTCCGCCGGCTCGCACGACCGCGTATCATGGAATTCGGATGGTTCGGGAGATCAACACGGTCTACACGACGTCCCTCGTGAACGAGTATCCCGCCTATCGCTTGGGCGAATTGGGTGATGCGCCGAAGGCCAACTGTAAAACGTGCCACCAAGGCGCCTACAAGCCGCTCCTCGGGTACAGCTTGTGGAAAGAATTCCCCTCCCTGCGAACGGATACTTCGGTGATTCCACCTCCACCCGATGCGGATGGGGACGGCGTGACCGACTATCGCAACGACCAGTGTATCGATGAGCCCGAAGTGGTGAACGATTACCGGGATTCGGACGGTTGCCCAGACGAGGTGCCGGAAGGGATCGCTCCGTACCTAGGAACGATCGACGGGCTCGTTTTCATCACCGACGACCGTTTGAACTCGCGCTCGCTCAGGTATCTCACGTTTGCTGCCCTCAGGTTCAACGTCGTCGAAGACCTGAAGCTGGAGATTCAAGTGCAAACGGTGGCCCCAGACGGTGATGTCGAGGCTCTGGTTGCGTCGGCACAGACTCGGGCGGAGGCGATCAAGCGTCAGCTGGTCAGTGCGAGCGTTCCCGAGGAGGCCATTGCCACGGTCGGAACGGCCACGACCTCGGCGTCGCAAGCCACAGCGACGACCAACGTTCGTTTCGTAGTCCCCTGAGTGAACCGAAACGCGAACGCGGAGGCTCCGCCTGGGAGTCTCCGCTCACCATCGCAGCGGTCTTCTTCTTGTCGCGCCTTTCCCTCCCACTAGGAGACTTGCTCCGAGCGAAGCGTGACAAAGAAGCGGACTTTGGGCGC
>CAZFIV010000127.1:0-19624 GCA_964519665.1 uncultured Myxococcales bacterium
AGGCTCTCGCCGTCGTGGACGGATTGCCAGGGCAATCCGACGCGGAGATCACCCGCGTTCCCCTCGAGGACACCGACGAGCCCCACCACGTTGTGGAGGGTCTTGTTTCCGCATCCGAAGAGCTCGTTGTCGACGGTTGAGGCGTAATACTGGAGGCTGATCCAGCTGGCGACCACCATCGGCGCGGTCATGACGAGCTCGAGCACGCCGAAGCCTTCATCCTGCCGCCATTCATACGAATGGAGGAAGGAACGCCCGCCGAAGGAGAGGTTCTTGGTACGGTGGCGGGGGGCGACGATGAACGCCGAGCAGCCGGCGAGGCCCCACTCCGGCCGAACCTGCGCCCAATCTCGGCTACGGAGGAGGACCGCTGGATCGACCGTCTCGCCCTTCGCGAGGCCCAAGCGCACCGCGCGCTCGGCTCGGCAGGCCTTGCTGGCTCGGGTCAGCGTGGCCTCGAGCTGCGCGAGCTCCTGGACGTGGCTCGCCGGCACGGCCGACCGGTTGAAAATCGTGATCTCGTCGGTCGTCGTGTCGTGCTGGCAGGCGAGGAAGACCGTGTCCTCCGGGATCTCGATGCCTCGCTTGGCGAGCTGGGTCCGGACCTGTTGGTCGTTCAAGGTGTGGGCGGTGACGCGAGCGTTGGCCTCCCCCGTGCGCCCACCGCAGGCGCCGCAGTCGAGCCCGGTGGCGTGCGGGTTGTTGACGGTGGTGGAGCCGTGCCCGGTGATGAGCACAAACCGCGCGAAGCCCGAGGTAAGGGACATTGCGCCGAGCGCTCCGGCAGCGAGGTCGACCCGCTGCTCGAGCGGGATGCCGAAGGTCGCGCTGCCCCGGCTCCGCGGCTCGAGGCGCACGTCCTTCTGCTTAATGTGGTCGGCGCCCAGCCCCTCATCGTCCGGATGGGGCACCGGCCGCGTCAGACCGAAACCGTCGGTGAAGAGCTTGGGAAGATAGGCGAGTCCCACCGGCCCCACGAATGAGAAGCAGGAAATCGCTCCCATCTTGAACGCTTGCCAAGCCCGCTTGACTTCGTGGGAGAGCCGGCGACCACGCACCGCTGCGGCCTCCATCGCGCCGTCTGCGATTCCCTCCTCGACCTTGGCCGCTGGCGTCAGCAGGACCGGACACTGGGTGCCGCCCTTTTCGTGGGCCAGGGGTACGTGCTCCACCGGGAAGGCGAAGAAACCGGCGAAGCCCAGGGTCTCGACCTCCGGGTCGGCGGCTTCGAGGTGGCGCCGATAGACCTCGGAGCGGACGTCGATGCAGAACACCGCCTGCGCTTTCGGGCGCACGTCCGAGAGGGTGCTCTGAATGGCCGCGCGGTCGTTGAACAGGGCCTCGAGGGCTCGCTGGGCCGATCGCTCGTAAGCGGCCTGAAAGACGAGGGTGCGCTCGAGATCGTCGGGAACCGAGCCGTCCAACGCGCGCAGCTGCGCCCTCGCTTCCGTCCACGCGGCACCCACCTTATTTTCCAGGCTCTCGAGCATCGCCGCTTCCCAGCTGAGCAGCACGCACAACAACTGCACGAGCGTATCGTCCTCGACCCCGTCGTATAGCCCGCGGTCCCAGACGATGCGACCCGCATAGGCCGACCATCCTCCGACCCGCATCAGGAGGCGGTGGAGGTACGGATCCAGTCCTTCGACCGGCACGTCGAGGCGGCGCAAGGCGGCCTCCGCCGCGCCCATGGCCTCCGCCGGAAGCTTTTTGACTGCGGCCCGAAAGCCCGGAAGACCCATGATCTCCGGGGTCCGGTCAAGCTCCGCCTCGGCCCGCCACGACGCGTAGACGGCGGCCTCCGGCTGCCCGGGGCCCCAGTCCGCCTGTCCGTGGTCGAAGTGCGCGGACGCCCACGCGGAGACCCGGTCGGTCACGAAACGGATCCAGTCCATCTTCGTGACGGAACCGGCGACGTCGGCCACCGTCGGGACCGTAGCCATCGAGCCGGTCTCCGCCGGTGCGGCGTCACGAGCGGCACGGACGAAGGTCTCGGCGTCGTCCGAACGACCTGCTGCTTCGAGCGCAGTGCGCAAATCGTCGTTGGTGATGCGTCCTTCATCGAGGGCCGCGAGGTAAAACGCGGTCGGCATCGTCATCCGGGCGCCGGCCACCCTGCGCATCCGCGCGGCCACCGCATCGAAGGTCTCATCGATCATGCCGAGATACGGATTGACCGCGACAAAGCTCTCGAGCGGCCAGACCGGCGCCACCTTCTTGACGGTCGCGCCGAGGTGGAGGGCCAGCGTCTCGGCGTCTTTGAGCTGGATATTTGCAGACATCGTACGTCTCCTATCTTTTTTTCGACTAAATACTTTCGAGCGAACTCAGATCCGATAGGCGCCGACCAGGCGATCCAGCGCGGCATTCGCGTAGAGCCCGTTGCGCATCGCGACGTAGGCCCGCTGCCGCAGCGGCGAGCCGGCGGGCAAGCCGGCCACCTGGATCAGGATGGCCACGGCGAAGCTGACAAGGACGGTTCCAGCGAGGGCGATGACGATCGTGCTCGGCTGCTCCGCGGGCGGGAGCGAGTCGAGGAGCAGGACGCGAGCGCCCTCCTCGAGAAGGAAAAAGGCGAGCGTGACGGCGAAGGCGAGGCCCGCGGTACGGACCATGCCGGCCGCGGTCCCCGCCGAGTCGAGGGCGGGGGCCAACAGCTGAGTAATGCCCATGACCAGGATGATGCCGACCGACAGAAGCGCCGGATTCTCGGCCGGCGTGAACCCGAGGATGGTGGCCAAGCCGAGATACATACTCGCGGCGACGACCACACTGAGGAGAATACGCAGGGGGCTCCGAAGACGCGGCGGCACGGCCACCGGCTCGGCCCGCGCCACATCGACGACGCTCCCCGACGATAGGAACGCATGCGCCTTATAGAACGAGTGAGCCACCAAGTGCAGGACAGCGGCCGGATAGACGCCGAGACCGCAAACCAAAAGCATGAAGCCCATGTGCGCCGCGCTCGAGTAGCCGAGCACGACCTTCACGCTGGGCTGAGTGAGCAGCACCACCGACGCGAACAGCGCAGTGAACCCACCCCCAATGACCAGGAAGATGGGCGAGATGGTACCTAGCTCCATGACGTTGGCGAAGCGCATCACCAGGAAGGGCCCGGCGTTCAGGATACCGGCATGCAGGAGCGCGGACACCGGCGTTGGGGTCTCCATCACCTCCACTAGCCATCCGTGCGTGGGGAACTGCGCCGATTTGAAGAGGGCCGCTACCGCGATCAAGACGGTAGCCACCTCGATCTGCAAGCTGGGCTGCACCGAAGCGGCCTGCTCGAAGATAAGGCCGAGATCACCAGTTCCGAAGGCGCCGTAGATAAGAACGGCGGCGCCAACGATGCTGGCATCGCCGATGCGCGCCGCGATGAATTTCTTGGTCGCCGCCGCCACCGCCGCTGGACGCTCCGGATAGAACACGAGCAACGTGTGGAGGCTGAGGCTGGTCCCGATCCAGGCCAAGACGAACAGCACCAGGTTGCCCGACAGGACGAGCACCTCGACGCAGGCGATGGTCAAGACCATGCGCCCCAGGAACGCCCCCTGGCGGTCGTCACCATCGAGATACGTCCGGCTGAAGCGGAGGATGACGACCGCGAGCAGGGCCACCATCGAGAAGACGGTGACGCTCAGCGCGTCGAGTCGAATCGACAGGCCGAGGCCCTCTTGGCCAATGAGGGGGCTGACGACAGGCCCACGGGTGGCGACGATGAAGCCGAGGGTCCCGGCCACGATGACACCGACGGCCGTCGCGGCCGAAGTGAGGGCTGAGACGGCCCGGGGCCGGGCCTTCGGCTGGGCCCACGAGAGAACCCAAGCCGCCAGGAGGGCTAGAGGCGCCACTAAGGCAACCGGGGTGGATAAATCAGTCATTCGCGTACTCCTTTCCTTTAAATAGCTGGTTCCGAACAGGTGCCGAGGAGATACGGGCTGCTGATGCATGCGTCCAATTCAAATGATTGTGGCGCACCATTTACAAAAGCGAACGGTTATCCCAAGCTGGCGACGTGACCGACCTGAGCTACGCGCACCTTCGCTACTTCTGGATGGTCGCTCGCGAAGGGAACCTCACGCGCGCTGCCCGGCGGCTACGGGTCACCCAATCTGCGGTGTCCGTCCAGCTGAAGAAGCTGGAAGAGTCGCTTGGCCGGCAGCTCTTCGAGCGCAAGGGTCGGGGGCTCGAGCTGACTGACGCAGGTCGCGTTGCGCTCGATTACGCGGAGAGCATCTTCAACCTTGGCAACGAGCTGCTCGAGGTGCTCGAGCACAACCGCCGCGTCGCCCGAAAGACGCTCAAGGTCGGCGTCCTTGCCACGTTGTCGCGTAACTTCCAGATCGGCTTTCTCGGCGCGCTTCTGGATCGACCGGATGTCGTAGTCACCGTGCGCTCAGGGGCCGTGGGCGACCTCATCCAGCGGCTCACTGCCCACGAACTCGACGTAGTGCTCTCGAACTACGCGCCGTCTCGTATCGAAGGCGAAACCTGGGTGGTCCACACCATCGATGAGCAGCCGGTGAGTCTCATTGGACCGCCGTCGGCGAAGACGAAGAAGAAGAAGCCGCTGCGGGCTCTCCTCGAAGAGACGCCGTTGGTGGTCCCGACGGTCGAGTCAGGCATCCGGACCGCATTCGACAGCCTGGCGGAGCGACTCGGGGTGCGGCCCTGGATCCACGCCGAGGTGGACGATATGGCGATGCTGCGCCTCGTGGCTCGTCAGCACCACGGCATCTCAGTCATCCCGCCGATCGTCGTTCGGGACGAGATCGAGACGGGCAGACTCGTAGAGCATCAGCAGCTCCCCGACATAGTCGAACCTTTTTTGGCCATCACCGCGCCCCGGCGGTCTCGGAACGCCCTACTCGACGAGCTGCTCGCGCTTTCATCTTGCGCTGACCCACTTCGGCGTACGCCGACAACGCGCACACCGTGAGGGCGCAAGAGTTCGACCGCGCGGCCATAGGAAGCATTCGGTTCTGGGCGGACTTTCCCGAATTTGAAGCTCCTCCTGCGCCACGGTCAAAACGGGACTTTTCGACGCCGCGCACGACGCTGGTCGTGTAAAACTCCAGCGACCCGCAGGGCATGGTTAGGGACAGATTCGCTGATAGTTGCAGAATCTTCGAAGTTCTCGCGAACCAAAGGAACTCGCTTTGCATCTCGCCAGCACTCGCCTCAGCTGTGCGGGCCATCAAGATAACGCCGCACCTACAGCCGCGGTCGAGGTGGAGCGAGCGCGCGGCGGTGCAGGCTTTCACGCTCCAGGGACGCCGGTATCGACGCTCTCCGCGTGGAGGCTCGTTTGCTTTTCGGGTACCCCCGAGGCGCGTTCAGGTGTCTCGCTGGCTTCTTGCACATCCGGCGCGGCCAAATTATACATCCACGCCAACGCGATGGCGAATGAGACAACGAACACCGCCAGCGCGGCGCGGCTGAATGGTGCGGCAGTGATAGCGAGCCGGAGAAAGACCGTCACTGCGGTGTACCCGAAGTTTCGAAATACTACGCGGAACTGCGCAGTGTAGCGGAGCGATACCAGCACGATGGCGATATCGGAAAATATGAGCCCCGTAAACACGGCGCTGAAGAAGTGCGTCGGGCCTTGTCCGGTGTGGACGGCTCGCACAATTTCCTCCACGCCGACGACCAACATGCCGACCAGCATCACCACTGCGATGAGCTTCTTGGCTGACACGAAGTGAGTTTGGTCTCGCTTCGAAGTGGTGATGACCCGGTGACGTTGGATCTTTCGAAACAGCACGAGGCCGCCGAACACCACCAGCGCTCCCAAGGCATCGGCGGCCATGTGAAAAATAGGTTGAACCGCGGGGTCCATGGCGAACAGCGACCCGAGTGTTTTGAGGTCGATGGGCTCGGGAAAGTACTTGAGCTCTTCAAATGACTTTCTGAGCAGGATCAGCGCGAATACCTCTAGCTGCTTGCCGAGCGATCCGGAGACGGACCGGGCGAGCCCTAGAATGAGCTCAACCAGCTCAAAGACCAACAATACGTCAACGATCCACTCCACCGCGACGAAATGGTTCGTGGGAAGGCGACCTGCCAACGACGCGGGCAACCAGCCTTGTCGGTTCGCCTCTATCAGGACCAGGGCCGCCACAAGCCCCGTGAGCAGACCTGAGGCGACGGTCTTGCGGGTTGAGGCGCGTTCGTACAGGTCTCGGAACCCATTGAAGACTATGTCGACCGCGTTACCCACGCTCACCTAGTATCGAGGCCGGCCCGGCATCCAAGCAGAAAGTCATTCTCGACCGCGTCGGTCGATCATCGGACGGAGCATGGCGATGTGGGATGGCCCCACCTCGCAACAGCCGCCGATCACGCGCGCGCCGACGTCGAGCCAATGGCCGGCGTGACGTGCGTACTCGGTTGGGTCAAGTTCGGCGCGTGCATCCGGCACCCGACGGCCGTCGGCGACGTCGTGGTCAGCGGTGATCGCTTGAAAGCCATTGGCGTAGGCGCCGAAGGCGACCCCGGCGCTCGCGGCCAGCTCGGGTAGTGCGGCCCCTATGCTCTCTGGCATGGAGCAGTTGAGCAGCAGCGCCACGACGTCTATGTCCTCCAGCGCCTCGACCGCCTCTGAGACTGTCTCGCCGCTGCGAAGGCGACCGCTGCCGTCGTCGGCGACGGTCCATGACACCCAGACCGGAAGGCCGGTCGCCGCCGCCCCACGGGCAGCCGCTCGCGCCTCCGACGCGGTCGACATCGTCTCGCATAGGAACCCGTCCACATACGGGGCCAGTATCTCGGCTTGCTCGAGGTATTGCGGCTCGATTTCGTCGACGCTCCGTACTCGGTCTGGTCGGTAGCTTCCGTGAAGCGGCGGCAGTGACCCGACGATGCTCACGTCTCGACACGACTCATCCCGCGCCTGCGCGGCGAGCATGCCCGCGGTCCGGTTGAGACGTTCGTATGCGTCGCCCACGCCGCCGGCATCGAGGCGCCGGCGCGTGGTCGCGTAGGTGTTGGTCGTTATGACATCGGCGCCCGCGTCGATGAAGGCGCGGTGCGCCGCGATGACGACCTCTGGCCGATCGACCAGCGCCTGCGCCGACCACAGGCCGCTCGACGCCGTGTCGATGCCCCGGGCGGCGAGTTCTTGTCCCATCCCGCCATCGAGCAGCAGGCGGACCCCATCGGGACGTATTTCAGGTCGCAAGTTCGTCATGATTTCTCAGTCGGCTCGTCGATCCGCAATGATCGTCGACGAGGGCGACTCGTCAGCCCTAGGCCATGATGGGCCCGCGTACAATGGGCGAGGGCTTACGTTCGCTAGCTACAGTGTGAAACAGGGCCGGACGACAAGGAACGCTCAGCGGTGCTCAAACGCTCTAAGCTGCTGACATCTCAACCGAATCTTCGCCTCCAGATGGTCTCGACTTGGCCCCGTCGCGGGGATCGCAGCCCACGTACCAGGAGACGCCTCGGGGATACGATGACCATGGATTCGAGTCGGCGTGCGACCGCTGTACGCGTCTCGAGCACCTAGGATCGGCGTGCGAAAAAGGCGGACCGCGTGCCCAGCGCGGCAGCAGCGGGCGGTGCAGAACAATAGGCTTTGCCGCGTCCGGTTCATGTGCATGACTAGGAAAAGAGCAAGTGCTCCGCGGAAATGGGTGGTCAGCCGTGCCGCTGGGCCCTCGCTCGGAGCGATAACGATAGGGTCGACCATGAAATTCTCCTATATGAACCCAACAATGATCCACTTCGGGCGAGGCCAGATTGCCCGCATCGCCAACAGTATTCCTGCTGGCCGCAAAGTTCTGGTGACGTACGGTGGGGGCTCCATCAAGAAGAACGGGGTCTATGACCAAGTCAGCGAAGCCCTGAAGGGACATGAGTGGCTGGAATTCTCCGGAATCGAGCCGAACCCCACGAAAGAAACGCTCGACAAGGCCGTCGCGATCGTCAAGCGAGAGGGTATCGATTTTGTCCTGGCTGTCGGCGGTGGGTCCGTCATCGACGGCGCAAAATACATCGTAGCGGCTGGTCTATATGACGGTGATGGCTGGGATATCATGACCGGCGCATACAAATTCGACACTGCCATCGATCTTGGTTGTGTGCTTACCCTCCCGGCCACGGGCTCCGAGTCCAACTCTGCTTCCGTGATTACGAGGGCTGCTACGCAGGACAAACTCAGCTTCATGAATCGCGCCGTGCAGCCAAAGTTTGCCGTGCTCGACCCCGATGTCATGAAAACTCTGCCGGAAAGGCAGCTTATCAACGGGATTGTTGATGCCTGGGTCCACATCTGTGAGCAGTATCTAACCGTTTCGCATGGGGGCATGGTTCAGGACGGTTATGCCGAAGCTCTGCTGCGCAACCTGCTGAAGCTCGCCAGCGAATACGACCAACGAGACAACGATGCCTGGCGGGAAGGCCTGATGCATACGGCCAACCAGGCCCTCAACGGGATGATCGGTGCTGGCGTCCCCCAGGATTGGGCCACTCACATGATTGGCCATGAGCTGACCGCGCTCTATGGAGTAGACCACGCCCGTTCTCTGGCCATTGTTCAACCATCCCTGTTGCGGAACCAGCTAGCCAAAAAGAGGGCCAAGCTGGAACAGATGGGACGGAACGTCTTTGGCCTGACAGAGAGCGCCGACCTGGCTGAGAAGACGATTGACGCCATTGAGGCCTTCTTCCACAGTCTTAACGTGGCTACCCAGCTCACCGAGCACAACGGCGACAAAGCGGAAGCCATCGACGCCGTCGTGCTGCAGCTCGAAAAACACGGGATGAAAGCCCTGGGCGAAAACAGAGCCGTCACCCTCGACGAAAGCCGCAAGATTCTCGAACAGGCCGTCGCTTGAATCGCGGGCCCTTCGGCCCGCGATTTGCGATCAAGGCAGACGGTGTCGTTGGCGTTGAATTCATGATGTAGCGGGGCCGGTTGCGGGCGCGCTTCGGGCCAAACATGCGCCCAAATCGATGAAAGCGAACTAAATCGACGGGCGGATCCACGCCGCAGTCCGGTTCCCGAAGAAGATGGTCATCTCTTGCAAAGATGGCTGTCTGCGTACTGTTCATCGAGAGCGGGCCGCCGTGCACTTCTGAGGCTTGGTCAAGGCGTGGCCATTGGCAGGAGCTGATGGCCTGACAGAAGCCGCTGCAGGACCGCATCACGAGCACTTGACCGTCGAGTCCGCCGAGCGCCGGGGCTGGACGCTTTCCAACGGCTAGCAAGGGCCCCAGATCGCGTCGGAAATCTTCAGCGAGCCCGCGATGGCGGACGGCACCGGCGCTGCCTCAGGCAACGCCGAACGAACCGTGTTGCTTTGTTTTGTAGCGTCTGCTAACAAACGCGGAGCGAACCCGGCGGGGAAAAGATCGATGGGCAGACCGACCAAGCTCCAGCGCGATGAAGTCCTGAAGCGCGCAACCGACCTGTTTTGGGCGAAGGGCAGCGACGCCGTCTCGACGCGCGACATCGAAGCGACGCTCGGTCTTAGAGCACCTGCGATCTACCGGCGGTTCCGGAGCAAACACGAGCTCCTGGCTCGATGCGTCGACCACTACGTCGACACCGTCGTGGCGGGCCGCATTCTAAGGAAGCTTGATGACGCCATCGATCCCCTTCACGGCCTGCACGATTTCTTCACGTCTACGCTCGAACCGCACGGGCGCGAGGCTCGGCTCCGCGGTTGTCTGCTGGCGAACACGGCGACGCATATCGACGGGCAGGTCCCCGAAGTCCAAGCCGCGATTCATCGCGGCTGGCGTTTGATTGATTCGGCCTTTCGGCGTCAGGTCGCACGCGCCCAGCGAGCCGGTCAGCTCGACGCGCACCTTGAGCCCGACGGGCTCAGCCAAGCGCTCCTCATGTCTCTGCAGGGGCTCTTGACGCTGGTGCGAGCGGGCGCCACCGACCTCCAGCCCGGCATCGACGCGATTTTTGGCCTCCTCGGTGGGCTGCCGACGTCGTCGGACCACCGGCACACAGAAAGAGAGAACTCATGAAGCTATACTTTGCCCCCCATTCTCGGGCGGTCCGCACCGCCTGGCTCTTGAACGAGCTCGGGCTCGAGTACGAGCTCGTTCGCTTTGACAGCATTGCCGACAAAGCGATGCGCACCCCCGAGTTCAAGACGGTCAACCCCAACGCTCGGGTGCCGGTGATCGAAGACGGCGACGTACGCATGACCGAAAGCACCGCTATCGCCCAGTACCTTGTCGCGCGCTACGGCGAGGGCCGTTTCGCGCCCGACGTCGTTTCGCCGGATTTCCCGGTTTATCTACAGTGGCTGCACTATGGCGAAGGCATGATCATGGGTCCGATGAACAACTATGTCGTCGAAACCATCCTGCTGCCGCAAGAACGGCGTTCCGAAGTACACGCCCGACGTTCCCTCAAATTGATGACCCGCGTCCTTCAGGCCGTCGACCATCACATGCAAGATCGGGAGTATCTCGTCGGAGACTTCACCGCGGCCGACACGATAACCGGACACGCGTGCATGATGTCCGAACGAATGGGCGTCGACTTTGCCGACATGCCGAACCTCAAAGCATACGTCGATCGGATCCAAAAACGTCCGGCCCTCGAGAAGGCGCAGGCGCTTTGATTCGGTCGGCGGCGAGCGCTTGGAACGGATGAATGGAGGGGGGCATGGCAAGTTGAGACATCGGGACTACACGGATTTTCGGCACGAAGTCCGCACGTTTATCGAACAGAACCTCACGAACGAAATGCGAGAAGCGGGTCGACTGCAAACCAGCGTCTTTCCGCACATGAAACAGGCTATCGCCTGGCAGAGAGTCCTCCATGCACGCGGCTGGGCAGCGCCTTCTTGGCCGAAGGAATTCGGCGGTCCTGGTTGGGATGCTATCCAGCAACAAATTTTCCGCGAAGAAGCCTATCGGGCTAGCGCCCCCACCATCATCCTGCAGGGACTTACGATGTGCGGGCCGTGCCTCATGGGCCATGGCACGAAGGCTCAACAAGACTACTACCTGCCTCGCATTCTTTCAGCAGAGCACATCTGGTGTCAGGGGTACTCGGAACCTGGCGCGGGATCCGATCTTGCATCACTGACCACATCGGCCGTTCGCGACGGTGATGATTACATCCTCAACGGTGCCAAGATCTGGACGTCGCACGCCCACGAAGCGACCCACATGTTCTGCCTGGTGCGAACCTCCACGGAAGGTCGCCCCCAAAAGGGCATCACGTTCCTGTTGGTCGACATGAGTACGCCAGGGATCACCGTCGAACCGATCATCAACCTGAACGGAATTCACGAACAAAATACGGTCTTCTTGGACAATGTCCGAGTTCCTCAAGCGAATCGCGTCGGCGATGAAAACAATGGCTGGACAGTCGCAAAATACCTGCTCGAATTCGAGCGGGGCGCGGTCTGTATTTCACCCGAGCTCCGCAGAAACCTCAGTCTTATCCAGCGAGGGGCGAAACTTGAAAAGAATGCGGACGGCGACCGGTTGAGCGACGACCGCGTCTTTCGTCGCAAGCTCGCAGCGAAGGACATCGAGGTCAGTATCCTCGAATTCAATGAGCGCCGCATCCTCTCCACCGTGGCCGATGGCGGGTCACCCGGCGTGTTGGCTTCGGTAGCCAAAATCGTGGGTATGGAGCTGCTGCAAGACATCGACAAGCTGACCACCGAAGTGGCTGGCCCCTATAGCGTCCCGCTACAACGCGAGGCCCTTATTCCCGGTCACGCCCAGGAGGTCATCGGCCCAGACTACGCGCTCACGGCCATGCCTCGTTACCTCGACGGTCGTTCCGTGACCATCGCCGGCGGTACGAGCGAGGTACAGCGCGGCATTCTCGCCAAATCAGTGTTGGGGCTATAGGGTCATGACTTTAGAGCTCTCCCCAGAACAGCAGATGCTGAAGGACAGCGTCGGTAAATTCATCCAACAAAACTACGACTTCGAAACTCGACGGTCTTTGGCGAACTCAGAGCTCGGATACAGCTCGGAAAACTGGAAGAAGTTCGCTGAGCTTGGTTGGCTATCGATACCGTTCGCCGAAGTATACGAAGGCTTCGGCGGCAGCATGGTCGATGTCGTCACGATCACCGAGGCCCTCGGAAAGGGGCTGGCAACTGAACCATTTGTGGCAAGCCTTATACTGGGCGGACGCCTCATCGAAATACTAGCCGACGCTCGACACAAGCAGATAATTCTGTCGCAAGTCATGGCCGGCGACCTGCAATTGGCTTTGGCTCACACGGAACGTCATTCGGCAGGCTACCCCGCGTGTGTCAGTTGTCATGTCGAGCGAGCTGGCGATGATTACTTGATCACGGGCGACAAGATCATGGTGCTGAACGGGGCCAGCGCCGGCACACTGTTGGTGACCGCCCGAAGCTCGGGCGGCGAGCGCGAACGGGCGGGCATCGATGTCTTTGTGGTGGATGCCAACAGCCGGGGTATAAGTCGACGAGGCTATCCCACCGTAGACGGTATGCGAGCGGCCGATATTCGGTTTGATCGGCTTCGCGTGCCCGCTGCTGCTCGGATCGGCGACCCCGTTTCCAATATCGATGCGCTCGAAACCGTGATCGACGAGGCGATCGTTGCGTTTGCGGCTGAGGCCGTGGGCGCGATGGAGATGCTTAATCACGACACCATTGAGTATGCAAAAACCCGCAAACAATTCGGGCAACCCATCGGCAAGTTCCAGGCGCTGCAATTTCGAATGGTCGACATGTGGCTGGCCCATCAACAGTCCTTGTCGGCTCTATATATGGCGGCGCTTCATCAGCCCGAAGGTGGCGCCTTGGCCAAACGGTCGGCCTCTGCGTTGAAAGTCACGGTGACAAAGGCTTCGCGCTTCGTGGGCGAACAGGCGATTCAGATACACGCGGGCATCGGGACGAGCGATGAACTCCGTGTCGGCCATTACTTCAAACGACTGCTTTGTATCGAGGCGCTCTTGGGCAGCATGGATTACCACCTCGACCGTTACGCGACGTTGATGGAAGACTCGTTCGCCTTACCGAATCACTGAACGGACGCTGTTGCTAATAAGGAGGTGCACACGTGGCACGTGAATCGATCGGGGAAGATCTAAAACCCGTCACGCGGGCCAAAACGCTCGGTTTCGGCGTGGTGACCTTATAGCAACGCCGAGTACAATGGCGACTCAGCGACCGAGTTCCGGGGGGCTCTCCAAATGTCACAAGACTCTAAATATCGTTTGATTGGACGACCTGAGTCGGGTTACTCGGTAAAAGTACGCTCGGCTTTGAGATACAAAAACATTGATTTTCAATGGCTCGATCGTTTCCGCGACAGCAAGCTTTATCAAAAGCACGCCAAAGTACAACTTATTCCGTTGATTCTCTTGCCCGACGGCACGGCAATGCAGGACTCAACACCTATTTTGGAGTTCCTCGATGAGCATCATGCTGGCCCATCGCTCCACCCGCCAGATACGGCGGTTCGCTTCCTGTCGGAACTCATGGAAGAGTATGGTGATGAATGGGGCAACAAGCTCATGTTCTACTACCGATGGAGTTATCCCGCTGATCAACAGCGCCGCGGTAAGACGCTGGCGGCCGGAATAATTGATGGTGCTGGCTTTGGTTGGCTGAAGCCGCTGCTTGTGCCCATTGGGAAACGTCTGCTCATACGGCGCATGGTCCCGCGTATGGCATTCGCAGGCGCCAACGAGAACAACGCGCCACTGTTGATCGAATCCTTCGCCAATCTCGTCAACATGCTTAATATTCACCTAGCCCGACGTCCTTACCTGTTTGGTGCTCGACCCGCGCTCGGAGACTTCGGCCTCTGGGGCCAGCTATATCAAGCTTGGACGGATCCTACCTGCGAATCGATACTGAGGCAGAGCGGTCCCAATGTAGTGAATTGGGTTCGGCGTATGGAACACCCAGCCGAAGAGGGGGGGTTCGAGGACCTGAGCTCGCTCTCTACTACTTTGCGGCCGATATTTGAACGCGAGGTCGGTCCACGCTTTCTGGCGTGGACCGACGCGAACGCGAGAGCCTGGAACGCCGGCGCAGCGCAGACTGAGCTTGATATGGACGGCCGTCGATACTATCAGAAGACCTTTAAGTATCCTGCGCGTACCCTGGATATCCTGAGAGCGAAGTTCAGAAAGGCCAGCCAAAGCCAGGAGCTCTTGGGCTTTCTGAAGGAGACTGGCTGCTTGCCCTACTTGGAGACAGTCGAGCAAAAGACCGGGGACGGCTGAGAATGCGGCGGCGCCTCAAGGCCCTTCAGTGGGGGGAGCGTCCATGCCAGCTTCGACTTCTCCTGCCGCCGCCAACGAAGCGCGGCGCTTGATCTCGGCGGCGATGAACCAGAGCCGATCCTGGCCCCACACGGCTAGCGCCGGCTGACCCTCGGGCCCTGACAATCGAAAGCTCGGGACACCCCAGAGGCCGAGCCCGTCGACCATCTCATCCTGATACCGCTCAACCATGGGCTTCCAATCCTCGCTGTCGATGACCTTCTGGGCCTCGGCCCAGTCGAGCCCTGCGGCCTCCACGGCTCGCCTCATGCCGGCTTCGGTATGCAGTCCGACTCCCAGCGCGAAAGTGTGCCGCAACAGAGAACTCATCAAGGCCTCGTCTTTGCCCTGCGCCATCGCCCAGGGAAGCATCGAGTAGGCTCGGCGGGTCGGCGCACCGATCGGCGAGATCGCGTTGCCGAACGGGACTCCGGCGGCGTTCGCCTCGCGTTTGGTGTCGAATACGATGTACTCGGCCTTGGCCTTCGGCGCCGGAATTCCACGCATCACCATCGGCAGCACCGGCTTGTGGTGAAACTCGATCCCGCAAGCGTTCTTCAACGCGATCGTTCGGTCGAAGATGATCGACGTGTAGGGGGAGTTCAAGGACGGGTAGAAGTCGAGCCGCAGTCGGCTGGCATCCACACCCGTTACATCGGCTTCAGGACGGGGGGCGATCAGGCGGGCCTCGGGCTCCTTGCATGCGCCGAGCTCTCGCAGGCGATTCTCGAGGTGATAAAGACGATCGACGCCCCAGTACCATTCCCCGCCGTAGAAGAACATCGCTCCGGAGTAGTGCTTGTACTTGGAAAGTCGGTCGGATCCGCGGTCCAGGACCGCGCGGAGCTCGGCGGCGCTGACTCCCTTCTCCGCCCGGCGAGCGAGCGCTGATTCATCGCCGGACCATAGGGCTTGCGAGACGGCTCCGATGCTGGCGACGGCAACTTCGTCACCGCCGGCGGCGAGTGCGCGGCCAGCCAGAAGCTGATGGTCCAGTTCGGGCACCCTGCCCGCCTGCGCAGGGAACGAGAGGCCGAGATGGGGTGCGACGAGCTCCGCGTCCCGACGCGCCCAGATGGCCAGCTTCTCTAGTTCGGGCTGGCTCTTCCCGCCCGCGCCTCGAATCAAATGGAACTTGAGGACGACGTCGTAGCGCGCTGCAAAGGTCGCGAGCACTTGAGCGGTCAAGTGCGAGTAGGGGTCATCCAGCTGGTGATAATACTCGACGACGTGCGGCTCCCGCCGTCGGCGCCGCCTGGCTTCGGTTTTCTGCCGCCGCTTCCGGATAACAGTGTCGTCCATCAACGGGCCCAGGATCCGCCGGCTAATGAACCATCGTAGCCATCCGGGCGGGTCCACGATGAAGCTAGGATTCGGATTGTTTTTGGGCTCAAGCATGAGTTCTTTATCGTGGCAGGAATTGGCCGCGGCGACCAGCCCGAGCTGACGTCCTCGCCGACGGGTGATGATGCGTACGGCGCCAGCGGAAGCGCGTGAAGACCTCCAGCCCCAGCGATTAAGAATTCTGTCGTCGTGTTGCGCACGAATCGTCACAGTAGAAGGTCCGGGAATTCCAACCGGCCTGCGGGGTAAGGAGCGAGCCTTGGTCAGCGGCCATCGTTGCGTTGGACTTGTGGTGCCGGTACTCATGACTTTGGGCCGTGCAGCAGCGTGGCACGAGGATTCTTGAATGGGCGCTATCACCTCGTTGTTTGCTTGGAAATACGTCTGGCAAGCCGGAGAGGGCGTCGACCGACGTGCCCTGCTCCGGTCGGTCGACATCGACCCGGACGGGCAGGTCAACCCTGCCTTCATGATCGCCGACGACGCATACTACGGGCTTCTTGAGCGCATGGCCGACGAAGATCCGAACCCTCTGGACCTTTCTCTCCGCACCGGGGCCTCGATGCGCTGCGAGGACTACGGTGCCTTCGGCCTCGCCTTCAAATCAGCGCTGACGCCGCGGGGCTCCTGCGCGCGCTCGGAGCGGTACGGACGTGTCCTTACGAACGTTTCGACGTACACCGTCGAGGACACCGACGAAGGCTCGTACCTCCATCTACACCGGGCCGGGGCGCGACGACTCGGCCTCCGCATGTCGAACGAGGCGACGATCACCGCCGTGCTGACCATTTGCCGCGAAGTATCGACGGGCGCGCTCGACCCGCTCGCAATCTTCTTTAAGCACCCCGCGCCAGCGTCGGTCGCCACGCACGAGGCGTTCTTCGACTGCCCAGTGCACTTCGATGCCGACCGCGATGCCATCTTGGTACCCAGCGAAGCCCTGGACCAGCCCAACCGGGTCGGCGACGCCAGCATCTCGAAGTTCTTCGACTCTCATCTCGAGGCGGAACTTGCGGAGTTGAACGATCTGCAGTCCCTCGAGCATCGAGTCCGTATCCAGGTCTCTCAAGCCCTGAGCGAGGGCGTTCCGAAGGTCTCGGACATCGCGCGCCGCCTCGGGATGAGTGGCCGCACGCTGCAGCGTCGCCTGTCAGCACAGAACGACTCGTTCCAGACCCTTGTCGACGAAGCTCGCCGCCAGCTCGCCGAGCGACTCCTCGGACAGACCGATTACTCCCTCGCCGAGATCGCCTACCTCACCGGTTTTTCCGAGCAGAGCGCCTTCACTCGGGCGTTCAAGCGCTGGGCGGGCCAAACCCCGAGGTCGTTCCGAGTCCACCGCCTCGACGGCGACTGAGCCGGACGTTGCCGGTGGTGCGACTTCGGTCCAATCCGCGCTGGGCGGGTGTTGTTGGCACCTCGCCAACATTACGAGTCGGTGTTCGGTGGGGGTGTCTCGTCTTCGGAGACGGGCTCATCGTCGGAGGTCACCTGGGGGCCGGGCACGATGTGAGCAATGTCGGGGTCGACGTCCGGCGGGACGTCGGAGTCCGGTCGGGTGGCCTGCCGCGCCCGACGTCGGCTCTCTTTCTCCGCTTTCTTCTCCGCGCGTTGGCGTTCTTTCTGACGCTTTCCGCCGCCATAGCTATTGTATGCCACGAGTGCGCTACCAGCGAGGGCCGCGGCCATCGCCACGAGGGCCTCGACCACGTCCCCCTTGCCGCTCTTCGGCAATATTGACGCGTAGCGCGCGACCGCCCAACGACGCCCCATCCAACGCTTCGACCGCGGCGCGTGCGTCGTCATCGCTGCCCATGGTCACAAAGGCGAACCCACGGGGTCGGCCCGTTTCACGATCCGTGATGATCGCAACTTCTTTGACCTGTCGGCTGTCGGCTCCAAACAGCGAAAACAGCTCATCCTCAGTACTCGAGAAAGGCAGATTGCCCACGTACACCTTGCTAGACATCAAGCTCTCAATTCCTCACCGATCGACCGCGCTCCACCAGAATAGCAGTTGACGGGACGGTAGGGGGTCTCGTGTGCGCGAGTCGGTCCAATTAGGGAAGGCCGAAATCGATGAACGCGCCGAAAACGCCGACCGCACGGCTGCGTGTGTCCAAAAAGGGGGCAGCCGCCTGCAAACATCTTGTCTTCCGTAGAAGGCTTCCTGGCGTTCGGTTGGGTGTTCCGCATCGTCTTCGGGCGAGCGGTAGGCGATCTCGGTTGCGGGCGATGAAATCGCCGTATGTCTGGGGCGGTCGGCCCAGCACCTCAGATACGTGCGGGCTGACCTGTGCGCTCCATCCCTGCGCCTTCACGGACTCCAAACCGACGGACGCCTCGACGAATGCTTCGGGCGTGCCGTTGGCGCGCAGGGCATCACCGTACTGTTCGAGCGAGATATCCGTATACGTCACCGGCCTTCCGGTTGCCTCCGTCAGCAAGTTCGCCGGTTGATCTCCGGTACGCTCGCGTCGGCTGGGTATGGCGCCTACGTCCGATCACCGTCGCAGTCGGCTTTCACGTGGTGACGTTGGCCTTTCATTCTTTTTCGGCCTTTCCCCCCGGCGTAGAGTCAAGTCATCGAGTATCGCTACGGGGTCGTCAACGGCTAGCGAGCCTCGACACAAAAGCGCTTCTCGCCAGCCGGAATCTCGACGGGCATGAAGTTTTCACGGGGGGCGAGGGGGCACGTCCACAATCTGTCGAGTTCGGCGGATTGCGGGTCGTTGTAAGAACACGACGGGTTATAGGCATAGTTGAAGTCTAGATTGATGGTACTACCTGCCGTCCCTAGGTCGGCGCCTTTTATCGAGTCGAAGAGGTAGCGTCCACCGCCATACGTATCGTTCGGCGCCGTCTCGTCGCGAAACGGCAGGAACAGGCCGCCCCCATATCCTTCGAGCCAGTAGAGGCTGAGCTGAAGCGGCCGTCCGCTGAGGATGAATCGCGCTCGTGCGACACGGCGATAACGCAAGCTACCATCTGCGCCGAGATCGACTTCGGTTTCGTCAGGCTCCACTTCGGTGTCGAGCGTTCCGGTCAACCGTAGTTGTGGGTCATAGTCAAAGTACTCGAGCCCCTCGAACGAACGGCGAAGGCGCTGCGATAGCGGACTCAGTGGGTGATGCGCAAAAAGCTGATCTCGGACGAAACGAAACGCTCTCCACGTACGCCGATTCTCCTCAGGGGTCGACGCTCGGCGAATCGAGGCATAGATTTCCGATATCCGGCGCCTCCATTCGAGTAGTCGGATCGCGTTCGAGGACATGGTTCGTTCTTTACTCGCGGCAGAGAGACCGGATCGTCTCCTGCAGCGCGCGGTCGTCGGGCTGAAAGCCATTGAAGCGGACCTTGCCGCTCCGATCGATGAGGACGGTCCAAGGCGTGCCTCCGCTGCGGTAACGCTTCATGAGGGTCGAGCCCTCGCGCTCAGGCCCGGGGTCGTGACCCACGGGGATGCTCAACCCGTACTTGTCCGCGACCCGCCGTGCAGCCTCGAGGGTGTTGGTTTCGAAGCCTTCGAAGACCGTCTGCACGGCGAGAAAGGAAAGGTGACGTTCGTCTTCAAAGGTCTCCATGGTGCGCAAGAGAGTGGGGAATCCGTGGCTGTGGCAACCTGGGCACCAGGCCTGAAAGCAGTACAGATACAGGCATTGTCCTACGTAGTCGCCGAGCTCCACTTTTGACTTGGCGTCCGGCGGGTTGAGCCAAATGTCAACCCCGAGCTCCGGTGCCGGTCGTCCCTCGATTCCATACGATGTCTGCGACATGTCAGCACTCCTCTGAAGGTAAGATGCTCAGGAGCGAATCCCAGGTTACGCCGGCCGGCTTTTTACTGCGAACGCCGCCACCGCAATAGTTGCCGATACGCCAGCGAGCGCGAATCGTGGCGCCCACTCAGGGCCAGCGCCGTCGCACCCGCTAGAGCGCCGATTCACTTGGAGCGTGCTGTTGTCGCGCCGGAATCGGCCCGTCGGGTCGTCGCGTGAGGAGGGCGCGTATCGGGAGTACGCAACCGACGAA
>CAZFIV010000128.1:0-19255 GCA_964519665.1 uncultured Myxococcales bacterium
GCGCCAGCACGGAATCGCGAATGAACTCGAGCGTTTGAGGCGCAGCCTCGCTAACAGTTTGACGTTCGGTCGCCGCTTCGGGCTGCTATCCTCCACCTGTGGTGCCGAAGCCATCGACGCGTCGGGGTGGTCTTATCAAGGATTTCGTCCACCTCGCCTCGACCACCGCCCCCTGGCTGTCGGTCTTGGTCACCCTCATGATCGGTGCCTGCGGCGCCAACGAGTTCGGCGAAGGTCGCCCACTCAGGGAGCTCGACAAAGAAGGCTCGGATGCCGGTCATCCGGTCGAAGATGCAGGTCAGACCATCAATGTCTTGCCGCACGCGACCGTTGGCGGCCGCTGCGGAACCGGCACCTACGACCGTTACATCGTGCTGTCAGCCGTCCCTGCCGACTGTGCTCGCCACGCCGAGCTCCTCGAAGCGGACGACGGGACGCCCGTCGTGTACGCGCGCCTGCCTCGCACCACCGGCCAAGTAGAGGTGATGGCCACGGTCTGCCTCGACCTCCAAGACTGCCAGCAGCGGCCGGTCACCTTTTTCTTCGAAGGATGGACGGAAGGCGCCGGGGCGACCGGGCGCTGGGAATTCGAACTGCCATCGGGAGCCAATGCGCAGGGCACCTTCGAAGCCGCTTGGTGCGAATACGACGAGTTCGTGCCCGACGCCGTGACCACCCAAGCCCGCGACATCACCATCGACAGCGTCAAGGTCCTTCAGGGCACCACGGTGACGGTCGTGGAGGACGGTCAGGCGGTCGCTGACCGCAACGCGCCGGTCGTGGAGGCCCGACGGGCGCTGGTCCGAGTGTTCGTGCGTCCACTGACCGGTTTTCTCCCGCGCACCATCGTGGCCCGGATGACCGTCGACACCGGGGACGGCACCGAGGTTCGGCTCCCCGCCGAACGGCGGGAGGTCACTGGACCATCGCAAGACGACAACATCAGCTCCACGTTCAATTTCGATCTCTCTGGCTCGGCGATGACCGCCGACCTCGAGTGGAAGGTCGAATTGCTCGAGACCTCGGCGTGCACCGCACCACCAGTGGGGGATACGGCTCAGGCCCAGTATCCGGCGGACGGTTCGCTCGAACCGATGGGGGCGGTCAGCATGGGTACCACTTTCAACGTGGTGCTGGTCCCGGTGCGATACGACGCGGATGGATCGCGCCGCCTGCCCGACCTCTCCGGTCAGCAGATCGAACGCTATCGCCGAACGATGCTCGGTCAGTACCCGATCGCGGATCTCAACCTGACCGTTCGGGCGCCCTTTCCATACGACGAGGCCGTCTCGGACACCTCCGCCTCGTGGAGCGCGCTCCTGTCCGCGATATATACGCTCAAAGGGGAGGATAACCCACCTCCAAACACATTCTACTACGGGCTCGTGGTGCCGGCGTCGACCTTCAGCGCGTACTGCACCGGCGTGTGCACGGTGGGCGTAGGCCCCAACCAGCCTGGCCCAAGCGCGGTGATGCGGCGCGCGGCCGTCGGCCTCGGCTACCCAGGGCAAGCCAGCGCCGAAACGTTCACCCACGAGATCGGCCACGCGACCGGGCGTCTTCACGCCCCCTGTGAAGTGACGGACCCCGACCCGGCCTATCCGACCGGACCCACCTACGCAAACGGCGGATTGGGGGTGTACGGCTACAACATCCTCAACGGCAGCCTCTACGGGCCGACGGCCTACGCCGACATCATGGGTTACTGCAATCCCACCTGGATCAGCGACTACAACTACGCCGCGATCTTCGAGCGCGTCCAGTTCGTGAACAACGCCTCGATGTTCACCGCGTGGGCCCCCCGCACCGTTCGGATGGCCGTGGTCGACGACATCGAGGCCCAGTGGGGCGGGCCGGCGTTCGTGGTTCGCGAGCCGATCCAAGACCCCGTAGCCGTGCAGTTCGAGGACGCGACGGGCCGGGTGCTCGGCGTCGAAATGGCCGACCGGATAGAGCTCGACCACGCCGACGAACCCCTATACGTCTTGCCGATGGCTGCCCCGGCCGAGGCCGTGCAAGTCCGACTGCCGAGCGGTCAAACGCTTCCTCTTTCTGCCGATGATATCGGCCGGTAGTATTGTACGAGCGGCCGGAGAACACCGGCGAACACCGGCGAACACCGGCGAACACTGGTCGGTGGCACGAGACAGTACTATGAGCCGGTACTACCCGCCGGTATCATGAGGCGGTAGAGCACAACCCATGGGCACCGAAAAGACCCCCACCGACCCCGCCGTTGAGAAACGGGCCGCCGCTCGGGCGGCTTTGGACTACATCGAGCCGGGCATGCGGCTCGGCCTGGGATCCGGTTCGACGGCCGAAGTCTTGGTCAAGATGCTCGGCGAGCGAGTGAAGGACGGCTTGACCATCGAGGCCGCTGTCCCCACCTCGACCAACACCGACCACCTCGCGCGGTCGCTCGGTATCCCGATCGTCACCCTCGAGGCCGCCGGCGTGCTCGACCTCTGTCTCGATGGCGCCGACGAGGTCGACCCGCGGCTCAACCTCATCAAGGGCGGCGGCGGCGCGCTCCTGCGAGAGAAGATTGTCGCGACCGCGAGCCAGCGCCGGATCATCGTGGTCGACAGCTCGAAGCGGGTCGATGTCTTGGGCGCCTTCCGCCTGCCGATCGAAGTGATTCCGTTCGCGGCCGCGGTCGTTCGACGGGCGGTCGAACAGCTCGGCGGCACTTCGACGCTTCGGATGAGGGGCGAGTTGCCCTTCGTCACCGACGAGAACAACCATATCTTCGACTGCGACTTCGGTGAGATTCATGACCCTCCGCGCCTCGCCGACCAGCTGATTCGGATTCCGGGCGTGGTCGAGCACGGTCTGTTCTGCGGCATGTCCGAAGTGGTGTTGGTGGGCCGAGGCGACGACGTCGAAACCCTTCGGGCCGACTGACAACGCGCTCTCCCCTCAGCTTGCACTCAGTGGAAGTCGCCGAATCGGTGATTCTCTGACTCTCGACAGGGCGTTGGCCAGCGCCGCGGCCACCGGCGGCACCCCCGGCTCTCCGGCGCCCCCGGTCGGAGCCTCGCTGGGGATGATCATCACTTCGACCTCGGGCATCTCTCGCAGCCGGACTAGCCGGTAGTCGTGAAAGTTGCTCTCCTGCACCCGCCCCGCTCGCAGGCGGAGCCTTCCGTATAGCGCCGCCGATAGCCCGAACGCGATGCTCCCTTCCATCTGGGCCAACACTCCGTCAGGATTGACGACCGGTCCGCAGTCGACGGCGCAGGTCACCTTGTGAACACGGGGTCGCCCTCGTTCTTCGGACGCTTCGACGACCTGTGCGACCACCGTCCCGTAAGACGCGAAGACCGCCACGCCGAATGCACGGCCTTCGGGGAGGGCCCCACCGTACCCGGCCCGTTCGGCCGCGGCATCGAGAGCTCGCAGGTGCCTGGGCTGGTCTCGAAACAGATGGCGGCGCACCTCGACCGGGTCTTTGCCGCCCAACCGTGCCAACTCGTCGACGAATCGCTCGGTCGCGAACGCGAGATGACTGTACTCCCCCGACCGCCAGTAGCCGGCCGGAATCGGCGCCTCGACGGTGGCCCTCCGAACCCGGTGAAAACGGATTCCGTAGGGGAATGACCACTCGAAAGGCACGTCGGTTTTTGGCCCCATCGCGGGGATCCGAACGCTGGACACCGCGTGGTCCCAGCCGATCGGCCAGCCGTCCCCGTCGACAACCCCGGTGATGCGATGAACCGCCGCCGGCCGATAGTAGCCGCCGGCCATCTCATCTTCTCGCGACCACCGAACCTGCACCGGGGCTTTCGCTGCGACGGCGACCTGCACCGCTTCTTCCACGAAATCGGTCATCAAGCGACGACCGAACGAACCACCGATCGGCATCACGTGCAGCGTAATGCGGTCGGGCGGTAGCTGCGTCACCCTCGCCGCGACCTCGATGACCCGGCCCGGGTTCTGCGTCCCGACCCAGATCTCGCATTCGTCGGCGCGTGCATGAACCGTACAGGTCAACGGTTCGAGGGCGGCCTGGGCGAGAAAGGGCACTCGGTACTCGGCCGTGATGCGTCGGCGAACCCCATCCAGCCGGCGCAGGTCGTCTTGCTCCGCCTGAACAATCCCGTCGTCGAGCTGCTCGACCAGGGCCGCCTCGAGATTCCGGTCGCTCCATCGGGGGCCACTCACGCTCTTCCATTGGAGCTCCATGGCGCGAAGGCCGGTCTCCGCCGACCAGGAGTTGGTGGCGACCACCGCCGGCCGGTCATCGGCAAGCTTCAGCACGTCGAGCACCAAGGGAACCGATCGCGCCGAGATCGCCGCTTCGCGCCAGTCGCCGACCACCGCACCGAACCACGGCGGGCGGGCGACCTGAACGTACCTGAGCGGCTGGCCGGGGGGCCGAACGTCGATTCCGAACTCTGTCTCGCCGGTCAGGTAGCCTTCGGCTCCCCAGCGTGGAACCGAACGACCGATCAAGGTGCGAGCATCGGCGGCGATGAGAGGGGGGTCCTCGGGGGGCTTCACTCGGCTCGCGTCGGCCGCGACCGCACCGAAGGTGAGACTCTGGCCGGTCGATTCGCGGATCACCGAGCCGTCTTCTACCCGGCAGGCGGAGACGGGCACCCCCCAACGGAATGCCGCCGCCCGCTGCAGCATCAGCCGGGCCATGGCGGCCATCTTGCGCAGCGGGGTGTAGTGCTCGCGAATGCTGCTGCTCATCCGGGTCGGGTCGGTCGGCACCACGCGGAGCTCGATCTGCTCCCACCGGGCGCGCAGCTCGTCGGCCAAGACCTGCGCCAGCGCGGTGGTCGCGCCCTGGCCCATCTCGACCACCGGGATCGTAAGCTCGACCCGATCGTCGGGTCGGACGTGGATATGGACGTTCAGAGTGCCCGGGGGACCGATCGGCTCCGGCGGCAACTCGGTGGTCGGGGGCGCGACCGTCGGCAGCCGGGTGCCCAACTGATAGGTCAACACCAAACCCCCGGTCATGGCCGCCGCGCTCCCGGCAAGAAAGGTTCGACGGCTGATCTGAATGTCGTCACTCATCAGCCCAGCCCTCGGCGGCGCGATGAATGGCCCTTCGAATCCGTCCGTAGGTACCGCAACGGCAGAGATTTCCGCTCATCGCCACATCGATGTCGTTGTCGGACGGGTTGGGCCGGTTGTCCAAGAGCGCGGTCGCGCTCATGAGTTGCCCGGTCTGACAGTAGCCACACTGGCTGACATTCTCGGACAACCACGCCGTGAGAAGCTTTGCGCGTTTCTTTTCGGGCAGACCTTCGACCGTCGTGATCGACCGCAAGCCTACGCTCGCCACCGAGACCTGGCAGGAAAACACCGGTCGGCCATCGACGTGTACCGTACAAGCCCGGCATTGACCGATTCCGCACCCAAACTTGGTTCCGGTCAAATTGAGCAGGTCTCTCAGGACCCACAGCAGGGGCATTTCTCCCGGCACGTCGACCGTCCGACGCCGACCGTTTACGTGCAGGTCATAGCTGGGCATACGACAAGCAGAGCGGCTCGGCCGACATGGGTCAATGAGGTCGTCGCGTATTGATTCTCCCCCTGCATCCGCGAGTGAATGGCGCCGTGGCTTACGACCGCTGGAGACCGGACCAACCGGGAGAGCGCGCGACGGACGATGACCCGGTAACGATCGTCGGCCGGGCGACCGGGGTCGTTCGAACGACGGCCGACGCCGCGCCGACCCACTTCGGCGCCAGTATCTTGATCCTCACCGGGGCCCAGGCGGGGCAGTCCGTCCCTATCGAATCGCAGACCACGCTCATCGGCCGGAACCGAGAGTGTGAGGTACGGCTCGACATTCCCGACGTTTCGCGCCGCCACGCGAGCATCATCCGCAACCAGCACGGGGAATACGAGGTCGAAGACAACACCAGTCGCAATGGGCTCACCGTCAACGGACATCAGGTTCAGCGCCAAACGCTTCGCTACGGCGACCGGATCGGCGTCGGACGTGAGGCGGTGCTGCTGTTTACCCATTACGACCAACTCGGCGAGCTGTTGCTGCAGCGACAACGCATGGAATCGATCGGCGCGCTCGCCGGGGGCGTCGCCCATGACTTCAACAACCTCTTGGGAGCCATTTTAGCCAACGTGAACGCGTTGCGGGCCCACCCGCAGCCCCGCAACCCCGTCGAAGAAGAAGAGATCCTCGACGACATCCGGACCGCTACCATGCGAGCCAGCGAGCTGACCCAACAGTTGCTCGCCTTTGCCCGGCGAGGTCAGTACGAACAGCGACCGACCTCCGCATCGCATGTGTGTCAAGAGGCATTGCGCCTGGCGACCCGAACGTTCTCCCCCGACATCGAGATCGTCTCCGACATCGACCCCAATCTGGTCGTTATCGGGGACCCGAGCCAGATGCACCAAGTGATCATGAATCTGCTGATCAACGGCCGGGATGCGATGCCTCGAGGGGGGACGCTGACGGTGACCGGTCAGGCCGTCGAGGGTCGCAGCGTGGTGGGACTCGACCCAACCCTCAAGTATGCCGCCTTTATGGTCGCCGATACCGGCCCCGGCATGGACGCGGCCACCCGCAAGCGGGTCTTCGAGCCCTTCTTTACGACCAAGGCGCTCGGTCAAGGTACCGGCCTCGGCTTGGCGACCGCCTATGGCATCGTCAAAAACCACGGAGGCGACATTCGAGTCGACAGTCAGCCGGGTCACGGGGCGACCTTCACGGTCTACCTGCCGCTGCACGTCGGAGCCGTCGAAGCGGCGGCTCGAGAGCCGCAGGCCGCGATCCCATCGTTCCGTCCGCAGGACGTCACTCTGTTGGTCATCGACGACGATGCTCTGTTCATCCGCGGGCTTGAAAGGATGCTCTCGCAATCCGGATTTCGACTCTACGCCGCCCAGTCCGGCCACGAGGCCCTGCAGATCATCGCGGAGCGTCCCTATGAGATTCGGGTCGTCCTCCTCGATGTGCTCATGCCGAAGATGAGCGGGCAAGAGCTGTTCATGCGCATTCGAGCGGTGGTGCCCGAACTGCCGATCATTCTTATCTCGGGCTACGCTGACAGCGAAGCGACCAGTCAAATGCAGCGCGACGGCGCGGCCGGTTTTCTCCGCAAACCGGTGACTTTGGAGCAGCTGCTGGGAGCCATCGACGCGGCCCTCGCGCCCGAGCGGGCCGCCGCGGTCACCCCTATGGGCACCTGGGACGGCCCCACCAGCGCCTAGCTCGCTGTCCGCACGTCCGAACGACCGGAGGCCGAGCGGGGCCGCCCGTCGCGTCGAATCGACGGCGATCGGGGCTGGACTTTATTGGATGGGTCCTCGATGGAGAGAACAGATGCGGGACCTACGCCAAGATCTCGAGGCGCTGGCGATGCTGTATGGTGTCGAGCTGTCGTACTACGATATTCGTGGACGGCACTTCGTCGCGTCGAACGACGCCCTACTCGCCCTGCTGCCCAACCTCGGCGCGCCGTTGGAGTCCGCCGACCAGGTCGCCGAGGCCCTCCGAGCCCGCCGGCTGGAGCTTGCCACTCGAATCCTCGAGCCCGTGGTGGTCGTCTGGGACGACGCTCCACCGTGGATACCGATCCGCCTGCCCGACCTCCGCCGCCGCGGCGCCTATTACATCGAGCTGCTCCTCGAAAACGGCGAGGCTAGAGGCTTGGACGGCCGGATCGCCGAGCTGCCCGTTCACGACGACTGGGAGGTCGAAGGTGTACATCACCGAGTGGTCCACCTCCCCCTGGGAAGAGCAATCCCTACGGGTTACCACCAGGTTCGGGTGACGGTCGGGGGCACCATGCAGGAGGCGTTGCTCATATCAGCGCCCCGCAAGGCTTGGTTGCCAGAAAAGGAACGCATGTGGGGGGTCTTTGCGCCCACCTACGCTCTGCACGACCTTCAGAGCGACGGGGGGGGAGGCCTGCGCGAGCTCGCCGATATGGTCCGCTGGGTGGGCGACGCCGGTGGAGACCTCGTCGCGACCCTGCCTCTCATGGCCACCTTCCTCGACTATCCGTTCGAACCTAGCCCCTACGCCCCCGTCAGCCGCCTTTTCTGGAACGAATTCTTCTTGGACATCGAACGGCTTCCAGAGCTCGCCCGCGACGAAACGGCGCGCGCCCGGCTCGAAGCCGCCGAGCACCGGACTTCGGTCGGCGCCCTGAATAGCCGGGGTCTGGTCGACTATCGTGCGCAGGCCGCCCTGCGGCGTGAGGTCCTGGCCTCACTGGCGGAAACCGCTTTTTCGGGTCCGAGTCGGGATGAGCTCGAACGGTTCGCCGCCCAGCACCCGCGGACTCGCGACTACGCTCAGTTTCGAGCCACCGTGGAGACCCGGGAAGAGGTGTGGCACAACTGGCCTGCGCCCCTGCGCGACGGCGACCTCACCGAGGCCGACTATCACGCGGTCAACTATCGCTACCATCTGTACGTCCAGCATCGAATGCAGGAGCAGCTCGCCGCTCTAGCGACCGACGTTCGCAAGCTGGGCGGCGGACTGTACCTCGATATGCCGTTGGGCGTGCACCCCGACGGCTACGACGCATGGCGGGAGCGGCCCGCGTTCCTGGCCGACACCTCGGCCGGAGCTCCGCCCGACGACCTGTTCGTCGGGGGGCAAGACTGGGGTTTTCGCCCACTACATCCCGAACGCATCCGATTCCGGCGCTATCGTTACGTCATCGCCTCCATCCGCCACCAGCTCAGCTGCGCGGGCGCGCTTCGCATCGACCACGTGATGGGCCTGCATCGGATCTTCTGTATTCCCAATGGAATGGGCGGGGAGCACGGCATCTACGTTCATTACCGACCTGAGGAGCTGTACGCGATCCTCAACGTGGAATCGGCCCGCCACCAGAGCTTCCTGGTCGGTGAAGATCTTGGAACGGTCCCCGATGCGGTGCGAGAGGCGATGGACCGCCATCACTTTCACCGGATGTACGTGGCGCAATTCGCGTTGCGCCACGACCCTCATCACGCCGTCGTCGTGCCGCCCAAAACCGCCGCGGCCAGCATCAATACCCACGACACGCCGACCTTCGCCGCGTTCTGGGAAGGCAGCGACATCGACGACCGAGTCGCGCTCAACCACCTCGACGAGGCGGACGCCCCCGGCGAGCGCGATAATCGAGCTGCTCTTCGGGAAGCCGTCAAGACCTTCCTGCGGAACAACAACCTGCTCACCGAGGAAGACGATACCCAAGCCGTGCTGCGCGCTTTACTCAAGTTGCTGGGCCGAAGCGAAGCACGCCTGGTGCTGGTCAACCTGGAGGACCTGCTGGGCGAAAAGAAGCCCCAAAACGTGCCTGGCACGACCATCGAGACGACCAACTGGCAGCGCCGATGCGCGCGCCGACTTGAAGAAATCTTCTCCGACGCCGGCGTGAGCGAGGTCTTGCAGCAGTTGGATCGAGACCGGCGAGGCGACTAGTTTTTTGGCGGGAGGTACACGGATGAGCAAGGGTCAGCGGACCGGAGACGGAAACGGTCAATACGGGTCCTACCGGGTCACTCGTACCCTGGTGCGCGCCCCCGGGATGTGGCTCGCGGAAGGACTGGACCAAGTCCGCGGCGACCGGGTCATCCTTCAACTCGCGCGATGCAAGCCGGCCACGGACCCCGAGGCCAAGCGAGATCGGCAAGAATACGTCCGGTTGGTGGATACGGCCACCCGGAAGCTGGCCATCGATCCGGACGTCGACCTCATCGAACACGCCGCCACCGAGGAAGCGGATGGCAGCGTCACCCTGTACTGGGTTCTGCCCTGGATCGAAGGGGCGGAGGACGTGGGTCGGATAAACGTCAAGTCGTCGGACCAGCTATCGAGCTTCGCGATCACCCTGCTCGAGCGCCTAGAGGCTTGGCACGTGCGCAACCGCCTCGCCCCCACCCTCACCGAGCAGGTCCTGACCCTCGCCCATGGCCAGCTGCGAGCCATCGGCTTGCCGATCCACTTGCCGACCGGCTGGCTGACCAGCGACCTCCCTTCGCCTCGCCTCGCCCCGGAAGAGCGCGACCGCGCCGAACCTCGGGCCAGCGGCGATGTGTGGCGGGTCGGCCGGACCCTTCGCGCGCTTGGCGCCCACCTCACCGACTGGCCCGACGGACTGAAGCAAGCGGTCGACCGCATGGATGCCGAGACCCTGAGCGCTCGCTTTAGTTCCGCCCACGCTGCGTTGCTCGAGGTCGAAGCCATCCAGGCAACCTTCGCGGGGCCGCGACCGGTCCTCGACGAGCCGGCGGGGCCGCCCCCTCGCGCGGACACCCACGTCCATCCGAACCCCGACACCATCATGGACATGTCGGCAGCGCTGAGAGCCCAGAACCGTCACCGCGCGGAGAGCGGGGCCGGCGAATCGAAGGAACACGCCGATCCAGCCCCGGCGGGGGTTCGCCGCCTTCTCGACGGTCCCGCTGCCGGCCGAGAGGCCGCCACCGTCCGGGTCGAGCTCAGCGCTTCGGACCGCCGCTCGTTGTTCGGTCCGGGCGGCCCTGAGCCAGGGGGAGAACCGTACGGAGAGACGTTGCTCGATCAGCCTCGACCCAAGCTCCCTTCCGAGCCGTCCGACACCGACAGGACGCTGCACAATGTTTCGGTGCCCGCGCTTCCGCTGGGCAACGCGGAAGCGGCGGGGCCCAAGGAAGCCGCCGGTCGGCGTTCCGCTTGGGACAAGGCCGACGCCGACGCGCCCCCCCCGACCAAGCCGGTCGGCCCCAAGGGCACGGTGGTCGGGGTCCGGCTGATCAACGAGCCCACCGGTCTTCGCAACCCCAACGATCCGGAAGTGCCGGCAATGCTCCCGCCGCCGCAGATCATCGGCCCCGGCCCCGACCTCGGCGGCGGCGAGCTTGGGAGCCCACCGCCCGGCATGCTGCCCCCTCCACAGGCACCCGGCGCTCCGGTGCCTGGCCCCGGCGCCGCGCCGATGCTGCCCGGACCGCAGCTCGCTGGCCCCTCCCCCATGACGGTGCCGGCCACCGGCGTCCGGCCGCCAGCCATGCCTCCCGGGAGCGCCCCATCGCCGCATCCCAGCTATCCCCAAATGCAGGTGCCGGCGGGACCGGCCGGCGCGGGCTCCTATCCCGAATCGGCGTTCGTCCCGGGCGTGTCCCCGATGGGACCGGCCGCCGCCATGGCGCCCGGGAGCGCCGACGCGAGCGTCTCGTACCCGAACTTGGTCCGACCGGCGCCCGACGGTCCGCTCGCCGCGCCACCCGCAGATCGGGCGGCGGGGTCCAACGTCCTGTTGGGCATCGTGATCTTTGTCGCCGGGGTAGCGACCGCCTTCGCGTTGCAGGTTCTGTTGCGCACCAACGGTGAATCGGGTGAGCTCGGCGTGAACCTCCGCCAGGAGATCCAACCGGCGGGCGAGGTTCTGCTGCAGGCGATGCCCGCCGAAGCCGTAGTCGTCAGCGAGAGCGACGGACAGATCTTGGGAACCACGCCCATGCGATTTTTGGTTCCCGCCGCCAGCGACTACGCCGTATTGGTCGCCGCCAAGGGGCACGAGCCGGTGAGGCTGACGCTGCCGAGCCGCGGGCGACTTCGGACTGACCTCGTACCCCTGGACACTCGCCCCCCCTGCGTCATTGCGTTGACCGCCCCCGATGACGAGACCCTCGAAGGGGTCGGCGCCGATGTCGAGCCGGGTCGCGACTACATTATTCGGGGCGCCGCCGTCCTGCGCTCGCCCTCCGGTGCCGGCGCCTGGCTGGTCCGCTGCCCGGCGCTCGGGGGCACATCCGAAGTGACCCTCGAAGCTCGACCGCCTTCTTCGACCCATCGCCTATCGATTCTCGCGCCGCCGGACGCCACGGTCTCCATCAACGGGGAGCGGGTCGGCAAGGTGCCGTTCAGCGGCGATATCAAAGCCCAATTCGTGCTGGTGCGAACCGAGACCCTCGCGGCGGGTGCTTCCGAGCGCTGGATTCCGCTGTTCGCCTCGACGCGGGTGAAAATGCCGAAGCCGATCCCCGCCGCCGAACCGCGCTGATAGCGAGGACGCGCCCGCCCTCCCGTATCCGTCCTCTCCCTGGGCGGGACACTAGGCCCGGCGGCGGCGGCGGGTCTCCCGCCACAAGGCTCGACGAACGACGTCGACGGTGCTCAACAACGAGCGCTCATCGCGCACCCAAATCACCCACCCCTGGGCCGACCGCTCGAATGAACGACGCCTCGGCCACGGCCAACCGGGGGCCAGGTCGACCCGGACCGCCCTGCGCCTCGGCCGAGCCCTGATCGTCGCCAACGCTCGGCCTCCCGACCGGATTCGGCCCACTGCCCCCCGCTCGACGGAATCGAGACCGACCAGCCGCCCGATCAACCGTTCGGCCCATCGCTCGAGTGCCTCGGAAGAAACGTCATTCATCGGTCAGAGGCATTGCATACGGTGCGCCACCTTCCGTAGCCCGGCGCCGCTCGCCCCGCGTCCGAAAACGCCGAAAACCGCCCCGATGGGCCGCATTTCAGGCGCCCACTACGAGCGTTGAATCGGATTTCGGTGAAGTCGGCGGCGCTCGTCGTACGGGAACACATCGAGGACTTCGCCGTCCTGGTTGAGTTGCTTCATCCGCTGCCAGAACTTCACGGTGAACAGTTCGCCGTGATGCTGCTCGAACAGCTCGATGTGCTCGGGCTTGCTCCACAGAAACTGTCCCAGCTCTTCGGGAAAGATGTCGTTGTCGCCGACGAAGAACGGAAGTCCCTCCCCGTCATCGAACTCGCCGTAGTTCGGAGGCAAGTATCGGAAGTTGCAGTCGTCGAGCAGGCATAGCTCATCGTAGTCGTAGAACACGACGCGGCCGTGCCGAGTCACGCCGAAATTCTTGATCAAAAGGTCACCCGGAAAGATGTTCGCTGCCGCGAGGTCTTTGATGGCGTGACCGTAGTCGAGGATCGCCGCCTCGATCTTCTGGGCATTCACTTGCTCGACATAGAGGTTGAGCGGGGTCAGCCGACGCTCGGTGTACAGGTGTCGGATCACGACCTCGTCGCCCTTGACGGTCACCGTCTGAGACGCGACCTCGGCGAGCTCGTCGAGGCATTCCTTGTCGAACAGTTCGCGTTCGAAGCTCAGGTCTTCGAACTCCTGAGCATCGATCAATCGCCCTACGCGATCCCTTCGAAAGACCAACCGATAGCTACCCATGACGTTTTCGCGGGTCGTCCGCTTCGGATAATCGAACCTATCTTTGATGACCTTGAAGACGATCGGGTACGAAGGCAGCGTAAAGACGGACATGACCATGCCTTTGATCCCGGGCGCCATCACAAACTTGTCGGCGGCGGTGCGGAGATGCCGATACATGTTCCGGTAGAGCGTCGTCTTGCCGTGCTTTACGAAGCCGAGCGCGATGTAGAGCTCGTGCACCGGCTTCGTCGGGAGGATCGATCGAAGGAAGCCGATCAGCTCGCACGGGCGTTCCGTGTCCACGAAGAAGTACGACCGCGTAAAGCTGTACAGGACACTGGCCTCAGACTCCGTCAGTAGGACGGCATCGACCATGATCCCCCCGGCCGGATGAACGAGCGGGATCACCATCGGAATGATCCGACTCGCTCGCCGAAGACGCCCGACGAGGTACGCGCCTTTGTTCCGATAGAATACCGGTTCGATCAGCTCGATGACGTCGAATTCACCGTACGTCCAGGCCTGCTCGAGGTGTTTGTCGATGGCCTCACCGGCCAATCGCGCGTCGCGTTCGATGTCCTCATAAGGCGCGTCGAACTCGTAGGCTTCCAGGATGTCCCGAATGACCCGCTCGGTGCTTTGGGTTCGATAGAAAGACCGGTAGATCGGCATCTCTTCGCCCGAGGGGAGGAGCTCGTTTTCGAACGACGCGAACTCGATCGCCTGCCTGACCCCGACCGTATGGAAGTTGGCGCGGGTGACGGAGTTGAAGAACGTCTCGGCGAGCTCTTCGTCGTTTCGGTAGGCGATCAGACGGGAGTACTTGCCTTTGGCGAAGGCCCAGGCCCCCTCGTCTTTCATCGCTCCCCCCAGCACCTTCTGAGCGTTGGACAACGCCGATTGAACGGCCTGCCCGTACAGATCCAAGCGCTCGGCGGCGCCTTTTTGATGAGGGATCCACTCTCGGCGCTCGAACCATCCCTTCGCTCGCTTCGTCAGATCCTTGAAATCCGAACGATATTGCTCGAACACCATCAGCACCGTATGGGCTAGGCGTTCCTGCTTGGGTAACAGGTCACTCACACTCCGTCGAACGGCCACGCCATCATATACCGCCAACCCGACCTTCGTTCCAACGCGGCCTCGCCCTACGCTCCGTCGGTTGGCTCGCCCCAGGTCGGCCCTTCCCAGGACCATGACCTCGTGAGCTGCTATGGTGCCCAGGTGGGCGTACTCCACTGGGCCAAGCCGCCAGGCAGGCCGATATTCGCAACCTGGACGTCATCAGCCAAGGCCGCCGCGAGGACGGCGGGGGTCGCGATGCTGCTCATCCTGCCGGTCGGGTGGGCCGGGGCGCAACCGGAGGCGGACACCCCGGACCCGACTCGGTCGACTGCCGACCCGGGCTGGATTCCGATTCGCCACGCGTCACGGCCCGCGACTTTGGCGGACGGACTTTTTCGACTCGACTTCTTCGCCAGCGGCGCGCTGGTCGACCGCGAAGACCCTATCTTCGAGTTATCGGCCGGGACCGGGTACGGCATCAGCGACGACTTCGAGGTCGGGTTGGTCATCGTCGGGGCGCAGATCTCCCCGGCCGAAGATACCGGGCTGCTCGATCCGTCGGGCTACCTTCGATACCGACTCGGCGCGGGCGCGCTCCAAGCGGCCGCCGAAGCCCGGATAGTGGTCCCGACCAGCGGTCGCTTCGGCTTCGGGGCCTCGGTCCCCGTACAGGTCTCCTTCGGGGGGACCGCTCGACTCGACCTCGAGCCATCGATCGAGGGAATCCAGCGGCCCGACTGGGTCGGCGTCTGGGACGTCGCCACCACCCTCTCCGTCCAGCTGACGGAACGAGTACGGATCTACGCGGGCGGGCGGATCAACGATGGAGTCTCGGGCCCCGTGGAGCCCGTGATCCAGCCGCGAGGCGGGGTGGTGTTCACCTTCGCCGATGGTCAGCACCCGGTCGGCGACCTCGAGCTCGAGCTTCAGGGCCCGGGCGAGCGACTCGGCCATGATCGCCCGGTATTTCGGGGCCCGGGGACCGACTGGCTCATCGTGATCGCCTACCGGCCCTTCATTAGGCTCCCCACCACCCGCTACGCCGATCCGTTCAACGATCCGGAGTTTCAATCTTGGCCGACCGAAGAAATTCGATGATGCGCTGCTGAATGTCGTTGGTGCGCTCCGGAGAAAGGATGTCCCCAGCCAGAACGTGATGGTCCCCGGCGCCCGTCACGAGCTGGCGCTGCCGCGGCTCGGCCGCACGCATCCGGATGAACGCCGACTCGATCGATTCCGGATCCACCGTCGGGTCCTCTTCCGAATGCAGGACGAGGACCGGCGACGAGACTTCGCTCAAGTCCGCGGCGCGGGTGCGAGACACCAGGGCCATCATCGGAAACAGCGCCGCCATCGGGTACCGGGTCGTCCAAAACTTACCCTGCGCTTCATTGGCGGGTTCCCAAGAGCGTTCCTGCCCCATCACCATCGGGACCCAAGTTTCGGCCCACGGCCACAACAGAAGCCCCGTCGCCGCGTTTCGCGGCCCGAAGTTCGGGGACAGAAGCACGTAGGCGGCGACCTCGGGCTTGTCTTCCGCCGCCACCAGCATGGTCGAGGTCGCCCCCGTGGAGCACGCGACCACGACGACCCGTTCGCCCAGCTTTTGGCCGATCGCGATGGCCTCCCGGGTATCGCGAACCCAATCCTCAGCCGTGGCTTGCCCCAAGGCATCGCCCGAGCGACCGTGCCCGGTCAGCCGAGCCTCGTACAGATTGGCGGAGAACGACCGCGCCAAGTTCTCGGACAAAGGCGCGGTTTCCTGTCGGGAGGCCGAGAACCCGTGCACATACACGAACGCAACGGAGGTGCGCTCGCCGGGCGCCCCGCCCCAGGTCACCCGGGCCTCGGCGCCCGGTCGCAGACCCGTGACCGCGCCCTCCCGCTTCGAAATCATGTCGGCGACCTCGGCCGGGGTAGAAGGCAAGGTCGGCGGAGCGCCATCGAGGCGGACACGAGTGCGCGGTCCGACCGCAAACAGAAGAACGGCGCCGCCCAGCGCCCCCATGAGCCAACGTCCCATCCGAGCCACGGTCGTTGCCTTACCGCATTCGCGGCGGATGGTACAATGCAGCCATGGCCTCGGCTCCTCCCGTCCTCCGCTTCTACTTCGACTTCATCTCGCCCTACGCCTACCTGGGCTGGACGCAGCTCCACCGGCTCGCCGACCGGCACGGATGCGGTCTCGAGCTCCGTCCAATCTTGTTCGCTGCGGCCGGTGGTCGACCAGCTCTTCAAGATGGCCTGGGTGACCGGAGATGGCGTCACCGACCCCGACACGGTCCGCCACGGCCTCGACGGCGCGGGTCTGAATGGCGCCGATCTGGTCCGACGGGCCGCCGACCGTGACAACAAAGACCGGCTCAAGCGGCGCACGAACGAAGCCGTCGAGGCCGGTGTGTTTGGCGTGCCCACCGTGGGCGTCGACGCGGAGCTCTTTTGGGGGCAAGATAGCTTTCCACACCTCGAGCGTTACTTGCGCGGCGAAGACCCGCTCGGGGATATCACGCCTTGGCTCGACATTCCGGTTGGCGCCGAGCGCTGACAGCGCATATCACGGCCGGACGGTGCTGGCCTGCACGACGACAACGCCGGCCATCAGCAAAACGACGCCCGCCACGCGCCCCCAGTTGACCGGGTTCACGGGAAAGCCCACCAGGCCGTAGTGGTCGATGAGCATCGACCCGAGGAGCTGACCGCACACCACGGCCCCCACCAGCAGCGTGGCCCCCAATCGTGGAGCCAGAATCACCGAGATCGTCACGAAGGTCGCTCCGATGGCGCCTCCCGTCCAGGCCCACCATGGAACATCACCGAGATTGGTCATCGTGGTGAGGCTGGGCCGCCCGGCGATCACGCTGACGACGAACGTGATCAGCGTACCGACCACGAAACTGATGAAGGCCGCGGTGAACGGGCTCCCCAGGTGGGTTCGCAGCTGGGCGTTGATGCCCGGCTGGAGCGGTAGGATCAGACCCACGCTGAAGGCGACGATGAGAAACAGCCATTGCATGCCCGCCCCCTTCCCTCAGGCGTCTCGCGGCCGCAACCCCAATGCTCAGAACGACTCCGCCAGCAGGTGAAAGCTCGTCTCGGCCATCGATTGACCGTTCACTTGCATCGACACGACATGCCGGCCCGGGTAGAGAGCCCGGATCGTCGTGACCTTGAGGGCGTGGCGTTTCTCGATGCGCAACCGCCCCCTCGCCTCGATCTCGGCCCGCGTCCATTTGAATACTTTGGGGCTCGCCGCCCCGTTCGACCGGACGAAGTGAACCGCGTAGTCGATCATCAACGACTGGGAGCTCGCGAGGGCATTCGTGAGGTCGGCGACCAAGGTGACCGACTCACCGACCGACACCCGGCGCGGTCGAACACTCAGGCGAGCCGTTACGCCCTCGGCGGCGCGGTAGCCCACAACCGCGAGCGCATCGGCGTGCCCGTCCTTGACCAAGGTGCGAAGCGCCCGATCGATCAGACTCCTCGGCACCGGCGGTTCGCTCGACCCCCAAACCCGGCATCGGTCCACGACGGCGTCCGGATGGTCCTTGGCGATGTCGTTGAGATTGTTGGCCACCGACCGTTGAACGTAACGCTCGGGGTCAGCGCGCAGGGCGTCGAGGATCGGCCAGATCGGATCCGGGCGGGCCACCAGCGCTGTGAGCTTCTTGCCCCAGGGCAGACGAGGCCGAGTGCCTTCGGAGCACCATCGCCGCACGTGGGGGCTCGGGTGCGAAGTCAGTGTCGCCAGGCGGGCGAACGTCGGCTCGGGAAGCGATTCGACGAACGGACGAACCGCGAACTCCGACGAGAACCTCTGCGTAAGCTCGATCATCGCGGTCATCGAAGCGTCGAAGTGATCGAGGCCGTGATCCGCGATGAACTGCCCGAGGGGCCACTGAAGCCATCCGTCGGTCACCGCCTCGCAGTCCGGCAGAGGCGGGGGCAGACTGTCGACCACGATGCCGAGCGCCCGGGGCACCGAGGACGGCAAGGTCGCGGCGAGCGCATCCGAGAACTGCTGGACCCGCTGTTGAAACGTCAGGTCGGCCAGCCGCCGAGTCGCCGCCTTCACGAACGCCGCCTCGTCGAACCGAGCCATCGCGCCCTTGATCTGGGCGCCCAAAGACCGGGCCGCGGCCCGATCGAAGTAGTCCTTGAAGGCTTTGCGTTCGGACGCTTTTTCGCGACGACTCATGGCAAACCTACAGCGCCTTGGCCATCCATCGATTGCATCCGAAGTGCCCGGTCGCCCCCATCGGCCCCTCGAGGACCTCGAAACCAAACGCCCGATACAGCTGGGCCGCTCGGTCCATGCCCGCCAGCGTCTCGAGGTAACAGGTCGAGAAGCCGTCGGCCCGGGCTTGGTCGAGGATATGAAGAAGCAACCGCGTACCCCACCCTCGACCGCGAAGCTCGGGGTAGAAATACATCTTGCGGAGCTCGCACACCGAAGGCTCGGCGCCGACCAGCGGCGCGTAGCCGCCGCCGCCGACGACGCGTCCGCCATCGTCGATGACGAAGTACTTCGACCTCGGCCCGCCGTACGCCTCGGTCATGGCAGCGACTTCTGGATCGTGAATCGCGAAGCCGGGCCCGTCGGCGCCGAACTCGGGCATGACCGTGCGGATGAGCTCGGCGATCGCTGGATCATCGGCGGCCGCGATGGGGCGGATGGTCGTCGATTCCATGGTTCTCCACGCTTGCACTCCCCCGACCGCCGAAGGCAAGGCGATTGACCCCGGTCCACGAGGCCGGCATGTCCTGTTTATGAGCCTGTTCGTATCCGCGATCTCGCAACCGAAGAAGATGCTGTCGAACCTCCGCGGTTGGCTGCAAACGGCGCAAGTCTTCGCCCAGGAACGCGAGTTCGAAACCGAAAACCTACTGCCGTACCGTCTCGCGCCCAATATGTTTCCGCTCGTGCAGCAGGTTCGGATCGCCTGCGACACGGCCAAACTCACGGCGGCCCGCCTCACCGGCAAAACCGCCCCGAGCCATGCCGATGACGAAACGACCGTCGACCAGCTCTTAGCGAGGCTGCGCCTCAAACGCTCGAGTTCATTCGCGATTCCGTGCTGGCG
>CAZFIV010000129.1:0-19176 GCA_964519665.1 uncultured Myxococcales bacterium
CGGAGCGCCCAAAGTCCGCTTCTTTGTCACGCTTCGCTCGGAGCAAGTCTCCTAAACCTCGAACGGTTTGAGCGCTTCTTCGACCGAGCCGCGGGCGGCGGCGGCGAGCATCTCGTCGGCAGGGCTCACCCCCTTCGCCGCCTGCTCGACCAGCGGGAGCACGCACTCTGCGCAATCGGGGGTGGATGCCAACAGCCGTTCGTAGGCCCGCTTGGCCAGCCATTCGGCAACTTCACGCACCGGCCCCGCCGCGCTGTCCGCTTCGAGCCCCTGCACCGCGATGCGAGGCTGCAGCTCGATGAGCGCCTGGAAGTCCATCATCTTCAGGCGCTCGTCGACCTCTCGCCGACAGTCCTCGTCGTCGAGAAGCCCTCGCCAAAAGCCCGCCACTGCCACCGCCCACGCCGGGGGCAGACAATCGGCACCGCGCAGTTCGACGTAGCCCTTCGCTCTCACCTCCGGAAAGAACGTCGTCAGGTGATCGAGAAAATCGGAAACGGTCACCGGCGTACCGTTGAAACCTTCTTCTCGGTAGTGCGCGAGCGGCCTGATCTCGGGTGCGTAGTATGTCTCGTCGCGGATGAAGAACACGGGCGGGGCCTGCATCGCGCGATCGATGATCCGCTGCACCGTCAGCCCGGTTTCGTCGAGCATTTCGGGCCAGATACCAGCTCGATGGTCGTCGGTCTCGAGCCAGATTTGGTAGCGCACCGACTTGAACCCATTCGGACGTCCCTGCGTGAAGGGCGACGCGGCCACTAGCGCCGACATGAACGGCGACGCCCGCACGCCCGTGCGCACCTTGTTCACGAGGTTGGCCTCGTCCAGAAAATCGACGGTGCACTGAATGCTGCCCGTCAGATGCATCATATCCAAGGCCCGTGCCCCGCGCTGGCCGAAGTACCGTCGCATCATGTCGTATCGCGGCTTGGGCATCTTCGGGGCGCTGTCCCGGTCGACGAAGGGTTGCTGACCGATCGCCCAAAAACCGACGTCCGGACCGGCCACGGCCTTGAGGTCATCGGTGTACTCGTAAAGCTCGGTCCGCAGTTTTCTGAGCGCTCGATGAGGGCGGCTCGCGTACTCCAGCTGGCCCCCAGGCTCCAACGAGACCGCTTGACCCTCGCCTTTCAGCCCCACCAGGGCCCCGTTGGCTTCGTGCTCCCTCTTCATGGAGCGGCGTTCGCCGAGACCGGCGAGGATCTCGGACAGCTGCGCGTGGCCCAGCGGCAACAGGCTGCTCCGCTCGAAGCCCAGGACTTCGAGCTCGAGGCCAACGAACCACTGAGTGTCGGCCTTAGCCTCCCCCAAGAACAGCTGCTCCAGCTCTTCGAAACGAACATCTTTTAGCGGGCGAGCGAGCAGCGCTTGCCGCTCGGCGCCGAGAATCATGGGCTTTGACATACGGGGCTCCGTACCGGACTGAAGCCCGTTTTTGTGGCACCGTCAACGTTCGCCCCGGCCATACAGATCGGAGGCGCCAGCGATGCTGCAAGGAATCGAGATCAGGGGAAGAAGGGGGATCGCCAAAGATAGGGCCACCACTGACCCCAATCCCAGAATCGTCGCAAAGTTTTTCCAAACGTACGAAAGGCGAGCTCCGAATCGGTGACCGGTCACCAGCAGGGCAGGATTCATGGCGCTCGAGCCGAATCCGATCCATGCAATGGCAACCCCGACCAGGCTAAGCGGGAATCCGATCCCCGGTATGAAGCCCATGACCGCGAATATCGCGGCGGGCACCACGAAAAGCAGACTGCGCACAATATCGAGGATGGTTCCGTCCACGAAAGTTGGTTTCTCTGTCGGAACGTTGTGACGAGTCAGGATGTCTTCAGCCATACGCTCGTAGAACGGTCCGCCGACCACCTCGTTCACGGTCGTAAAAAGCAACGCCGCGATCAGGAAGATAGAGAGCATGCCGAGAACCCAAGCCACGTACCAAAGCGCGAGCAGCCACGAATTGTCGGGTTCGGGGACCAACCATCGTAGGACGTCGTCGCTGAAGAACAGGACCAAGCCCACCAACAGGGCGTACAGCGCACCGGTCAGCACGATGGGCACCGCCGTCAACTTGCGGAGTTTGGGATCGCCGGCCACGAGTCGAGCCCCCGCGAAAACGGCTCGAGCACCGGCGAAGAAGCCCCCGGCGGCCCCTGGGCGTTGGCGAGTCGATTCCAGTGCGTTCGGCATCGCAGGCGAGAGTCTGCCATGCCTGCCCCCAACAAGGGGGCGCTGTATCGCCGCCCCCGGTTCTTCACAGTTCGGGTGGCCCTGGACGTCTTTACCGGCTATCAGACCCCGCATGGTGCCCAGCTCCTCTCACGCGGCTCGGCCGACGAACAGCGAGCGAAGTCGCTGGTCGGGGTGGCCTCGGGGATGGCGACTCATGGTGCTGGTGGTCACGGCTTTCGGACTGGCCCCCGCCCTCGGCGCTGGACCTTCGGCTCGGGCCGAACCACCGCCGCCGGCGGCACCGCTCATCGAGGCCGAACCGCTGCCACCCGCCGGGCCCGCGGTCGAAGCGAACCGGTGGCCCGGAGCGACTTCGATGATCGACCGACTGGCCAGCGAGGCGGAAAGAGATGCGAGCGCCGGAGATTGGGTCCTCGCACGCCTGTATCGCCTCTGGAACATCAACCACCTGCTCGGCCGGCCACAACGGGTGCAGCGGGCCCTCTCGGTTCTTAGTCGACGGGGCTCTCCGCTGGTCCGAGCGCATGCGCAATATATGCAAGCGACCCTGCACCGCCGAGCCGGCGCCCTGCGAGAGGCCGCCCAGAACATCGATGACCTGGGTCTGATCACCGATGGTTGGGTCGTTGGACCGTTCGGTAACTCCACCGGTGGCGGCCACGATACGGCCTATCCCCCGGAGGCGGAGATCGACCCGACCGATTCGTTCGAGAGCGATGGTCGGCCGCTGCGGTGGCGGCGGCTGCGCGGGTTGGCGCCCCACGGAGCGATCGAGCTTTCTTCGCTGCTGGCGACGGCCGAAGAAGCGACCGCTTATGTCGCGGTGATCGCCCAATCGGACCGTAGGCGCGCGGTCGCTCTGCGAACCGGCTCCGGCGACGCTCTGAAGGTCTGGGTCAACGGACGGTTGGTCATGGATCGTTCGCCCCTGCGCTTCGCCTCTCTCGATCAGGACGCGGTCGGGATCGTCCTTCAGCGCGGGCCAAATCTGCTCCTGTTCAAGAGCTCGTGGCGGGACGGCCGAGGGCGCCTGTTCGCCCGCCTCACCCGCCCGAACGGGAGCCGCCTGACGGGGGTGCGGATGACCGCCGACGAGCGCCTACTCGGCCAGGTCCGTCCCATGACCCGGCCCGGCAAGGTGACCCGACCGATTCGGGTGCGGAGCGTCCGAGACGCGCTGACCCGCCGACCCCGGCGGGTGCCTCCGGTGGAGTGGCTCGCGCTCAAGGCCGACATGATCGCGGTTATGGGGCTGTACGACCAGCGCCGACTTCCGAGTCCGGCCGAGGAGCTTCTGCGAGAGGCGGTGCGGTCCGCCCCCGACGACCCGCACTTGCGGTTCTTCCTCGCTCATCGGGTGAAGGCTCGGGACCCCAAGCTGGCCCGGGAGCAGCTCCGCGCGGCGTTGACCGCCGACCCCGGGTACGCGCCCGCTTGGCTGGCCCTGGGCGAAATGGCCCGGGAAGGGCAGCGACTGCTCGAAGCGCGTGAGCATCTCGACACCGCTATCGAGCGCGACGTGACCTTTCTTCCGGCCTCGGTCACCCGCAGCGTGCTGGGATTCGATGAGCTGTCCGAGCACATCGTGGCCATCCGGCGGCTGGCCAACACGCCCGGCGCACTTGAATCGTCGCCGGCTCGGGTTCAACTCGGGCGGATGCGCCGTGCCCTCGACGATGCGAGAGGCGCGCGCCTCGATCTCGAAGCCGCCCTCCAGCGGGACGCGACGGACCGCCTCACCCGGAACATCCTCATCGACCTGGCGGTCGACGCTTCGGACCAGGCCGAGGCCCTTCGGCTGATCGCCGAACAGGTCAAGCTCGAACCGTGGTCGCTCGCCGCTCGGCTCCAGCAGGTTCGCTTGACCCGGCCATTCGACCGCGACCAGGCCCGGCGGTTGCTCGCCCAGACGGAATCGCTCTTTCCGGAACATCCTGAAGTACCCGCACTCCGAGGCGAGCTCGCGCTCGGCGAGGGAAAGACGGCGGCCGCGATCGCCGCGTTCGATCGCGCACTGACCCTCGATCCTCATCAACCCAACCTTCGCAAACACCGGCGCTATCTCGCGGGCGAGACCAGCGACCTGGCGAGCATCCACGGTGCCGACGCCGCCACGTTGGCCAGGTCGCCAGAGACCGACGCCGAAAAGGCGCTGGGAGCCATCTACCTGACCGACCGAACCGCGGTCGAGCTGACGGCTTCCGGGCGGAGCATCCGGTACCGCCAACAAGTGATTCGGGTGTCGAAGGCTCGGCTAAAGAACGCGCTGCGGGTCCATCGGGTCCATTACTCGCCGAGCCGTGAGGACGTCGAGATCCTGACCGCAGAGCGAATCCGGCCCGACGGCCAGATCTTGAAGGCCGCCGCCATTCGTGACGACGGCCCCCGCGGCAAGGTGGCCGGCATGTACATCGACCAGCGCTACAAAGTCATCTTGTTCCAGGAGGTCGAGCCCGGCGACACGCTCCACATCGCGTACCGGATGGAGTCGCGGGGGGAAAACATGTTCGGGGGCTTTTTCGGGGATGTGCAGGCGGTCCAGGGCGTACTCCCTAAACGCGACGTGCGCTACTCGGTGACCGCGCCGGCCTCCCGGCCGCTGTACTCGGCCACCATCCGATTGCCCGACCCCAAGCGGGAGACGCTGGGCGATACGCACCGCCTGGGTTGGCATCTGCCGGAGGTTGAAGCCCTCGACTTCGAGCCGTTGTCCCCTCCGTATCCACAGATCGGCCAGCTCTTGTCGGTCAGCACCTACGACCGCTGGGACAGCCTGGGCGCCTGGTACAGCCGGCTGTACGCCGACCAGCTCCAGCTCGATGAAGACGCGCGACAGGCGGGGCGACAGGTGGTCGACGGCATCGACGACCCCGCCGAGAAGGTACGGCGCCTCTACGAGTACGTGGTCAAGAACACCCGATACGTAGGCATCGAGCTCGGCATCCACGGCTGGAAGCCCTTCAAGGCCGCCGAAGTGCATCGCCGACGCTACGGCGACTGTAAAGACAAGAGCACTCTGCTGTCTGCGCTCCTGCGCGACAACGGGGTCGACGCCACCATCACCCTCGTTCGCACGTCCGACCGGGGCCACATGCCCGAAGACCATGCAACGATGTGGGCGTTCAATCACGCCATCACGTACGTTCCGCAGCTCGACTGGTATCTTGACCCAACCGCAGAGTTCAACGGCTCTCGGGAGCTTCCGCACCAGGACCAGGGCGCGATGGCCTTGGTCGTCCATCCGGACGGACAGACCCAGCTGACCACCCTGCCCCTCAGCTCGCCCCGAGACAATCTCAACGCGTCCGACTACCAGGCGCGGATCGATCGCGATGGACGCCTGGTCATGGAGGGCCAAGAGTGGTTCTACGGCGCCCGGGCGGCCGAGCTCCGTCGCGAGCTCGAAGAGCAAGATGACCGGACGCGGCTGATCGAGCGACAGCTGGCCCAAGTCTTTCCGGGGGTCCGCATCCAGGCCTTCGAAGTGTCCGACCTGACTTCGCTCGAGAAGCCCGTCAGGTACGACTACCGGTTCGAGGTCCCGAAGTACGGGCAACTCAAGGGGGATCGCCTGTTGGTGCCGGTGGCGCTGTACCAACACGAGGTCAGTCAGGCATACGCCAAACTGGCCGACCGGCAGCACGCCATTCGACTGCCCCATGCCTGGGAGACCAACAACAAGATCCGCTACCGACTGCCGGAGGGCGCGCGCATCACCCGGCTTCCCGAGGGCATCGATGTCGACACCCCCTACATCGCCTTGCGGCAGACGGTGCGCCGGGTCGAGGGGGGCTTTGAGACGGACGATACGGTCACGCTCAAGCGACGCGAGATACCGGCGGACGCGTACGCAGAGTTTCGTGAGGCCTGCCTGGCGATCGATCGGGCCATGCAGCGAAAGGTAGAAATCCAATGGTGATCCGCCCTCGATGGTGGGCCTCGCGAGGCCTCGTGACCGGACTCATGACCGGCCTCGTGATCGGACTCGCGACCACCACGGCCTGCCGGACGGCGCCCCTGCCCCGACCCGACCGTCCGGCGGTCGCCGTCCGTTCGCCCGAAATCGCCCTGACGCGCGCCCGGCAGCTCAAGGACCCCGTCGCCGCCGCCGAGATCGCCTGGGTGGCCGGCAACGACCGACCATACGCCCGCCAGCGTCTCGACGACGCCCTCGCGCGTCGACCGAGCGACCCTGCCCTCCGCCTTCGTCGGGGCCTATTGGCGCTGACCGACCTCGACCTCAAGACGGCCCGACGAAACCTGACCGCCGCGGTGACCGCGGCGCCGCGGAGCCCGGAAGCGGGTGCCGCGCTCGTTACGCTTCACGCATGGCGATCCGAGCTCGCAGCCGAATCGAGCACGGTCGCGAGCGCCCTCCTCGCATCCGGGCTCGTCGACCTCCGCCAGACCGCCGAGCCTTTTCATCGCGCACTGGCCACCGCCCTCGTCTTCGACATCGTCGACGTCGAGGATCCGGCCCGATGGCAGCGGGCGGGAGGATGGCTGAACGAAGCCCGCGTCGTAGGGCCGCTCGGCCCCGTACACGATCGGCTCCTCATCGATCGCCAGCCCCTCGAAGACGCGGTCGACTGGAGTCGGCGGCCCAACTTTCGGGGCGTGCACCCTCCGATTCGAAAGATCGAAGCCGCGGGAACCGACCTTCCGATCCCCGCGGGCCGCCAACGAGGCACCTATCTTCTGCAAGCCTTCTTTCATCTGACCAACGACCGCGAGGGGCTGATCCAGGCGCGAATGCCGAGCTTCGGCCGAGTCAAGATCGACGGTTTCGAGGTCCTCGAACGTGACCCCGCTGAAGAACGTCCTCCTCGGCTGCTGGCCGGTCGGGTCCGGTTGGAGGCGGGCTGGCACCGGATCACCGTCCTCGCCGCTGCGCAGGGGCAGGACGCGGTCGCGCTGTCACTGCTCGACGAGTTCGGCCGCCCGCTGGCAGACGAGGTCCGGGCCGAGCCCCCCACCGCGCCGCTGTCGGCCGCGACCCCCAAAATCCTGGCCCGATCGATCGCCGCGATCGGAGACGGCCATCCGTACTGGATCGCGAATCCCGACCACCGAGAACCGGAACGCGCGCTATTCGGCCGCCTCGCGGCGGCGACCACCGCGCTTTCGCCCTGGCTCGACGACCTGGAGGCCGCGCGCGCGTACCTGTACGGCCTCGAAGGCGCGGCGCCGGAGTCCGCGGCGGTTCGTGCGACCCGCGCGCGGTTGGCCGCTTGGGCTCGCCTTCCACAGCACCTTGTGCAGGCTCACCTGCGGGAGGCCATCGCCCGGGATCCGAAAAATCCCGGGGTGCTGGTCGCGCTCGGGCGCCGGAGCTACCCGCAGGATCCCGAGCGAGCCCTCGACTGGGCCAACCAGGCCATCCGGGCCGCACCGGACGCGTTCGCGCCGTGGGCGCTCGCTTTCGACGTTTACCAGAGCAAGCAGTGGCATGCGGAAGCCTCCGCGGCCATCGAGCGTTCGGCGGTCCTCGGGGCGCCGTTGCCGGTCCTGATCCGGGGCGCCCGCTTCTTCCGGAATCTGGGCGAAATCAAGAAGGCCGACGCTCTCGAGACGCTCGGCCTGACCCGCGCCGGTTCGAAACGCCGAACCCTGACCGCCAGCCGAGCCTTGCGGCAGGGTCGACTGGCCGAGGCCATCGCCGCTCTCGACGCCCGAACGCCCACCGAGATGGTCCAGACCGCAAACTGGGCGCTGGTGAGCGGAGACCTCGACGGCGCGGTCCGCAGCGCTCGATCGGCGCTCGCGGCCGACCCACTGTCCTGGCGAGCCGAGCGGGCCCTGGCACTCACCGCGCTCGCCCGGGACGATCGGTCCCCCGCGCGAGCCGCGTTCGAACGGCTGCGACAACTCGGCCAAACCTCGCCCCAACAAGAGGCCTTGGCCGAGCTCGCAGGTGGCCCGCTGCTGGATGGTCCGGCCCCGGACTCCTGGCTCGGCCGACGACTGCGTTTCGACCCCCTCCCGCTGGTCGCGCCCCTGCCGGGCGCCGACCGCCCCCGCGGCTTGGATGCGTCCGACCGTTGGGCACAGCACGGCCAGGTCAAGCTGTTGGAACGGATCATCGACCGAGTACAACCCGACGGCTCCGCCATCTCGCTCCGCCACAGCATCGTTCGGCTGCAAACCAAAGAAGCGACCGACCACGCCGGCGAGATCAATCTACCCGGCGGCGCCCTTCCGCTGAGCTTGCGAACAATCAAACCCGATGGGTCGACCGTCGACGTCGACCGGCACGACGGCAAGGAAGACCTGTCGTTTTCAGCGCTGGCGCCCGGGGACGCGGTCGAGAAAAAGTGGGTCGGAATCAACGGCCCGGCGACTCCGTGGGGCGGCTATATTCAGAGATTCTTCCTTCAGTCGGCCTCCCCCCTGGTTCGGGCGGAGCTGGCCGTGGTCGTCCCCCGAGGGGCCAAGGTCCGATACTTCGCCTATCACGGCGCCCCACCGCCCGACATTCATGAGCAGGAGGACGAGACGGTCTACTACTGGCGAGCCGACGAGGTGGCGCCGGTCGTACCCGAACCTCAGGCCCCCCATCCCGCCGAGTACGTCCCCTTCGTGGTCATCACCGTCGACCTGGATCGCGAGACGGCCTTGAACGCTCACACGCAGCGGCAGCGGCGGCGGTCGCGCCGAAGCTACGAGATCGACCGGGCCACCGCCGCCGTGATGAAGGAAGCCGGCACTCCCCACTCCGCCGAAGACCGCGCGCGCGCCATCTTTCGGTGGCTCGTGAATCACGTCAATCATGGCCGCGGCTCCGACCCCGCTCGGGTGCTCGACCTCCGGCGGGGCGACCGTACCGGCCCGTTCGCGGCGATGCTCGAATCCGCCGGCGTTCCGGCGGAGATCGTCCTCGCCCGCAGCGGCCGGGCGCCGGTGATCGCGCCGTCGTACCCGGACACGACGGATTTTCCAGCCACGTTGGTGCGGATCCCCCTCGATCGGCAGCGTACCCTGTGGGCCGACATGGATCGGGCCAGCCCCTGGCTCGGCCCCCTGCCGCCTTGGTTCCGGGGGGGCCAATTCCTGACTCGAAGCAAAGACGGACGCCCCGTGGTCCGACCGATCCAAGACGATCACCTCGACCAATGGCCCATCGCCAGTCAGCTCGAGCTCGACGTGCAGTCGAGTGGTGATGCGTCGGGGCGCATGCGGGTTGAAATACCGGGCATGCTGGGCGCCGACGTAGCCCGAGTCCTGGCGGCGGCTCAACCCGCCGATCAGAGGCGACAGATTCAGCAGTGGTTGGCGTCGATCATGCCGAGCGCCCAGCTGACCGGGCTCGACATCTCGGAACGGCGCTCTCCGCTTGCCCCGCTGGTGCTGACCGCCTCGGTCTCCGTACCCGGCTTCATGACCACCGACCGAGAGCACCTGGTCGCGGAGCGCTTCTTCTCCCAACCGTTGGCCGGAGAATCGCTCGGACAGCCTGGTCTCCGCCCATACCTGCGGCTTCCGCGGCGCAAGACGCCGCTTCTGATCAACCCGGCGTACGAGATATCGACGGTGGTCGTCGATTTTCCGTCCGAAGTCGGCAACCCGGTCGAGGCGCCCCGGAGCTTCGTCAGAGGTGGAAAGTTCGGTCGCATCGAGCAGCGCTTTTCTTGGGACGCCGATGCCCGAAGGGCCCGTCTCGAGCGGCGTCGGCTGATGCCCCTGGGCCGGATCAGTCCCGAAGACTTTCCAGCCTTCCGCACAAATGCGCAGGAACTGTTGCAGGTTGCCGAAAATCGTCTGATCGTTCCGATCTCGGCGCCCCCGGCGGCTCGAGCCGAAGAGGTACGACATGACTGAACGCTTTCGCCCATCCGGCATCATCACGCTGACCACCGACATCGGACACCAGGGCCCGTTCGTCGCCTCGATGAAAGGAAGAATGCTGACGCGGCTGCCGACCGCGCGCATCATCGACCTGACCCACAACATCATGGAGCATTGGCCCGCGGAGGCTGGATTCTGGCTCGAGCGCTGTTACCATGACTTTCCAGCGGGGAGCGTGCACCTCGCGGTGGTCGACCCCGGAGTCGGCACCGGCCGCGACATCGTCGTTGCCGAGCTCGACGGCCACGTCTTCCTCGCCCCCGACAACGGCCTGCTCACCCCCATGCTCACGACAGCCCAGGATGCCGAGATTCGGCATCTCGACACCGCGCGAGCTGCTCAGTGGGGCATCCACCGGGTCAGCGCGACGTTTCATGGCCGCGATATCTTCGCGCCGGTGGCCGCGGAGCTCGCCGCGGGCCGTCTGAAGCTCGAGGATATCGGCCCGCCCGCGGTGGACTTGATTCCCTCTTGGATCGATGAACCCAGCGTCGCCGCCGACCGGATCAAAGGCCTGGTGATCACGGTCGACAATTTCGGCAACCTGATCACGAACATCGATGCGGAGTTGATCCGAAGCTGGTCCGAGGTCCTCGTTCACGTAGGCGGGCGCGACGTGCCCCTCAAGCGAACCTACGCAGACGTGAAGCCGGGTGAATATCTGGCGCTCATCAACTCCTACGACGTGCTGGAGATCGCCCAGGCGGAGGCCAGCGCCGCCGAGGGGCTCTCCGTCGAGCGCGGTGCGCCGGTCGACGTTCGAAAGCTGGCTTGAGCGGCGTTCCGCCCCCGATCGTTCAAGTCGGTACCGCAACCCACGGCGCTACAGACTCAGGCCGCTGGTCGCTTTGACGGTCCGAAGCGCGAACGTCGTGTTGACCGACCGGATCAGGCCGGTCTGCAGGAGTCGATTCGTGAGGAAGGCGTCGTAGGCCCGGATGTCCTGCACGACGACTTTGACGATGAAATCGACGTTGCCGGTGACCGCGTAGCAGAACACGACTTCGGGCGCGACCTGAATGCTCTCGTGGAATCGAGCGATGTCGTCCCGTTCGTGGCTGGTGAGGCTGATGTGAGCGAACGCGATGAGATCGAGCCCCAGGCGGCCGGGATCGATGATCGCGACCCTCCGGGTAATCACGCCCTCGTCTTCCAACCTTTTGATGCGCCGCCAGCACGGGGATGGAGACAGGCCCACCAGGCGGGCGATCTCGGCCGTAGGTCGGCCGGCATCCTCTTGCAGGGCGGCCAAGATGCGGCGGTCCACACCATCGAGTTCGACACGATTCATGCTCAATACCCGGGGTTACAAAGACAATTATTGCACAAGCACCCCTGATTTTGCCGAACAAAGGCACAAAATACCTCTCAAGGTCGAATATTTTCTTCTCATGGGCTTTAGCAGCGCATACGAATCGAAGCGGGCGACGGCCGAGGGCCGCTTCGAATACACCGCCGAGGAAGATGGGGTTTGGTCGGACCTGATCGAGCGCCAGGACGGGCTCCTCGAGGGGCGAGCAGTCCCGGAAGTCATCTCCGGCCTCGCGAGCCTTGGGCTCCCGCGGGATCGAGTGCCGCAGGTAACCGAGGTGAACGAGAGCCTCCAGGCGGCGACCGGCTTCGGGGTTAAACCAGTGCCCGCAATGATCTCCGAGGCGGACTTTTTCAACCTGCTGGCGTCCCGGCACTTCCCCGTCGCGACGTTCGTTCGTCGACGAGACGAGTTGGACTACCTGCAGGAACCCGACATCTTCCACGAAGTCTACGGACACTGCCCGCTGCTCACGGATCCCGCCTACGCCGACAGTGTCCAGCGATTCGGCCTGGCCGCCCAGGCCCTGGGGCCGAACTATTTCTCGGCGCTCTATCGTCTGTTCTGGTTCACGGTGGAGTTCGGTCTGGCGAAGACGCCCGATGGCCTGCGCATCTACGGCGCCGGCATTACGTCATCGGCCAAAGAAACGGTGTATTGCCTGGAGTCGGACACCGTCGAGCGTCGGGCTTTCGATCCGGCCCAGATCTGCGCCCACGACTACCGCATCGACGTCCTTCAGCCGACCTACTACGTCCTGGACGAACTGAATGAGCTTCATCGACTCGCGGCGTCGCTGGTCGAACAAGTCCCCCGCTGGTGCGCCGCCGCCGCCTGAGGCCGCCACGACAGCGTCCGCCCGCGACAATCGCGGCGAGACGCTCACAGTCATCAAGACGACCGTTCAAGTGCTCGTCCGACCCGCCGAACTGATCGAGCGACGGTTGGGCGCGATGGATCAGTCTTCTCCTGTCGTACTGGTCGTGGACGACGACGAACCGCTTCGCCTGCTGATCCAGCGATGGCTGGAGAACGACGGCTTTCAGGTTGAAACAGCCGACGGCGGGCACCAGGCGCGAGACCGGCTCACCCGGATCTTGCCCGACGTCATCTGCCTGGACCTCCAGATGCCCGACGTATCGGGCCTGACCGTGCTGCAGGAGGTCTCCGCCTCCAATCCGCGCCTGCCGGTCGTCGTGGTCACCACTGACACCCAAGTCGGCACCGTCGTCGAGGCCATGCGGCTCGGCGCGTTCGACTACATCACCAAACCGATCGACAAGACGCGGCTACGGACAACCGTCCGCAACGCGGCCGAGCGTCACCGGCTCGCTCTTCAGCTCGCTCAATTGAATAGAAGGTCAGAAGGTTCGAGCTTCTGTGGAATGATGGGCGAGTCCGTGGCGATGAGCCGGCTGTTCGACCTCATCGACCGCGTATCGGCCAGCGACGTGACCGTTCTCGTCCGCGGCGAAAGCGGAACCGGCAAAGACTTGGTCGCCCGCGCCATCCACAGCCGCTCGAGCCGCGCCACCGGGCCGTACGTTCCGATCAACTGTGCCGCCATCCCCGAGAGCCTGATGGAGTCGGAGGTGTTCGGCCACGAGAAGGGGGCCTTCACCGGAGCCAGCCAACGCCGCACGGGTCGGTTCGAAGAAGCCGACGGAGGAACGCTGTTCCTCGACGAGGTGGCCGAGCTGAGCCTCCCCCTGCAAGCCAAACTCCTTCGAGTTCTCGAAACGCGACGCTTCCGCCGAGTCGGGGGCATGAACGATATCGAGTCCGACTTTCGTCTCGTCACGGCCACCCACCAGGATCTCGAGACCGCGGTCCGGGACGGCCGCTTTCGGGAAGACCTGTTCTATCGGTTGGCGGTCTTCGAAATCGAGTGCCCACCCCTGCGCGCGCGCGGCGACGACGTATTGATGCTGGCTCGACACTTCGCGCGAGCCCTCGCGCCCGACCGTGAGACCGCCCTATCCCGTGGCTTCGAGCGAGCGGTGATGGAATACGCCTGGCCGGGCAATATTCGCGAGCTGCAAAACGCAGTGCAGCGCGCCGTCGTCGCCGCCGCGAACGAAACGGTAGAATCATCGGATCTTCCGAAAAGAATCCGCGAGAGCGTCAACGCATCCAGCGACATCGACTCGCGAAGCACCGACGAAGATTCGACCCTCTCCCTCGCCGAAATGGAGCGTCGGGCCATCCTGGCGGCCTGGAAAAAACATAGCGGCAATGTCGCGCCCATCGTGACCGAGCTCGGCATCGGACGAACCACGCTGTACCGGCGGCTCAAAGAGTATGGCCTCACCTAGTTCCAGCGGCTCCGACGCGCGGCTGAGTGACGCCGGGATCCGCCAAGTTCTGGAACGGATCGACGACGCGGTGCTGGTGGTCGACCGCGAGCACCGCGTCGTCTTCGCCAACCAGGTGTTCCGTTCACGCTTCGGGCTCCCTCGAAGCGAAGAGCGTGGAAGGGTAGACGTGACGCGCCTGCACCCTGGAGGCCACCGAGGCTTCGAAGAAGACGCGTTCTCCGTGCCGTTCACCGATGGATCGGTCGGCCGCGCGTGGATATTTCGCCCCACGGCACCGGCCGCCTCCAATCCCGCGATGGCGGGAACCCGGTTCGGACCGCCCCCGGATTCTGGCCTCGGCGGCGACGCCGTCGACCGGTCGACCCCTTTGCGAGGCCCTGGACCGAGCGACGCGCACGGTTCCCCAGGGGTCGAAGTCGCCGGTTCCGCTTGCGCGATCAGCGCTCGGCAGCCGACCGTCCTCGTCGCGATGCCGCCCGGCGCTTCGCGCGATATCCTCCTTGAACGCCTCACGAGAGCTGGCCTGCCGGTCCGGACCGCCGACGATGCCCGACAGGCTTGGATGGCCTGGTGCGAAAGTGGCGCATCCGTCGTGCTCGTCGACGGCGAAACCGCGCCGAGAAGCGTCATGGCTCTCATCGAACGGATCCAGGGCCATCCCATCGCACATGGACAGGCTCCTCGGTGGGTTGTTCGCATCGCCTCCGCCTCGCGGGAAATCGTGACGGTCCTCGGCCAAAGGGCGGAAGCGGTGGTTCCGTCCGAAGACCCCGACCGCGTGTTGGCTGCCGTCGGTCGAGTCATCGGCCGGCCGGTCATCCTGGTCGTGGATGACCAGCCCGACGTTCGCTTGATCGTTTCCCGGGTCTTGGGACGGTCCGGCCGCTATCTCCCGATCGACGTCGGGTCCATCCAACGGTCTCGGGACCTGTTGTCGACCGAGACCTTCGCGGCCGTCATCTCCGACCTGTACGTCGACGACAGTGACGGCCTGACTCTCGCGCGCGAGGTCCGCGCCGACGACCGGCACGCCGACACGCAACTCGTTGCGCTGACTGCCGCCCGCGATAGAACCCGGGCGTGCTGTGAGGCTGGATTTCAGGCGGTATTGCGCAAACCGATCGTTGCGTCCGAGCTCTGCGCAGCTATCGACATCCTCTTGGCTCCGGCCCCTCCGGCCGCCACGGTCGAGATCGACCCGGATATCGCGGATCTGGTCCCGATCTTCTTGGACAACCGGCGGCGCGAAGTCGACGAGCTACCCATCGCGATCGCGGACCGACAGCACGATCGGGTTTACGCGCTCGGGCACAAAATGAAAGGGTCGGGAAGCGCCTACGGGTTTCATGACCTGTCACGATGGGGCGACGTCATCGAACGCGCCGCTCAGGCCCAAGATGCCATGGCCGCGCTTCGAGCGACCCGCCAGCTCCGGCACTACCTCGACCGCGTCGACATCCGCATCGCCGAGAATGGACGAAGCGCATCGAATTCTGCTTGAGAACTCGGCAAGGTGGTCCGCGCGGTGTCGAGACCGTCCCGACCCCGACCCCCCCGCCCGTCTCCCGCTGAATCGGCCCTCGGTCCTGGCGCATGAGCTGCGCCGGGGTCGCACCTGCAAGTTCGCACCATTCGTGACCCCTTCGCGTCGGTCGTGTCGACCAGCGCAGGCAATCCCCACGGCCACGCCGTTGCGCCATTCAGCGCCGCCTTGGGCCGGTCGCTGTCCTTCGGTTTGTCCTGGTCGGCCTGGCCGGTCTGCTCGTCGGCGTTGACGGTCGGGGTTTCGAAGCAACCCGTGCGCCTGAACGACTCCAGCATCCCGTTTTGCCTTTCGTCCTTAGAACGAAGTCGCAGCCTGTCTTGCGATATTTAGCTCAACGACGCCACCGGCGCCCTTGCCGATTTACAGAACCTGGGTCAGGTCTACTCATATCATGCGAGTCGTCATCATCGGCAACGGTGTCGCGGGTATCGAAGCCGCCCTCACCGTGCGCAACCGCGAACCGGACTGGCCGATCACGATCATCAGCGAAGAGTCCGACCACTTCTTCTCCCGGACGGCCCTCATGTGGGTCTTCACGGGGCAGCTCAGCCACCAGTGCATCGAGCCTCATGAGCGCGACCTTTACGGGCGGATGAAGTTCGAGCGCGTTCGAGCCCGGGCGGTTGGTGTCGACACCGAAGCGCGCGCCGTCAAGATGGCCGGCGGCCTGGCCGACGTCCCGTACGACCGGCTGGTGATCGCCTGCGGTTCACGCCCTCGACCGGGCCCGTGGCCAGGTTCCGACCTCGAAGGCGTCGGTCACTTCGTGACCCTGCAAGACCTCGAATGGTTCGAGACGGAAGTGCACGGCCACCGCCGCCGAGGGCGACCACCCAACCCCGAGGCGCACCTGGCCGCGACGACCGACGACTCGCCCTATCGTCCCCGACCGACCGCCCGCGACCGTCGAAGGGGACGCCCTGCCGCCCCGGCGGTCATCGGCGGCGGCTTGATCGGCATCGAAGCCGTCGAAGTCATGGTCGCCGCCAAGCTGAAACCCCGGTTCTTCATTCGCGAAGACTGGTTCTGGCCGATCGCGCTGAACGACGCCGAGGCCGAGTGGATCGGCGACCGTATGTCCGAACACGGCGTTCAAATGCATCTCAAGGAGAACGTCGAAACGCTCAATGGCGACGGCGGCGCGATCAAATCGATCAAGACCGATCGCGGCGAGTACCCTTGCGACCTCACGGTCGTCGCGATCGGGGTGGTGCCGAACACCGACTGGCTCGCCGGCTCACCGATCACTCGGCAAGAGCGGGGCGGAGCGATCGAGGTCAACGACCGACTCGAGACGAACGTTCCGGGTGTGTTCGCCGCCGGCGACTGCGCCGCCGTCAAATGGTTCGACGGCACTCAGCGCCCCGAGCAACTCTGGTACACTTCCCGCGACCAAGGCCGCATCGCCGGCCGGGGGGTCCTCGGCGACACCGCTACTTACGAGCGCGGCCTTTGGTACAACTCGGCCAAACTCATGGACATCGAGTGGACCACCGTCGGTCTCGTCAACATGAACATCGAGAACGAGCAAAACTGGTATTTCGAAGAGAAGGGCTCGGTCCGCAGCACCACTCGGATCGTCATGAGCGGCGATCGGGTCGTCGGGTTCAACCTTCTCGGACGGCGCTGGGACCACGAGATCCTGCTCGACTTCGTGCGGGAACACCGCCCCCTCGACCATGTTCTCAAACACCTCAACGAAGCGACGTTCGACACCGAGTTCGTGCCCCGGCTGAAGATACCCGCCGAAGCGGCCCGCGCCCCGCTGTCGGGCCCGGCCTTCAGCACCGCGCGGCAAGTCAACCCCGCGCCCGTCGTCTAACCGGAGACTCCATCCATGTACTTGCAAGGTCAGAACGGACTTCTTTCGACATTTCGGCAGGGTTGGCGAAACCGCAGCCCAGTCGGAATCGCCATCGCCCTCTTATTGATCTCCTTCTATTTGATCCTCTACTTCGAGGACTATTTTCGGTACGATCTCCGCATCTTCACCAGCCTCGCGCAGAGCATTGGGCTCCAAGACCGGTGGCTGATGTACGGGTTCCTGTACTCGCTCGCGATGGTCCTCGGTGGGACCTATTATTTGCTCCGGCACGGAAACAGCCGCTACAATCAGCTGCGCATCGCGACGAACATCGTCGTCCAAGTCATGTTCGGCTTTTCGGTGCCTTACTTCATGAAAGTCATGAAGCAGCCAGACTTTTACTTCAGCTACATCTGGCCGCTGAAGATCGAGTACTTCTATCCCGATACCCTCAGCAAGTTTCCGTTCTATATCGTCTTGTACAGTGCGGTGGCTTCACTCTTGATCATGCCACTTCTAGCCATGTTTACGGGCAAGCGCTGGTACTGCTCCTGGGTCTGCGGCTGCGGCGGCCTAGCGAACACATTCGGTGACCCCTGGCGACACCTCACGAGCAAAGCGACGCCGGCGTGGCGATTCGAGCAGATCACCGTGCACACGGTGATGCTCTTGGCCGTCGTCTCGACCGGGGTGGTCGCGGTCGACTTCATGCTCACCCAAAGCGACGCTTCCTTCCGGCAAACCGCCTTTCATGCGTTCGCTTTCGAGTTCCGCGGCTGGTACGGGCTCATCGTCGGCGCGATCCTGGCCGGCGTGGTCGGCGTGGGTCTGTACCCTATCTTCGGGCCGCGGGTGTGGTGTCGAAACTTCTGCCCGATGGCCGCCATGCTCGGGCTGATTCAAAAGGCAGGTCGGTACCGAATTGCAGTGAAACCCGACATGTGCATCTCCTGTGGGAATTGCTCGACCTACTGCGAAATGGGCATCGACGTTCGGAGTTATGCTCAGAACAACCAGTCGTTTACTCGGGCTTCTTGCGTGGGTTGCGGCATGTGCGCGCACATGTGCCCTCGAGGCGTTCTCCGGCTCGAGGCGTCGTGGAAGAAGCAGGGCGACAAGAAGCGGGCCGGCCTTCCGGTGATCGACTTGTAGACCTCAGTCGCGTCGGGCCCCCTCTTGGGGGGTACGGAAGACGGGTGACGGCGCGCTCACCGTACTCGTCCAACTGCGGGACTTGCCAGAGGCAGTGAGTGCGATCAACAAGGCGGCCACTTCGACCCCGACGCGCCGTATTCAGGCCGTTGAGCCGCCACAGAGGGCTCCATTCGATTGGGGATGCTCCGTGCGGCATCCGGGGAATCGGTCCTTCCACAATTGCCAAAAAATCTGTTCCTGCCTAGATAGGCCGCAACCAAGAGCGACCGATGAACAGTCGACGTACACTGTCGACGGGTTGTTTCATCCCGCTCGTTTACGAATCGGGAGGACCTCATGAAGACTTCAATCAGCTTTGCCGCGAGCGCATTCATCGCTTCGCAACTGATCTCCGCAACGGCCTGGGCGGCCCCCAACACCCACGATGGCTTCTTCCTGCGCGCCGCTTTGGGCGGCGGCTACACCAACTACGCGGCCTCCGACGTCAATGACGTGAACATCAACGGCGGCGCCGTGGAGTTCGACCTCGATGTCGGCGGCGCGGTCGCCGAGAACTTCATCCTGTACGGACACTTCTCCAACAACACGATCCCCAACCCCACCGCCGAGATCGGAAGCGTAGAAGTGGAGTCCGACGATACGCGCTTGAGCCGATTCGCGCTGGCGGCTGGCGCCACCTACTACATCATGCCGGCCAACGTCTCCCTGAACTTGGGGGTGGGCTTCGCGATTGCCGAGTTGGAGATCCGAGATGACGTCACGAACGTCCGCGTGGAAGGAAACACCGACGCGGGCGTATACCTGTTTGCGGGCGTCGGCAAAGAGTGGTGGATCGCCGACGAGTGGGGGCTCGGGCTGGGCATCAAAGGGTCCTACGCGCGGATTCCGGATGGAGGCTTCGACTATGACGCCCTAACCATCTCGGGTCTCGTCACCATCACCTACAATTAGCGAGGCTGCGCCTCAAACGCTCGAGTTCATTCGCGATTCCGTGCTGGCG
>CAZFIV010000130.1:0-19006 GCA_964519665.1 uncultured Myxococcales bacterium
TCGCTCAAGAGCCGGGACGCTGCGATCGGAGCTCGGTCACTCCATATGGTCTAACCGCTGGCGCTTCGGATCGCCGGGTCAGAGGACTCGCTCAGGGCAACGATCGCCTGCGTGGCCACCGCGTGCGTCATTCGTCTCAGGGCCCGAGTGGCGGCGATTCGGGTGTCCCCGTCTTCTTGCTCCGCTTGAGCTATCTCGGACAGGAGGGTCGCGGCCTCTGCGTCGTCGAAGTAGCTGAGCGCGTCCAGCGCCGTTTCGCGTTGATCGTTGGGCGTGCGAGCGGTCTTTTCGAGAAGCACCCGACCTTCTCGCATCCGATATCGGCCGAGCAAGAAGAGCGCGTAGACCCGCTCCTCCATCCGGCGGGAACCGGCTCTCGCCAGGAGCTGTTCGGCCGCCTCGGGGGCCCCGAGGACGTGCAGGGTGGCCAACGCCGACAGTCGATCGACCCACGCTGTGAACCACCCTTCCGCGAAGGGCCGGACCGCTTCGATCGCCGCCGGGTCGCCGAGCCGTCGTAGACCTTCGAGGGCGTCGAGTCGGCTCTGGGTCTTGGTGAGCGCGTTCTCGAGCGTGGGGCGCGCCCGGGGGTCGCCCAAGGTCGCCAGGGCGAAGGCGGCTTCGAATCGGAGCTCGGGGTCACCGAGCGCGTGCACCAGCGTGTCAGTCGCGTCCCGCAGGCCGAGGTCACCGCACGCCGCGGCGCTCATTCGTCGAACTTCGGGCGCGGGGTCGGTCAGCGTCGCCATCACCCGGCCGGCCCGTAGCGGCTCCTCGAGGTCGGGGCAGAAAACGGCGAGGGCGCCGACCGCCTCGGTACGGACAAGGGCGCTGCCATGGGTCGTCAGGTCTATCGCCCGGTCGAGGGCCCGGCGGTCGACCGTGGCTCGCCCGGCCTCGACCAGCCGGGTGAGCGTCTCCAACGCGGCTTGTTGAACGCCGGGATGTTGGTCATCGAGGCGCCGGGTCAACGCTTCGACCAGCATCGGCGCGAGGGGACCTTCGCCCGCGTCGGAGGCGCTCAGGACCGCCTGGAGTCGAGTCTCCGGTTCGTCGTCCGTCAGCTCTCGGAGCAGCTCTTCGACGTTCACCGTCAGCGGACCCGCGACCCCGGCGTTGCGTCATCGGGCACGAAGACGACCTGCAGGTCTTGGCCCCCAGGGCCGGCCGCCAGGACCATGCCCTCGCTCAGACCGAAGCTCATCTGGCGGGGCGCGAGGTTGGCGACGACGACGACCTTCTTGCCGACCAGCGTTTCTGGGTCGTACGCCTGGGCGATACCCGAGAAGATGGTTCGGGGCTCGTCTTCGCCCAGGTCGACGGTCAGCTGAAGCAGCTTTTTGGCCTTCTTGACCTTGGTCGCTTCGACCACCAGGCCGACGCGGAGGTCGACGGTATTGAACGCGTCGATGTTGATCTCATCGGCGATCGGTTCAATCTCGGCAACCGCTCCGTCGTCTTTCGCCGCCGGGTCTCCTCCGCCCTTGGTCGCGCCGGTATCAGCGGGCGAGGTCGGCGTCTTGGACGCTTCGACGATCGGTTCGAGCTGCTTGAGCGAAATGCGGTCGACGAGCCGCTCGGGCGTGCCCATCGGCTTGTCGACGAGGTCGAAAGCCACCGCTTCGTCGAACGACTGGGGCTCGCCGTCGAGTCCGAGGATGCCGTACACCTTTTTGGCGTACTCCGGCACGACCGGCGCAATGAGGACCGTCGCGGCCCGGGCGATGTTCAAGCAGAGGGTCACCAGGTTCTTGGCCGCCTTCTCGTCGGTCTTCACGAGGTTCCAGGGGGCGTTGTCCTGAAAGAGTTTGTTCCCCAGGTCGGCGACCTGCACCGCGCATCGAACCGCCGCCGCGTGGTCGAAGTTCTGGTAGGCGCTCTTGGCCTCTTTGACCTTCTGGCGGACCTCTTTGAGGTGAGTCTTGAGGTCTTTGGTGAGCTTGCCGTACTTCCCATCCAGCTTGTTTTTCAGGAACGAAGCGCTCCGCGACACGAGGTTGGCGAACGTGTTGACGAGCTCCGCGTTGACCCGGTTGACGAACTCTTCGAAGGACAGATCGATATCGTCGACGGCCGGGCTCGACTTCGCTCCGAAGTAGTAGCGCAAGTAGATCGGGTCGAGGTGCTCGCGGAAGGTGCGGGCATTGATGAACGTACCGCGGCTCTTGGACATCTTCGCCCCGTCGACCATCAAGAAGCCGTGCACCTGGACTTGGGTCGGCGTGTTGAGCCCCGATGCATGCAGGATGGCCGGCCAGAACAGGCAGTGAAAGTAGATGATGTCCTTCCCGATGACGTGGACGATCTTCGTCTTCTCGTCGCGCCAGAGCTTCTCGGCCGCCTGGGGGTCGCCGTTGTTCTGCCCCCAATGATCGGTCGAGGCGATGTAGCCGATCGGCGCATCGAGCCAAACGTAGAAGTACTTGCCCGCCGCGTCGGGGATCTCGAAGCCAAAGTATGGAGCATCCCGCGAGATGCACCAGTCGTGAAGGCCGCCGTCGAGCCAGGCTTTGACGAACTTGGCGATCTCCGGCTGCAGGCGCCCTTTGCCGCCCGACCACTCACGCAGGAACTCGGCGAAATCGCCGAGCCGAACGAAGATGTGCTCGGATGACTTCACGACCGGCCGGGTACCGGTGATCGTCGAATAGGGCTCGATGAGCTCAGTCGGTTCGTAAGTCGACTTACAGTTTTCGCAGACGTCGCCCCACTGATCTTTCGCGCCGCAAACCGGGCAGGTCCCCTTCACGAACCGGTCCGGAAGGAACCGCTTGGCCTCTTCGTCGTACAGCTGATCCATGCTGCGGCGCTCGATGTGGCCCCTATCTCGCAGCTTCTCGTAGATGTAGTGCACCCACCGGCGGTTCTCTTCGCTGTTCGTGGTGTAGAAGCTGTCGAAGCTCACCCCGAAGGCGGTGAGGTCTTCGAGGTGCTCGTCCGCGAAGCGGGCCACGAACTCTTCGGGGGTAACGCCGGCCTTCCGGGCGTTCAGCTCGATCGGCGTGCCGTGGGTATCATCGGCGCACACGAACAGTGCGTCGTGTCCGGCCATTCGGAGCGCCCGCACGTACACATCGGTCATCAGATACTCGAGCAGATGACCGAGATGGATGCTGCCGTTCGCATAGGGCAGCGCGGAGGTGACCAAAATGCGTTCGCTCACCCGCTCGTCATCGAGGATCCGGCGCTCGGTTTCAACATCAATAGTCGCGGTCGAGGACTTCTACTCGGCCGTGTCCGGCCAGGTCGAGACACAGCTGCTCGGCAAGGAGCTGACCGTTGAAGTTATACGGCATTTCGAGCTGTCGGCGGGTTTCATTGACCGCCGCCAGACGGCCTAAAATCGCCCGGATTCCGCGGTCGTGGGCCAAGTGACGTAACTCATCCAGCCGATCGATGTTCGCGACCTGGAACCCGGGGTCGGCGGCCAATCGAAGCTGGTCGTGCAGCCAAACTTGCAAGAGGGTGAGGGCTTCTATGAACCGTCCCCGGTCGTCGGCGAGCTCCGCGGCGGAATTCATGGCCCTGACGGCCCCGCCCGCGGAGCGCGGCGCGAGCGCCCGATCGAGGTCCGCCACCTGGTCTCGGAGGCTCAGAACGTCTTCGCTTTCGAGGTTCATGGCCGATCCGAGCGAGCCTCCGGCGAGGGAAGCAAGCAGGTGGGCCTCCGGCTCGGCCAACCCGCGGTCGCTCATCAGCGCGTTGACGACCACCGCATGGTTCAGAGCCCGAAATGGAACTCTTTGGCAGCGCGAGACGACGGTGGCCAGCAGGTTCTTCGGACGCGAGGTCGTCAACACAATGTGAGTCCGTCCGGGGGGCTCCTCGAGCGTCTTCAGCAGAGCGTTTTGGGCCTGTACGTTCATCCGGTGAGCGTCGTCAACGATGAGCACTTTGACGTCACCTTCCACCGGGTGGAGCCGCAGGGCCCGTTCGGCGTCGCGAATGGCGTCGACCTTGAGTTGGCGCTCGTCGGTGGTCACGATGTGGAGGTCGGCGTGGTGGCCTCCGTTGACCTTGTGGCAGGCTCCGCAGGCGTCACACGCCATCAGCGATCCCGACGGCGTGGTTTGGCAGAGAAGCCCTTTACCGAGCAAACGGGCCGCGGTGAACTTGCCAACCGAATCGGGGCCGGCGAACAACATCGCGTGTGGAAGCCGGTCGTGTTCGGCGAGCCGCTGAAGGTGCTGAAGGGCGTCGTCTTGACCGACGAGCTGGTGCAGCGATGTAGGCGAAAGCATGCTAGGTCGGTTCGTTGGACAGGTCGATACTTCCGAGGCGAGCCAGATATTCCTCTCGCGTGATGATGCCTCGGGCCACGCACGCTTCGAAGAGCGCTTCGAGGGCGGTCGCGGTGTGCTGATGCATCTCGAAAACCGGTGACAACGCCTGCAGCGAGGTCGGGACCTCGGGTGAGGCCCCCGCGCTCGCAAGCGAGTCGAGGGCGTGCCCGGGCGGGGCGGCCGACGCGGCGGATCGAAGCTCTGGCCGAGGTTCGATCGGGATGGAACGCGCAGGCCCACCTTGGGGACCAGTGATCACGAGCCCATCGTCGACCAGCCCATCCGCCGACGGCGCTGGCAACGACGGGCCAGGCATCGATGGCTCGGTCGGACGCCAGGCCGAAGGCGCCATGGGGGGTGACGCTGGGGTGGCCGGCAGTGAGGGCACGGTAACGCCAGTAAGGCCAACGTCGGGCCCACCTGTATTCGGAGCGCGGTGACCCGATGAGTCGCTGAATACATGGGTTGCCAGATCCGCATCCGCTTGGTGTTGCAGGTCGCTCGCCCGTTGAAAGGACGAAAAGGGTCCGGGCGCGCGCAGTTCGCTGAAAGGCCCGTTGGGCGGCGGAGCCGCGGGAGGATAGGGGTCGGGACCCAAGAAAACCGGGTCGGACTTGGGCAGCGGAGGCGGCGCGGGTGGCTGTGAAGGGCTCCGGGGCGCAAAGAGGGAGTCGCTCAACTCCTCGTTTAGTTCTCCGAAGATCTGCTCGGCATCGACGACTTCGCTCGACAAGTCAGCGGATTCGACGACGTCCTCGAGCGGGATGGGTTCAGCTTCACCCGAGGCGTCGGGGTCATGGGGCGCGGCGAACAACGAGGACGCGGCATCGATGGACCGCTCGTTCGCGGCTAGCTCGGGCGGCGCGGTGGTGGCGGACGATGCGGGCTTGGCGGCTGTATCCTTGGCGATGGCCGACGGCTGCTCGAGGGACTCTTCCGACGCGAGCGACGGCACATTCGGTCGCCGGGGGTATCCGGATAAGTAAGGGTCGATCACGGTTTTGCCGCGCCCAGCGGCGTGGTCCGCGTCGTCTTCGGCTTCGCGGCGGGTCGATAGCGATTCGCGCGGAGCGTCGGTCTTGGACTCGGATGGATCGAGATGGGCCGGCATCAAAGGACGCGGAGCAGCCACGGTAGGCAACCGGTCCGCGAGCTCTCGACCTTCGCGCAGAGGGGCGGGATCGTCGAAGAGGGTTTGGCCCCGAGTCAGCGCAGGATGCTCGGGCATGGCGGCCGATGGGGTTGGGTTGGGATAGGCGAGCCCCTTGGGAGCGATGCCCGATGGTTCCGAAGATGGATTCGGTGCTGCTTTCGGTGCTCCGAGCCCGGTTGGAAACGGTGGCAGCGATCGTCCGCGAGAGGCCGCCGACCGGTCATCGGCATTTCGGGTGATCGCGGGGGGGATCGTTGAGCCGCCACTCGTCCGGTCGAGCTGCTCGCCAAAGTATGCGTGTCGGATGAGGCGACCTATCTCGGACTCGGTTGCGATGAGCACGGTCGGCTGGGCAGCGAAGCGAACCGACAGTTCGTCGAGCAACGTAGACTGCGTCGGATCGGTAACCGCAACCGTGAGCGTTTTTCGCCGCTGCTCGAATCGCAAGGGCATCATCCGATTTTCTAGAGCCCACTCGGGATCGATGCGCCGAGTTGCGTCGAGATCGACTTGAACAGTATTCATGTCGAGCCGCCGCTCGCCGGTCGTCTCTGCGACAGCGTTGTACAGGGCTGCTTCATCGACGATCCCATGGTCGACCAGGATTTGTCCCAGTCGGAACCCAGTCCGTTTCTGTTCCTTCAGCGCAAAATCGAGTCGCTCCGCAGGTATAACGCCGGACTTGCGGACCACGTCGCCGAGTGTCGTCACCGGGGCAGTGTACTCGCTGCCGGGCATCCCTTCTAGTATCGCAAAGGATGAACGCATTTGCCCAAGGTTGCACCCGTGGCCAGGGCATCGTTTGGGCTCATCTATCCGGGCCCAGATGAGCCCAACACGGCTTTTGGACCACCGGGCTTGTCCCAGATAGCGTCAAGAGTACGGCGAGCGTACAATTCCAAAGCTGGTGGCCGTCCACGTCGTCCTCAGTCGCGACCAGATCCAATCGATCCTGTCGCTTTATCACCTCGACCCGCTCGAGGACTTTGGTGGCATCGCCGAAGGCGCCATCAATACGTCCTATTGGGTGCAGGCGGGGGGGCGTCGATACTTTCTGCGCATTACCGAGAACAAGCGCATGGACGACATGATCTTCGAGAAGGAGTTGCTGCTTCATCTCGACCGTCACGCGCTGCCGGTCCCCCGGCTCTTGCGCAACGTCGCCAAAGGTACGTTCACCCCGTGGTCATCGCGAGGGCGGTTCGTATCGATGTTCCAATACATTCCGGGGCGAGCCCTCGGTGTTTTCGAAGTTCGGCCGAGACATACCCGGATCGTCGGTCGCTTCGCGGCGCAGCTGCACAACGCTACCCGGGAGTTTCGGCGACGGCGCAGCAGTCAGTTTGACGTCGTCACGCTCGATCAGCGGGTAGAGCGGCTTCGGCGGGCCCTTGAGAAACGTCGGTTGGCGCGACGATTCAGCGATGACGTGGCCTGGTTGCGCAAAGAAGTAGACGCGCAACTCGCTCGGCCGGTCGACCATCTTCCCCGCGGGATCGTCCACGGCGACCTCTTCGTCGAAAATGCCCGGTTCGACCACGATGCGCTGATCGGCGTGGTGGACTTCGAATTAGCGGCGCAAGACCGCCTCATTGTCGACTTGGCGGTCGCCGTCAACGCCTGGTGCTGGCGGCCGAGCATCAAGCAGCGGGGTGGGCCGGCCGGACGGTTCGACCTTCCGAGAGTACGAGCGATGGTGCAGGGCTACCATCGAATCCGGTCACTGACCCCGGCCGAGCAAGAAGCCCTGCCCGGCGAGCTTCGCCGCATGGCGGCCCACTTCGCGTTGGGGCGCCTGGTGACCTACGAGCTACGCCGAGGCTCGCACCAGACCGTGTATCGAGACTACCGCCACTACATGGCGCGGCTACGAGCGCTGTCGGACGGTGCCGCCGAGCGGATGATCAAGAGGGTCCTCAAGGACGAGTCGGAGATCGCTATCTCATCGTAACCAGCTCTTCGGCCGCCGTGGGGTGGATGGCCACCGTCCGGTCGAAGTCCGCTTTGGTTGCGCCCATTCGAACGGCGACTGCAAAGCCCTGCATCATTTCATCGGCGCCCATACCCAACACATGGACGCCGACGACCTTGTCGTGCGCTCCTACGCAGACGAGCTTCATGGCCGTGGGCGTCTTACGCGTCGTGAGGGCGTGATACATATTCGTGAAGCTCGTCGTGAAGCACGTGACCCCGTCGCCGTATAGTCGATGCGCCTCGCTCTCGGTGAGGCCGACGGTCCCGATCGGGGGGTGACTGAACACGACCGTCGGGATGTTGTCGTAATCGAGCTTGGCTTCGGCCTGGCCACCGAAGACCCGGTCGGCGAGCTTGCGGCCCGCGGCGATGGCGACCGGCGTCAGCTGCCACTTACCGGTGACGTCACCGACCGCGTAGACGCCATCGACGTTCGTGTTCTGAAGAGCGTCGACCGGGATGTTGCCGGCCTCATCCATGGCGACTCCAGTGCTGTCGAGGCCGAGTTGCTCGGTATTGGACACCCTGCCGATAGCCCAGACCAGAGCCCCGAAGGGCTCGACTTTCGTCCCTCGGGATTCGGTGACGCACAGCTGGCCGTCGTCGAGTCGATCCACGCGCACGATTTGCTGACCGGTTTCGATGTTCACGCCGTCGTTGAGCATCGCCTCCATCAGCGTTTCGCGGAGCATCGCGTCGAAGCTCCGCAGGAAGTGCTCGTGCCGGATGAACAGGGTCGTCTCGGCACCGAGGGTATTGAAGATGCCGGCCAGCTCGACCGCGATATAGCCGGCGCCCACCACTGCGACTCGCTCGGGCAGGTGGTCGAGCTCGAAAAAGCCGTCCGAGCTCATGCCGAGCTCGGCGCCCGGGATGTTGGGCCACTTGGGGCGGCCGCCGACGGCGATGAGCACGTGGTCGCCACTATGCCGTTCGCCGTTCACCTCGACGGTCTTGGGCCCTACGAATTTTGCGTAGCCCTCGATGTGAGTGACCTCGTCGACCCCGAGATTACGGGCATAGATGCCGTTCAGACGCTGAACGTAGGCGTCGCGCGCGGCTTTGACTCTGTTCCAGTCGAAGCGACCGGCTTCGGCCTCGAAACCGTAGTCGCGGGCGTCGTGCAGCGCTTCGGCGATCGAAGCGGCGTTCCACATGACTTTTTTCGGGACGCAGCCGACGTTGACGCAGGTGCCCCCGAGGCGACCCGACTCAATCAGCCCGACTTTGGCGCCGTGTCGGGCGGCCCGCCGGGCCGAAGCCAAGCCGCCGCTCCCCCCACCGATGACTAAATAATCAAAATGCACTTCACAACCCTGCCACAATCAACCATTTGCCGTCGATGCGCTCGAGTTGCAGACGGGTTCGATCGGCGCCGGTTTCCCACTTGAGGCCCGACGGGTACTCGTTCTGAGCTCGAATCTGGTAGAACACTTCGGCGTAGGCCTGGTCTTCGTTGACCTCGATCGCGTCTACCCGGAACTCGACCTGCATGGTCCGCGTACGCTCGAAGTCGACCTTCAGGTTGTCCTTTAGGCCGTAGTAGTCGTAATCGTCCTCGTCGTCGAGATTGCCGTTGTTCTCGTAGAAATTGGGGCTAACCAGGGCCAGCAGGGCATCCGCGTCGAGATTCTCGAGGGCCTGCTCGTAGGCCTGCACGAGACGGTAGATCTCTCGGTTCTCGTCGGTGTCATCGATATCGGTACGGGGAATCTTGTCGTGGGCGCAGGCGCCGAGCCAACCGAGGGCGACCGGAAGAACGAAGATGTAAAACCATCGGCTCATGGCCGGTAGACCTAGTGCGCGGAGCGCAAAGTTCGCAACACCTGTCACGAGTCGGCGAACCGTGTTTCGCGCGGAGCCTATTCCGCTGGTGCCCGAAGGGCGCTGAACCGCGCGCGGTCGGCCCAGTCGGCAGCGATGGCCCGGATCGCCGGAGATCGGTGCTGCTGAGCGAGGGTTCTAAAGATCGCCTCGGCCTCGACCGGCCGGCCCGCCCACCACAGAAGCCGTCCGTATGTGAGATCGGCCTCCGTCTCGAGCGGGTCTCCGGTGAGGTCGGCGTCGGCGGCCTGAGCCGCGACCTCGGCGCCCTCCGAATAAACGCCCCCACGCTCGAGGGCCCGGGCGTACAGGTACTTGACCAGGCCGTTATCCGGGTATTTCAGGTTGCTTTCCGCCAGCCGGACGAAGTTATGGGTGGAAGGCGCATCGCCGAGCAATACGTCCGGCAATACGGGGGGCGATAGGCTGCTGGTCTGGGTGAGGGCCAGCATCCGGGCCTGCTGAAGGCGGTCCGAGGCGGTCGACAAGTGCCGCTTGTAGACCGTGGAGTACTCCTCGAGGGCCCTGGCGTACCGCTGCTGGCGCCACGCCAGGTTGCCGCGGGCCTCGATGACCTGGGTTTGGCCTTTAAGGGTTGCTCCGGGCGCGTCCAGTGCCCGGTCGATGAGCGCCCGGGCTTCGTCGTACCGGCCGAACCGACCGTAGGCCTCGGCGAGCGCCACCAGCGGGGATGGATCGGCCGGCGAGTAGCCGTAGATGATCTCCAGATCGGCGCGAGCCCCCTCGAGGTCGCCGGCGTAAAGACGCTCGTATCCGCGGCGGGCAGTGGTCGCCGAAACGTGGGCGCACACCTTCTCGAAGATGGACGGCCGCTTGAACCGATGTTCGGCCACCAGCAGGTCGTCCTTCGGCAGCGGGATGGTCTCCAAGAACGTCTCCCACTCCGTGACCAGATCATCGAGGGGACGGTCATAGGCCTGTGCGAAGCTGTTGGTCGCATAGAGCGTCCAGAATTTCTCGATGCCGTAGGTGTCGACCAGGTAGCGCAAAAACGAGCCGGCGGCGGTATAGGCGCGCGCCGAGTTGATCGACCAGAAGCCGAAGACGTCGAGGCTCCGGCGCAGGTCGGGCATCAGCCCCAGGCCGTCCATCGCCTTCGTCCAGCCGTGCACGGTCAACTCGTTCACCCTCCAGTCGGCCGCGACCGCGATGCCTTCAACGACGCCGATGTTGACGAATAAGAGGTTCGAGGCGGGTACCTTGAAGGGGCCGCGGGCGCGGGCGCCCGCGAACACGTGGGCCAGCTCGTGCTTCAAGATGCGATGGGGCACCTGAAACCCGTTGATATGAATCTCGCGGTTCCAGGGGCGCGCAAGCTGCGTTCCTCGGGCTCCGATCAGCTCTGCTTTCTGGTTTCGGTCTCGGTAGATGTAGCTTGAGATTTTGTCGTCGGGCTCGGTCTGAAAGAATTCCTTGAGCTGCGCGTACCGATGCTCGTGATCCTCGGCGATCCGCTCCAGACGGTCGGGGTGTACGGTCGGGTCGACGTGGATGACGAAGTGCTCGGTTTCGACGACTGCACGGAGCGCCGCCTCGACGGAGGCGCGGTCAGCGTTCCATCCGATCTCACGGCCCTCTACGTAGGCCCAGATGGTCGCCGAGCCGAGGAGCACGGCTGCCACCAGCCGCCCCGATCGAGGGCGCGCCTGAAACTGGCTCTGCTCGTTGCTGAAGGCGAAGGCGCCGGCGAGCAGGGTGGCGGCGAACAGGCTCGAGTAACCCCTGAACGCCCATAGACGGACGTCGACGGACAACGCCTCGTCGTATAGCGATCCCGGCCAGAACCCCCACGGTGAGCTGTAAAAAAAGATCTGCGGATCCGAGTAGAAACGCATGACGACGCCGATGAGGGCCGAAACCAACACCAGACCCACCAGCGCGTGGGCGGCCCCCCTTCGCCATGGCACCAGCGCCGCGACGCATCCCAGCGCGGTGCCGAATACGACGTTGCCGCCGGCCACCAGGAGCAGAAAGACGATGCCGATGTCGGGTTCACAGGATTGCCGAACCGCTTCTGCGAGCGCGCCCGCCGCCAACGACGGCAGCAGGCATGCCGCGTTGAGCAGCAAGGCGCGTCGCGCGACGTGGTCGAGGCCGAGGGTGCGGGTGCGCTGCGCTTGGCGCACCAGGCCGATGGTGAGTATCGGGCTCGTGATGCTCGCCAGCAGACCGGTCGCGAAAGCCCGCTCGAACCCGAGCCCATCGAAGAGCGGAACGAAGACCAGCGTGACCGCGAGCCCGATATGCAGCGCGAAGAGGATCCGTACCATCGTCAGGGGACCTTCGACGCCGTAGGCCAGGTCGACAGCGCTACCCGGTTACCTTCCGGGTCCTGAACATACAGCGTGTACTGCGTCTCGTGCACGATGCGATGGCCCATTTCCGAAATCTTGGCCGACCACGCCTCTCGGGCGTCGGCGGGGATGGATAACGCGAGCATGTGAAGGCCCGGGGGATCGTCGCCGAAGGCGCGCGTCGGAACCTTGCCGCCCGTGTCGCTTCGTTCGATCATGACGATGGCCTCCCCGCAGCGGAGCCAAACCGACCGCAAGCCCCGGTCATCGACGTTTCGGTGGGTCTCCGTCAGACCGAGGACCTCGACGTAAAACGCGACCGTGGCGAGAATGTCGAGCGCCTTGATCGCGACATGATGAACGCCCATGGGTTGCATGCGGCGGAAGCTAGTACACGTGGGCGAGAATTTCGATCCGTAAGGTCAGTGTACCGGATTCGACCTATGGAGCCGAAATACGGAGCCGAAATACGGAGCCGACATACGGAGCCGACATACGGCGGCGTTGTCGCGGCGCCTTTCGTGCCCGCCGGCCGGAGCCCTTCGGCTCGCTCAGCGCCTCGTGCGGTCAAGTATGCTCCGCCTCCCATCCAGATGTGTGGGATGGGTGGCCCCCGAATGCGCAATTGAAGTTTCGAGGCTCGGCGACCCGCGAGGTCGCCCCCCGATGCACGAAAGGCTCGTTGACCCCGGGCAAAAAACCAACCGACGAGGTGACCTTCGTCGGTGCGGTTTGATACTCTCCCAGAGGGTGGGCCGGCCGGACCGAGCGGGCCAATGCCCAGGATGATCTCTGTGCGTACTTCAACTGTCCGAGCCCGTCCCCATCTCCGGCTCTTGGTCATCGGCTTTTCGCTGCTGTTTTCGGCTACCTGCGCGGCGGCCGATCCCGAGGAGGAGGGCGGCCGCGTGACGGACGACGACGCGGTGGTTCGCATCCCCGTTACGGTCCACACCAGCGAGGGGCCGGTGATCTTCCAGGCCGAGCTCGCCGACGACGAAGACGAACGCACCCGGGGAATGATGTTTCGGGAATCGAATGCCGAAAAGAACGGGATGTTGTTCCTGTTCCCGGCCGAACAGCAGCGGGTGTTCTGGATGAAGAACACGCTGATTTCGCTCGACATCATCTTTATTCGGGCCGACCGCACGATCCTCGGGATCGCGGCCAACGCAGAACCCGAAACCGAGACCAAGCAGTGGGTGCGCGGGCAAAGCCAGTTCGTCCTCGAGATCAACGGCGGCCTGGCCGCGAAGAAGGGCATTCGGGCGGGTCAAAAGGTGACGTTCGTTGCCCCGATCCCCGAGACCTGACCCTGAAACTGGGCGGAGCGAGAGCCCGGGCAATGGAATATTGCTGGTATCCTCGATCCTATGACCGAGTTCGCGTACCAACCCATGCTTCCCCTCGGGGCGGACGACGCGCCGTATCGCCTCCTGACTACGGATCATGTGTCGACCTTCGAAGCTGGAGGCCATCGCTTTCTAAGGGTCGAACCGGAAGCACTTCGGCTTTTGACCCGCCAGGCGATGATCGACATCGCCCACCTGCTACGACCCGGGCACCTGGCGCAGCTGAGGCGCATTCTCGATGATCCGGAAGCGTCGTCGAACGACAAGTTCGTGGCGCTCGACCTTCTCAAGAACGCCAACATCGCCGCCGGCGGCGTGCTCCCGATGTGCCAAGACACGGGCACGGCCATCGTGCTGGGCAAGAAGGGCCAGCTCGTGTTCACCGGCGGTGGTGATGAAGAGGCGATCTCGAGAGGGGTTTTTGACACCTACACCGAGACCAACCTTCGATATTCGCAGAACGCTCCGCTGACGACCTTCGACGAGGTGAACACGAAGACCAACCTGCCGGCTCAGATCGAAATCGCGGCCGTCGACGGCGACGCGTACACGTTTTTGTTCATCGCCAAGGGGGGGGGCTCGGCCAACAAGACGTATCTGTACCAGGAGACGAAGGCCATCCTGACCAAGGAGCGGCTGTTGAGTTTCGTGCAGGAGAAGATGATGGGCCTCGGTACGGCAGCGTGTCCGCCGTATCACCTGGCGGTGGTCATCGGGGGGACGTCGGCCGAGTACAACCTCAAGTGCGTCAAGCTCGCGTCGACCCGTTATCTGGACGGGCTTCCGACTGAGGGCAATGCGCTCGGTCACGCGATCCGTGACCCCGAGCTCGAAGAAGAGATCCACAAGATTTCGCAGCGGATCGGTATCGGGGCGCAGTTCGGGGGCAAGTACTTCTGCCACGACGTGCGGGTCATTCGCTTGCCTCGTCACGGCGCTTCGCTCCCGGTCGGAATCGGGGTGTCGTGCTCGGCCGACCGGCAAGCGCTCGGCAAGATAACCAGTGACGGTATCTTCCTCGAGCAGCTCGAAAGAGATCCGGCGCAGTACCTGCCCGAGACCGAGGCGCGAGACCTCGGAGGCGAGGTCGTGCAGGTCGACTTGCGGCAGCCGATGGAGGAGATCCGCCGGACCTTGTCGAAGTACCCCATCAAGACGCGGCTGTCGCTCACCGGACCGATGGTGGTGGCGCGCGATATTGCCCACGCAAAGATCCGTGAGAGGCTCGAGCGCAATGAGGGTATGCCTCAGTACCTGAAGAACCACGCCGTCTATTACGCGGGTCCGGCCAAAACGCCTGCGGGCTACGCCTCCGGGTCGTTTGGGCCGACTACGGCCGGGCGAATGGACGCCTACGTTGGCCAATTTCAGGCCGCTGGCGGCAGCCTGGTGATGCTCGCCAAAGGTAACCGATCGGCCGCCGTGACCGAGGCCTGCCATAAGTATGGGGGCTTCTACCTGGGCAGCATCGGCGGTCCGGCGGCCCGCCTGGCCCAGGACTGCATCCGGAAGGTTGACGTGCTCGAGTATCCCGAGCTGGGGATGGAGGCGGTGTGGAAGATCGAGGTCGAGGACTTCCCGGCGTTCATCGTGGTCGATGACAAGGGCAACGACTTCTTCGCCGCCCTAAGGCCGGGCGCTCTGCCGGTGGCGTCGTAGCGCGGGCCGTGCCTCCGCGCGCAGGCGAAGCATCGATTCAGTCTAGCTTTTGCAACAGCGACTCCAAGCAAGCCAACGACGTTAGAGGCAGTCGTCGCACACGCCTTTGATCTGGAGCTCGAAGTCTCTCTTCCGAAGGGAACGAGGCAGACTTCGAGCGGGCGGGACGTTCAGCTCGACCCCGCTTAGACACTGGATATCGCCGCACTCGATGCACACGAAATGCGGATGCCCGCCCTCGGGATCCCCAGCTCGGGGAACTTCGAATCGCCACGCGTGGTCACCGAGGTCCGAACGGCGCAGCAGTCCTACTTCCGCAAGGTCGACCAGGTTGCGGTAAATCGTGGCCTGATCCACGCCGACCGCGGCCATTTGCGCGACGAGGTCTCCGTGAGTGAGGGGCCGGTTCGCCTGCAAGAGCGCTTCGTAGACCGCGAGCCGGCCCGGCGTGCAGCGGAGCCCCGCGCCTCGGATCTTTGCACGGATCATGTCCCGTCCTTCGCTCACCGCGCGATAGCCTATCACCATCGTCCGGCGAGGGCACAGCTCGGCCGACCCCGGTCATCGCATTTACTGTAAGCGCTCGATTTCGCACCGTTCCTTGATGCGCGCAGTCGCGCACCGCACGGTTGTGGTCGGCGACTCGGAAAGAGCTTTCGTGCTTGCCCGCTGCTGTCGTTGGATCTAAACGCAGTCCCGTTGCACATGCGATCAGTATGTCGGGGCGGGGGAGATTCGTGAGCGAGCCGAAAAAGACAAGGCGCAAAGACGCGTTAGACCGCGCCGGGGTTCTGGCGAGCTTGGTCTGCGCCGTGCACTGCGCGCTTTGCGCGGCCCTTCCGGGCTTGGTCGCCACGCTCGGTCTCGCGGTCGTCTTCGGTGAAGCTTTCGAGTGGAGTTTCAGCGTCGTCGCTATGACTCTGGCGAGCGGTGGATTGATTCTGGCTTGGAATCGCCGCCGATCGGCGCTCGCTTTGTCTGCTTTGGCAGTGGGCATAACCGGTCTATTGGCGGCGCGATTCCTCGAGGAAGCGGGAGTCCACGGAGTGGGCACGACCATCGGCGTTCTATCCGGCATCGGGCTCGTGCTTGGACATCTATTGAATATCCGTGCTTCGTACGAATGACGGTGAAGACGAAAGCACGACGCTGACGTGGTCGGTGGCCACGGTAGGAACAGGGCGGCGGGCCTGGCTGTGGCCTGACCGCGGCCTGGCTGTGGCCTGACTGTGGCCTGACTGCGGCCTGACTGTGGCCTGACCGGCAGCTGCGTGAGCGCCACTGCGCCCGGGCGCACCTTCCAGCGAGAGCGCGTCAACCAGTGCTTTCGCGGAGCGTTTCGACAGCTCTTAGAGCTCGGGGTGGGGAGTCGGCGAGCACACCGGGGCCCCGATGGCTGGTCGTGGCGTCGGGTCCGGTGCTGACCTGGTTTCCGTGGTAGGCCTCGGATGTGTCGTTGAACGACGTCTTGGATATCGACTTTCCGGTGATCGACGCTTCGGCACGCGAGCTGGCCGAAGCGCGGCAGTCGCGTCTGACGAAGCCTTCGGGCAGCCTGGGGCAACTCGAGCGGGTGGTGCTGGACCTCGCCGGATGGCAGGGGCGATCCGTTCCTGAGAGCCGAGCGGCCGCCGCGATTCTGTTCGCCGCCGACCATCCGGTCGCTGCGCACGGGGTGTCGGCGTACCCGAGCGAGGTTACGGCGGCCATGGTCACCAACTTTCTGGCTGGGGGTGCGGCGGCGTCGGTGACTGCTAGAGCGCTCGACATCCCGCTGACGGTGGTCGACGTGGGCGTGGCAACGCCTTACGCGGTGCCGCGGGCGCCGAAGGCCACCCTGGTCCAGGCGCCGTCGACCGCGCCGGTGGGGGACCTTCTCACCGAGGATGGTCTTTCGCCGCCGGCCCTGCTCGACGCGATGCGGGCCGGTCGAGAGGCCGTCGACCAGCTGCCCGATGACACTCGGTTGCTGATTCTCGGAGAGATGGGGATCGGCAATACGACGGTCGCCGCGGCGTTGGCCGCCGCCGTGGCTGGCGGAGAGCCGGCGAGCTGGGTGGGGCCCGGTTCGGGCGTGCAATCCGCGGCCCTGGCCAAGAAGATCTCGGTGGTCGAACGCTCCATCGCCCGCGTGGGCACGCCAGGGAAGATCGCGGCGGACGTTGCCCTGCAGCGGTTGGGCGGCCGGGAGGTAGCGGCCTTGGTGGGGGCGGCCGGTCGGGCCGCGGCCCGCCGAATGACGATCCTGGTCGATGGTTTCATTGTTTCCGCCGCGATGATGGTGTTGGTCGCGCTCCGCCCTACTTGCCGTCCCGCGCTGCTATTTGCGCACCGATCGGCTGAACCGGCCCATCAGGCGATGCTGGCGTACCTTGGAGCCGAGCCCCTGCTCGACCTGGGACTTCGTCTCGGCGAAGGATCGGGTGCGTTGACCGCCTGGCCCCTCGTCGATCTCGCGTGCCGACTTCACGCCGGGATGGCCACGTTTGAAGAGGCTTCGGTTCCCGACCGAGCGCCGTTCGATGAGCCTGCCCTGAGCACCGGGCGAGGGGCGACCGAGGGATGAGCCTTCGCAGCATTCGGGCCGCCGTCGGCTTTCTGACCCGCATTCCCGTGGGCGGCGACCCTTTTTCGCGGGATGAGTTGCGCTGGGCACCGGCGCACTTCCCGTTGGTGGGCGCGGCGGTGGGAAGCGTGGTGGGGCTCATCTATGTGGCCACGCTTCCTTGGGGTTCGGTGGTCGCCGCGATGCTCGCCGTCGTCGGATCGCTCGTCTTGACCGGCGCCTTTCATGAAGACGGGCTCGCCGACTCGGCCGACGCCCTAGGCGGCGGCTACTCTAAGGAGAAGGTGCTCGAGATCCTCAAAGACAGCCGTTTGGGCACCTTCGGCACGGTCGCTCTCGTCATGAGCCTCTCGCTTCGTGTCGTGCTGCTGGCCCGACACCAAAGCGAGGCGCTCGGCGTTTTGATCGTCATCGAGAGCCTATCCCGCGTTCCGCCGGTCGTCGTGCTGACCTTGATCCCCTACGCCACGCGGCCCGAGGCTTCCAAGAGTCGAGACCTCACCGATAGCGGGATCGAGGTGGCTCTGGTGGCCTGCGGGTGGGCGTTGCTCGTCGTCAGCGGCGCGATCGCCGCCGGCGTGGTGCGTACAGCGGGGGTATTCGGCCTCGCGGTCGTCAGCATCACCGTAACGCTAGCGTTGACCCGCTACATGATCGGGCGGGTCGGCGGCATCACCGGAGACTTCCTGGGCGCCATTCAGCAGCTGGTCGCCTTGGCCCTCTGGCTGAGCTGGGGAGCATTGTAGACATGCCCGGGCCTTGCGGTAGGGCCGCCCGCCGAGCGGCGGGCGGCGCGGGTTGGCAGGTGCGCAGGCTAGAAATCCATGTCATCCATGCCGGCGCCAGGGCCGCCAGCCGCAGTCTTGGATTCCTTCTTGGGCTTCTCGGCGACCAGCGCTTCGGTGGTCAGCAGCAATCCTGACACCGAGGCTGCGTTCTCGAGCGCGGTTCGAACGACCTTCGTCGGGTCGATGACGCCCTGCTCGACCAGGTTGCCGTACTCTTCCGTCGCGGCGTTGAAGCCGAAGGGGCCATCGCCCGCGTTCACCTTGTCGAGGACGACCGGGCCCTCGTGACCCGAGTTTTGCGCGATGGTGATCAGCGGCTCGGCGCAGGCCCGCCACAAGACTCGAACGCCCGCGTTTTGGCTGTCGGTCTTCAGGGTCGGGGTTGCGATGGCCGCGCGCGCCCGGATCAGCGCGACGCCGCCGCCGGGGACGATGCCCTCTTCACGGGCCGCCCGTGTGGCGTGCATCGCGTCTTCGACACGGGCCTTCTTTTCCTTCATCTCGACTTCGGTGGCCGCGCCCACATTGATCACGGCCACCCCACCGACGAGCTTGGCGAGCCGCTCTTGGAGCTTTTCGCGGTCGTAGTCGGAGGTCGTCTCTTCGACCTGGGCCTTGATCTGGTTGATGCGGGCCTTGATGTCTTCATCGGCGCCGTCGCCGTCGACAATGGTCGTGTTGTCTTTGTCGATCGTGATGCGCTTGGCGGTGCCGAGGTCTTTGAGGGTCAGATTCTCGAGCTTGATGCCGAGATCTTCGCTGACCACCTGGCCGCCGGTGAGGACCGCGATGTCTTGGAGCATCGCCTTTCGACGGTCGCCGAATCCGGGCGCCTTCACGGCGGCGACCTGTAGGGTGCCGCGGAGCTTGTTGACGACCAGGGTGGCGAGCGCTTCCCCGTCGACGTCTTCGGCGATGATCAGGAGGGGACGACCCGCCTTGGCAACCTGCTCCAGCACGGGCAGCAGATCCTTCATCGCGCTGATCTTCTTCTCGTTGAGGAGGATGTAGGGATTGTCGAAGCCGACTTCCATGCGGTCGGCGTCGGTCACGAAGTAGGGCGACAGGTAGCCCTTGTCGAACTGCATGCCC
>CAZFIV010000131.1:0-18997 GCA_964519665.1 uncultured Myxococcales bacterium
ACGGGGTGAGAACCAGCGACAATAGTGCGATCCAAGTGAATCGGCGCTCTAGGAGCGCCAACGGCGGGTACCGGGACGCTAGCCTCCTTTGATGTCTTCGAACTCTTTGTCGAAAGCAGCGAGGAAGTCGTCGGGATCTTCGGGCGGGGCCCCCACAAGGTCCGGGCGAGTCTTGGAGGCGGACCGGACCGCCGTCGGGAGCCCCGGAGACGTGGTCGGGGACACCGGAAAGATCCGACCGCCCACTTCGGTGACGTCGTCGTCGTCCCGATCGGATCCCCAGGCCGGCACCGCGGGGCTCGCCAGCGCTTCGGCGGTCGCCGCGTGGGCGTCGGGTGTGGCTTTACGGGCGGTCTCGGGGGAGGCCTCGGAGCGGGTCCGGCGGTTTGACCCACTGCGAGCGGCCCCTTGCTGGTCTGAGAACTGGGCGATGAACGATTCGAAATCCGCGCTCGCGTCGGAGCGCGATGGTCGATCGGTTTCCAACCGGCGAAGGCGGTCTTCCAGCCGCTGGGTCGCCAGTTGAGTGGTTCGAAGCTCCCGCTTCGCATCGATGGCGGTCTTCCGGAGGTTCTCGACCTCGCGCGCGTGCGAGATATCGGCCTGCTGGGCCTTTTGCACGTACTGGTCGTGCAGCTCTTCGAGCTCCCGCACATACTTGGTTTCGACCTCGTCGCGCTCCCGCCGTAGGTCGTCGAGCTCGCTGTTGAGCCGCTGGATCGTCTCACCGAGCCGAAGGGCGTCGGCTCGCTGCTCGGTCAGCGACTCCTCGCGGTTGCGAAGTTGCTGCTCGAGCCGCCGAACATCGGCCACTCGTTGCTCTTCGAGCTGCGACTTCTCCGTCGCCAGCGCCGTCGTTCGGGCCATCGCGTCGTCGAGCCGACGCGACAGGTCCGTCGCTTCGTCGCCCAGGCCGTCGCGAGCCGCGGACAGAGCGGCCACCTGAGAGGACAATGCGTCGATCTGAGCCCGGGACTGCTCGAGCTCCGCCCCCATCACCCTACGAACTTGATCCGTCTCGGCGTTGGCGTCGGACAGCTCGACGGCGAGTTGACGAAGACGGTTTTCCAGCTCTCGAGTCTGGCTGTCGGCCGACTCGGACGCCGCTTGCGCCGACATCGACACGTTCGCCATCTCGCTTCGGAGGCGCTCGAGCGCCTGCTCGGAACTCGCCCGCGCCGAGCGTTCGGCTTCGAGCTCCCGATCGACGGCGCTCGCCCGGTCGACGCCGGCCTGCAGGTCGGCTCGCAGCTGGTCCTCGCGCTGCAGGCGAGCTTCCAGCTCATCGGACAATCGCGCATTGTCCGCGGCGAGCCCATCGCGGGCCGACTGCAAAGCCTCGATATCGCGCTGAAGCGAATCCACGCGCTGACCGAGCTGTTGGCGCTCGGCCATCAGCTCCTCGCGGACCATGCCCCACTCGCGGCGCGCTTCGTCCAGCTGCTGCTGCACCTGTTCCTTGGCCGCCCAGGCTTGGTCGCGGCCCGCGTTGAGCTCGGCGAGCTGGCGCCGAGCGTCAGAGAGCTCCCGATCGCGTTCGTCAAGGCGGCGCGCGCTGTCATCGAGTCGCGCCGACCGCTCGTCCATGCTCGATTGGGACGCCGCGAACTGCGCGCGGAGGTCGACCGCGGTTTCCCGAGCGGATTCGAGCTCCGCCCGGGTTCGAAGGAGCTCCTCACGCAGGTCTTCGATCGTCAGCTCCTGAGCCGAAACCTGCCCCTCGAGCCGCCCTATGCGCTCGTTTCGAGCGTCGTTCTCGGCTCGCAGCTGCGTCAGCTGAGCCTCGCCGGTCTGACGAGCGGCGTGCTCACTGCGCATACCCTCCTGCAGCTCGGTGAGGCGTCCTTCGCGGGCGGCCAGCGTCTCCCGCAGGTGATGGACCGCTTCTTCGGTCTCCTGCAGGGCTCGCCGGGTCGTATTCACGTCGGCGCGGGCCGACTCCAGCTCGGCCTGAAGCGCGGCGCTGCGTTCTTCGAACGCTAAACGGTCTCGGCGTTCGACCTCGACCTGAGCGTGCAGCTCATCGATCTGCTCTCCGCGGCCGGCGAGGTCCGCGGTGAGGTGCGAAATCTGCTCGCGCAGTTGAGCTTCTTTGACTCCCGCGGACTCCCGCGTGCTCGCCAGGGCCTCGGCCTGCGCCTGAAACTGGCGCTGGAAATCTGCTTCGAGCTCAATCCGATTTCGGTCGAGCTCGTCGGCGTGATCGCGAGCGTCGGCGAGCTCGACTTCGATGCTCGCCAATCGGTCGTTCGCATTTCTGAGCTCTTCTTCGAGCCTCTGTTCGACCGCGTCTCGTTCTGCGAGGGCCGCCGTGTGGGCAGCCTCGGTCTCCGCGAGCTCCGCCAACCGCTGATCGACCTCGCCCTGCAGGCCCTGGCGTCGGGCGTCGAGCTCCGACACCGCCTGCGTGAGCCGGGCCTCCACCTCTCGAGCCCGCTTCTTTTCCTCGTCGAGGGCTTCTCGAAGCTGATGGATCCCCCGGTCGCGCTCATCGACTTGCTCGCTGAGCACCCGGATTCGTTCGCCGCTGACCACCTCGAGATCCGCTATCGAATCGAGGAGCCCCCCGGCCTTCTGTTTCGACTGCTGCAGGTCGAGTTCGAACTTGGCCTCGGCATCGGCCCTCGCGCGGCGCTCGCCAACCAGCACCTCGGCCAGCCGGGCGTTGTCGAGCTCGAGCGCGGCCTGGCGAGCCGCAGCCTCGAGGTACAATCCCCGGTTGGCGGTCTCGAGTGCCCGCTGAGCGTCACTGAGACAGGAAAGCCGCTCGGTTCGGGTGGACAACGCGACCGTCAGTTCGGCGCATTCGGCTCGCAGGTCGCTTTCGAGCTGCGCGAAGCTCGCTTCGGCTTCGTCGAGGTCGGTCTGAAGACCGGTGACGATCTCATCGTAAGCCTCGAGCTCGAACTGGTGCGCGTTCGCCGCATCGTCGAGCGCTTCTCGAGCGTCGGCGAGGTCGTTGCGCAGGTCGAGCACCAGGGTCTCGAGGGCGACGATGGCCTCCTGCTGCTGGTTGAGCGCCCGGTCTTGGCCCTCGACCCGAACTTCGAGCTCCGCCGCCCGGCCTTGCGTGTCGGCCAACGCCTGCTCGACCGAGGCGAGGGTCCCTTCGCGGTCATCCAGCTGCGACTTCAGCTCGGCGGCGGCGGTCTGATGCGCCTGATCGGTTTCCTCGAGGGTCGCGTGGGCGCTGTTGAGCGCTTCGGTGAGCCGCTGGACCTCGGCCTGGGTGCTCCCCAGACTCGCCTCGAGGTCGGCCAGCTCCTTTTCCTTGATCGCGACGGTGTGGATCAGCTCGTTTTCGCGGGTGACTTTCTCCTCGAGCAGCTGTTCGAAGGATGCATTGAACTCGGCCGTCCGCCGGTCGAGCTCGCCCTGCGCGAGATCGGCGACCCGCTGGTAATCCTCGATGGTGACTTTCAACGCCTGCGCTTCGACGTCCTTCTCGACGAGCTTCTCGTTCCACTCGTGATACTCGCGCTCTTTAGCGCGATACATCTCCATGATCTTGGCGAGCTCGAACTCCCGCTGCCTCAGCTTGTGCCGGAGCATGTCGAGTTTGGCGTCGGCGGTCGTTCGCCGAGCGGAGGTCGGAGGCGGTGGACCGGGCGGAATGGTGGTGGCGGGGTCTTCGATCGCGCCTTGCTGCAGGGAGTCGAGAACCCGGTCCAGAAAGGCGGTGTCTTCGTCGGTGATCGGCTTGATGGGCTCCCGCGAAACCGGGAGGGGGGGCGGCCCACCGTTGCCCTCTTCGTCGCGGCTCTCGAGCGCCTCGGTCACTCGAGCCCGGAGGTCGTCCATCGGGTACGGCGGCTCGTGCGGAAAGTGGATGTAGGCGTCGGCTGCGCCATCCTGCTGGCGATGATGCTCGAAGGTCTCGCTGTCGACGTCGGCGCTGTACAAAAAGACCGGTAGGTTGGATAGCCGCCGGTTCTTCTTCAACCGGCTACACAACGCGAAGCCGGATTCGCCTTCGCGGCCGTCGGCCCTCATCAGCACGACGTCCGGTCGTTCCAGGCTGATCTCTTCGATCGGGTCGCGGTCACCTTCAGCGATACCGACCTTCAGCTGGTCGGTTCGGAGTGCCGCGGCGACCCGCTTCGCAAACTCGCGGTCTTCATCAATGATGAAGGCGTTCTTCTCGGCCACGGGGCTCCAACGCTAGCCGCCGCAGGCAGGCTTTTCAATGCGCAGCCCACTTCGATCCCGCCCTGGTGCGCCAGATGACTTGCCGGATCGGGAACGACGATGGCACATTGTGATAGGCTCGTGACGAAGCGCGGTGAATGCACAAAGCCGCGACTCCGCGCGGGCGGGGTCGTGGCACCACGACAGCGACCGGGTCGATCCCACGTTCGCCGGGTACGGGTTCGACTCAAGACGATGCGCCTTGCTGGTCTGCCGAACCGCAAAGCGGTGCTGGTCAACAGCTGCTGACGTCGCCTCCAAGCGAGACGGCCTCGTGTCCAGCGCGTCTCGTCGACGTGCGTCCAGCATGCGTCCCGTGTGCGTCCAGTCCAGCGTGCGTCAGGTCGGAGGATCTCGGACGATGAAGCGCGGTGGCAGTCGACGCTTGCTGGTGATGTCGGGCTCCAGGTAGATTGCACCCGCGTTCGGAATGCTCAAGACCGCTCATGTTGGTATCTTTCGATAATGAACGCCCTCGCGGCTCCATCAAGAGTCGCCTCCTGCGATTTGTCGTCTTTTTGGCGCTCGCAGGCACCCTGACCGCGACCTTGGCCGCCCTCGTTGCGTACGGCTACTACGGTCAAGATCTCCCCAAGCTCGAGCGCATCGAGGACTACCGACCCAAGGTGGTCACCCGGATCTACGGGCAAGAAGGCCAGCTGATCGGCGAGCTCTATAAGCACAAGCGTATCGTCCTGACCTATGACCGCATCCCGCCGCGGGTCGTGCAGGCGTTCATGGCATCGGAAGACGACCGGTTCTTCGACCACAACGGTGTCGACTACTGGGGCATTCTTCGCGCGGCCATCGCGAACTTCAGGGCGGGCCGCGTCGTACAGGGGGGTTCGACCATCACGCAGCAGGTGGCCAAGTCTTTGATCGTGTCGAAAGAGGGGTATGCCCAAGGAACGGCCCGAAACCTCGAGCGAAAGATCAGGGAGGCGATTTTGGCCCGGCGGCTGGAAGAGACGCTATCCAAAGAAGACATCCTCACCCTGTATCTGAACGAGATCTTCCTCGGGAATCAGTCCTACGGGATTCAGGCCGCGGCCGAGAACTATTTCCGGAAGAACGTAGAAGACCTGAACGTCGCCGAAATCGCGCTGCTCGCCGGCTTGCCGGCGGCGCCTTCGCGGTACTCACCGTTTCGGCACCCCAAGGCGGCCAAAGATCGGCGCGAATACGTGCTGCGACGCATGCGAGACGAGAACATCATCACTCAGTTCGAGCTCGAAGAGGCCGAGAACCTCCCGATCGAGGTGTTCCCAGCGCCGAGCGTCAATCGCGACGTCACCCCGTACTTCACCGAGCAAGTTCGTCGCATTCTGTTCGAACGCTTCGATGAACAGACGCTCTTGAACGAAGGGCTGACCGTGCACACCACGGTCGACGTCGAACGCTACCGGGCGGCCGAAGACGCGGCCTACGAGAAGCTCCGGATGGTCGACCGCCGCCAGGGCTTTCGGGGCCCACTGAAGCGATACGAAGACGACGAAGCCGCCATCGAGGTCTTCCGCACCAAATACGCGGCCGAGCTCAAGTACCTCGGCCGGTACGACGCGCTCACCACCGGTGAGCTCTACGTCGGCTTGGTCACCAAGATCGACAAGCGGCGCAACAACATCTACCTGGATATCGGCCCCCACAAAGCGGTCCTGCCGCTGGTCGCCATGCGCTGGGCCCGCGAGGTCGACTCGACCAAGTCGTACGCCGAACACCTGCTTCGCGAGGTGCCGAAGACGATCAAGAAGAACGACGTCCTCCTGGTGCGGGCGACCACGTTAGAAGAGCTCACCGAAACCTACAAAGGGTCCAAGTATCTGAAGACCGTCCCCGAGAAGGAAGGGCTCTACATCGTCAAGCTCGAGCAAGAACCCGAACTCGAGACCGCGCTCCTGAGCATCGAGGCCCGAAGCGGGTATGTGCTGGCAGTCATCGGCGGGTACGCGTTCGACCGATCGCAGTTCAACCGAGCGCTTCAGGCTTGCCGCCAGCCCGGCTCGTCTTTCAAGCCGGTCGTCTACGCCGCGGCCCTCGACCTCCAGGGTTGGACCGCCTCCACCGAGATTCAGGACGTTGCCCTGGTCTTCTACGACCCCGATTCGGGCACCCGCTGGACCCCGAAGAATTTCGGCCAGCGTCACGAAGGTATCGTCATCGCTCGCCGAGCTCTGATGCGTTCGATGAACGTCCCGGCCATTCAGACCCTGCGAGCCGTCGGGGTCTCGGAGGCAATCGAATACGCGCAGCGGCTCGGCATTCGAGCCGGAACCCCCGAGTCGCCTTGCAACGCGCTCCGACGGGAGCTCGGTCTCGCTCTCGGCGCCTCGGCGATCACCATGGACGACCTCGCGCGGGTCTATCGGTTGTTCGCTAACGGCGGAGTCCAAATCGACCAGCGGTTCATCACCCGCATTCTGGACCGGGACGGCAACGTTCTGTACGACGCGGGCTACCCGGGCGACGTTTGGTCGCCGGTCGACCTCAAAGTCGAGCGTGCCATCGCTTGGTCCGACCAACCGCCCGAGCAAGTCATCAGCCCCCAGGTCGCCTTCTTGATCACCAAGATGATGCGGAACGTCGTCGAGTACGGCACCGGCACCGACGCGAAAGAGCTCGGGGTGCCGGTCGCGGCCAAGACCGGCACCACTAACGACTCCTTCGACGCCTGGTTCTCGGGTTTCACGACCGACATCGTGACGTCGACCTGGGTCGGGTACGACAAATACCAACTGCCCATGGGTCGCTACGAGCAGGGCGGTCGAGCGGCCCTACCGGTTTGGCTGGCCTACATGAAAGAAGCGGTCAAGAAGCCCACCGAGGAGTTCGAGGCCCCGGAAGACATCGTGTTCGTGAGGATCAACCCCAAGAGCGGCAAGCTTGTCCCCGCCAGCAACCCCGACGGCGTCGAAGAGGCCTACCTCGCCGGCAAAGAACCGACCGAGTACGACGCGGAAACCGAGCAACAAGAACTGCTCTTCTTCGACAACTGAGGCACACGGTGGCGGCGAACAGCAGGGGCGGCCGACAGATCGAAATGATCGAATACCCTCCGGGGGAGGAGATCATCGATCACAAGGGTCGGTCCCGGCCGCTCTACAAACCTTCCACGCCGCGCCCCAGCGAATGGCGCCCCGGCCGGCTGTCGAGGGTTGTGCTGGGGTGGTTGCCGGGCCTTCGGTTGATGGCGACCAAGAGCGTGCCCGCCGGTCTGCCCTACGCCCTGCTCGGTCTGGTGAGCGGATTGGGTGCGCTCCTGGTGCTCCTCAATTGGACACTCGCCGCTGACACCCTGCGGGAGCTTCGCATCCACCCGCGCTGGATTCTGATCCGCGGGACGGCGCTGCTGGTGCTGGTCTGCGTCTACGAGCTGCTCCGCCTCGGAGCGACCCTCGAAGAGAACCGCCGCCCGCCCCTCGGGGCGCGTGTGCTCGCCGCCCTCGCCGCCCCCGCTCTGGTCGTGATCGTCGGCGCTCCGATGATCATGTCGGCCTCCCCTCGCTTGCTGGAGTCGGCCTGGTTCGCGGCGCTGGTGGTCGGTTTTGGCGCCATCCCAGCCGCTGTCGCGTGTGTGTTCGACAAGCTGAACGCCGCGAGCCTGAGTCGATTCCGAATCGTCGCGGGGTTGACCTTGGTCTTTCTGATCGCGTTGGCGGTGTTCCTGCCCGCCTTCGGACTTCCGCTCTTCTCGGGTTTGGAAGGGGCCGCTCGGGCCGCCGGGTTTCGGGTTCTCCCATCGCTGATTCCTTGACCGGCCGCTCGTTTCCGAAATTACGTGCAGGCGAGCAGCGGCGAGGACGATGGTCGCCGTCGGTCCCGAAAGCAGTCACGACATGAGCGAGATCGAGTCTAAAATCGAAAGCCCCGCCGCGGCCCGACGCCGCCTGGAAGAAGCGGGTCGAACCAGCGACGAAACCTATCGGTTCGGTCACCCACCGTCTCTGCCCAAGTGGAAACCGGCGCCGGCGACCCGCAGCGCCGCACCGAGCGACCTCGAAATCGAAGTCATCGACCTCAAGAACAATCGCGACCGGGGCCGCTTCGTCGACATGCCCCTCCCGCTGTACAAGGGGGATCCGAACTACATCGCGCCGCTTCGGCTCGACATCATGAAGTTCCTGAATCCGTCGAAATCACCCATATTTCGCGATACGGAGATGCGCGCGATCATCGCCCACCAGGGGGGGCGTCCCGTCGGGCGACTGACCTGCCAGGTCGACTCGAACTACAACGCGTACCACGAGACGAAATCGGGATGGTTCGGCTACTTCGAGTCCATCGATGACCCCGCGGTCGCTCACGGAATGCTGGAAGACGGCCTGAGCTGGCTCAAAGAGCGCGGCATGGTCGACGTGTTCGGCCCCGCCAACCCGACCATGAGCTACCAGAGCGGGCTCCTGGTCGAAAACTTCGAGCGGCCGCCGTTCATCGAGAACCTGTACAACCCTCGCTACTACGAGTCGCTATTCACCAGCTTCGGGTTTGGAAAGGCCAAGGATCTCTTGGTCTGGTGGATCGACGTCAGCAACGGAATGGACAGCCCCAAGCGACAGCGAGTACAGCGCATCGCCGACCGCATCAAGAAGCGGGAGGGCATCACCGTTCGAAACGCATCGATCGCGCAGGCGGACCGCGAGATCGAGCATCTGTACGAGCTCTACATGGCCTGCTGGCAGAAGAACTGGGGCTTCGCGCCCTTCAGCCGGGAGGCGTTCGTCGAGCTCGCCCAAGACCTCAAACAGATCATCGTCGAAGAGTTACTACTGTTCGTCATGGTCGGGGACCGAGTGGTGGGCTTCTGTCTGACCCTTCCCAACATGAATGAGAAGTTCCCCAAGAACGGACGTCTGTTCCCGTTCGGGTGGACCAAACTTCTATTCAACCGAACCAAGACCAAGCACGCCCGCCTCTATCTGCTTGGAATGCTGCCGGAGTACCGAAAACGGGGCCTTGAAGCGATCATGTTTTCCGAGACGACGCTACGGGGCCAGCGTCTCGGCTATCAAGCCGGCGAGATCGGCTGGACGTTGGAAGACAACGACCTCATCAACCGAGCCATCGAATCGATGGAAGGGTACGTTGACCGGCGATACCGGGTGTTCGGCCTCGACCTGACCGACTGACACAGCCCCGTGCTGTCGGGCGCCTTCGGAGTCGGGCCCCGGTCTGCATGTCCTTCAAAAGGCCCCGCGTCGGGCCCCGCACGTCCCCTGATAAAAGGGGGCGGTACCGAGTGGGGGTTCGGGTACCCTATTGCTCGGAGTTGTTTCCGTACGGATTATGGGGCGCGTTGTGCGGGGGGCGAGCGTACGGGTTGTGGACTGGTTGGTCGAAAGGCGCGGGCGCGGGCGGAGCGTACTGGCCGGGATACTGGTTTGGGGCGGGGCTCTGATAGGGATTTTGGTGTTCGCCGTATTGTGCCGCACGCGCGGCCTGGGGTGAGTATCCACCGGCGTCGCCTCCCATGCCGGATATCTGAGAGCAGATCGTGTTGAGGTCGTCGTCGGACATCCCGATGTATGAGCCCAGGTAACGTGCTCGGTCGGGGGTCGCCAAGGCGATGAAACCCACTCGATAGCTCGCGATCAGCGCGATCAGCGCGCCGACCCCGAAAACGATGTTGGTGATGAGCAGGCCGGTGTCCCCTTCGGTTCCGGACAACACGGCCGCGATGATGGCGGCGATCATGGCGATGACGAGCCCTCCCCGGACCCACGCCATGAGCATCGATTTAAACGAAAAAGGAATTTTGGCCCCGCGCTCGTTCTCATCCTCTCCGAAACAGAGATAGCTGCCCATCGGGATGAGCGGGATGTACCAGAGATGAAAGAACTGAGTCTTGACGCGGAAAAGGCCCGGCACTTCGTCGACCGTGCCGTACGTACGGGTTCCCCAAACGATGAGCATACGGGGAAGGTAGCGCCACTCGGGTCCCAACGCCACGCGGCCCCGAGAAGATTGGGGGGTGACGCGCGTCTCGCTCCGGGAATAGGTTGGTTCCAGACATGTCGGCACGCGCGATCATCGCCCGGCGCTTGGATGACGGCTTCAAGGGAGTCTATCACGACGACGACCCTTCGCCCTGGAGCCTCGGCAATGCGCTTCTCTTCGACTTGCTCGACCAAACCGGTGATCTCGGCCGGCTGGTTCGCACCGTGGTCGACGATGCACCCGGCGGGTGGCGGTCCTATCCGGAGCGAACAGCGGCGCGCGGCCGTCGCACAGCTTTCGTCGGCCCCGACGCGCTCGAGTTCGCGACCACCATCGAGTGGCTATACCTCTTTACGGTCGAAGAGCGAGTCTTAGAGATTTGGCTCGCTCCGACCCCCGACCTCACTCGGCCTCCTGCGTACCGTCTGGTGTTCGACTCGGCTGGTTACGCGGAGCCCCCCCTACTGGGCGAGCCGCCGCCGTCCTCGCCCCGGATCCGGATCCTGTCCGATGACGACGGTGACTTCCCAGCCGACCGCGCCCTCCGCGCCCGAATCGACGAGCATCTTCCATCCGAACACCGCCGTTCGGTTCGAAACGCCTTCGAGGAGGGCTTTCGGCGGGTGCTGTCGAACGCAACCTGGACATCGTACGCCGAAGGCCCTTACCAGCAGCGGCTGCGCGAGCGCCTCCGGCAGCCACCGCCACCCAAGCTCAAACTGTGGGATGATGCGAAAACGCTCCGATGTATCCGCCCGGACGACGAGGCCGGAAGGCGCGATTACTGGTGGCTCGACCTTGGCGAGTTCCGCGTTGAATATCCCTGCCCGTCCGACCGGGACGACGACGACGTCGGAGCCGACTACGTCGTACTCAGGAATGACGCGGCGTTCGCCGTCGTCCCGCCGTTGTTGAGCTTGTTTCCGTACTCGGAGGGCTCATCCGCGACCGACCGACTCTTCGAGGCCGGAGCGAAAGCGATCGGAGGCCCCGAGGTGGCGTTCGGCGCCGTCGATGAAGAGGCGTTTATTTTCAAGAGAGTCGTCAACCGAGTCACCGAGCATCAGCGCGAGATCGCGCTCGCCGACGCCCGCGACATCGAGCCCGAATGCAGGCTCGGCGAAACGCTCGGCTGGAACATCCCCCCCTTCGGCGGTCTGTGGACGGTCCTCGATTGGCTGCGGTCGCACTGACCAGCGGTCGCTCTTCGCGACAGAGTTCTTAGCGAAGCTGCGCCTCAAACGCTCGAGTTCATTCGCCATTCCGTGCTGGCGGAGTCTCGCGTCGACAGTCCTTGGCTCGCAGCCGACAGTCTCGGCAAGTCTCCGAGCCTCTCAGGCGAGTTTGGTCGGGACGAGGCCGTCGGGGCCGGTGATGGCGTCGATCTCGACGTCGACGGCGGGGCCGAGCGCGACCGTGGTCCGGGTGGGCTGACCACGGAACTCGGTCTTACCGGAGTCCGTGATCAGAGCTGAAGGCAGCCCTCGGCGCTGAGCGAGCGCGTGGATGCGCAGGAGCTCGTCTTCGCCCTCGACCGACAGAACGACCTTGGCGAACCGGCCCTTCGCCCACGCCGCAGCGGGACCATCGAGCGGGACTGCGAGGCGGTCGATCGGCCCCTCATCGCGGCGAAAGAAGACCGCCATCGAGGCGTGCGCACATTGGGCCGCAATCTTGCCCTTTCGCATCGCCAGGTCGCGACGGTACACCATCACTTGCTTGACGTTGGCCGATCGGTACTCGCCGTTGATGTTCTCGACGAATGCCCCGTCGAAACCAACGAGCAGGCGACCCGGCTCTTCGAGCCGCGCTTCAAAGGTCGGGCGCCCGCCGGAGGGTACGGTGACGACGAGCAGGTCGGGGCGCAGCTGGAAGGTCCCGGCTCCTCGGGCGTCGACAGGGGCGCACCTCGGCGAGTCCTCATCCGGAGCGAGGGGTTGAAGGTGAGCGGCCCACCCCTTCGCTAGGTCTTGGCTGGATGAGTCCCACGGTGGGCGAAAATGACACCAAAGGGCGTTCTCTTCGGGCAGCAGGGTCAGCACGGCGGGTGATTCATGCGTGCGAGCCCAGACGCCTATGAATGGAGCGAACGGATGGCCGTCGAACCTCTGGTGCACCACCGTGACCTACCACATTCGTCGGTACGGTTAAGGGACCTCGTCGACGATCCGGTCGACAACCTCAAGGGCACCGCGACGGATGTCGAACGCGTGCCAGATGCGGCCTCGTCCCTCGCTGATCCATAGCTGCCGTTCGAGGCGGCCATCCGAGTAGACCATCGCGTGGGCGCGGGAACCGGACAGGCCCTCGGCGCCAGGTCGGCGTCGATTCGTGTAGTCGTGCACGAAGTAGCGATAGGTGGCGCCCGGGTCGAGCCGGTCGATGGTGATGGTCTCGGGTCCGTAGCCGTTACGATCGTCGCGGTCGAGCTCAGCCTTGTCTTCAAACTTGACCATGTCCCGATAGCTGATGTGGTAGCCGCCCTGCTTCACCAGGTGCGCATCGAGGTCGGCCGGCCGTCGGTCCCAGTCGAGCACGATGCGAACCTTGCCGGGGGGCAGTCGTGGCGAGATCGAGTAGCGGTTGAACCAGAGGTCTTTGAGCACGAACCGCACCTCGACCGGGCTGGTGATGTAGCCGTCCTTCTTGAACGTGGCCACCCGCCGATCTTCGTCGGGCTTCGTGGTCTCGGGCATCGTAAACGAGACCCGGCCGGCGGCGTCGGTCATCGCGGACTGCTCTTCAAAGCTGACTTCGCCGCCCGCGATGGGCCCGCCGGTCGTCGCGTCGTAGAACCGCAGGGAAAATCTCAAGGCGCCCAATGCCGCCTGGTCCTTGATTCCCCCCATACTGTCGAAGATATCCTCCTTGCGATCCTTGAGCTTGCTATCGCCCGGGCGTCCCTGCGCGTGAGCTAGGGTCACGCCACAGCCCAAGCCGACCCAAGTTGCCAACACCACAACTGTCTTTGACCACATAGGGCGCACCATACCGCCGATCGGGTAGACCTCCATACGCGGACGCTCGTGCGATCGCCGTCAATATCGACGCGGTCGCCGTTTGGCCTCGGCGGAGCCGGCCGCTACAAAGCGTTTAATGTCTGCCGTTGTCCCCCGTTCCGCCGCCGCCCTCGTTCTGACTACCCCGGATGCGCAGGTGCTGGTCGGTGAGCGGTCGGCGACGGTTCGCTTCATGGCCGGCTACGTCAGCGTTCCGGGTGGAAAGGTGGACGAAGCCGACCATCGAGACGCGGCGATCCTGTGGCCTTCGGTCCCGGATGGACCCCACCGCGCGGCTGCGGTCCGAGAGGTCCGCGAGGAATGCGGCCTGGTGCTGACCGACCGCGGGATCCGCACCGAACCCCCGGAGCTCGCCGACGTACCCACGCCCGAGGCGCTGCGCCGGCTTGGCGCAACCCTTAGTCCGGAGTCGATGGAGCCGGTCGGTCGGTGGGTCACCCCCGATTACTCACCCATCCGCTTCGACACGCAATTTTACCTGGCGAACGTCCCCGCCCCCGAGCCACCGACCCACTCTCCCGAGCTCGCCTGGGCCCGCTTCTGGTCTGCCACCGACCTTTGGCGAGCTTATCTCGACCTCGAGGTGCTGCTGCCGCCGCCGTTTCGAGTCGCCCTCGAGGCCCTGCAGGCCGGCGTCGAGGGCGCGCCGGGGCGAATGCGGGCGGCACCGGGGGCCAGCGGAGAATTCACCCCCGAGTTCGAGCCGATCTCGGGGATCCGGCAGCTGCCGCTGCGCACTCCGACCCTCCCGCCGGCCACCCATACGAACGCCTACATCGTCGGTCATGAGCGCTTCATCGTCGTCGACCCCGCCCCCTACGACCGAGATCAACGGGAGATTCTGCAGTCTTACTTGCAGGAGGGGATCCGGGCCGGCCGCACCTTTGACTCGGTCGTGCTCACGCACCACCACCCCGACCACATGGGGTCGGCCCAGTGGATCGCCGACGAATTCGCCGTCCCCGTGCGCGCGCATCCGGTCACCCGCGACCTGCTCGAAGGCCAGGTCCGCGTCGTTCAGCTGCTCGACGAGGGTGATCGGCTGTATCTCGGCGCCGATCGGGCCGGTCGCGCTTTCGACCTCGGCGTGCTGTTCACCCCTGGCCATGCACCCGGCCATATCGTTTTGGTCGATGGTCGTCAGGGCGCCGGGTCGATGATCGTCGGCGACATGGTCGCGTCGGTCGGCACGATCGTGATCGACCCGCCAGAGGGCGATATGGCCGTCTATATCGACCAGCTTCGGCGCCTGCGAGCCCGCCCCAACGGCGTACTCTTTCCGTCCCACGGCGCACCGATCGTGGACGGGCACCAGAAGCTCGATCAGTACGTGAAACACCGGTTGCATCGGGAAGAGAAAGTCTTCCGTGCCCTTATCGAGACCGGCGGAGGAGACCCCATCGACCTGCTGCCGATCGCCTACGACGAGACGCCGGTCGCGTTGTATCCTCTTGCGGCGCGCTCGTGCCTCGCCCACCTCGAGAAGCTGGTGGTCGACGGCCGCGCCGTCCGGCAGGAAAACCGGTTCGTTCCAGCGCAGGGAACGGGCTCGGTTTGATGGAATCGACCCCAACCCGCAGCGGCCCCTAGCCGGCTCCCCTAAAAACCGACGAGTTTGGCTGACACCATCTTCGGGGTCCGATATAGGGCTGCTCGATGGCCGAGGCCAGCCACGAAGCAGCAGCAGCCCACCACACTCCTGAGATTCCGGCGGCAGCGGTCATCCCGTTCATCGTATTACTGCTGGGGATCGCGATTCTCCCTCTTGTCGCCCCCCATTGGTGGGAAGAGAACCGGAACAAAGGCATCTTCGCGGCGGTCGTTGGGATTCCGATGGCCCTGTACCTCGCGTTTTGGCTCGACCCCCACATGCTCGAGCACGCCGGTGAACACTACTTCTCGTTCATCGCCCTCCTCGGGAGCCTGTACATCGTCTCGGGGGGCATCGTGCTGCGGGGCGATCTCCGCAGCAACCCGGCGGCGAACGCCGGTCTGTTGGCGGTCGGCTCGGTGCTCGCGAGCATCGTGGGTACCACCGGGGCGTCCATGCTGCTGATTCGCCCCTTTCTGCGCGCGAATCAGGTGCGAGGCGCGACCACGCACCTGCCCATCTTTTTCATCTTTTGCGTCTCCAATGCGGGGGGGCTGCTGACTCCCCTCGGCGACCCACCGCTATTCCTCGGATATCTCGAAGGCGTTCCGTTCACCTGGACGCTGGCGTTGTTTCCCGAGTGGCTGATGGTCAACGCGCTGATCATCGCCATCTTTTACGTATTCGACCTGCGGGTCAGCCGCCAGGAAGGTGTCCCACCCGAAATCGAGCGTCAGCCGTTGTCGATAGCGGGTGCGCACAACTTCATCTATCTGATCTTGGTCGTGGTCTGCGCTGCGAAAGTCCCGATGTACTATCGCGAAGCTGGCATGGGGGTCGCCGTCCTGCTTTCCCTGGTGACCACCAAGAAGACTCTGCGAGCCGAAAACGGCTTTACCTACCATCCCATCGGCGAGGTCGCGATCTTGTTTGCGGCGATCTTCGTGACCATGGAGCCTGCCCTGAAGCTCCTCAATCCGCTCGGTGACGCGTTGGGCATCGACAGCCCACAAGAGTTCTACTGGATTACGGGCTTGCTCTCCTCATTCCTCGACAACGCGCCGACCTACCTCACGTTCTTCGACATCGCGCGGGTCATGCCGCCCGAGCATCTGGCCGAAGGGGTCGAGGGCATCAAGCTTCTGAAGGATGGCACGACTCCCAACGGCGAGATTTCGGTGGCCATCCTCCGCGCCATCAGCCTGGGAGCGGTCTTCATGGGTGCGAACACCTATATCGGCAACGGCCCCAACTTCATGGTGAAGGCCATCTGCGACGAGGCGGGTTTCAAGACACCGTCTTTCTTCGGGTACATGGCCTGGTCGATGCTGATCCTGCTGCCTATCTGGGCCCTCGTCGCTCTGGTATCGGTCGGCTGAGCAAGTTCGAAGACGACACCGTCCACCGGTCGGGCGAACCGCACAGTATCGTGTCCATGCGGGTTTTGGCGTCGGTTGTCAGCCGAACTGATACGCCTTAGTCTAGAACGCGCGGTGACGCGCCGCGGGATCGATGGAAACCAAAAGCACCGTCTTCGTCGTCGACGACGACCCGGCCGTTCGTAAGTCACTGGCTCGACTGATGGAACAGGTCGAGTTTCCGGTGAAAGACTACCGGAATGCCCAAGAGTTCCTGGAAGCCTATCGTCCAGAAGAACCGGGCTGCCTGGTGCTCGACGTACGAATGCCTGGCATGAGCGGCTTGGAGCTGCATCGAGAGCTGCTTCAGCGCGGATGGAACATCCCAGTGCTGTTTTTGACTGCGCACGGCGATGTGCCCATGGCGGTCGATGCGCTCAAGCGTGGGGCCTATGACTTCATCGAAAAGCCTCTTCGTGGCCAGGTGTTGATCGACACGATTCGCCGCGCTCTTCTGTCCGATGCGGCGCAGCGCGCCCACGCCAACCGGCACGAGTCGATCGAGAGCCGGTTCAACACTCTGACCCCCCGCGAGATGGAGGTGGTCGAGATGGTGGTGGAAGGTAAGAACAACAAGACCATTGCCGCCGAGTTGGGGGTGAGCCCGCAAGCGATCGATGCGAGGCGCTCCCGGGCCATGGCCAAGCTGCAGGTCGAGAGCATCGCCGAGTTGGTTCGGCTCGTCGTCGAACGCGGCAAGCAGTAGTCGGTCCGGGGAATGTCGCCGTCGTTGCCCCAAATCCCGGTTGCGGGGGAATCCGAAGATCTGATCGACGATTTCTTCGCAATTTCTCCCTCGTTGATGATGGTCGTGGGCTTCGATGGGGTGTTGCTCCGCGTCAACCCCACTTTCATCGCCCACATCGGACGGACCGCCGACGAGCTCGTCGGGACCAACCTCTCGCAGATGATCCATCACGATGACTGGCCCGTGCTCAAAGACCATCTGACGACCATCACGCGAGGCGAAGTCATTCTCGGCGTGCCCATTCGAACCGTCACCCGGCGAGGGCGCGTGCGCTGGGTCGAGCTGAGCGGCGGCGGCATCGCCGAGCGTCAGCGGATCTTCTTGAGCGGGATCGACATCACCTCCCGCCGACGGGTTGACGAGGCCCTCCGGGACAGCGAGCAGCGCTTTAGAGAGCTGGCCGAGAACATCTCGGAGGTCTTTTGGCTCACCGACGCCCATCTTCGGCGCACCTTGTACGCAAGCCCCGCATTCGAGGCCTTGTGGGGGGTTCGCATCAGCAGGCTGGTGCAGAGCCCGAATCACTGGCGTGATTCGATTCATCCCGACGATCGGCCGCACGCCGAACAGGCGTTTCGCCATCTGGTCGAAGAGGGCGACATGGACGTCGAGTACCGCATCGTCCGTCCCGACGGCTCCGAGCGGTGGATTCACGACCGCGGGTTCCCGGTGATGTCCGAAGACGGCACCGTGGCTCGGATCGCGGGGATCGCGTCGGACATTACCGACCGTAAACACGCGCAACAGGCCTTACAATCAGTGGCGCTCGGAACCGCGTCGGCGACCACCGGGGAGCGATTCTTTCAGACGTTGCTCCATCACGCGGCAACCGCCCTACGGGCCGATGACGCATGGCTGGCCGAGCCCAGCGAGCAACCCGATCGGTGGCGAGTTCTCGGATGGTGGTCCCAGGGGTCCGCGCGGGACGAAAAGACGCTGACCGATGCCCAGCTCCCGAACGCGATCGTTTTTTCCGATGGGCCGCAGCGAGTAACGAACGGCGCGTGCCGTCATTTTCCGAGACACGGCCTCCTCACCCACCGAGAAGCGTACATTGCCGTGCCGGTCGCCGATTCATCGGGAAGGCGCGTGGGGGTGCTGTCGGTTGCGAAGCGAGAGCCCATGGAGGACCTTGCCAACGTCGATAGCATTCTTCAGATCTTCGCGGCGAGGGCGGCAGCCGAGCTCGAGCGGCAGCGGGCTGAAGCCCGAGCCTGGCAGCGGGAAGAAGAGCTGGCCCATGTTGGCCGTCTGCAGACGATGGGCGAGATGGCCTCCGGCATCGCGCACGAGCTCAACCAGCCCCTGTTGGCCATCATGACCCACGCCGCGGCCGCCCGGCTCGGCCTGTCGAAAGGATCGGCGACCGTCGAACGCGACCTCATCGATATCGAGCTGCAGGCCGAACGAGCCGCGGCCATCATTCAGCGCCTGCGGTCGTTCGTTCAGCGCCGGGCGCCGGAGTGGGCCCAGGTCGACCTCAACGGCGTGGTCCTCGAGGTCCTGCGATTCATGACGCCGCACGCCCAGCGCTTTCGAGCGACGCTTGAAAGCGAGCTGTTCCCCGACTTACCGAGCAGCCTGGCGGACCGCGTGCAGGTCGAGCAAGTACTGGTGAATCTCATCAACAACGCGTTGGAAGCCCTCGGCCGGGCTCCCGAGAGCGACCGCCGCGTGATCATTCGAACTCAGCTGCTCGACGCGGCGGTGCTGGTGGCCGTCGATGACGATGGCCCGGGCCTTCCCGACCACTTCGACCCGTTCGAACCATTCGTGTCGACCAAATCCGGGGGGCTCGGCATCGGCCTGCCGATCAGCCGCTCGATCATCGAGCGGCATCAAGGATACCTGTGGCACGAACCCCTCGAACCCCGAGGCGCCCGGTTCGCGTTCCGGTTGCCTATCGATGAGTCGCCGCTTTCTTCAAAGAGCGCCCTGCCCCCTTTCCAGTGCCTTCGGTGACGGACCGCGGCGCATAGGTCCTCGTCAGGGAAGCGACGCAGGGCGCCGAGTCCCGTGCCGGCGAGGGCTCTTGTTTCGCCCGGGACCCTAGAGCGCCGATTCACTTGGAGCGTGCTGTTGTCGCGCCGGAATCGGCCCG
>CAZFIV010000132.1:0-18861 GCA_964519665.1 uncultured Myxococcales bacterium
GGAGCGCCCAAAGTCCGCTTCTTTGTCACGCTTCGCTCGGAGCAAGTCTCCTAGGGCGCCGATTCACTTGGATCGCACTATTGTCGCTGGTTCTCACCCCGTCTGCTCGCCGCGCCGCCTTCGGCTTTCGTCGGTTGCGTATTCCCGATACGCGCCCTCCTCACGCGACGACCCGACGGGCCGATTCCGGCGCGACAACAGCGCGCTCCAAGTGAATCGGCGCTCTAGAAGCGCGAACCGGGTTGGGCCAGGAACGCAACCTCTTCGGCGGTCGATTCTCTCCCTAGCAGCTCGTTTCGATGAGGGAAGCGCCCGAAGCGGGCCACGATGTCTCGGTGGCGCACCGCATAGCCCAAGATGTCCTCGTACTTCGGTCGCGCCGACGGCGATACTTCATCTCGGAGGGCCTCGAAGAGCTTCACTTGTCGCTCCTGAACATCGAGGGCCTCGGCGTGCATGAGGGGTAGGTAGTAGAACCAGCGCATGATGGGGGGCAGTTGCTCGGGCCGCCCGGCTTGGATGCCGGCCAGCACCCACTCGACCGCGCGATGGTCGTACGCGAACGCCTGACCGCTTCCCCGAAAAATGTTTCGAGGCAGCTGGTCGAGCAGGATGATCCGCGCGAGGTCTCGCGAAGGGTCGAGGCGCCACTCGTCATACTCGCCAGCGTAGGCGCGCTCGATGTCTTGGTGGAAGGCCTTGCAGGCTTCGTCGACCTCCGGCCGTTTCTTCCACCAACGCTTGTCCTGAGCGGTGGTCGCGATCTCCGCGTTTCGCTCGTCGCCGAACCAAAAGTGCAGAACCGCCCGGGCCCGGTCTTCTTGATCGGGATCGACCTGCAGCCGTCGCACCGCGACCCGGCTTGGGCCGAGGGCCTGACGCGGGAGCGGATCGACGGGCTCGCCTTCGCCCGGCGCTGAGTCGTACTCAGGGTCCCAGGGAAGAAGCACTCGAATCCCCTCAGAACCGACGACGACCTTCGGCAAAATGCGGGGCACCCGCCGGGCCGTCGTCTCGGCTTCCGCCTCGAACGCCGGCCGGTCGGGAAACCGTCGAAGCTCTTCGAGGGTACGATGGGTCGGCGGAGCCAGGAAGAAGGCGAGCTGCAGATGCGCGACCACAGCTTGCTCGAGCCCCATCCACATCTGCGCCGTCGTCTCGATCTCGTCAAAGGCCGCAACCTGTCCTTGCGGCAACATCGCCACGAAGAACCGAGTGTCGTAGCGGCGGCGCTCGGCGCTCGGCGTCAGCCAGTGTGACCAGTAGGTCAGAGCCCGAACGTCGAGGTCGATCTCGAGCTCGTCGACGAGCGCCGCGAACGATGCCTCGTTTGCGTTCAGGCGGCGGCGAGCGTCGACCAACCGCTCTCGCCACTCGGGCGCCCCCAGTCCGAGTTCCCCACCTCGACCGCCCCGGGGTCGCGCGAGCAGGATGCCCGCTTCTTCGAACAGCTCTCGAATCGCGGCCACGTACATGGCCACCGACCGTCGGGCATCGATCGGGGGCGCGATTCCGTCCTCGGCCGGGGTCAAGGTCTCGTGGCACCAGGCTCGGTCATCCTCCGACAGCGGCACGTCGGCATCCGCGGGGTCGACCCGCCCCCCCGGAAACACGAAGGCTCCGGCCATGAATCGACTCCTCTGATGTCGCTGCAGAAGAAGCGCCTCGATGCCGTCGGCACCCTCGCGCAAGGCGACCACGGTCGCCGATTCTGCGGGCGCCATGATCGGGACGTCCGGCTTCGAATACACCGATGGGGGGGACATGACCGCAGAATAGCGAGACCGGGGCGAGGACCCAACCGGTACCTCACCCCAGCCTCAGCTCAGCACATCACACGATCGCCAGGGCGTCGGACTCGATCGGCGCCGCCGGCGCCGGGTGGTCGACCACCGGCCCCAGGGCCGCGGCGACGACCTCGTCGACGTGGGTCACCGGCACGAACGTCATGTCGTTCCGGATCGCCTCGGGGATATCGTCGAGGTCGACCTCGTTGCGGGCGGGCAAGACGACCCGCCGCAGCCCCTGCGCGTAGGCGGCCAAGACCTTGGCCTTGATTCCTCCGACCGGGAGAACACGACCGCGGAGGGTCACTTCGCCGGTCATCGCGACGTCCTCGAACACCGGCCGCTTCGACAGAAGCGACGCCAGCGCCGTAAACATCGTCACTCCGGCCGAGGGGCCGTCCTTCGGGGTCGCACCGGCCGGAATGTGGACGTGAAAGTCCGTGGTCTTGAAGACCTCGTCGTCGATGCCCAGCTGCGCCGACTGGCTCCGGACGTACGTCAGGGCGGCCTGCGCCGACTCCTTCATCACGTCGCCGAGCTGTCCGGTCAGGACCAGCTTGCCCTGACCCGGCACCGCGGTGGCCTCGATGTACAGGACATCGCCGCCGACCGGCGTCCACGCCAGACCGGTAGCGACCCCCGGCCGCAATCCCACCTCGTGGGTCTCGCGGAAGAACCGGCGCTTGCCGAGGTAGCCCCGGAGATCATCGGGAGTCACCGCAAGCGGACCTTCGAGCTCCGACTTGGCCTTTTTGACCGCCGCCGCCCGGAAGATCTTACCCAGCACCCGCTGGAGCTGCCGAACGCCCGCCTCTTTGGTCCACCCGGCGATCGCCTGTTCGATCACCGCGTCGTCGATGACCACGTCGGTTTCTTCGAGCCCGACGTTCTCGGCGAGCTTCTTGAGGACGTGGTCCTTGGCGATGTTCACCTTCTCGTCGGGCGTATACCCGTCGATCTCGATGATCTCCATCCGATCGCGAAGCGGGCCCGACACCTGGCTGATGTCGTTGGCGGTCGCGATGAACAGGCTCTTCGACAGATCGAAGGGCACCTCGAGATAGTGGTCGGTGAACGCGTGGTTCTGCTCCGGATCCAGGATTTCGAGGAGCGCCGCCGACGGGTCGCCCTGCCAGCCGCGCCCCAGCTTGTCGACTTCGTCCAGCAAGACGACCGGATCGACGGTACCCGCGCGTCGGAAACCTTCGACGATGCGACCCGGTCGCGACCCGACGTAGGTCCGCCGATGACCCCGCAGCTCGGCCTCGTCACGCACCCCACCGAGGGCGATGCGCACCAGCTTGCGGTCGGTTGCGTTGGCCACCGCCTGCGCGATGCTGGTCTTGCCGACCCCGGGCGGCCCTACCAGGAGCAATACGTCGGCGCGACCGTGGCCGGCCAGCTTGCGAACGGCGAGGTGCTCCACCACCTGCCGCTTGACGTCATCGAGGCCGTGGTGCGTCTGGTCGAGCTCGGCCTCGACCCGATTCAGGTCGATGTCGTGACTGCTCTCTTTGTTCCAGGGCAGGTCGGCGATCCACTCGAGCCAGTCGACGGCCGTGTTCCGCTCGGGTGAACCCGTTTGCATACGCTGAAGCCGCCCGAGCTCCCGGTCGACCGCGTTTCGCGCCTCTTCCGGCAGATCGATGGCGTCGAGCCGCTCCCGCAAGCGAGACATCTCGTCGCCGTCGCCTTCGCCGAGCTCCTCTTGAATGGCCTTCAGCTGCCGCCGCAGGATCGCCTCTCGCTCCGCATCTTTCAGCTCGGAGCGGACGCGGTCCTCGATCGTTCGTTGCGCAGCAACGGTTTCCCGGACCCGTCCCAGCTGCGCGAGGACCTTCTCGGCTCGGGACAGCGGATCCGTGGTGAGCAGGATATCCTGCTTCCAATCGGCGGGCGCGTCGAGCATGTACGCCAACACGTCCGCGAGCAGGGCCGGGTCGCTGACCGACTCCGCGAGCTGCTTCAGCGGCGCTTCCGTCTCGAACAGCGACGCCGCCTCGCGCACCGCGTTCAGCAGCGCGCGGTGAACCGCGGCCGCATCGGTGCTCTGCGCCCACGCCTGCGGGAGCGTTTCGTACGTAGCCTGAAAGTAGGGCTTGGTCTGCGGAAAGTCCTGAAGAGTGACCCGAGCCACCCCCTGCAGCGCCACGGCCCGCCGTCCGCCCTGCTCACCGAGCGGATTGACGATCTTCGACAGAATGCCGATCGGAAGCAGGTCGGATGGGCTCGGCTCCTGCACGGGTTCGCGCTGCAGGGCCACCACCAGCCAACCATTGGACGCGGCGTCGAGCGCCGCGACGGACGCCGGACGCCCCACCGCGAAGGGCGAGATCACTCCGGGAAGCAAGAAACCTTGCTTGATCGGCAGGACGGGTAAGACCTCCGGCAGATCAGAAGGCAATCTGAACTCTTTTTCAAAGTCTGCCATGTGCAAGAACCTTTCGTCGTCGCAGTCCAAGCACAGAGTCGGAGGGGTCAAGCGGACCTCGGTCCGGGCCCTGGATCACGTAGCCGTGCCGTCCCGCTTGAGGTCCGGCGCGAACACAGAGACGAACGAAGTTATTCCGGACCCGATCGCCCGGCCTCCTCGGTGGAGCGAGAAGCAGCGGTCGTCGAAGAGGCGCCGGGAGCCACGGCGGCGGCCGCGCCGCTCGGGGCGGACCCGGCCGGTAACTGTCCATTGCTGGAGGTCGGCGGGTCGCCGCCCGTCGAACCGCCATCGGGCGAGGACGCCTCCTCGGTTGCGGCCGGCGGTGCCGGCGGCGCGTCAGCCGGGTCGATCATGGGGAGGCCGAGAACGTATTCGTCCATGCCCCAGGCCAGCCAGTCGACGTCACCCGGCTTGACGTCAGCCGGAATGAGCAGGGCGTCGGGCGGCCATTCGGCTTGGGTGCCCCGTCGTTTGAGCCAGATGGTCTGACCCGTGGGCGTAGCGGGGGACAACGAGAACCGCAGCAGGCCGACGAGCGCGTCCTCGGCGCGGACGACCCCCCAAACGATGACCGGCATCGAGGGGGCCGCACCGTGCACGATCAACCCGAAGCCCCGGCTTTCTTGGTGGGTGAGCTCCATCGACGGCAGACCCGAAGTGACCGTCGACGACCCGGTGCGCACTCGGCCATCGAGAAAACGGGCGAGCTGGGTCGCGTACAGCCCTTTCGGAGTGACGGCAACCACCGACTGCTGCAGTCGGATGGCTTCGTTGAAGCGAAACTGTCGGTACCGGATCGTCGCCAGGGTATCGACGAATTGGTTCTTCTCGGACTCGCGGAGCTGCTCCGGTAGGTCGTCGACCCGTCGAATGGCTCGCTCGAGCAGAGCGGAGGCGAGCTCGAGATCCTCCGCCTTGGGATCGGTCGCGATCGCGAGCGTCCATCCCATGTGATTCCAGACTCGCGGCCACCCCCAGTCGCGGTCTCTCGCTACGGTCAACAGGGCCGTCGACTCGGCCGGATGCGGGGACTGGAACGATCGAACGGCCATCACCCCGGATACGACCGCCCCGATCAGGCCGACGGCCGAGATGACCGTGAGCAACCACGGGGTCGGTCCGCGCACCGGGAATTCGGTGTCGTCCTTGATGCGGAGCGCGGTGACGATCACCCCCGCGAGCGCCCCACCGGCCATCATCGAAAAGTCGATGGTCGCCATCCGGTAGGTCAGCACGAACAGGAGCACTCCCGAGAAGACCAGGGACAACGCCGGGGGTTGAAAGCCGAGTGGCAATCGGGTCCGAAAGCCCTGCGTCGTGAACGCGAGCGCGGTGAACATGCCGATCGCGATCGGCGTGGCGCCGGCGCTGACCGTGCCGGTCGTCAACAGCGTGAGTCCGGTGCCCAGGGCCACGGCGAGGACGGCGATGGTGAGAACGTGAGCCGCGCCGAACAGGCGCTCGATCATCACGCCGAATACCCCGAGGGTCGTCGCCGCGATCACCCCGTCGGGCAACATCGAGACCCAGGGCGCCGCTCCGATCCGCCACCACTGCTCGTGCTCCAGCACCAGCGGCGTGATGAGCGCCCCGCCGTAGACCAGATTGAATACGTCGTACGACCGCAGGACCGAGGTCAGGATGGTGCCGGCCACGATCAGGACGATCAGAGCGATGCTGACCGGAATCCGGCGCGAGTACGCGTCGATCGCCGCGGCGGACGCCTTGGCGAAGGTCTCGACCCGCGACACCCCATCCGGCAGCCGCGCCTCGATCCGAGCCTGGAGGGCGGCGCAGAGCATCTCGACGTCCTGCGGACGCCGAAAGCGATTCCGCGGATACATAAAAGTGCCCACGGTGGTGCCCACCCACAGGAAGCCGGCCGCGCCCGGCCGCACGAACAGCGCGTCGATCTCTCGATACGTGAGCACGATCTGGTCCGTGATCTCGGCGGTTCGGGGCAAGCGAACGCGGTCGAAGCCCAGCTCGAAGACGGGAGTCCCCCTCGGCTCCCGCATCACCACCACGAGGAGCGGCAGGACCGCCCCGATGGCCGCTACCACCAGCAGGATGAGCTCTTCTCCGGCCGCCACGCTGCCCCAGATCATCATGAACGTCATCGCTGACAGCACCGAGACGCCGTACATGAATCGGGGGACCCGAGGAGGCGTCTTGAGCCGCATCCGCAGCACCTGCGCTTCCTCCCCCTGGCTGAACTCGCGGTCGTCGGCCTGATGCACGGATCCTTTCAATCCCTTCGGTGTCCCGAGGGCAACCAAGCTTTGCGGCCCGCTCCCATCGGTAAACCCGTCGGCGCCGTCACAGTCGCCGCGCAGACCGTTCGGCTTGCTGATTTGCGCCGCCGATGCGCACGCTTACGCCGATGCATCGCGCCCGAGCTCAGCGCCGAGCCGCCCACCGGAACGCGGTCGCGCTCGCGTTGGGGACGACCCTGCTGACTCCGGTGGCGCAGGCGCAGACCTGGCAAACAGGCGTCCGGCTGGGCGGCAGCACCGAGCGGTTGCCGATCGAGCTGTCCGCGACCCGCTTCGTCAGTGGTACGACCTTACCGGAAACCGAAATCACCTACGCCCTGCGACTTCGAGCCTTCGGCGAGGTCTCCGGCCGGCCGGTCGATGCACTCGGTCTCACTTTCGGCCTCGACAGCGGTCTGTTCGAAGTCTCCGAGCCGGGCGTGCAGCTCGACCGTCGCCCGTTCGAACAGCAGCTGCAGAATACGTTGCTGCTGGGTCGGGTGTCGGCCGAGCTGCAGCTCGGCGAATCGGGGGTCGTCGCCATCCGAGCGGGCCGCTACCAACCTCGGGTAGGCGATGGCGCGGTCTTCGACGCCTACGCGTTCGGCGCCGAGGTCGACGTCGACCTCGACCTCGTCGACGGTCCTCCGCTGTCGTTCAACGCCCGGGTCCTTCTTCCCGACGGCACGTTCACCTCGCTGCGCAAGACCAGTCCGCTCATCGACTTCGAGGTCGGCTATCGATTGGGTTTGTTCTCCAGAATAACCCTGATGGCGTCGATCTTCATCGATACCCGCAACGAGCTGTCGGACCCGGTGCGAGCATCCTTGTTCAAGGGGCTCGACGACGCGTTCAGCGACCTGATCGATGCCCTGGCGGCCTTCTTGAGGGTCGACCGCGACGTCGCCGCCGACGCCTTGCTCACCTCGATCAATAACAACACCGCGGTCGAAACCGAAGGCGTCCTGACGTGGAGTGGTCTGTCCGGGCAGTTCGGCGATGACCGGTTCTTCGTCCGCATCACTTTCCTCGCCGCCCTCGGTCAGCTCGACGTCCGGACCGTCCCCATCGAGGGGGCGACCGGCAACTTTCTCGGCCGGACGTTGCCCGACGGGCTGCAGTCGAGCATCAACGACAGCTCCGGCACCTCGGCCGACGTGAAGCTCCAGGCTTTCTTCGGGGAAGTGCAGTCGACGTTGTACCTGACCGACGACCTGAAGGTCGGCACCTTCGCCCTGGTTTTGACCGGCGACCAGGGCATTCGACTGGGCGAGTCCGATCCCACGCTCGGCGCGTTCATCGGCCTCAGTCCCCTCTTGCCCCGCACCGCGGTCTTCTTCGGCGGGACTTTCGGGCCCGACCAGGCCACCCCAACCGCGTTCGGGCTCGCGCCGGATGGTTCGGGCATCATCGCCGGCGGTGCGCACGTGGCCGTATACCGACCGACGTGGTCCGCGCGGATCGACGGCGCCGCGATGGCGGCCATGGAGGCTTCCCGGTTCACCGGTGGCCAGTTCTACGGCTTCGAGGTCGACGCGCACGCGGAAGTCACCATTTTCGATCCCGTCGCTGCGTTCGTCGACGGCGGCGTGCTTTTTCCGGGGGACTTCTTCGACGACCACCGACCCGCGCTGCAGGTCGTGGCGGGGCTGCAGCTCTTCTTGCAAAGCGATGAGTAGCCGTATCAAGCGTCTCGCTGATGTCTTCAAGTGTACCGAAGTGTTCCCCGCAACCACGAATACGAATCGGGCGCCTGAACCCATTTCGCGGCTCCGCGCTCGTCGCATACGAGTCGGGTGTCCGTTGCCTCCTATCGTTCGAAGACCGTCCGTTGTGTTCGACGAACGAACGAAGGTTCGTCGCGTTCGTGCGTCGCGTTCGTTCGTCGCGTTCGTTCGTCGCGTTCGTTCGTCGTTTCGGGATGGACTCGGGTGAGCAATAACTCATCGCGATGATGCGTTTTCGGCAAAAGAGGTTATAGTAGGTGGTATGGGCGACACTCCTCCCCGTCTCGATCTCATCTGGAATTGGTTGCCCCCATTTCGCGCCGTCGCCGAAACCGAGCATCTCCCCACGGCGGCCAAGCAGCTGAACGTTACCGCAAGCGCGCTTTCGCGCAGCGTTCGGCTGCTCGAAGACGCGTTGGGTCAGCAGTTGTTTCATCGGGTGGGCCGGACCATCGTGCTCAACGCCGCCGGGCGCCGGCTCCTGGAGGCGATGGCCACGTGCAATCGCACGCTCGACGCCACGCTGAGTGACCTCATTCGGCCCGGACTCAACGGCGAAGTGCGGATCTCGAGCGTCGGTATGCTCACCAACAGCTACGTGCTACCGGCCATCCTGCGCCTGGCCACCGAGCACGCGGATCTGGTCCCGAGCATCGAGATCCACCTGGCGAGCGCGGCCAACGAGCGACTGGCCCGCGGGTCGCTCGACGTCGCCTTCTACTACGAGGCCCTACAGCACCCCGACCTGCGCATCGAGCCCATCGGCAAGTCGAGCAACTCGGTGTACTGCGGCATCGGCCATCCGCTCTTCGACCGGGACGACGTCGAGGAGCACGAGATCCTGCAGATGCCGTTTTGCGCTCCTCAGCTGGGCGACCATCAGCTCCCGATGGATGGATGGCCGGTCGACGTTACGCGTCAGGTCGGCTTTCGCATCACGCTTCTGACCACGAATCTCGAGGTCGCTCTGAGCGGGCGGTTCCTGTCGGTGCTGCCCGACGTCACGGCCGCCGACGCGCTCGAGGATGGTCGCTTGCGGCGACTACCGTTCGAGCGGCTGGAGCCGCAGACGCTCTACGCCGCAAGGCGAAGCGGCGATAGCACCGAACTGACCGCCCGACAGGTCATCGCGGCCGTCGAGGAGCGCATCTCGGCCGTGGACGACCGGTTGACGGCGCTCAGAGGTCATCCTCGATGGACACGTCAACGCTGAGCAGCACGTCTTCGTCCTTCACCAAGATCGACCTCGGATTCGAGGCCAGGTGAGGGCGCGGGAGCGTCGCCGGCCCCTGAGGAGCCGGATGGCGGGCCGACGTGGGCACACGCAAGGGCGTCGAACCCGTCGTCGGCTTGCTCAAGACCACGGAGCCCGATTTGCCTTCGAGCTTGCTCCTCGGCTTGCGCGGGGGCGGCAACCGGGGCGGCGGCGTGATCATGGTCGGCACCGGCACCGGTAGCGTCGGCGGCGGCTCGGCCGACGAACCGAACTCGAGGTCTCGCGACGCGAGATCGATCGACAGCTGACGCTCCTCGCGGGTGACCACCGGCGGCCCCAGGCAGGGCTTCGCCTGAGCGATCGCCCCGGCCAGCATGTACTCCCAGGCCGGCTGGGGGAGGTCCGCATCGACGGGGAGAATCTTGCGGGGCACCGGCGCCCGATCGACGGGGCAACCGTCGATCGCGCATACGCACGCGCGGTCGCCCTGAGTCGAGAACATCATTCGGACCATCTGGTTGCCGAACGAGACCTCGCCCTCTATCCGCCAGGGGTCGCCGAACAGCTGTGCGTTGGGAGCGAGGCGTCGGGCCGCGAGCACCGCCGCCTCGATGAGCTGAACCCGCTGGGACCACGTTCGGATCAGCTTTTCGATGAGCCGGGGCAAGCTCGGGGATTCGAGGAACGGGAGGTCCCCCAGCTGCGACAAGGGCGAGGGGTCGGCGAAACGCATCGTCCCCGGCACGCGCATCTCGAACGCCTGACGAGGGCCAATCGGTGCGCCCGGCAGCGTCTTGAAGCGCTTCGGATCAATCGACAAGACACCGCGAACGACCCCGTCGGTATCGACGGCCGCCGGAATGCCGGCGGCGCCTAGGCAGCGGAGGGCTTGGTCACGGTGTACGGCGCCGTGTTGGCCGCTCACTTCTTCCCGCGACAGCTGATACGTCGTGGCGTGGGTCGGCAGGTTCACGGATCCTGCGATCGGCGGTTCCCGCGAAAACTAGAGTCCCTGGTCGGGCAATTATTCGATCGTTGGTCGGGGCTTTTTTCTCGGTTCGGGATGGGCGGGCGGGTTGAGAATCTATTGCTCTCAATCCGAATCCGGGGGGTTCAAAGGTGGGGCGAAGCGCCGAATCGATCGTCTCGTGAAGAACGTCCTCCCGTCGCGCAGGTACTCCATGCCCGTACAGCTGTGGCGGGGGTTGGTTGAGCGGGGTTTGGCGCAAGCCGTCATGGCCCCTTCCCGTCCGGTCGAGGACGACACCGAGTGGTGGCAGCATCCGTTGCCGCAGGACAAGTGGTTGCGGCTTCAGCAGGTGCGTCGGGCCAACCTTGGGGCGGTGGGGCGAATCGCTCGGCAGCACTGCTACTGGTAGACCGCGTTGGTTTGATTGCCTTCGTGACCTTGGTGTTGGTTGTCTTCGGTGAGCACGGTGGCGGGTGCCTTCGGTGACGGATGGCGACCAAGAAACCCATCCGCCGCCATCCTGCGCCGCTGCGGTTCCGGCGTTGACGTCGTGGCGGCTGCGGCTGACGGGTGGTGGGACTTGGCGGCCTCGGAGCGAGAGTTCGAAGGGTGCCTTCGGTGACGGATGGCGACCGATGCGTTTCTTGTCAGGGAAGCGGCGAAGACCGGGCTTGGGGCCTTCGAGAGACGGCCGCATTCGCCTCCCTTGGGGGCCCCGGGCGGTCGGTACTTCGAGAGGCTCGCGTCGGGCCCCAAACGTTCCCTGACAAGAAACCCATCCGCCGCCATCCTGCGCCGCTGTGGTTCCGGCGTTGACGTCGTGGCGGCTGCGGCTGACGGGTGGTGGGAGTTGGCGGCCTCGGAGCGAGAGTTCGAAGGGTGCCTTCGGTGACGGATGGCGACCGATGCGTTTCTTGTCAGGGAAGCGGCGAAGACCGGGCTTGGGGCCTTCGAGAGACGGCCGCATTCGCCTCCCTTGGGGGCCCCGGGCGGTCGGTACTTCGAGAGGCTCGCGTCGGGCCCCAAACGTTCCCTGACAAGAAACCCATCCGCCGCCATCCTGCGCCGCTGCGGTTTCTGCGTGGACGTGCTGGCTACGGCTGCAGCCACCCTTCATAGAATTGTGGGTGCTTGGGGCCGAGCGCGCTTTGGCTAGAGGACTTTGGCGGAATCTTGGTCTTGGCCGCTGAGGGCGGCGGTTGCCTCGCTTGAGGCGGAGGGGCCGTCTAGGTGGTTGGGGGGCTCTATGGTGGCTAGGGCCGCTTCTACTGCGGTGGTCATTGCGGCGTGGTCGGTTTCCCGTTCTGTGGGTTCGTCTTCTTCCGGGTCCGTCGGCTTTTCCGTTGAATCGCTGGGCACGGCTGGTTCTTGGGCGGGTACTGAATCGGTTTCCGGGGTGCCGTCGCCGTTCGCGCGCTCGGAGTCGGTGGGGGCTGTGGAGCAGCCTTCGAAGGCGGTCGAAGCGGCGTCCGCCTGGACAGCAGCGGTCTCCGCTTGGGCCTGCGCCGCGTCGGGCGTGGGGTCCATGGTCGCGGCGGGGGATGCTTCGGGTGGGACCGAGGCTTCGGCCGGGCGAGCGGGGTCTGCCTTCGACGGCGAGTCGACGGCGGTTTCGGGATGCACCGTGCCTTCGCCCGCTCGGGTATCATCTATGGCGGAAGTGGCGGCCGTCGGGTCGTCAGCATTGGCTGTGTCGAATGTAGCGGCATCGGCAGCGGCGGGTACGGCGTCGGCCGCTGTATTGGCGATGGGGGCTTCCGAAGCGACGGAGGAGGCTTGCTCGGGGGGCATCTCGCTGTTGTTTTCGGTGGGCGCAACCTGGTGTGGATTCGCGTTGGGGTCGACCTCGGTGACAGGCGTGCTTGCATCAGGCGCCGGCTCGGTCGTCGCGGGATCCGCTGTTGGGTCGGCTTCGGAAGTTGTCGGTGGGCTATCTGCGATGAGTTCTGCAGCGGGGGCTGTCTCTTGGGGAGCGACCTCTGCGGCTGGCTCGGACCCTGTCGGCACATCAGTGCTGGTGAGTGCATCCTTGTGGTCCGGCGTCGCGGAGACTGGCTCTTCGTCGGCCGGGCTGCGATCGGCTTCAGGCCGGCCCGCTTCCGCGTCGGTCGGCACGGGCGCATCTTCCGGGCGACCTTCGGCGGCCGTCGCGTCGAGCATCGCGTCCATGTCAGTGGGTCCGGAACCCTCGGCTTGGTGGGCGTTGGGCTCGCTGGTCGACGCGTCCGCGGCTTCGACCGGGTCTTCGAAGGTCACTTCGGCGGCCTCTTTCGCGGGCTGGGTGTTGGCTTTGGGCGAGGCTGGCTCGCTCGGTGCTGGTGACGACGATGCGGTGGCCTCGGTCGGGTTGGACTCGGTCGGGTTGGACTCGGTCGTTGATGGCGACGCCTCTGCAGCGGCGGACGGGTGTTGGGCCGCGGGTGTCGCGGGCTGGCCGTTGGCCGGATGGGGCGCTGGCGTTTCGCCGACGTCGCTGGTGAGCCCTGGGTACTCGACGGCGTCCAGTAGCACGAGATCGAGCGTTTCGGCCTTGGGCCGTCCGTTCGTTGACGTCGGGGCGGCCTGGGATGCGGAGGGCACCGGGGTTTCGGTCCGCTGGGCAGGATAGGTTGCCGACAGCGCGATCAGGGTGCCCGGTTCCGGAGCGGCGGCTTGCACCGGGGGGGCGGCCGGAGTGGGGTCGAGCGGCGTCCGCTCGTCGGTTGGATTGGGGGCGCCGTGGTGATGCATGTAGGCGCACCAGACGGCCCGTTTGAACGGCTCGTCGGGTTCGGCGTCGGCGAGGAATCGGGCGCTCGGATCCTGGGCGAGGATGTGAGCGCTGAGTCGGTCGCGCTCCATCGGGTTATCGATCAGGGCGACGGTCCGGGCGACGAACGACTTGGCGCTGTCGGTCAGGAGCGAATCGAGGCCCGATAGGCGGCTAACCGCGACGTAGTCGACCCGTTCGAGGTGCTCGCGGCCGACCAAAACGACTTTGGGGATACCGAGCCGCATGACGTCGACGGTAGAGGCGCTCGACGAGAATGGGAACGTGCCGACCGCCAGCTGACACTGGCTCAACCACTCCAGATACAGCTGATAGGGGGCTCGAGGATGCACGTGCACATTGCGCAAGAGGTCTTCCAGAGCGACCCGGACGTGCTGACGAATCAAACCGCATTCGTTTGGAAAGAAGTGCCACTCCACCGGTCGGCGGGTGCGCTTGGCGATCGTTCGCAGCGACTCGACGAGAGGCCAGCTCAGCTTCGTCGAGTCGGCGGCGACCGCCACCCGGACGGGATCGTCGGCGCTCTCCCGCCGGTACCGCGGTAGCTCCACGGGCTCGAACGAAGTCGGGTGGACGGCCCCGTCCCCGCAGATCACGATCCGTTCGGCGTACGCGGCGGTGTCGCCGACGCCGTGCCTCGACATCAGCAGATAGTCCATCTCGTCCGACGCCGAGGTCGCCGGGTGCCCAGGGCTCATGAGCTGGGTGGGGGCGAGCCGGAGGTTCGCGAGCGCGATCGACCACGGCGCCAAGCCGACGCTCGGAAAGTACACCAGGTCGGGCTCGAGCTGCCGAACGTGGGCCGCCATCTGGTCGATGCGCGTGATCCAGTCCGGGAACAACATCGCCTGGTCGACCAGCCCGCACGCCGCCCGATCGATGTCGGAAGGGCGGCCGACCAGGATGGTCTCGAATCGGCCTCGTAGCTGCCGGATCCGAGCGGCATCGCCATGGTACAGCGGGTGCCCTTCTTGGAGGACTTCGGCCACCACCACCAATCGGGGCTTGACCTTGAGCCCGCGGGAGGGCGGCCCGGGCGAGACGTCGAGGCCCGAGCGAGCCAGATTACGAAGCATCCAGCGGTTGAGCGCTTTCTTGAAGGCGTGCCGGTCGGGCCGGACGGCGTAGCTGCACTGCACCCAGGCGGCCGCGAGGAGCGGATGGTGATGCTCGTACAGCTGAGCCGACTCGAGGGTCGGCCCCAGGCCCAACAGCTTCTCTCGCGCTTTCCAAGCCGTGGGGTTGAGGGCCACTTTGGAGGCCACGAGCGAGAGGATGAGGGGCGCGGTAATCGACGGGTCGAGGCGCCGGACCACCTCCAGCATCGACTCGGAGCAGTCGGCCAGCCCCATGACGAGCAGCATCTTCAGGAGCTGCGATTGCTCCTGCTGAGCCGACCGCACCGAGGCGACTCCGTCCGACATATAGCGGAGCGGAAGGGTGCTCCCGCGATATCCGCTCACTTCGAAGATCGCCTGGAACTGTCGTTTGAAGGGAATCAGGCGATGGTAGATCTCCGGCGTCAGCACCAGTTGGGGGTCGGTGAGCAGCGCGGTCGTGGCCGTGGCCACCCGGGTCGCTTGCATGCCGGCCCGCGCGTCGTCGTCGAACACGCCGTCCCGCGCCTGGTTCGTGCTGCTCTCGAGGCGGCACAACAGCGCCTCCAGCGCGGCGAGCGCGCGCGAGTGCTGGCGGCTGAGGGCCGCCTTTTCAAGCTCGATGATCGGGTCGGCAGAGGTCGTCATTCGGCAGCATCCTCGATGGCCGCGGCCAGCTTGCGCACCACGGCCGACACATCCTCACGGGTCAATCGCGTGTGAAAGGGAAGACCCAGCAAGTGCTCGGACAGAAAGTCGGCCGTGGGCAGCTCGGATGTAGCGAGCTCCGCGCCGTCGAGAATGCCGGGGTGGTGATGAAGGGCGGGACAGTACCAGCGTCGCCCTTGAATCCCCCTCATTTCGAGTCGGTCGAGCACCCGCCCGGCCGGCAAGTCCGGCACCGCCACCACCATCAGACTGGGGGCCGACGACGGCGTGCCCAGCTGACGATTGATACGCCCCTGCAGCGCCTCGCCTAGCAGCTCCTCGTAGAACCGCCAAATGGTTTGCCGGCGCTGAACGATGCCCGCCCAACGGTCGAGCTGAGCCAACCCGACGGCGGCGTGATACTCGCTCAGCTTCGCGTTGGTACCGGGAATCTGAATCCGGTCCTCGACGAAACCGTAGTTGCTGAACCGCTGTGCGCGGACGGACACCGAGGGGTCTCGGACCGCGAGGGCGCCCCCTTCCCCGATGCCGAGCGCGCGGGTCGCGTGAAAGCTGAACGCGACCAGGCACCGGTCGCCGATGGTCTGGTCGGGAAAGGCGGGCGTGGCGTCGATCAGAACCGGCAGGCCAGTCCGGGCCGCGAACTCGTCCCATGCGCGGCAGTCGAGCGATTGCCCAAACGCGGCCACCGGCATCACCGCATCGACGCGATTGCGTCCCAGGTGAGATTCGGCGAGCGGCGGGGTCAAGATCCAGCGGTCGGCGTCGACATCCGCCAAGAGGGGAATAAAGCCCGCCCGCATGACCGCAGTGGCGGTCGAAGGGAATGACACCGCCGGAATCAACACCCGCGCCTTAGGTGGCAAGTTCATGGACGCCAGCCCCAATTCGAGCGCCGCCGTACCGGAGCTGGTCGTGCACACCCCGATGGACCCCGTGCGACGGTCGCGCCGACGAAGGACGCGAGCCAACCGGCTCTCGAACTTCTGCACCAGCGGCCCGAAGTCAGCGTAGCAGGCGGTCTGATCCATCGAGCGCAGGTAGGGTTGCAACTCGAGCACCGACGGCATGTCGGGAACGAGACAAGGGAGCGCCGAGCTCATCGGCGCCGGGGTCGGTAAACGCGAATGTGCCGGGCCCATGGTCTTCAGCTGTGGACTCGGCGCTCAAAACCATTTCTTTACCCGGCCGACCCAGGCCCTGGGAAATCAGTGCCCAACCACCGGTCCACTTCTGGCGAAGCGGCCGACGAGTGCGTCGTTGCGACACCCGCGCCTGGAGTGTCTGAAAGCTGACACCGGCCCGGGGGCCAGCGACCCGTCATTCGTCACATCGGTCAAGCCACCGCGCGGTCAAGCTCTGCAGCGGCCGAGCTCGACCGCTTGCCCGCGAATCGCTCGCACGGAGTCAATGCGGGGGCCCGGAGCGGCGTATCGACCGTGTGCGCCCTACCGGGTGCCAGAAGGCATCGGGTGCCTTGCCTACGAAGCAGATTGTCCGCAACCAGGTCATCCTGTGGCCTCTTTCGGACACTCCTTCGACTACTCGTTGTCCGAGTACATCGAGTTGGAAGCGGCGACGATCAACAAGCATGAGTATCTGGGCGGCCAGATATTCGCGATGGCGGGCGGTTCTCCCGAGCACTCCGCCCTCATCGCCAGCGTCGGTGCCCCGCTCTTCCATCAGATGCCGGGCGGCCGGCTCCGGGTTCATTCGAGCAACCTCCGGCTGAGGTGCTTGAGATCGGCCTGTCCACATATCCCGACATCACGGTAGTCTGCGGACCTTGGGCCTGCGCTCCCTAGAACCAGCCGACCGGGTGAACCCGAGGATGATCGTCGAGGTCACCAGCCCCAGCACGCAAGTCTACGACCGCGGCGACCAACTCGAGCAATGCAAGAAGATACTGTCGCTCGAGCTCATCGCGCTCGTGGCGCACGACCGAACCGAGCTCGATATGTGGGCGTGAACCCCATCCGAGTGAGGGCGAAAGCTGTACCGGCTGGGGGAGAGCGTCCCGCTCAAGGCACGATCGGCCACCCTTGAAGTCGACGCGGTCTACGCCAGCGCCAAAGAGCCGGTCGGGTAGCCGACCTGCGCCTCAAAGCCGAGATCAGTCGTCGTTTCAGCATGTTGCCGCTTGCGCACTGGTCCCAGGCGTCCTCCCCGAATAGGTAGCCGCTATCCTGCACCTACCATCAACCACCTTGGGCCAAATCGCTTGACAGCCGCCGCGCAGGACAGAATAGTGCGCGCCCACGCCGCAATTGGCGTACAGATCCGGAATAGCTCAGTCGGTAGAGCGGGTGGCTGTTAACCACTAGGTCGGGGGTTCGAGTCCCTCTTCCGGAGTCCCGAAATCACTTAGGATTTCGACTTCCCTACGGCAAGACAGATTGACGGCGGGACCTCCGCGGGACCTCCCATTTGGCCTAAGGAACAGGACGTTCGCGTCCAGCACCACCTTGAACGGGGCGACGAGCATCCGGCCTCGAGCCTACTTCAGCTCGTCATATCCGCCGAACGTCTCGCTCAGTTGGGTGAGCTCATCGAGGCTCGCCTTGCGTTCACGGTCGCGCTGCTCCTTGAAGGTGAGGACATCCTCAACGCGCACTCGCCGGTGCTTCCCCGTCTTCGTGAACGGGATACGACCGTCGTCGAGCAAGCGAACGAGGTACTGGCGCGAAACGTTGAGCATGTCGGCCGCCTGCTGGGTCGTCAGCTCCTGGCCGACGGGGACGACCGTGATCGAGTCGCCCCGCGCCATGACTTCAACCACACGCTCCAGCACGTAGAAGACGCTCTCGGGAATCGAGATGATCTCGCCCGAGGGGCCGACGAGCTTGCAGCCGCCCGTCTGCACACGGCCATGAGCCGCTCGATCCAAAAGCCGGAACAGCGCCGCAACGTCGGCGCGTTGGTCGGGCGGGGCCGCCACCGGCGTCATCCGGCGGATCTGCTCTTCGAGAGACGGCTTCATCGCTTCAGCAGGCATAGGCACCTCGTCCTCTGGAGTTGACCCGATCATTCGACCCAAACGCAACCATAATTCGACCCAAACGCAACCATAATTCGACCCAAACGCAACTCGATGCCCTAGCAACGTGCGAGACCGCACAAAACTAGAGCTTGGCCTATATTCGTGTGTGAGCGGGACGACCACCCGAACCCTCGAGGACTGCGTCGCTGAGCACCTGCCCCCCGACCTACCGCGCGGTGCCGCGACCGATGCACTCGGCCGCGAACTCGTGACCCGCGGCGAGCTCGGCGCCGTCGAGCATGCGCTCGATCGCTTCGGTGGGTTGGGCCATGACACCGAGCAACTGATGGAAGAGTGCTGGCCGATGATGGCGACCGATGGGGTTGCCGCCGGTCTGAAGGCAGCCGATCTTGGTGCCTTGAGGGCTCGAACCACAGCCCGCGTTATCAACGACACCGGCCTGTGATCCGGCCATGAAGCGCTGCACGAAACTGAAGCCTGGCTGAAGTTTCGTGGCTCGCATCGAAGCCGGGACAGCACCGAACATAATACCTGCATTTATCAATAAGTGAAGGTTTTTTGTACGCATGCAGAGCCGCACCGAGGAGGCGGAGAAGATCTTCCGCGACGCGGGCGGTGTGCTCCGCATGGCCGAGGCCGTTCGCGCTGGGATCAGCCGCCACACGCTATACGCCATGCGCGACGCGGGCACCGTCGAGCAGCTGAGCCGTGGCGTCTACCGCCTGGCATCGCTCCCGGGCCTCGAGGCGCCCGACCTCGTGACCGTGTCTAGACGGGTCCCCGACGGCGATATTTGCCTGCTGTCCGCGCTCGCCGTTCACGAGCTCACGACGCAGATCCCCCACGCCGTCGACATCGCCATCCTCCGCGGCACGGAGCGTCTCATTGGCTCGGTAGGGCGAGCACGGCTTGGGCGCAAAGTGGTAGTGACCAGC
>CAZFIV010000133.1:0-18709 GCA_964519665.1 uncultured Myxococcales bacterium
ATCACACGCCGTGAGCGCCTCGGCGGAATGCTCAACTACTATCATCGTGAAGCGGCCTGATCGGGCATCTGCGGGGACTCGTGCCACGCAGGCTCTATGCGCGGAATACTCTTGCCCAACGGCAGACTTCGGATCCTCACGCCCTCTTCACCGAACCCCATCTTGCGTCGATCGAATTAACGGACATGACGCGATGTGCTTGCTGAGTCGCGGACGCAGGATCTCGTTCTCTGCGGCGAGATACTCGTTCCGCAACAGAATCTCCTGGCTCACCCTACCAGAAACTAACGCGAGCGCTTCGACGGCTTTCATGACGAAAGTGATCACTAGCGGCCCGACGGACTCAAGACACAATCTTCGGGACCCGGTTGCTCACGAAACGGCTCAGTGCCTGCAGCCTGTTCTTTCGGACAGGTGTGGGGGACCTCCTTTTAACTTTCTTGACCATACGGGATTGATTCTTGAAATGAGAAATGCTGTAGTGCCGCGTGTTGAAGATATCTATCAAAATCGAGCCCTTGATTGGTAACTTTACGGATCTTTTTGTTGTTGTCGATAGTGTAGTTCGCATTGATACCGAAGGCGGCACGGGCAGCATCGAGATATCAAAAGAGCTTCCCTCGACCATCATTTACGGCGCGACCGCCAACGACGGCGCAAAGTTCAAAATCACCATAAAGTACAAAGCTGGAACACCGGAAAAGGAGCACAGCTGGAGCAAAGAGCGGGAGTTCGAGCCTGCGTTTCGATCGGCGACGGTCAGGTGTACGGAGTCTGGCGTTGAGGAGCTTCAATGAAGCTAGTTAACGTTCTCACTATCGCGGGGCTCCTATTGCTCGGCGCCGCCTCTTCTCGTGCCAACGAAAAATCGGCCAAATTCAAGCTTACAGAAACCGCGTTCAAAGTCTCGCCCAGTGACGCTAAGCTCGATGTGGATGCCGGGTGGGATTCGGATGGCGATGCTTTTAACGGTATCCGCCTCGGCCTCAAGCTCACGCTACCTGTCACGTCGGCGGATAGCTCGGTCACCGCCCGTCTTGATGAATTTCCCCAGGAGTGGAAGATCGGCCCATCGTTTGTGTGGGAGTCGTCGACGCGCGAGCCGCCGGATTTTAGCAAGGCGCACGAGTTTATGCTTCGGCTCTCATCGCAGTGGTCCGTGAATCGCTTCCAGTATCAACCACTTGAGTCGGACAAACGCAGAACCCTTCGCGCTTCGTTTATCAATGAGGCCTTCGCTTATTGGCACCGCATCGGTGAAGAATGCAATTGGGCCTGGTCCGTGCAAGGACGCTGGACGCAGCAGTACGAGGCCCAAGATAAGGTCGGTATCGTTTCGCCGGGAACCGATGGAAGCCCCGCCACCGTGGCGGAGCAACGAGTGATCGCCGCGCCTCAAACCGCGCCTAGCCTTCTCGTCCGGACTCATTTCTTCTTGCAAGGACGCGGCAGTTCCATCGCCTGGGGGCCCACGGTCGCCCTGGCAACCACCGGCGACCAGACCACCGATGTCACCGGCATTGCGTCTCCGTTAAATGATGATATCGTCTTGCGGATGTCGGTTTGGCTCTACTTCTTTCCCGTCTCGTCGCCCGCGAATCTACGAATCGGGCTGAGCCCGGTCGTCGATGTCTACATGCGCGGAGAAACAGACGAAGGAGATACCGTTCGCATCGGGGTGCTGGCGAACGTTCGGATTGGGACGCCTAACTTCGTTTTCTAAGTTTAGGCTCCGGCGCGCAACGTGGCGTCATCGACGGACGGGCCAACTGCGACCCGACGCGCCCAGCACGCCACAGCAGTGTAGCGGCGCCGCCTCAACCTCAAACGACGCCGATAGGGCGATGTGTTCGTAGAATGCATGGAGGCCGTGTTCGATGTGCTCATGTCGTCTTCGGTCCGGCGTTTTTGAGTTCTACAGTCGACACGTGTACCCCACGGGCTGCGCACCGAAAGGATTGACGATCATATCCAAGCCCGTCGAGGGAGCGATACGGGATACAAGCATGTGGGTCATTGTGGGGGCAGGATCAGCCTGTTCTCCTCTCGGACGCGAGCGTCGTTGCCGCGGCGGTCCGCTCCCTACCGGGAGTCGCCGCAAATCATCGTGGAGCCTTTGACGCAGATACGTTTCTTGCCGGTTCCGGGTGGGACGTTCCAGATGGGCGCGGATGACCTACTGAATCAGTGCAAGCCGGTGCATGCGGTGACGGTGTCTTCGTTCTGGCTTGCGGAGACGCCGGTGACGAACGCGCAGTACCGTCCCTTCGTGCAGGCGTCGGGCAAGAAACCGAAGTATTGGGACGGGGCGAAGTACAACCAGGATTTGCAGCCGGTGGGGGGGGTGACGTGGCACGACGCGACAGCATACTGCGCAACGCCTGTCGTGCTTCGTAGAGACCGACCGCCTTCGACCAAGACTTCTTTTAACCGAAAGTGCGCGTATCGCGGCATCGTGAACACCCAAATCGCCCGAGCGTGAACACCGAGATCGGGCGTTCGTGAACACCGAGATCGGCATCATGAACGCCGAGATCGGCTCGTGGACACCGAGATCGGGTATTGTGAACAAGCGGGCATACCCCACACTATGAGACGCGAGCGTAGCTGACGTCGGTGATCGCGCCGGCCATGACGACCTCAGAGAGGAGGTCGGTTCGGATGGCCAAGGAGCGACTACCGATGAGGAAGATACGAGAGATTCTGCGCCTTCGATGGGCGCAAGGGCGCAGCGTCCGCGAGACGGCGCTGAGCGTCGGTGTGAGCACCGGCGTGGTGAGCAAGCTGACTTCGCGCGCGACGCTCGCAGGGCTGGACTGGGCGTCCGTCGAGGGCATTGAGGACGACCGGACGCTCGAAGAGCGGCTCTACGGCCGTGAAGTCCCGCTGTCACAAACGCGTCCCGAGCCCAACCCGGCCGAGATGCACATCGAGCTGAAGAAGCCGGGCGTCACGCTCGAGCTGCTTCACCTGGAGTACCTGCAGGCGTACCCGACGGGCCTCAAGTACACGGCGTTCTGCGAGCGATACCGGCGCTGGAAAAAGCGGCGCGGCGTGACGATGCGCCAAGAGCACAAGGCGGGCGAGAAGGCCTTCGTCGACTTCTCGGGCAAGAGACCTTGCATCGTCAACCCCAAGACCGGCGAGCTCGAAGCTGTCGAGCTCTTCGTCGCCGTCCTCGGCGCATCGAACTACTCTTACGCCGAAGCCAGCGCCTCGCAAAAGCTGCCCGACTGGCTGCGCGTGAGCGTTAACGCTTTCGAGTTCTTCGAGGGCGTGCCGGAAGTGACAGTGCCAGACCAGCTGCGAAGCGCTGTGGCAGTGCCGTCTCGAGAAGAGCCGGTCCTGACGCGGAGCTATGCAGACCTCGGTCGACACTACAGTACCGCAATCGTTCCTGCGAGACCCGGAAAGCCGCGCGATAAGGCGAAGGTCGAGGTTGGAGTGCAGGTTGCCCAGCGCTGGATCTTGGCTCGGCTCCGTCACGAAACGCACTTCTCGCTCGAGAGCCTTAACGCGCGCATCGCCGAGCTGGTCGACGATCTCAACGCGCGCCCGATGAAGCACCTCGGGGGTGTCACGCGGGCTGAGCTCTACGAGAAGATCGAGAAGCCGGCTCTGCGGCCGCTTCCAGAGCGACGGTACGAGCACGCCGAGTGGCGCCTCGCCCGCGTCAACCTGGATTACCACATTCAGGTCTTCGATCACTTCTACTCAGTCCCGTTTGCCCTCGTGCGCGAAGAGGTCGACGTGCGCGTGAGCGCGACGATCGTCGAGGTATTCCACCGCGGTCAGCGCGTTGCATCGCACCACCGGAGCCATGTCCGCTTCGGGCACACGACCCAGCGAGAGCATGGCCCCGTCAACCATCAAGCCTGGGCCGCGTCCGATCCAGGGCTGCTGCTCGAGTGGGCGGCGTCCGTCGGTCCGTGCACCGAGGCGATGATGCGACGGATCTTGGAGAGCAACCCGAGACGCGAGCAGGTGTGGCGCTCCGGTCGTGCCCTCAAGCGCGTGGGTGAAACGTACGGTCCCCAGCGCACCGAGGTCGCCTGCGAACGCGCCCTGCGCTTCGGCGCCGTGTCGTACAAGCCGATTCAGAACATCTTGAAGCGGGAGCTCGACCTCGTACCGCACCCGGACGATGCCGACGCGGCCTCCGACCCCATCCACCACGAACAAGTCCGAGGACCGGACTACTACCAGCACTGAGGAGCAACCGATGTTGACCGAACCAACCAAAGAGAAGCTCTACGCGATGCGCCTGGCCGCGATGGCAGCCGCCTGGCTCGAGCAGCAGCAGAGCCCCAAGAGCCGTGAGCTGTCCTTCGACGAGCGCTTCGCACTCATCGTCGATGCGGAGCATCAGGCGCGAGACAATCGACGCCTGGCGCGGCTCATCAAGAATGCGCAGCTCAGGTTGCCTGAGGCATGTATGGAGGACTTCGAAGCCTCCCAGCCTCGCGGACTGGACAAGCCGACCGCTCGACAGCTTAGCGCATGCGGATGGGTGCCTGATCACCTCAATGTGTTGGTCTCCGGCGCGACAGGTGTCGGCAAGAGCTACCTGGCTTGCGCTCTTGGTCACGCTGCATGCCGGCGGGGTTTCAAGGTGCTCTATCGACGCGTCCCACGGCTCTTCGAGGAGCTCAGCCTTGCGAAAGCAGAGGGCGCCTATCCCAAGTTGCTCGCGAAGCTCGCCAAGTTCGATGTACTCGTCCTCGATGATCTCGGCATCGGGAATCTCAAGGAGGCCAACCGGCACGACCTCCTCGAAGTCCTCGAAGACCGCTACGGCCAGCGCTCGACCGTCGTCACTAGCCAGCTGCCCGTCGCGAGATGGCACGAGTGGCTCGGGGACCCCACCGTCGCCGACGCGATCCTGGACCGCCTCGTCCACAACGCCTACAAGATCACCCTGAAGGGACCCTCCCGGAGGAAGGAGAAGGCCAAGACTACGTAGCCGAACCGAACACCAGACGTCGCTTCGCTCCGATCACGTCCCGAAACAGGTGTCCACAATGGCCCGAAACGGGTGTTCACGATGGCCGAAATACGCAGAAAGCAGGCTATTGCCGCTATTCACGCAATAGATCCGCATCCAGACCGACCTATCACCTTTTTGCTTTCCGCCGACGTGCGCGTTGTTCTTTCGCGCCACATCAGCCAGAATGCCCTGAGACACAGCTCGGCCACTTAGCCACCCGCCCAGCGTTGACTGTCGTTGACCCCTGAGAAACGCAGAAATCTGACCAGCCAGCCGAGAAGTCAAAAAATGGCCGTCGAGCACGAGGTCGGCTGTGGCGCCTGGCCCTTCGATCCGGTGCAGTTCGCCGAGTTGTCGGACGCCAGGGTGCCATATGTCGCGCGGACAGCTCGGCAAGCGCCGCCTGCGACTCGCATTCGGACAGACGAGCCAAGACCCGGTGGCGTCGTGGTGTTAAGTCCTTCGGCTAACGTGGGAATCCAGGCTAGTCCATTCGCTCTAACCAGAAGCCTGGTCGGCGCTTCTGGTGGGCTACGGCGATGACTCGGATATCCGTTTCCGTTGCGAGGTAGAAGATAGAGTGTGGGAACTTCTTGAGCGAATAGCGCCTGATGCTGAATTCACTGGTATGTAACTGCGCGACAGGCCATCTACGTGGCGCTGAATTGATCGCAGCAATGGCAGTATCAAGTACATTGAGGAACTCTGTACCAAGCCCGTCAACCCGGTCTTCATAGAAGAGTGCGGCTTCCTCGGCGTCTCTACGAGCGAGACGGTGCCACCGAATCATCACTGGCGAGTGCTTCGCATTCGCTCGCGCAGCTGAGTTCGGACGCTCTGCCAGTCCTCCAATACGCTCTCATCGGTGAGGGCCTCTCGGGCCCGTCGCTCGAGTTCGGCAGCCCAGGCTTCTTGGACTTGCTCTTCGGGCTCGTCTTGAAGGCTATCGAGCAGTGCCGATACGAGCCGTGCCCGCTCCCGACCGGGTAGAGCGAGAGCTTCGGCGATGAGGTCCTTGCTGCTCACCAATCGATACTAGGTCCTTTGCCGCACGTAGGCTAGTGCGAAAACGCGTTCGCTTGCAGTGCACGTTGACGTGCGTTGGCGCCTGCTGATGGGGCTGCGTCCGCTACCGTGCGCTGTGCCAGAGCTTGCCGTCGATTCCGCGGTGCATTCGCACACCTTTACTACGATTCGCGAGATTGGCGACGTAGACCAGCACGCAGCGACTTCCACTGGCTGCTTTGCGGAATGCCGGACGTGTTACGCGCCGCGGTGCGGTCTGCTCGGACATTCGGGCTTGTGGGCGATGAAACATCGGCACCCTTTACGCGTTGCGTCACCTCTGTTGTTGCTCAGCGTGTCGATGGGCTGCTGGTCGGAGCAGTTGCGTTCACGAGCAATCGGTTCGCGTTACGAATGTCGTAAAACACAGCTGTGGTACGGGCTCAGGGTTAGCACTTGACGTCCGTTTTGACGCCAGTCTGGTGTCCTTGGCTGTCCATTCGTGTCCATCACGTTAATCTCTAAATGACCGAAGAGGCTCGTTTTCGGGTCATTGGAGACGGGTCGGCGATGACTGGGGGGCAAGAGGTCGAAGGTTCGAATCCTTTCGCCCCGACATTCTCTAACAGCTTGATTATGCTGACGGTTCTGACGCCTGCGCCGGACTGCGTGGGTCGCAGAGGCCGGGCTCGAAGCCCAGTTTCAGCCCAATTCCCGTTCCAAGTCGGGGGTCCAACTGGGCTGCTCAGACCCCGAGACTGCTTGCCGCTTGCACCGCCTGATGGAGGCATCATGGCGAAACGAGATCCTGCAAAGGGGATCCGAAAGACCAGCGCGGGGAACCTACCAGGCGCGGGTCATGCTGGACGGGCGGCGACGTTGCCGCACGTTCGCGTCGCTGGCGGACGCGAAGTTCTGGCTCCACGAGCAGCTCGCGCATCACGACCGCGTGCAGCGGGGCCTCGAGGGCCTCGAGGCCGGGCACCGTACGTTCGGCGAGCTGTGCCAGCAGTGGCTGTCGACGTGGGGCAAGCACAAGCGCAGCCTGGTCACGGACGAGAGCTTCATCCGCGTGCACTTGATTCCGTTCTTCGGAGCCTGGACCGTTCTGCGGGACATCAGCCGGTCCAAGGTCGACGCCTATCGCGAGCGGAAGGCTCGCGAGGTCTCGAAAAACACCGTCAATCACCACCTCACGTTGCTGGGGACGATGCTCCGCGCGGCGCAGCGCGAGCACTGGCTGCGGGAGCTGCCCCACATCGTCCGGTTTCGTGCGGCCGAAGTGAATCCCGACCCGGAGCAGTTTCGGTACCTGCGAGACCGCGATGAGATCGACCGGTTCCTCGAAGCCGCGGCGTCGCACGAGAACCCGCAGCTTCATCCGCTCTACGCGACAGCGGTCATGACCGGTCTTCGACTCGGCGAGCTCGCCGGATTGCGGTGGGTCGATGTCCTCTTCGATGAGGCGATCGTGAACGTGCGTCGTTCGTACGGCGGCCCGACCAAATCGGGCTGGGTTCGCCGCGTGCCGCTTCCATCGCGACTCGTCCCCATCCTCAAGCGATGGCGACTCCGAACGTCCGGGGACCTCGTATTCGTAAACGGTCGTGGCTCGATGGTGCGGCGCGACTCGCCCCCGTTCCGAACCCAGCTCCAGAGCGTGCTGATCGCTGCCGGCTTTGCGCGCGACGACCTGACGTTTCACTCGCTCCGCCACACGTTCGCGGCCCAGTGGGTCAGCTGCGGAGGCTCGATCTACGCGGTGTCGCGAGTGCTCGGCCACCATTCGGTCGTGGTGACGGAGACGCGCTACGCTCATCTCGCCGATAGTTTCATCGCTCTGGAGGCAGCTCGCTTGCGCTATTGATCAGCGGCCTTGGGCCGTCGCGTTCGTTGAGCCGTGGGGCATATCCACGAGCCGGATATCGACGGATACAATATTAGCGTGTGGCGCACTGTGGGGATGGGATCAGCCCGTTCTCCCCTCGGACGCGGGCGTCGTTGCCGCGGCGGTCCGCTCCCTACCGGGAGCCAGTTCTCCGCTCGGACGCGCGCGTCGCTACCGCGGCGGTCCGCTCCCTACCTGGAGAAGTACCCGGCGGCGAGAAGATTGATGATTCGGCGATGGCCGGAGTCGTAGCCGGTCCAGTTGTGCCACCACCAGTTGTCGCCGGTGTGTGTCTCTTTGCTGGTGCCTCCCTGCGGCGCGCGGGACGTGAAGTCTTGGGGAGTGAAGTTGTCGAGATAGTACAGCCGGTCATAACTTTGGCACCGATGGAAACCAATTACCCGGCCGATCTCGGTGTAGCTGGTCGAGCCGATGAAGATCTCGTCGACGCCGTCGCCGTCGACGTCGCCCGTCGTCAGGCTCGTGGCCGATGCGGGACACCCTCCGCTTCGGGCGAGGCCGGGCACGGTATCGGTATCGTGGTAGACACGGGCGAAGTGGCCCGTCGCATCATCGAAGATGGCGAGAACGGCCGAGTTTCCGCCGTCGGTGTTGACGCCATGGCGAAGCAGCAGCGCTTCGGGTCGACCGTCGGCGTTGACGTCGCCGGCCGAGGCGTGCAGATCGACAATGCTTCCGAGGGATCGGGTTCTTTCAGTCCCTTTGACCGATACTCCGAATTCGCCATCGATGGCGTTGACGACTCGATAGTGCACTCGGTCGGGGTGCTCGGCTAGGAACAGGATCAGCTCGTCTTGGCCATCGCCGTCGAAGTCTTCGGCCGCGGCGGCAAAGGCGGCGATGGTGGTCGGTGCCTCGGGGGATACGGTCACCGGGAGTCGTTCGCCCGCTACGACCGTCGCCGTTGTCGTGTCGAACAGAGAGAGGGTCACGCGTCCGTCGAGCAACTCCGCAACGAAGAATTCGTCCCATCCGTCTTCATCGAACTGGCCGACGACCGAAACGCGCTCGGCGCCGGGCTGGAGGATACTGCTATCCTCGAACACGCTCGAAGCAGTCCCGTCGACGAGGTCTTCTTGCGGGTCGTGAACGACGATTCTCTGCCCCGGCGGAAGAGGCTGGTTGGCTACATCGGTCTTGTGGCCGGTGGTCCAGGTGATGACGTATTCGGGCCGCCGTCCGATGGTTTGAGGGCCGAGACCCAAAGGAGAGTCCTCCGCCGTCGGCGCAAACAACCCCGCCTGCGTAGTCTCCTGAGTATCGAAGTCGGATGAATACGGCGGCCCAAGAGCGTCGCGGCCGTCGCCGACGGAACCATCGATGGCAATGACGTAGGTGGCGTTGGGCTCGAATAGAGCGGGGGTGAAAACGGCGGTATCTCCGTCGAGAATCCACCGGCCGTCAGGAGTGGACCCGTCCGCATGAGTGATCGAGAATCCGGATACTTCGGTCGCCGGATGGAGGGGGTTCGAGAAGCTCACCCGGACAGTACCGTCCAGGGGCAGGCTCTGCCCGGGGCCGGGCTCGATCGATACGACTCGGAACCCGGTTTGCGCACCTTCCTTCGAGTCGCCGCACCCCATCGCGACCAGGAGGCCAAGGGCAAGGAAGGTCGCTCCCCCGCTCCAAAGTCGGAATTGAGGTTTCGATACGAAGGCTCACTTGAAGCACGAGTCTGCTTCACGCCTCGGAAGATGAAGAATACGCGGTAGACGGGGACGCCGTGTTCGGCGGGCGGGTGGCTACTACAAAGTTACGCTGTCTTCTGGCTACGAAGCTGTTCGAGGACGTGCTCTGCGCTGCGAACGCCCGACCACGCTGCGCCATCCAAGGCCGGGTTGTGGGTGTAGTCACCCGCGAAGTGGATCCTTCCCACTGGCGCTCTCAGTTGGTCCTGATGCGTGCTCAACAGAGTCGGCGGATAGACTACGATCCCGTGCGGCCACTTTTTGATCTTGTAGTCCACGATCGATGCCTTCGCATCGAACCCCGGATAGATCTTTTGAAGCGACGACGAGACTCTTTGAAGGATGCCGTCGTCGTCGAGTCCGTGCGCCTCGGTCCCCGCGATATTCAGGCTGACGATTCTGTCCTGGGCCTTGGTGCTTTTCACCTGGTCCATGTAGGCGTTCGTTTGTTCTTGGTGAAAGAAACAAGACCCGATACGGGCGTCGGAGGGGAGATTCGTGAGCTGCACCCCAACCTGCATGCTCCCTCCGTACTGGATCGCCGCCAAGGCCTTGTCTTTTGCGGGAGGCAGGCCTTGCACGATGTTCTTGGCGATAGGCGCAGGCACCGTCACGATGACGTAGTCGGCTTCAAACCGTCGGCCTTGACGGCTGACCATCTCGACGCCGGAATCGGTATTGGAGATTGACGCGATCTCCGTCGACAGGCGTAGGCGACCGCCTGCTTCCATGATGTCTTCGGCGATCGCTTCGGTTAGCTTCTGGTTGCCGCCCTCGATGAGGTGCGTTCCGCGCTCTTGCCCCCCGTACCAGCCGACGAGAAGAAGCGCCGATGTCTTGGCTACGCCGACGCCGCCTTCGGGAATGAGAAAGGTATTGAAGAGGTTAGCGACGTCGGGCGGATAGTCGGCCAAGTAGTCTGCCGCGCTCATGCTGTCGAGCTCGGACCACAGGGCTGACGCCGGAGCCCGATCGAAGACGAATTCACGTCCTTTTATGAGCTCGTTTCTCGTCTGTCTCATCTTCCGGGCGGCACTATTGAGTTGCACCAGCGCCTCCCTCGGGACCGGGAGCGCCAAGAACACCTCCTCGCCGTAGCCAGAGGCGAAGGTTCCGTCCCATAGAGCGCCCATCAGACCGCCTTCGGGTGAGAACTTGTTCATCTTGCGGACGTAGTGATTGAGGTAGTCGTTATCGCTTTCGAAAAAGTACTGCGCGCCGAGGTTCACCGGGGTTGCGCCGAGCGTCGACGAATAAACCCGTCCGCCGACGCGGTCCTCTGAGTCAAGGACCGTTACATCCACGCCGGCCTCGGCGAGGCGCGCGCCTGCGATCAGCCCCGAGATTCCTGCCCCTACGATGACCACCCTCGGCTTTCCTTGGGGCCATTCGTTTTCACGTCGAAATAGTCCGAACATATAGCTATCTCCTTCGGTCGGAAGTCATGTGTTCACGAGGTTTGCGGATATGCGGAGGCCAACGTACGGGCCGCTTGCTCGAGCACGGCCTCGTCGGGCATACCGGCCAGCGACTTGGCAGCGTCGGCGGCGTGAAAAGCCATGAGAATGGGCTCGCCCAAATAGCGGTGAAAGTTGACCCAATAGTTGAATCGGCCACGGGCGAGACCATTTTCGGGCGTAAGTATGATGGTCACGTCGTCCCAGAATACCTTGTTAAAGCGCAGGTACAGCTTGTCTAAGACACCCATACCCATGCGCTTGATGGCGACCTGCTTCTCCGTCGGCAGCGGCGGTTCGAACGTGATGGAGCCCGCCTTGAGCACGCCCAGGGGCACGGTGACAATGACCGCGTCGAAAGCTTCGACTTGACCGCCGCGCAAGGTGAGCTTCACTCCGGAGCTCGACGATTCAACCCGGGTTACCGAGCTCGATAGACGGACGCGATAGTCTCCGGCCAGGGACTTGAGAATCTGGTCGTAGCCCTCCGGAAGGAGAAGGTCGGGCCCGGGATAGCCGAGGCCGTAGCGCGGGAAGACCTTGGATAGGTACTCCTGGTTGATATCGCTGGGTTTGGCCCCGGTTGGAGTCCACTGAAAGACCTCCTCGAGCCAGCTCGGGGAGGTCATCCAGCCCAGCTCGCGGCCGCCGGCGCCCCGCACGATGATAGTGTCGTCGGTCTCTCGCCGCGGCATCTTGCTCTGGTCGGCGAGCTTCGTAAGCGGGTTGCCTTCGGGGCCATGAATCCAGGTTGCGCCGAGATCGACGGGGGCGCCCAGGCTCCGGTCGGTCTGGATGCGGCCGCCCAAACGATCCCGGGCCTCGTAGACGGATACCGTCTTGCCGGCCTCGGTGAGCCGGGCGGCGGCGGTCAGGCCAGCCATGCCGGCGCCGATGACCGCGACGCGCGTACGTTCGGCCTTATTGACCTCGGCGACCGCCCGAAGACCGGATTCGTGCGCCGCGTGGACCGTTCCGTGAAAGTTCGGGTTCAGCGCTTCACCGGCGAAGAAGATGCGACCATCGATCGGCGCTTCGAGGGCGGCGCGATCGGACTCGCCCGTGCCGGGGGATCGGCGCGACACGTAGGAGTATGCGCCCAACGCCAAGGGATCCTGGCTCCAGTTGGTCCGTAAGTACGCGGTTGGCTTGTGTTCGGGCCCCACGACGGGGTTCGTGCCCCCGACGTCGGGCCGGGCGCGGGAGCACGCGACGAAGGTGCCGGCCACGCCCGCCCCCATCAGGTCGATGATCTGTCTTCTCGTGAACTCGGACATAGTGCGAGCGAACGCTCGCTTTTATTGTGTTGACGTGTCAACTGTGGGCCGTCGAAGCTACAAACGGTCGTGGCCAGAGTGCGGGACAACGAAGCCTACGAGGCGCAGCGGCGGGCGATTCTGATGGGCGCTGCCGAGCTGTTTGCGCGCCAGGGCTTTCATCAGACCGGTATTGCCGCGATCTGTGACGCGGTGGGCATGAGCCCGGGCGGCCTCTACCGCTACTTCGGCTCCAAGGCTGAAATCATTCGCGGCATTGTGGAGCTCGAGCGCATCGAGGCGCTCGCGTTGGTCGACGAGCTCGAGGCGGCCGACGACCTGCAGGCGGGGTTGGTGACGTTCCTCATGACGTGTGCCGCGGAGTCGCGCGACGCCGATGGCGTCGCATTGTCGCTCGAGGTCGCCGCCGAGGCCGCCCGCGACGCCAGTGTCGGCGAGTGGGTCGACGAGATCTATCGACAGTTCAACGCGCGCCTCACCCAGGTCCTGGTCGCCGCTCAAGACAGGGGCGAGGTGGCCGCCGACGTGGACGTCAAAGCTGCGGCCGTCATCGTGGCCGCCGCCGCCAACGGCGTTGCGGCCTCAGCGCCCATGCTGGAAGCAGTCTCCGACGAAGCGCTCGCCGCGAGCTTTCACGCGATGGTGAAAGGACTCTTGCGAATTCCCGACGCCTGAGGGCGGCCGACCTGCAGGCCCGGTTGCCTCCTCGGTCGGCGTCGAAGGCGCGCTCAGCGTTCGACGTTCCACTCCGCAAAACCAGGTGTACCAACCTCCGAGCTCGCCGAGCGCTCGGATCGCCACCTCGAGCCCGTCCCGGGCTCCGGGGCCGGTGATCGAGACGACCACCCGGCGCGCGTCTGGATCCGCCAGCCGAACGCATCAGCGGCCGCGCTCGTCTCATCCACGACCAACGGCACGAAGCTCACCGGCTCGACGTCCGGGGGACTCGCGAGCGAGAGCCGCTTCCGCCAGGAGTATAGGCTCGAAGCAGAGATGTCTTTGTCGCGAGCGAAGGCCGTCGCTCCCAGGCCGCTGGCCTCCCAGGCGCGGACCAGCCCCGCCCACTCGTCTTGCGTGCGATGAACTCGATTCGTGGATCTCGGCATGGTGCCCGGGTAGACGAGGGCCGGGCCATACCGCAAGGGGCGAACAGATGCGGGCGGTGCCGAACAGTTACCTGTGCCTCGTCGATGCCGCGAAGAGCTCGTCGCCGTCCACCGGCTTGCCCAAGCATCGACGGACGCCGCGGACGGCCAGCCTGACCGTAAGCTCGGATTCGGCGGCGTCACTCGGCGGGTTGAAGGCCGACGTTCGACCGTGTCCATGACGTTGACGGCCGTGCCGCCGGGAAGCTCGACGTCGAGCAGTAACCGCCCCCCGACCACCGCGCCCCCCCGCACGCGCTGACGCCCCGCCAAACGCACGACCCCACGATCGACGCGCACCCGCACGCGCTCCGGCTCCGATGGCACGGCATGCTCACACTCCCGTGATCAACGAGCGCCCCGGATTATTCGGGATGAGGAGTCGACCGTCGCTGCATGTTCAGCGGCCGACTGCGGCCCGGGAAGCCTCGAGCAGATCCGGCGGACCGGACATCGAGTCACTTCGAGAGGCGGTCTCGGCGCCTCAGCTGGCCCCGGAATGTCCGTTCTTTGAAGACCCGCGTAGAGCCCCGGCACCGCCGCCCGCCTCGAATCTCGTTGCCCCCCGGCCTAGAGCACCGAACCGCTTGGATCGCATCTCTGTCACGCAGAGGAGCGATCCAAGCGGTTCGGTGCTCTAGGCGGGCTTGCTGTTGTCGTCGTGGTCGCGCGAAGCGGATGGCGTCAATCGGCGGGGGCGCGCCTTAGTCTTGAGGTGCGGCGGGGTGGATTTCGGTGAGGGCGCGGTAGCTGGCGGGCTTGTCGCCGACGGTGGTGGAGCCGTGAATCATGTTTTGAATGGCGTCGCCGAAGAACATGTACGGGAAGGGCTGCTCGGCAGCGCTGGCCGCGTCGAGGCGGGCGCGAAGTTCGTCGGGCAGGGTGAAGGATAGGGCGCACAGGTTGGACTGCAGCTGGAATAGTTTGGTGGCGCCGACGATCACTGTGGCGACGCCGGGGCGATTCGCGACCCAGTTGAGGGCGACTTCGGCCATCGGGCGGCCGATTTCGTCGGCGACGCGCTCCAGTTCGGCGGCGATGGACCAGTTGCGGTCGGTGAACTTCGCGAAAGCAGGGTTGCCGGAAGCGTGCATCATCGCAAGGCGACCTTCGCCGTCGCCGCCGGCTTCACTCGGGCGATACTTTCCCGACAGCAGGCCACTGGCGAGCGGGCTCCAGGCCATGACGCCCATGCCGTGCTGGGTGCCGAGGTCGATGAACTCGTGCTCAATGGTGCGCTCGACCAGAGAATACTCGAGCTGCAGCGCGGACAGGGGTTCGTAGCCGCGGTACTCGGCGATGGTCTGGGCGCGGGCGGCGTACCACGCGGGCACGTCGGACAGGCCCACGTGGCGGACTTTTCCGGCGCGGACGAGGTCGTCGAGGGTGCGCATGACTTCCTCGGCGGGGGTCACGCGGTCCCAGGTGTGCAGGATGTACAGGTCGATGTAGTCGGTGTTGAGCCGGCGAAGCGACCCTTCGACGGCGGCGATGATGTGCTTGCGGCCGTTGCCGCCGGCGTTCGGGTTGCTCGGGTTGCCGTTGTAGCTGAACTTCGACGCGATCACCGCGTGGTCCCGCAGGCCCCGGTCGGCGATGAACTCGCCGAGCCACGTCTCGCTGGTGCCGTTCGTGTACAGGTCCGCAGTGTCGAAAAAGTTGCCGCCGGCGTCGACGAACGCGTCGAACAGCTGTCGGGCGGTCTCCTTGTCCGCGCCCCAGCCCCACTCGGTGCCGAAGGTCATCGTCCCCAGGGTGAGCCGGCTGACCCGTAGCCCGGACCGGCCGAGAGTGTAGTAGCTGTTCAACGATTGCACATCCGGTGCTATGCCGGTCTCGATCTTTGTAGTGATGCTGGTCGGTTCTTCGTGTCGGGTGGTCATCTGATGTCTCCTTGCGAAGTTCTGGGCGGTGACGCCCGTCGGATGACCACCACTATGGAGCCTGCCGGACTCTTCGATAAGGCGGCAGGTTTTGCATGCACTATGCAATGTGGTTCATGAATGGGCCGTGGACCGAGAGCTTCTCAGCCGCCTGCCCATCGTGCTCGCCGTGGCCCGGCGGGGTGGTTTCGGGGCGGCGTCGAAGGAACTGGGAATGAGTCCGTCGGCGGTCAGCCACGCCGTCAAGGCGGTGGAAGAGCGGGTCGGGGTGCCGTTGTTCGCGCGCACGACCCGCAGCGTGTCCCTGACCGACGCGGGCGCGGAGCTGGTCGAAGCGGCGGGGGCGGCGTTGTCGGACATCGAGGAGCAGGTGGAGTCGCTGCAGGCGGCGCGGGATCGGGTCCGGGGCTTGCTGCGGCTGAACGTTCCGACGGTGGCGCTGTCGTGGGCGGTGACGCCGGTCGTGGTGGCGATGGGTGAGCGGTATCCGGAGGTCCGGGTGGAGGTCTTCGCGGACAACGGGCTGACGGACATCGTCGCGGCGGGATTCGACGCGGGCATTCGGCTGGGGGAGATGATCGCGGAGGACATGGTGGCGGTCCGGTTGACCGCGCCGTTTCGGGTGGCCGTCGTGGCATCGCCCGCGTATCTCGCGCGGCGGGGGGCGCCGAAGACCGTCGCGGACCTTCGGCAGCACGCGTGCATCGCGTACCGGAACGTGAGCGGCGGGGGGCTGTATGCGTGGGAGCTTCTCGACGGCGGCCGGGACGTGGCGGTGACCAGTCCGGGGCCGGTCATCGTGAACGACGCGGTGTACGCAAGGGATCTTGCTTTGGCAGGGGTCGGGCTGGCGTATCTGTATTGGCCCAACGTGGCGGAAGACTTGGCCGAGGGGCGCTTGGTCGAGGTGCTGGCGGAGGCGGCGATCGAGGAGCCGGGGTTGTTCTTGTACTTTCCTCGACGGGCATCTCGGTCGTCGAAGCTGCGGGCGTACATCGATACGGCGCGGGAGGTGCTCGGGGACGCGTAGTACAGGGATGCATGACCGTCGGCCGACGGACTTACGCGGCCTGATCGAGGCGGTGGCGAGGACGCGGGGACCGATACGGGATACAAGCGTGTGGGGCACTGTGGGGATGAGATCAGCCCGTTCTCCCCTCGGACGCGGGCGTCGTTGCCGCGGCGGTCCGCTCCCTACCGGGAGAGCTGGTCACGGTCTCGCTCGGCGCGGCTCCACCGACCGCGACCGACTTCACCATCAGCATCTCGGACAGCTCGATCGCCGAGGTCAGCCCCGACGCCTCGACCGTCGGGACCGCGTCGTTCGTCCGTACGCACTCCACCGGCACGAGCCTGGGGAGTGTGTACGTGCATGGCCGAAGTATCGGGACCGCCCAGATCTCGGTGACCGGGCCGAGCTATTCGACGGGGGTGGGAACCATCCGCGTCGACCCGTCGGGATTCGTCTACCACAGCTCGAGTGGGAACCCGAGCACGACCAGACCGATACGGGATACAAGCGTGTAGGGCACTGTGGGGATGGGATCAGCCCGTTCTCCCCTCGGACGCGGGCGTCGTTGCCGCGGCGGTCCGCTCCCTACCGGGAGCATTCCGCCCCCGTACGGCGTTGTGCTCTCGCGCCACATGAGCCACCATGTCCGGAGGCGCAGCTTCGCTGTAAACTCGAGCGACATATGGCTGACGTTTTTCTGAGTTACGTACGCACCGACTCCGCTGTCGCCGAACGCCTGCTCAAGGCGTTGAATACCGAGGGTATAAGCGTCTGGCGGGACGTGACGGACCTCGTGCCCGGGGAACAATGGGCCGAGCAGATCGAGCACGCCATCTCGGCGGTTCCCATCGTGCTCGTCCTTTGGAGTCGCCGTTCGGTAGTCTCCGGATTCGTGGCTGCTGAAGCGAGCTTCGCAGCAGACAGGGGCGTCTTGCTTCCGGTGTTGATCGAAGCCGGCGTCGAGCCGCCGCCGCCCTTCAACCGAATCCAGTACGCTGACTTGACGACATGGGCGACCGGGACAAACGGCGAGAACGAGCTAGTAATGCTCATCGGCGCGATTCGGCGAATGCTCGAGGAAACGCGAACAGGAGGGCGTGGTCGTCGAGACGCCCGGCGGCGCGCCGATCCTCACTCGGGCCAGCAGAAAGACACGGGACGCCCTCCACCGCAGGCCCCACTCCCAGACCCGGACACCCGGAGCACCAGGATTGCACGCAATGACGTCTTTGTTGCGTACTCGAGGAAGAACAATACAGCTCGACTGGAGCTCGTCGAAGCATTGCAGTCGCAACAGCTAACCGTCTTTTCGGACGTCAAGATCAGCGGAGGGGGCCGGTGGCGCCAGGAGATCGCCGAGCAGATAGAAGACTGCGACGTCGTCCTTGTCTTGTTGAGCAGCGAGTCCCTCGCGTCAACCGAAGTAGGAAGGGAAGTCGACTACGCCGCTGAACGCAATCGCCCGATCATTCCCATTCGCCTCGAAAGAGTCACGCCTCAGGGTGCGCTTGGAATGGTCCTTAACCAGAAGAATTTTGTCGACGCATTCCTAGACCGCGCCCTAGGTTTCGCGGAGGCCGCGGTTGAGGCACGTAAGATCGTTGCCGACGCTGCGTTTCGGCGACGCGGGATCTCGGCAGCCGCAGTTTCTGGAACGACCGAGGGCCAAGCTCCTACTGGGATGAAAGCCAGATCCGCTCGAGTCCCTCTAGTCTTCGTGCTCTCCGTGGTTTCGACCAGCGGTGCCGCTTTGCTTCTCGCAACTTTAGAACGTTCGCCGGCCGAGCTCATAGCAGGTACCGCGCTCGTGTTCGGGCTCGTAGCAACTCCTATAGCTGCCGGCACAGTCTTGATGCTAAGGTCATAAATGAACGTGCCTCGAAGAGTAGATTGCCTGCGGGACCTTGAGGCGGCCCTAGCCAAGCAGCTCGACCACCTCGTGCCGGCGGTCTGATATCCGTTCCGGGTTTCGGTGAATAAGACAACGGGCTCGGCGATCAGATCGGTGTGGTTCGTGGCCCCGCCCCGCATCCGGTTGATATGCCTTGCAACTGCGGGTTCTGGTTCGTCGGCGACGGTCCTCGTATGCGCTTGTACAGCGCGCTCTAGTGCGGCAGATCGCACACCCCTAGCCTTGCCACGCTCGGCGAAGGGACAGTCGAACCGTGGGTTTGCTTGGGGCAAGATTGGAAATCTGGTCTGACAGGGATGGTGGGAGGCGGACTTGAACCGCCGACCTAGTCCGGACTTCGAGGGCCCTGTCGCCATAAGCTCCTGATTTTCGATCGGACTTGGCGATACCGCATCGCGCGGTAGTCATGTGGTCAAATTTTATTGTTAGATTCG
>CAZFIV010000134.1:0-18487 GCA_964519665.1 uncultured Myxococcales bacterium
CGCTCAAGAGCCGGGACGCTGCGATCGGAGCTCGGTCACTCCATATGGTCTAACGACGCCACGAAGGCGTGTTGGCCCGGTGAGGATCTGAGCGCCGTCCGGCGCCGTCAAGCCGGTGTTCACGGCCCTTCGGGATCTGGCCGTTCAGCTCGGCTCGCCCGCTCGGTCTGCATCCAGTGCTTCACCGCTTCCGAGCCCACGATCGCCGTCGCCATCGCCCGATGTCCGATGCCATTCGGATGCGTGTCGCCCCAGAACCAAGGCGATTCGCCGCCATCCGCCACTCTACGAAGAGCTGGAAATACGTTGATCAGTGGTATCTCAGCCGACTGAGCGAACGCCTGGGCACTCTGCATCCAGGGGCTCAAATGTGCATCGACGTCGGCCAGGTCGGACCCGGCCGGCCAGGTGCAAAACGGCGCGAGGACCCGCAACTTGCTCGGAACGTATACGAGCACATAGGTACCGCCGCGCTCCCGAACGGTTTGATGAAGCGCCCGCAGATGAGAATGGATGGGCTCAACGTTGTGCAAGTAGGGCGCAAAGTGCGGCCTGCTCCATAAGAAGAGCTGATTCTGACCGAACGCCTCGCACGAACGAGACAGCGATCTCTGGGGCGGGGGGCTGCTCAGCCTCGCCAATGTTTGCACCACCGCCGGCACGAACAGCCGCTGCGACCAGCTCAGCGTCGGAGGCGCCGTCGAAAGCCCTTCTTGCTCGTGCTCGTAATCCTCGAGATCATTGCCCTCGAAGAGCAACTGCAGCACCAACTTGCCCTTCAGGTCGACCTCGGGATCAGCCTCGAGAAGAAGCCGCTTGGCCTTCACCGGACTGATCCCCATCAGCGCGAAATTCATCACGGGCACGCCTAGCGTCGACTCTAGCCGCCCCGTGATCGAGTCCTCATACGGGACGAGTGGATAGACCACGATCGAGTCCCCCAGCACCAGCACTTCGGCGTGGTCGTGTTCACCTCGAAAACCGAAGGAATTCGTCTTGAACTCGAACGGGACCGGCTCGTGCCGAATATTCGCCGCCAGCGCGAGGTCCATGTACGTTCGTCCTACGAGCTCGTAGGACGGAATAGGCTCGCCACCGAGGAGCCTCTCTTGATGGATACCCAAGATGACGGGCCAATTCGCGATTCCGACGATCGCCACCAACTCCAGGAGGAGGCCGGCCAACATGAGGCCAAGGGTCGTGGCTACCGCTGGGATGAATGTTCGACGAGACGAATAGGTGATCGTCAGGAAGGCGACGTAGACCAAGACCGCCGACAGAACCATCCACCGCGGCCGAATGACGCCGAAGAAATAACCTTCGACCGACTCGGAGCTTTGCATGGCCAACGGCATCGCGACCGCTACCGCCACGAACACAAAAGCCGTGGCGAAGACCTTGAGCGTCCGCGGGGTGAAAAACATCGGCCTACGCCCGAACTAGAAGAGCGTATAAATGAAGGGAGCAGCAGGGGTCGCAGTCAACAGAACGAGAGCGCCGACGGCCACGAAAGCAACCAAGATAGGAAGCAGCCACCACTTCTTGTTATCACGCATGAAGCCGATCAACTCGGAGATCAGGCTGACATCCTTCTCGCCGGCGGCCTTTTCGAAAGCTGAATTATTGTTAGAGCTCATCTTCGAATCTCCTTCGCTTGCTCGTATTTGAGTAAGCTTGGGCGGGCTTAGCCGCGCTTAGTATTGCTTGAAGTAATCTCGGATATCGGTTCGGGGTGCCTTCGCATTCCAGTACGTGGCCGCTTGCGGCTCCAGCTTTCGGTACATTGGGTCGAATCCGAACACCCGCATCAAGAGCCCCAGCGGGGTAAGCACCAGGTAGTACAGCACCATTAGGATGACGTGAGAAACAACGAACCCAATGGGAAAGGTCAGCACCATCAGCCCGACGTACAAGAATCGCAGTGGAGCCGGAAACAATAGCGCTAACAGGCCGGAGGCCAAACCCACGCCGGCGATCATCCAGCCGGTGGTCGAAGCGGCGGTACCGAGTTCAAACCCTAGGAGCGTACCCCGGAACAACGTCCAGCCGCCCAGCAGGCCGAACGCAATAAAGGCGATGAGCCCAAACTGGCGGAGCGTCTTGCGGTCCGGGTTGAGGTCGAGCTTGACGAGGGCCATGGATACTCCTTCTTAGTCCAGTTCGAATTGCGCCAAGTACTTCTCTGCTTCCTCGGCGCCCATTCGCTGCGATTGACCGGTCTTTTCGAGAACACAGTTTTCAAGCACCAGGACGTCCATGTCGGTGGCGAGAAAGCACTTGTAGGCGTGCTCGGGTGATTCGACGATCGGCTCCCCGCGAATATTGAAGCTGGTGTTGATGACGATGGGGCAACCCGTCTTGTCGTAGAAGCGCTTCATGAGGCGGTAGAAACGCCCGTGTCGCTGCTCATCAACGGTCTGCACCCGCGCTGAGTAGTCGACATGGGTAATCGCGGGAACCGACGAGCGAATGCTCTTGAGCCGATCGAGCCCACTCATCTCCAGCGCACCGTTTTGCTTACGGTGCTCTTCGCGCACCGGCGCCACGAGGAGCATGTAGGGGCTGTCTTCCCCCTGCCGCATGTCGAACCACTCATGCACGTGCTCTTTCAACACGCAGGGGGCAAACGGGCGAAACGACTCCCGAAACTTGATCTTCAGGTTCATCGTCGACTGCATCTCCGTGGAGCGCGGGTCGCCGATAATGGACCGGCTTCCCAGCGCTCGCGGGCCGAACTCCATGCGGCCGTGGAAGTGCCCCACGACCTTTTCAGCGGCGATGAAACCGGTCACCGCGTCGAGCAACTCTTCCTCGGTGTCGTAGTACGTGTACGACGCGCCGACCCGGTCGAGGAAGCTTCGGATGGTGCTGTTGGAGTACTTCGACCCTAGGAGGGAGGCCCGTTGGAAGTCTGGGTCGGACTCCGGCCGCTGGCGCGGCTTATCGAGCAGCTGATACCAAGTAAACAGGGCCGCGCCGAGCGCCCCGCCCGCATCTCCGGCCGCCGGCTGGATCCAGACCCTCTCGAAGCAGCCATCCCGCAGGACCTTTCCGTTGCCCACGCAGTTCAGGGCGACGCCCCCCGCCATGACTAGGTTCTTGGCATTTGTTTGATCCGCCAAGTGGCGCGCCATGCGGAGAACGACCTCTTCGGTCACCGCCTGGATGGACGCCGCGATGTGCATTTCGCGCTCCGTAATGGGGGTCTCGGGCTTGCGAGGCGGCCCGTCGAAAAGCGCGTCCATCTTGCGGGACGTCATGGTCAAGCCCTGGCAGTAATTAAAGTAGCTCATGTCCAAGCGGAAGGATCCATCTTCCTTGAGATCCATGAGAGTCGAAAGAATCAAATCTTTGTAGATGGGGTCACCGTACGGCGCCAGCCCCATGAGCTTGTATTCGCCGGAGTTGACCTTGAAGCCCGTGAAGTACGTGAACGCCGAGTAGAGCAGGCCGATGGAGTGCGGAAAACGCAACTCGTGGGTAAGCTCGATGCGGTTACCGCGGCCCATCCCCATGCTCGCGGTCGCCCATTCGCCGACGCCATCGAGGGTCAAGATGGCGGCTTCATCGAAGGGGCTTGGGAAGAAGGCGCTGGCCGCGTGAGACTCGTGGTGCTCCGTAAAGATGAAACGGCCGTTGTATTTGCCCTTGAGCCCTTTTCGCAGCTCCCGGGGGTGATGAAGCTTCTCTCGAAGCCACAGCGGCATGGCCTTGAGGAAGGACTGAAAACCGACCGGTGCATAAGCGAGATACGTTTCGATCAGTCGGTCGAACTTGAGGAGCGGCTTGTCGTAAAAGGCGACGTGGTCGAGCTGGCCGGCATCGATGCCCGCCGCCCGCAAGCAAAAATCGATAGCTTGGGTGGGAAATCGATAGTCGTGCTTCTTCCGACTGAACCGCTCTTCCTGAGCCGCGGCGACGATTTCGCCGTCACGAACGAGGCATGCCGCACTGTCGTGATAGAACGCCGAGATCCCGAGAATATAAGTCACTTTGGCAAACTCCAAGGCCGATGGCCGATCGCCGTCGAACTGAGCACGGCCTCCGGCATCAAGGCAAGGAACATGACTGTGTTGTCGGTGCACCCTCCCCCTGATTAAGTAACTCCGGGGAAATGGTGGCTTGAGTCACGCGCTGCGCAGCAGGTCACGCGAGCTTGAGTCCGTCCTTCGTCCTGAATACACGCTGCAGCGCAACAGCCGACACGCTATCGCCTTCGGAGCGTCGCGTCATTGACGTTAGGATTATCGGGATGAAAGTGATGAGAAGCTCACCTTCTCATTCGTCTACCCTAGAACAGCTATGAGTATGGTTCTAGCTGAACAGCCCGAAGACCCTGTCCAGGAGGCCTGGTTTGGGGGGCGGATCGTTGACGTCGGTATGCTCGAACAGGCGGTGGAAGTCCTCTAAACGCATGCGGAAGACGCCGTCGTTGCCGTCGAGCCTTCCGTCGCTGTCGCGATCGACGTCAGTCCGATAATCGGCGCGATACTCACTGGCGCCCCAGGGGTTTCGAAGCGTGACGAAGCGGTCGTCGCCGTCCTTCTGAGTGCCAAGGATCGAGTATACATGTCCATGCACCAGACCGTTGGTCTGATACTTCTTTGCCCTCCCGTAGGTGTCGGCGGCGATCGGTCGGCGGTTGGTCACGGCGTCGGTCACCCGGTTCCATAGCTCATCGGCGGTGACTGACTTGTTCGCGACCCGATCGGACGGCTCGCCAGTCAGCGTCTGCATCGCCTTGCCAGCCTGCCCGCCGGTATCGAGGCGATCGTAGCCGCCCCGGAACTCCGCGTATGCCTTTTCGTACAGGGGCGGCCAGAGCTCCCGGTGGTCGGTACCCCGCCCGTACCGAGGACCGGCGTGGCCCTTGCGATAGAGCTCGTCATCGACGGTCACTGTCCGTTCGCGTCCCCGATGATCGTACAGGCGAACGTCATAGGTGCCGTCGCCGCGATCCTTGATTCCGTTCTTCAGCACCTCGGGCCTAGCTTGGGCGATCGCCGACAGGCCGGCGCAAAAGTAACAATCACCGATCGCGCCCTGGCCGACGTCCAGCGGGCTGATGTCTCCTCGGATGACCCGACCCGGCTGGCGGCTCTTATTGAGCTTTCCGCGGTCGTCGTTGGTCGGTCGAGGGTCCGGGAGATTGCGGAAGCCCGTCTCCTTGGCCTTGCCGGGGACCGGGCCCGACGAGCGCGGCTTCGATTTCGTCTTCGGTGGGCCACCCGCGCGGCGCGCGGCTGCCTCCCTGGTCTTCGGTTTTGGCTTCGAGCGAACCGCACGCTTGGGGAGACCTGGAACGGGCTTCGAGCCCGACGGAGCGGAAACAGGCATGGCCGTCTCCTGTACAAGGCACGTGCCAGCGGCAATGCGTATTGCGAAGCGGGCCACCCGCCCATCGAGGGATTGCAGATGCCCGGCCCGCCGAGCAGATCAGGCGGATGTCGGGCGGGTGGCGTCTGGTCGGGGTTGGGAATCTCGAACCGCAAGGGTACGGTTGCGCCGGTATGAACGCTGCACTGTGGATGACGCTAGGCCTGTCGGTCGCGGTGGCCCAGCCCGAGGTGCGGGTGGTCGGCGACCGGGTCGGCGGGCGCAAAATCGCCAATCGGAGCCTTCACTTCGACGTCGAACGATACGTGCTTCCGAACGGGCTGACGGTCCTGCTCAGTCACGACCCGACCGCACAGTCTGCATCGGTCAACATGGGCTTTCGGGCTGGCACCCTCTACGAGCCGCGGGACCGGGCCGGCATGGCGCACCTGGTCGAGCACGTGATGCTGCGCGGCCGAACGCCCGACACCGACTATGTGGCCCTGCTGGAGGCCCATGGCGTCGTGTTCCTGAATGCGTTCACCAGCTCCCACTTCATATCGTTCGAAGTCGAGGTCGTCCCCTCCGCGGTGCCGCTCGCGTTGTGGGTCCATTGCGACCGCCTGGCGACCCTGCCCGGCAAGCTCGACCCAGCCGATCTCGACCGGCACAAGAGCGTGGTCGATGTAGAGCGGATACAGCGAACCGTCGACGTTCCTTTCGGCGGGGTCGAGATGGCCATTCACCGCCAGATGTTTCCGCGGCCCCACCCGATGCACTCGGCGGTCATCGGTCGCCCCGATGAACTGGCCCGAGTGACCCTCGCCGAGGTCCAGGCGTTCGCTCGCCGCTATCTCGTGCCTTCCAACGGCGTCCTGACCGTGGTGGGGCGCTTCGACGTCGCCGAGGTCAAGGCCCAGATCGCGGACACATTGGGGCAGCTGCCGCCGGGCCGGAGGGCCCGGCACCCGCGGAATAGCCAGTTGGAGGGCAAACCAGCCGTCTACCGGGTTCGAGAGCGTCGAGCGCGCCAGCCTCGGGTCACGGTGCTGTGGCGGGTCGAGGGGCTCGGAGAGCGTTCCTCGGACGCACTCACGCTCGGCGGGTGGCTCTTGTCGAACTACGTCGATGGCGCCTTCGGTACCCAGGTTCGCGCCAACCTGACGCCGGTCCCGGGCGCGTCGTACTTTCGTCTCGACGTCACCCTGCCCTATGACAAGCCCGTCGACGCCGCGACCGCCGAGGCGGAGGTATTCCTCCGCTACCTTACGGCCGTCGACATGCCCCGCGATTTCCTGAACGCAACCCGGCTGGCGATCGATCGGTACTTTCTGTTCACCATGGACACCGTGCGCGGCCGCGCCACGATGATGGCCCAGATGGAGCTTGCCGATGACGACCCGACCCACCCGGAAGGCGTGAGCCGCCGGCTGTGGGCCCTCGACCGGCAGACGATCCGGCACGTCGCCTGGACCCACCTCGTTCAGGGCAACCGGAGACTGGTCGTTCACGCCCGCCCGGTCCGACCCCGACGACCCAAGCTCAACTGGGACGAACGATGAACTCCGATCGCTCAAGACGCTCGGCGCTGGGTCGCCGGTCGATGCTCACGTCACGGTCCGCGCTCCGGTTGAGCTTGCTCGTCACCGCCGCCACGCTCGGCGGTTGTGGCGCAAGCCCTTCACCTCATCCGCGCCTGTCCGCCGTCGAGGACGACCGGACCGAGGGTGATGCCTCGTCCGACGAGCGCCTCGTTCCCGATCCTGGAGCCGGCCGAGGTTGGACCCGCACGCCCCCGCCCTCGGTGCCGATATCCACGCCCGAGAGCGCCCGCCCCCGAGTGACGGTCGGAATGCTCCGAAACGGTCTTCGGATCGTGATCGTCGAGCAGCATCGCCAACCGATCGTCAGCATCCGAGCGGTATTCGACCAGGGCTCCGCCCACGACCCGGAAGGCGCATGGGGCGCCAGTTTCTTCGCGATCTCCTTGCTCGGCGGCCTGTACGAGATCGATGAGAGCGGGAACCGTCGGATCGAAGCCGATTCGTTCGCTCGAAAGGTTTTTCTGGCGGGGGGCGAACTCAAGCTGTCGGTGTCCGCGGACCAGGCCTTCTTCGGGATCGACGGATACTCGAAGGATGCGTCAATCTATATTGACATGCTTAGCAGAGCCATCCTGCGTCCTCGGTGCGGCCCGACCTCGTTCGTCGTTCGGCGCGATGCCATGATCAACGCGCTCGAAGAGGTCGAGCTGAGCGATCCGCTGGTCCTGCAGCTGTTCATCGACCGCGCCGCGTTCGGCGCCGGGCATCCCTACGCGCGACCGGTCTTCGGGAGCATCGAGACGCTCAAGGAGTTGAGCCTCGACCAGATCGAGCGGCGACAAGCTCAGTTGCTCGAACCGCGGCGAACGACGATCCTCGTCGTTGGCCACGTCGACCCCCGGGCCGTCGTGCGCTCCATCCGAAGAGGCTTTGCGGCTTGGCGCCCCGGCAAACCCAGCGCCCCCGCCCCTATTCGGCCGCCCCGCAGCCGCCCCGTCCGGAGCGTTTTGCTGATCCCCCGACGACCGGCGGCCTCCATGTTGATCTGTGCCACTCGTCCGCTCGCCGACGTCGACGCCCGCATACCCGTTCTTCAGGTCCTCACTTCGATCCTCGGGGGCCGGCTCGACAGTCAGCTCGGAGCCGAGCTCCGAATGAAAGCGGGCCTGAGCTACAGCATCGACGCGACCTTGCTCGAACGACGTTACGCGCGCTCGCTGGTCGCCTGCACGGTGGTACGAGCCAAAGACACCGCCGCCGCGCTCCAACACTTCAGACGGGTTCTCGACGATTTCGCCGCCCGGCCGCCTTCGACCGACCAGCTGCGACGGGCTCAACGGCAGGTGATCGCAAGCAACGCCGTCAGATACGATTCGACGGCCAGCACCACGTCTACTTGGCTCGAAGGCCTCGCGCGCGGCGAGCGGCGCCCCGAACCTCTGACCGGCGTCGAGACCGTCAGCGCGGCCGAGGTCCATCGCCTGGCCCGTCGGCTCTTCGCCCCCGGCCGGACGCAGTTCGTGCTGGGTGGCTCCTCTCGGGAGGCGCACCGGGCGGCCCGCACCGCCGGCCTGGGCCCTCTCCGCCGGGTCCGCCTCGACCTTTAGCAGGCGGTGCTCATCAAGAACCGACGGCGTGAGGGTTCTGGCTGATGAGGCTGAGGCCGACCAGCGCCGCGAGCAGAACGACAACGCCGACCACCGTGAGCATCGCTGCCGACCGCCCCCGCCAACCTATCGTGAGTCGAAGGTTGAGCAGGATCGCGAACAGCGCCCACACCAGCACCGCCAAGGTGTTGAGTACGTTCCACTTCCAGTACTCACCGGACACTTCCTTGCTGTTGAGGACCCCGAACAGCAACCCGAGCCCCATCAACGGAAAGCCCAGCTTGATCAACCGGAATAGCGATTGGTCGAGCACTTCGAGCGCCGGCAGCTTGCCGGCCCCGGTCGGCCCTTTGCCGAGACGTTTCTTGGTCTTCAGACGTCGTTCCTGCACGAGGTATACGACCGCGACCACCGCGGCGACGGCGAACGCAGCGATCCCCAGGAACGAGAATGTGATGTGAAAAGGAAGCCAGGTGCTGCGCAGTCGCTGCGCCACCCCGTCGGCTGGATACACCGATACGGCCAAGCCGAGCATCGCGGTGATGACCACGCTCGACAGCGCGACGGCCTGGGGGACTCGTCGAACCACCAAGAAGACCGCGAGACCCGCCATGACGACGCCCAAGAGCGATAGACCGTCGGCGAAGCTACCCACCGGAAAGCCGCCCACTTCCGCGGCCCGACTGGAGATGGCCGGAACGTGGACACCGGCCGCGACCCACAGGCCGACCAACACCGTGCGATTGCCGTCGCCCTGTCGAGGCCACCGAAGCTGAATCAGCCCGACGACGGCGACCAGTCCGTAGCAAATGGCCGAGATTTTCAGCAACAGCAACGCCAAGGCTCTGCCCCTTCGCCCTCTAAAGGCCGCTCGACATTGTACCCTCGCCGGGGCCAACAAGCGAGACGTGGGGTTAGTCTCTCGCGTTCTCTACGTCGAGCGTTCCAGGTGGACTGCAACGGCCTCCGTCGAGTCTAAAAAAAGACGGGCCACTGGGACGGGGGGGTGGTCGGCGGCGTGATGGCGCTGATCCGCTCGCCGATCGGTTCAAAGGCCGCCTGCCCACCGCTGACCCGCAGAACGCCGGCGACCCAAAGATCGCTTGCGACCGCCTGCAGATACTGCGGCCCGATCGGTCCGGAAGTGAGCGTTTGTCCGTCGTACAACAGGCGCAAAAAGGCGCTCGCTCCGGGGTCTTGGTCGTCGAAGACCGCCTCGACGATGACTCCGTAAATCCCGTCGGGGAGGCTGGCAATGGTCACGATCTCCGGTCCGAGGCCGTCGAAGTCGTCTTCAACGGTACCCGTAAAACCGCTCGGGCTTCGGCTGCGACTCGATAAGGTCGTCAGAGCGTCGCCGAAGGTTCCGCCGGGGCCGACGATGTGAAGGTCGAGGTCGGCGGTCGGACCATCCCAGGTGAGGATCGCTCGGAGGCCGGCTTCAACCGACACGCCAGCGTTGACCCGAATCGAGCATCGACTCTCACCTCGACCTTGCCCAATGCCCGTGACGATGACCTCCACCCGATTCGATCCCGGGAACAGCGGTAGATCCTCGATGGCGAAGTCTCGGCCGTTCGCCTCTACCGGCAGCGTTCCGTCGAGCACGCCGCCCCCACCGCGGACGCGCCAGATAGCCGACGCGACCGGCTGGTCGACGGAACCGACCAGGTCGTCGAGCTTGAGGCCATTGCCCGTGCTGTTAGGACGAGGCGTGGTCACCGTTACCTGAGCGCACCCCGGACAGTCGACGCGGACCGGAACCGGGTACGTTCGCGTAGCGCCCGGCACGGATGCGTTGACGAGCAGCTGGATTCGGCCCGGGTCAACCAGCACGTCATCGAGAACAAAAGGGACCCTCGCAAAGCCGCCGGTGGTGTTCTCAACCGTGATCTGACGGGAGATACCGGTACCGCAACCACGATTGCCGCCGGTGGTCACGACGACCGTCGCCCGGGCAGCCGCCATCTCGACTTCCCCCTCCAATCGAATGCGCTGCGTACCCTCTTCGAACAGCGTGTCAGGTTCGGGCTCGAGCACCACCAGCCGCGGAGGGATGGCTTCTACCCGACATCGACCTTCGTTGGTACAAATGGCCCTCGAAGCGCTCGACTCGGGCTGCTCGCAGTCGGCGGGGCTCACGCAATCCGACTGGCAAGAGCCTTCCGCTCGGCCGCTACCGATGCTGAGCACGCAGTACGTGCCCACCGAACAGTCCGATTGGGAGGTGCACGACTCCGAACCACAGCCGGGGCTGGTGAGTCCCGCCGCGACCAAGACCAATAACGTCAACGTCCTCATGGGTTGGGCTCCTACCGGCCGACCAGCCTACTGACAGTTCGGACTGTACGTGACCACGATTCGGGCCCCTTCGGGCGGCGGCGTATTGAAGACAATATCTCGTCCGATGACCTGAAAGGAGCCGGGAGCGACCATCACGTTGTTGACCCGGGCATCGACCGGAGACATCGGATCCGGGGGGATCGCCAGCCGGAAGCTGCGCCGTAAACCGAACGCCTGGCCGCCGAGAGTCGCGAGCGTCTGCCCCCAGTCATCGCAGATACTCTCCGAAACGCCATTGCCGAAAAAACCCAGGAAGGCTTCGTAGTCGGGTGCCGGGTCGGCGATGCCCGCCGAATTCGAGCACCCCATCGCCTGCCCCGACACGACCGCCGGCAGCACTCCGTTCGGCGTTCGTCGCACTAGATCGGTCGCGTACTCGGTCACCGTCAACGGCGACTGATCGTCTTCGTCAGACACGATGATCACCACCAACGCCGCATCGGGTCGAATCAGGTCGACATTGGGCTCGTTGCCGCGCACCGCCTCGTCCAGGGCGCCCTGCATCGCTTCCAGACCGGTCTCGAAGCCCGACCCCGAGGTCCCCACTGCGGCCTGATTTCGGAACTCTTCTTGAAAGTTGGGCGTGGCGCGACTGATCACCGGGCCGACCAATCGACCAGGAATCTTGGTGGTGTCGGTCGTGGTGATGCCGAGGCGGAAGTCGACCTGGCGGGCGTCGGCCGCCCGAATGAACCGGTCGAAGTTTGTGGCGACCTCGCGCTGATTCTCCCGCATCGAGCAGCTGTCGTCGATCACGAAGAGGACGTCGACTTCCTTGTTGTCGACCTGGAAGAACTCTTCGGTCCGCTCGGGGGACGTGCTGCCGGTTCCGGTCAGAGGAACCACGATCGGCTGCGGGAAGCCCTCGAGCACGACCTCTAGCTCGGCTTCATCATCCCCTAGATCGACAGCTTGGTAGGCTAGGTCGTAAGTGACGCTGTCGCCGCGAAAGATCCCTTGCCCCAGCCCGGGGATCCCGGAGACCGTGAACTCGGGCGATGGGGTCGACGCATTTCGGGTGGTAAGGCGAGACTGCCGATGGCGCACCGACGTTGATCCCGAGTTGAACAGGGTCACCGACCCAGCGAAGGGAGGGCAGATCACCGGCGTCATCGCACCGAAGTCGAGCCGTTCGGGCAAGACGAACACCGAACGGTACGGGCTCGATCGCCCGGCCAATGAGATCGTACGCTGCGGAAAGACCTGGTCGCTGGTGGCGAGCACGAACGAGGCCTTGGCTTCGCGCTCCTGAATGGGCGCATACGAAAACTCGAACTCGGCCCGCGTCAATCCGACGCTGCTGCTGACTGGCTGCAGTTCGAAGGGAAAGCTCGGACCGTTCAGGAAGTCGATCTCCGGATCGGCCGGCGCCCGAAACGCCCCCGATGAGATCGTACATGGACGATTGCCGTCGTTGACGACCTCCACGGTGCGGACCCGCTCGTACGGCACGGGCTGCAGCACCGGAAGAACGCCAAACAAGATCCGGTTCGGCGTGAAGCGGAGGTCGCAGAACCGATCGTCCATCGATGCCCCGACCGGGACATCGACCATCGGGCGCATGGGGTCGTCGCTCACGATGGTCAGCATCCCGTCGTACTGTCCGATGTCCTCGGGCTCGAACACGACCTCGACGTTGAGCGACTCGCCCGGCCCTAGCCTGACCGGCAAGCCCGGAAGAGGCCCCAATCTGAGCACCGAGTTGCCCGTGAGGCCGATCGAAGAGACTTGGACTTGAGAGGAGCCTGCGTTGGTGGCCACCACGAAGCGGCGGTAGCTCCCGGGACCGCGCTCCGTGCCGAAGCCGAGAGGTGAAGGTTGGACCACGAACAGCGGCCCCTCACCGCTTCCGGTCAGGACGGCCTGCAGCTCGGGAACGGAAGCGAGGTTGGTGCGGACGACCACTGCACCCTGCGCCAGCGCGGCCTCCTCCGGCTGGAAGGTCACGGTCACCCCGAGGCTTTCTCCCGGCTGGAGCGTGCGAGGAAGGTTGCCCGACGGAACGCTGACCGAGAACGCCGTACTGCCGGCCGCTTCCACCTCGGTGATCGTCACCGCCATCGTACCCACGTTTTCGACCTGGAGTGATTCACTTTGCGGCTGCCCGATGCCCACACGACCAAACTCGACCAACGACGGCGTTAGGCGGACCACCGCCTGGGTGGCCGACGCGAGCACCCTTACTTCGGGCCCGCACCGAGGACCGCAGGTTTCGATTCGGATGAGCCCATCGTCGTTGCCGAGCAACTGCGGCGTATAGGTGAGCAGGAGAACTTGCCGCACCCGCGCATCGAGCGCGAACGGCGCCGGCTCGTCGAAGCGGGTCAGCCCCGTCAGCTCGAAGTGCTCGGGGCGACCGAAGCCCTCGGTCACGATGCGAGCATTGTCGAGGGGATCGATGCTCTGATTGCGCACCACCAACTCTCGGGCTTGCGCGCGGCCGACGGTCGTCTCGGTGAGGTCGAGGACGTCGGGCTGCAGCGAGAGTTGACCGATACTCCCCACCCCTCGCAATTCGACCATGATCTGCGGGGTTTCGGGATCGTCGGAGGTGATCGTCAAGGTGCCTGAAGCCAGCTCGTTGACCGCGGGCGCGAACCCCATGTCGAGCGACATCTGCCCGCCGGAGGGCAGCGTAAACGGTTCGGGAGGCGATATGAAGAACGGGTTGAGCTGGGACGCGTTGACGTTGTTGAACTGGATGGCCAGATTGGACACCACGAGGTCCGCGGTACCCTCGTTACTGACCGTCAACCCGACGCGTCTCGTCGACCCGACCCCAACCTGACCGAACTCGATCTCGGTTTGGTCGACGCTGATCATCGGCTGAACGCGCGCCAGCTGCGTGTCTTCTTCGCACCCCGCCACCGCGATGCTTATGAGCACCACTACGACTCCCCTCGCTTTGACCACGTGAAGAAGCTTAGCGCATCGTCCGCGAGCTGGGCAGGCCGGGCCCAAGATCGTCACGGGTGATCGCCGCCGGGTCGGTGGCGCTGGCGAAGTTCACGCTCGTGGTATTCCAGGATCAGGAGCGATAGAGATGCCTCTCGAACCAACATGGCGGACGCCGCCACCAACAAAAGGGCCCCGATCATGGTCAGCGGATAGGCTACGAGCTCGGCCATGAGATGGATGCGGTCCGCCAGTCCACCGAGGAGAGCACCCATCCCGAATACAGCGCAGGCGGCGTAAAGGCAGACCAGCGCGTTCTTGAACAGGCGGCCGCGTCGAATGAGTCCGGGAGCCAGGGTCTCGTCGTGATGACGATGCTCGAGCAAGCGATGCATCTCCTCGTGCAGCTGCCCGTACCGCGCTTGGGTCGACATCACCAAGAGCGCGACACCCGGCAACAGCAGCAGCGGAGTGACCCAGAAGGGCATCATCGGACCATGGGAGAAGCCGCGGCCCGAGCGCTCTCGTCTCGAGACTCTTGGCGTTTGGACTCCGGAGACCGCCAGGACCGAGGTTTGGCGGGCGGCTTCGCCGGCGACTCTGTGGACGGTACGGCGTAGATCTGAATGAGCGTAACGTTATGGCGGTAGACACCCGCGACGGGCCGAGAACCGATCGCCGACCAGATCGCTCCCTCCTGCTCGCCGTGCTCCGGTTGCTCGAAGTGAATGCCCACGGCCGAACCGCGCGCTTCGTACCCGTAGTACATCGCGCGGGGAACTATGCCTTGTCGTTGGTACATCCGAAAAGCGTCATAGTTGGTGCGGTTGAAGAATACGCGGCCCCGGCCATCCGCGAGGCGCGGGAGAGTGTCGACGTACCGAGGGTGGGCCAGGCCGCCCCAAAATCCCCGCTGCATCCCGAGTTCGGCTCCCCCTCTGAATCCGCCGGCTATCTCGTTGTAATATCCGATGCCGTCGGGGTGGCTTCGAATGATACCGAGCAGGCCCGGCCCGAGCGCGAGACCAACCGTTACGACGGCGGTCGCTGTGACCAGCGCCATTTCCTCCTTGGGGCGCCACGCGCGGAGACGATCGCCGAGCGCACCGAATATCCACCAGGTTGAGCGGGCGGCGAGGATGCAGAGGGTCGGAAGCGCGTTGTACCAGTGTTTGACGCCGCCGAAGACGGGTGTGGTCGGCAGCGCGATCAGCGCGATCGGGAGGAGCGTCGCCGTCAGCAGGACGATATCGGGCAAGCGGCGCCGCCGCACCCCCCGAAACCCGGCCACCAGCGCTCCGACCCCTCCGAGCGCCAGGACGGGCGATGGGATGGTGAGAGCGGTCATCACCACCGGGAAGTGCCACGGAAACGGCGGCGCGACGAGCAGCTCATGAAAATACGAGGCCGGATAGTGCTCGTGATGAAGATGAAACCGCAGGTAGTCCCACGTTCTATCGATCGGGTCGTGCCACAAGTAAGGCCAGGTTGCGAAAAACACGAGTGGACTGACGAGCGCGCACGCCACCAGCACCCCCGGCACCGGCGGAAGTTCGAGGTCCCGGCCGCCCGACGGCCCCCTCGACCAGCCGACCTTGAGACCGGCCGGGGGCTCCACCAGCCACCACAGCACGAATAGAAAGGGTAGGAAGAGGGCATTGAGCTTCGTCGCCAGCGCGAGCCCGAAGACGACGCTCGCCGCGACGGCCCTCCGACTGGCGCCGGCCGAAGGCGCCCGCAACGCCCACAGGAACACGTGGATCGACAGCGTCCACATCGCGGTGATCGCGACATCGAAACACGCCAGGTGCGCGTCGAAAAAGTACCGGGGCATCATCGCGAGCATCGCGGCGGCCAGGAGACCGACCGGCGGTGAAACGAGCTGGCGACCGAGCCAGAAAGTGGCCATGATGCTCAGTCCCCCGAAGAAGAAGCCCGCCGCCCGAAAACCGGTCGACGGGCTCGCCCAACCGAGCCCCCGGTGGAACACATGAAACGTCAGCCCCTGGGTCAGTTTCACCAGCGGGGGGTGCTCGCTGTTATAGCTGAAGTGCTTCAGGATCTCGGCGTCGCTGAAGGCTTCAAGAAAGCGCGAGGAGAACAGCACGCCAAACCAACCCGAGTACAGCTCGGCCGCTTTGAAGTAATAACCTTCGTCGCGCACGAAACCGACCGCCGGGGCCGTGACCCACAGAACGACGAAATAAACGACCGCGAGCCCCAAGGCCCAGAGCTGGTACGATCGCGGCCTCACGGCGACCCCTCCGTCCCGCCATCCAAGCTGCGCCGAACATCGGCGGTGAAGCAGAAGTGATTGACGCCGGCGTCGGGGCTAGACACCGAAAAGGTGACCGTCGCCGTGGTCGCCGTGCGGATCGCGACCCGAAACGGCCGAAAGTGGTCCTCGAGCGCAAAAGAGAAGCGCTGCGGGGGCTCCGCCGCCCAACCAACGTCGAGAAAGACCGGCGCCCGCGCATGACGCGATGAATGGAGGGTGTGGCCGGCTCGACCCGCCAATACGCCGCGCACCGGGACCTCCGGAAACCGAATGATCAGGCGACCTTCGTTGGGCGGGTGTGCCCAGATGCACCACCGCAGATGATCACCCATCCGATGCCATTCGGGCGCCACGTAAAACCAATCTCCATCCGTCGGACAGACCCACCGCCCAGGAGGCCCACCCTGTTGATTTCGCCGCTGCCAACGATCGCAAGGCACCCGCCGACCACCTCGGTCGTGAAGCACCTTTGCCTTCGGTAAAGCATCGACGAAGTCGTACGTGACCTCGGCGCGAGCGGGGCGTTCGTAGCGCAGGACGGCGATACCGTCTCGGTGGTGACTGAAAGCCGGCATGTAGCCGACCGATTCCAGCTGGGACCCGACGTCGCCCTCCGCCCCGAACAGACCGAAGATCCACACCCGTGACCGCACGTCGAGGTCTTCGTCGAGGGGATATCGGACCGCGAGCGGATGAAGATCCCCCAGAAATTCGCGGGCCCTCGTCGCGTAGAACGGCGCCAGCAAGATCAGATCGTCTGACGTGTAGTGCTGCCGAATGAGCGCAGCCGCGGGAGAGAAGGCGTCCGGAGGGGGCCCGGAGTCGTGAAACGCCCAAAACCCGATGCCGTACAGCCCCGTTGCCACCAGCAGCAGCCCAGCGAGAGCCACCACGACCGTCGGCGGCGAAGGTTCCGGCGAGGACGGCGGTGTCACCAGGCGCGGACCTTAGCCCCCTGCGGTCAGAACGAGTAGGAAAATCCGAAGCCGACCGACCAGTCGTCGACCGAAGCATACCCGCCTTCGTTCGGGTCCGCGCGCCATACCCGCCACCACCGGGCTTGAAACGACAGAATGCCGTACACGGGGACGGTCGCTTGGGCGATGACGGCGGACTTGTCGTCGAGCGCGAACAGGTCGGAAGGCCCGTCGACGTTGATCCGATAGTAGAACGCGCTGAACTGGATGAACTCGAGAGCAGGCACTTCGAGCGACAGCCTCAGCTGGCCGTCCGGCAGATCCCCGTCGTAGTCGAGATACTCGCCCCCGACGTAGATCCAATTCGGGAAGCCAACCAGGGCTTCGAAGAAGAACCCGTTTTTCGACACTCCGGCGTTGAGACTGCACGCTTCGGTGGTGCTCTGCAGGCATCGAAGCTTCGGGGCGGGAAACGGCCGGTCGTTGTTCAGGGCGTTGTAGCGTTCGATCTCGTACACCGTGTTGAAATAAGGCGCGACGTAGTCACCCGATACGTATCGGTATTCGGTGCGAAGCTCGGCAATGAACGTGTCGATCACCATCGGAGCGTTCACCTTCCACAGGACGCCGGTGTGAAAGCCCCAGCCGTTGTCGACGAAGGTCATGCGATTGATGTCGATATACGGGGTGATCGACAAGATGTCGGTGGCGAGAAGCTCGAAGCCGATATCGATGCCCACGATCGCGAAAGCCTCGGACTGGGCGACGACCGGCTCGTCTTCGTCGTTGACCTCGACCAGCTGACTTTCGTCGTCGTCGGTCGTCGGGTCATCCATTTGGCGCGCGAGTTCGAATGGCGCCTTGGTGTCGGCGACCACCGACGCCCCGACGTAGAATCGCTCCCACCAGCCTTCACCGTACGCGACCTGAAAGGGTCGTACGCTCAGCCGGCTGCCCACGACGTGAAAATCGAGCAGGTCGCTGACCATGACCTCCGCGCCGAACCCGTCGACGTTGACCGCAGCGTTGAGCCCGGCCCGCCATCGGCTGATATCGAAGTTGTTGTAATAGCGGTGCATGATCGTGCCGTGACCGATCGTGAGGCCGCTCAGCTCACCGAGACGCACGTAGTAAGGTCCTTTCTTGTCTCGCTGGCCCACGTAGACGTACCGGAGCAGTCGAAGAAAATCGGACGGCTGGTCCCAGTCTTCCCGTCGGATGATCGACCCGAAGTCATCATCATCCTGGGGATCATTGTCGATAATGCGCAGGCGCAGGGGAGCCTGCAGACCGAATCCCCAGTTTTCTTGGTCGAAACTCAGCCTGAGGGCGATGTTCAAGAAAAAGTCTTCGTCGAGCCGACCGAACGTCGCCAAGCCTCCGATTCTTCCCTCGGTCAATTGACCCTGCTGAGCTTCGAACGCGGCGTTGAGCTGCTCGCCGGTGACCTGCCCCAACGCCCCGGAACCACTAGTCGAAACCAACAACGCGGCGCCCGCGGCTAGCCACCATGGGGGAGCAACACACCTCGGCCTAGAGCGCCGATTCACTTGGAGCGTGCTGTTGTCGCGCCGGAATCGGCCCGTC
>CAZFIV010000135.1:0-18138 GCA_964519665.1 uncultured Myxococcales bacterium
TCAAACGGAGAATTCTCCGACAGACCATCGCTTGGTGGGGCGATCGCTCAACCACGCGGGAACACGAGCGGCCTCAATAGCGACTTTAGAGTTGAACAGCGACACGACCTGGGCCAACGACCCACCAGATCGCGATGGGTCAGGCCGCGTCTACCTTCACCGCCCCGAGGTCGTAGCCGCAGAGCCGCTGCATCACCATGTGGCCAAAGAAGAAGTGGGCGTCCTCGGCGAGCTGCATGTCGTCGACGTCCGCCCATACCACGTGCTTGGCCCGCTCCTTCAACCGCCCGCCTCGGAAGCCGCACAGCCCTAAGGTGATGCCGCCGTTATCGTTGGCGTAGTCGACGGCGCGAATGACGTTCTCGGAGTTTCCGCTCCCCGAGATGGCGATGACGAGATCTCCCTCTTGCATGACGTTCTTGAGCTGCTCGACGAAGATGTCTTCGAACGAGATGTCGTTGCCGTACGCCACGAGAAGGCCCATGTTGTCGACGAGGCTCCGACCGCGGAAGGGCTTGCCGGACCTCAGGAAAATGCTCTTGTTCCAGTCCGTGATGTAGTGGAGCGCGGTAAGTGAGCTCCCGCCGTTTCCGAGCGTGATCACCTGCTTCCCAGCGTTCCACGCGTCGGCAACCACCTCGATCGCGTCATCGATCTGTTTGCGGTCGATCTGCTGGAGCATGAGGGAGAGCTTCGAGAGATAGGCTTCAGCCGTGCCGAGGTATGGGTTCATGCCGCAATCCTTTCGTTATCCGTGCCTGTCGCGATTCAGTCGTAAAATCAGTCGTAAAAATCAGTGATAAAAAATGATCCGGCTGCCGAGCCGCTCGAAACCCATCGACACCGGTCGGAGCTTGGGAAGCGCAGCCTTGATGGCGCTGTGGGTACGCTGGGGCGCGTAGAACATGAGAAACCCGCCGGCCCCGGCGCCCAGGAGCTTCCCTCCGAGGGCACCGGCGTTCCGTGCGGCCTGATACCACTCGTCGATATCGCTGTTGCTCACGCCGGCGGTCATCGACTTTTTCAGCTCCCAGTTCTCGTGGAGAATCTCACCGAAGGCATCCGTGTTGTTCGCCTGCAACTCATCGCGCAGCTGGTAGGCGAGCTCCACCATCCGCTTCATTGCCCTTTGCTTGTCCACGCTCCCGGCCATATCGCTCGCCTGCTGACGAAGGAGAGCGGATGCGCTCCGCTGGATGCCGGTGTAGAAGACCAAAATATTGTCTTCGACCTCCGACTGAGTCTCCGGTCGGCAGATGACCGGCGAGACTTGAACTGAATCGTCCGGCTTGAACTCGATCAGATTCAGGCCTCCGTAGGCGGCAGCGTATTGGTCCTGCTTGCCGATCGGTTCGCGGCAGACGTCGATCTCGATATGACAGCTGGTCTGCCCTAGCTCTTCGCTCGAAACGTACCGATGCTTGAAGGCATTCAAGGCATTCAGGAGGCCGACGGTGAATGAGCTGGAGGAGCCTAGACCGGTTCCCCGAGAAGGGATGTCGGCAATCGTGGTGATCTCGATGCCGCCTTCCAGCTCGAGGAATCGAAGGGCCTCCCGAACGAGCGGATGCCGGATGTCTCCGACTTGCTCGACCTCCTCGGTGACGGAATACGAGACGCGGATACCACTGTCGAACTTCTTATTGACCGTGACGTAGATATACTTGTCGACGGCAGTGCTCAGCACCGCGCCGCCGTGCTCACGATAGAAGCCGGGCAGGTCGCTCCCACCTCCTACGAAGCTCATTCTCAGGGGGGTAAGGCTGATGATCATGCGAATACCTCGTCTAGCGTGACGCGCTCGGCGCCCGCGGCGTTCGACTCGAAGCGCGCGAGAAGCGCCGCGCGCTCCTCCGCCTCGATGCGCTCCGCCTCCTCGGGTGAGACTCCGCGCCGCGCGAGCCCCCGGAGCGCCCGGGCTCGCCGCTCCGGCTCGGAGCTTTCGACCAAGTAGCTCCGCGTGATACCCGGGACGTTCAGCGCACCCTCGCCGGCGAGGATGACGACATCCTCGGGCGACACGCGCCCGCCGTCTCCGCCCGCGAGCGGCGTCGATACTTGCTCCCGGAAGTCGTGTAGCCATGACATGAGCTCCGCCGAGGGGGCGTCTTTTTCGAGCACGAACCGGTGAGCGGACCGCCCATGCTGTCGGAGCGCTTCTTTGAGCCCGGAGGCGAATGCTTCCCACCGGCTCTGCGTCAGCCCGACGACCTGTACGAGCTCCCCTGGCCCGATCGCCTGCGCGTAAGGCGCACAGCGGGCGAGAAGCAACGGGTGCCGATCGAGAATCAAGCGAACCGCGTCGCCGAGATCTTCCGCGACGTAATCGGGCTCGACCGCGATCCGACCGTCTCGGGCGCCGTATCCGGTCTCCACCGCCACCGACCGAAGGCCGGCCCGGCGGGCGGTCTCGAGGTCGACGGTCGAGTCGCCCACGAGCCAAGACCGGGCCCGGTCGAGGTTGAAGTCTTCCGCTGCCTGGTCGAGCATGCCGGTTGCGGGCTTGCGGCACTCGCATTCGATCTTCAGCTCCGGACGCTCTCCCTCGTAGCCACGATGGGGGTGGTGTGGGCAAAAGTAGATGCGGTCGAGGTAGGCGCCGCCCCGCCCGAGGAGGGTCTCGAGCCGGGCATGGATGGCCTTGAGACCCTCGAAGCTGCACTCGCCGCGAGCGACGACCGGCTGGTTCGTCACCACCACGGTCCGATAATCCGACTGGTTGAGCCGACGGATCGCCTCAGCGGTCCCCGGAATGAGCTCCAGTTGATCCGGGTGGTTCAGGTGGTTGGCCTCGCGATTGATGGTACCGTCCCGGTCGAGGAACACCACCGCCTGCTGGTGGTGAAGGCTGGAGCGTTTGATCTTTCCACTCGCAAGATGGCGCTCGACCTTGTCCAGGCGCTCGGGCGTTCCGCAGTCTTTGATGTACTCGGGAGAGTTGTACCCCAGGAGCACCTGTCCTCGGTCGAGCATCATCGGAAACAGATTCTTGCCGAAGTCGAGCTGTCCGGGCGTGCCCCGCCATGGCATCAGGCCGTCCCGTTTGACCCAGTAAAGCGCGGCGTTCACGAGGTTCGCGTAGTCTCTGCCTTCGTCGTGCGGATAGGGATGAAAGGCGAGCACTCGACCCTCGTCATCCACCTCGACCAAGTCCGAGTCGTGAGGATGATCGTTCGGATGAAGAAAAAGGGTCGCCGCCGCGTCCGGAACCAACGCGTGGAAGTTGTAAAACCGGTCGAGGTCAACTTCCAGCATGGTGTCTCCGTAGACGATGAGCGCCTCTTGCTCCAGCTTGTCGACCACGGCGAGCGTCGCCCCCGCCGTTCCGAGAGGCGTCCCGTCGTCGATGCACTCGACGTCCATCCCCCAGCCTCCGTGCGCCTCGCAGAACTCGACGATCTGCTCGGCCTTGTGATTGACGAGAACTAAGACGCGCTGGAACCCGTACCGAACAAGCAGCTCCATCTGGCGCTGGAGCAACGGTTGGCCACCGAGGTCGACCAATGGCTTGGGTCGACCGCCGAGACGCTCACGAAGCCGGGTGCCTTTACCGCCGGCGAGGATGACCGCTTGCCTCATCCGGCACTCTCCTGCTCGACGATCTGCTCGACGGCTCGCTGTAGCGCTCCGGCCGACCCGAGCCGAGGCCGCCATCCGAGTTCATGGAGGCGATCCACCGAGTAGACGAACTTGGGCACATCGCCCACCCAGCCTTTGTTCCCCTTGCCGTAGCGGATGCTCGCATCGGGACTGACGCGGTCTCGGACCGTCTCGGCGATGAACCGAACGGTGACACCCTCGTCCGAAGCTCCGATATTGTAGCAGCTCAGCTTGTCGGGTGCTTTGTCGTGAATGAAGAGCATGGCGTCGACCAGCTCCTCCACGTGCAGGTAACCCTTCTGCTGTGTGCCGTCTCCGAGCACTGCGAGCTCGCTCGGGGTCGCCTTGAGCTTGCGAACGAAGTCGAGAATGACGCCGTGGGTTGCGGGAACCCCGATCACATTCGGGAAGCGGAAGATCCAGGCGCGCGACAGATAACTCTCGAGCGAGGCGCTGATCAGAGCCTCGGAGGCAAGCTTCATCGCCCCATAGTTCGAGATAGGAAAAAGAGGACCGATGTCTTCCGTCAGACGTCGAGTCCCGAGGTCACCGTACACGGCCGAGCTGGACGCGAAGGCGATCTTGCCGATGCCAAGCTCCCGCATGAGGATCAAGGTGTTGAACGTCGTGAGGAAGGTGTCTCGGTGGTCGACGTTGGGGTCCGCAATCCCGGCCGGAATGTCCGAGTTGGCGGCCATGTGCCAGACTTCGGTCAGGGGATCCGCCTCGTGGGCTTGGGCAAGCGCTCGCCGGTAACTCTCGAGATCGACGAGATCGATCTCCTCGAAACGAAACCGAGAGTCGCCCTCGAAAGGCTTGAGATACTCCCGGCTGCCTCGGCAGAGATTATCAAAGCCCACCACCCGTTGTCCTCGGTCGAGGAAGGCTCGGGTGAGGTTCACGCCTACGAAGCCAGCGACCCCAGTGATAAAGATACTCATGGTTGGGCTCCGACCGGAGCCTCCGCTGTGGGCTCTACGGGTGCTTGAAGGCGCGGGGCGTGGGCTCCGAACAGCTCGGCGAGCTGATCCGCCAATCGATCTGCGGAATGGAGCTCTCGGGTCCGACGAAAGCCGGCCTGCGCCATCTGCCCGAGGGCCTCCGTGGGTGTATCGAGGAGGGCTCGCATGGCGTCCACAAGATCGTCTACCGAACCAGCCGGCACCAGCCACCCATTCTCGCCAGGAATGATGAGCTCGGGTATCCCGGCGATGTACGTGCTGATCGCCGGCCGGCGGAGCGCCAGCGCTTCCATCAGGACCATCGGCAGACCCTCGGCGAAGCTCGGCAGCACGAGCCCGCGGGCCCCTTCGATCTCCGCTACGAGGCGTTCGGCGCTGACGGGGCCGGTGAGCTCGATCTTGTCGGCGAGATTGAGGCGGGCAATGAGCCCCTCGAGGTCTTTACGCATCGGCCCGCCGCCCATGATGACGATGGAGACATCCCGGCCTTCGTCGCGAAGTCGCGCCGCAGCCTCGACCAGAATCATCTGGCCCTTCTGCTCAACCAGCCGACCGATGGTCGCGAATCGCGAGACGTCAGGCACGGGCGTCGGTTCGGTGTCGAAGAACGTCGGATCCAAGCCACACCGAACGACTCGAATTTTGTGCCAGAGCTCGTGTTTGACGGTGCGGCAGAGCTGGCTTCGGGTGAAGTGGGTAATCGCGACCACGAAGGCGGCCCGCGCGATCTTCTCGTTGAGTCCGTAGTAGTCGATGTTGTTGAACTCAGCGGGACCGTGGACGGTAAAGCTGAAAGACGGCCCACCGAGCAGGTGCGCCAACATCACGACGTCGGCCGCATTCGTGGCGAAATGAACGTGGACGTGGTCGATCTCTTGCTCGACGAGCCACTCGAGCAACTGGCAAGCTTCGGCGAGATACACGAGATGGTACGGCAAGGGCCGAATCGAGCGTCTCGAGAGTCGGACGGCAAGGAACAGCGCCTTCGCGAACCGACTCGGTGAGCTCCACAGAGCTCGGGCTAGGCTCGGAAGCAGCTGGGCGGCTCCCCGTTGGAGCACGTATTGCGTTTGCTCGCGCTCTTGATGGTCGGCAGGGTCGAAGAGTTCACTGGCCCAACCTCTCAGCGCGAAACGACGAACCTCGAACCCTTTCCGCTCCAGCGCGACAATCTCCCTTCGGATGAACGTGTGGCTCACCGCAGGATACTCAGTGGTAAAGTAGGCAAGACGTTTCACCACGACCGCCGTCCTCTCCTTCATTTGTACTCGATGAGGCGGATCGGACCCTTACGGACCTGTCGCACCCAGTATTTGAAACCTCCCACCGTCTCCGAGAAACGGGAGAGCACGAGGAAGAAGGCCCAGAACCAATTCGCTCGACCTTCACGGGGGCCCTTCCGAGCGAGTCGAACGACCTGCAGGGGATAGATAAGAAGGAGCAAAAGAGCCACCGGGCCGAACACCAAGATGGACACGAGAATCCCCATGGGGAGCACCAGACCCCACGCGATCGCATTCACGACGTTCCGGACGGAGTGGCGCTCTGGAGGGGCACCATGGAGCGCCGCCCCCTCGGCAAAGGCATGACCCGAGCGTACGCTCCTTCGCCACCACTGGTCGAATCGAGTCATCGCCGCATCGTGCAGACACATGTCTCGGTCCAGCCGGAACACCCGGTATCCGGCCTTACGAATCCGGACGCACAACTCGGGCTCTTCACCCGCGATGAGGTCGGGGCGAAACCCTCCGACCTGCTCGAGCACATCGACCCGCATCAGGGAATCGCCCCCGCATGCCTTGACCTCTCCGGTAGGACCATCCCACTCGATGTCGCAAAGAAGATTGTAGATCGTTCGGTCCGGGTAGCGCTCACGCCGACGACCGCAGACCACCCCGTAATCCGGGTGCTCATCCAGGAAGGCGGTCGCCTCGACCATCCATCCTGGGAGCATCTCGCAGTCGCCATCGATGAAATGCACGTACTGGAGGTTGCGCTCGAGCTCAAGGAGACGCTCAAGGCCGGCGTTTCTAGCCCTGGCCGCAGTAAACGGCTGACTCATGTCGAGATCGACGACCTCGGCGCCCAAGGCTTTGGCCATCTCAACCGAGCCGTCCGTCGAGCCGGAGTCGACATACACAACTCGGACACCTGCATCCTCGGCGTCGATCAGAGAACGCAGGCAGGCTCGAAGCCGCTCGCCTTCGTTTCTTCCGATCGCTACCGCACCAAGGCGGGTGGTGGAGGTCGACGATTGAGGTAACCGCTGTTCCATCGGCAACATCGACGATGCTCGACGGGAACCACATGGGGCCGCTGGTCGCCCGAATCGAAAGCTCCGAGCGGGGGAGACACCGCGAAGGAAACGTAACGTTACACCTCACCCAGGTCGACCAAAAAAGTAAAGAGCTGAAAGGGGCGCCTCGTTAATGGACGGCTGGGCCCCCGCTATCATTGATACGCTGTAGCCCGCGAAGTTTCTCAGCTAAGTGAGCCACCACCCGCCCACAAGGATAACCCCGATCCCAAGGTACGATGCGATGTTTCTGCAAATCTTCGGATAAGATTTCCCGTCCCCGTCCGAGGGGAATTCGGCTCGATGTTCTCGGGCCCTCGGATAAGTTGTACCTCATCGGCGCACCATCCTGACGTAGGCGCGCGCGCGAACTCAAAGCGCTACGGGGTGTTCTTCGACAACCATCATCCGCAGCGCCTCGAAGTCGAGGAAGTGCCTGAGACGAAGCGAATGCCGCCTCACGGGCCTCGACCGAGTCATACCAGTGCTCCGCGATGCCGTCATAGGGCAGAATGCCCTCGTCGCGCGCGCCGTCAGGGGCGCGTCGAAAGCTACCGAGTAGCGCCGGAGCCCGGGGTAGGTGGTGACGATCGGAACGTGAAGCTCGAGAATGTGTCGCCGGAACTCTTCGAACGTAACGTCAGGCCGACGGACCAGGAAGAATAGAAAACGCAGCGGGTTGGCGAGGCCCCCAGCCGCCTCCGGACCGAGCGCAATGGGCCTTACAGGCGACGTTGACCAACCCCCGCCTCGCCCGAAAGCACCGCGGTCCGCCCGTACCCCGCTCGGACGTGTTCGAACAGCGCAAGAAGCCGATCATGGTGGCTATCGCGCTCGAGCAGCAGCATCCACGTCGTTAGAATCCGAATGGGGCACCCTCCGCTCGGCCATCTTCGGACCTGACGCGCAGCCGCTCGACCTGGGCATCTATGGTGCAGACTCGAGCGCCGGTATCAGACGGCTGAGCCGCTCGGTGCGCCAAACGTGCGCGGGAGCCTCACCGGTCATCTCCCATTCGAGGAGGGCGACCGGGATTCGCCCGTAAGCGAGCAGCTCATCATGGAACGCCGTCAAGTTGAAGTCCGGGCTGTGAGCGCGCCGAGCGAGAAGCGCTTCGAGCTGAAGCTTGCCAATAGTGTAGCTCAAGCCATAACCCGGGGGGCGTCGCAGGTAGATTTCGGCATCGACCCGGGCCACTGCTGGATCGAGAAAAGGAACTCGAGCCCGCATGACGGCGACGGCCTCGGGCACCGAAATACGATTGAGTTGCATGTCGACGTCGACCTGAACCCGCACCGCGCGCTTCATCCCAAAGATCAGAAAAAGCTCTTCGGTCCGCGGCCGAGCATCGAGCAAACCGGTCTGCATCGCCAGTTCTTCGACGTAGACGGCCCAGCCTTCGACCCGGCCTGCATCCCAGTACTTCCGGCGGATGGGATGTACTTGACGCTCGGAGATCCACCAGTCAAAGCGGTGACCGGGGATGACGGCATGGACGTGGTCGGGGCGAGGGTCGCGAAACTGGATCTCCTCCCAGAAGTTTCGCCCTTCGGGGCGCACGATCCACGGGGCGTTCGTTTCAAACGTACCGACCTCGTCCGGCACCGTGAGAATCGCGTTATCAACCAGCCACGCGCGCACGTCTCGGTCCGCCTCTGCGATGCGAGCCTCATAGTCTTCTTTTGTAGCGGCCGGCTCGAGCTCGGGAAGTGAGCGATGATGATGACGGGCCATTGCGTACATGGCCTCGAGCCGTTCGAGCTCGCGCCGGCCCATCGCCCGTGCCGTGGCACTGTCGAAGGGCATGAGTTTCACGTGCTGCAGGTACCAGTCGTAATAGCGCTGACCCACCCCGGCCGGGGCGGTGAAGCTGTCCATGTGGGCCGCCAGCCAGCGCTCGTAGTCTGCAATAGCCGCCCGAGCCTTTTCGATCGCGGGTAGGAGCTCGGGCTGAACCTCGCGCGCGCGCCCCATGAAGTCGTCGTACCAGCCGAGAACCCCGGCTGGGGGCTCGGCTCGGTACGGATGACCGTGCCCTACGCCATCGCTATGGGTGAGGTTGTAGACGGCGAGTTCCGCGTAGTCACGCGCGGCCTCCGTCAGGTTCTGCTGGGCCGAAGCTACGAGGTTCTCGGCTTCGGCCAACTCAGCGAGGAGCTTGTCTTTCTTTTCATCGCGCACCGGCAGCTCGGTGAAAGCCGCGGCGTAGAGCCCGTCGATGTAAAAGCCCGGATCCCGAGCCCAAGGTCGCGCGACGCGCAGCATGAACTCGTACTGGTCGAAGAGGCTGCGCACGATCACGTAGTCAACCTGCTGAGATGTCGACCAAGCAACAACGTTACAATCTTCGAGCTCAGTGCGCAGCGCCTCTAGAGCGTCGATCTGTCCGGCGACGGTCGTCGGCCGATAGTCGACCAGCTCGAAGCGGTCACCGCGCAATGCGCGAAAGCGGCGGTGAATGTCGAGCAGCGAGGCATAGTCTCCGCGACCGCTCGGCGGCCTCACGTTCGAAACCGTCGATGCGGCCGGAGACGCAAGCTCGATCGACACCCCCCGGCTCGACGAGCCAGCGCAGGCACCAAATGACAGGGCGACAAGAATGAACAAATACCGCATCGTTGAATCTCCGCCGACGAGCGATTCGATTCAGGCATGCCCGTCCCGAACGGCGCTCGCCGGATCCAATGCCGCGCAGCATAGTTGCAATCGCAGAGACAATGCATGCTGAAGACACGGCTATTTACAAAGAGCAACACGACATGCGTGGAGAAGCCGGACGCATCTTCATCGCGCAGCGCATCAACCGGCGTCGAGCACTACGAGGCCTGGATCGCAAAACAACTTGCAACGCCTCGAGCGTTAGCTCCGCACACCTCGCCTCGGAAATCCTTGCTGGCGCCACCCTTTTGATCTGGCGTTAACCCGCATCGAGGTCAGCAGCGCTTCGATATACCCAGCGCTTTGAGACGCCCAGGTTCTGTCAAGAATAAGGAAACGGAATACCGCAGGTCGTCTATCCGACATGGGAGATATTTCTTACGCCGACTGGACCGCTGCTTATTTCGCGACATTTTACCGAGGGATGGCTCTGGTAGCCCTCGTACTCCCTGAGAGCTGCGCTTCGAGCACTCAATACTCCCAACCCAACTAACCCTCTAAACTCAATAAAGACACGATAATTGACAGATACGTAAGGAGGGAAATTTCACTTCTGACCAGAAGGCGCCCATTTCTCGCTACTGATTCACGTCTATTCGCTTGCGTCGCGATTTCGAATTCATATGATTCGGAATTCAAGAATTGTGTCCGCACTTCCTTTGCCAAAAAGGAGCTACGCTCTATGAACTTCGAGCTATGCAAGAGCTTTGACGCCTCTGCACACATCGACGTGGATGCTTGGTCCGACTACTGCCAGCGCCTTGAGCCGGACCCTTTTGCTCCTAATCGTCACAAGGCGATCACGTGGCTCGAGTTCCGGCGGGGCGAGTTCCGGCCCGCTCAGCACTATGCCCTACATCAAAAGAAGCAGTACAATAGCCAATCCGGCGACTTGGCTCGTCCGTACCCCCAGATAGAGTCTTCATTCTTACAGCGACGCGATTTCGCGGCGTACTTGTACCGAATGGCCGTCCTTTGGCGTCTTCGCGGTCCGTGCTTGATCCTCTTTCAACTTCAGCGCGTGGACTGCGTGCAGGGCAAAGGCGACCCAACGTCGGGTCAAGGCCGACATCGAGATGGCGTCGAGCACCTCACGATGCTCGCGCTGAATCGTCGGAACATTACCGGGGCGGAGACTCGCCTCTACCTCAACATGCAGTCGGACACCCCTGTTTATCGCGAAACGCTGCAGGCGGGCACCGGTCTGCACGTCAAAGATCTTGAGGTCTACCACGAGCTCGGCGCCATGTACCCGGTCGAAAAGCAGGTGCCAGCGAGCCGTTCGGTCGCGCTATTCAGCGCGCCCGTTTTCCACGAAGCGTTCTCTCGCAACGGGCAACCCGCCTTTCCCGATGCCGTTCGTGACATCGACCGCCGGCGTCCGCCGACTGTCGCCTGAGTTCCGAGCGCGCTCGGGCGTTCAACGCGACTGCCCAAGGCATGGCCTACGAAGTCGAGCCTTGGCGCAAATGCGCCCTCCCGGTTTGTCTGCTACCAGCGAGAGCTTCTTCGACCTCTTCGATCGCCATCGCGTCGCGACGGATGGCCTCGACGCGGTCGGCTAAGTTGGGGACGTCGACCATCGAGGCTTCGGCTTGGGAGAGGTCGAGGCGCAGTAGCTTGAGTTGGTGCCTGGCCACGCGTTCCTGGGTCTGCAATCGCTCGAGGGTTCGCTGGGCGCGCTCCACCGCCTCGCGGCGCTGGGCGACAGCCTCGAGTTCCTGTCGCAAAAGGTCGCGATCTTGCTCGGTGTTCGCGCTCCGGAGGCGGTGCTCGGTCTCCTCGCGGGCCTCATCGAGTTCGCGCAGCTCATCCGGCGAAAGCTGAGTATCGAGGTCGGCCCGGCGATGAGCGACCTCGCTCAGCGTGGACGCTAATCGCTCGACCTCGCGAGCCAGACGCGCATCTTCCTCGCCGCCACGTTGGGCAAGCAAAGCGCGAACTTGAGCGACCTCGTCGACAAGCGGGCTGCTGTCTAGGACTGAGGCCGCGACAGCTTGGCGTTCGGTTCCCTCTGATATGCCCACCCGTGAGGCCGCTCCGAAGAGCCGACCTGACTCCAATAGACCCAACGCCGCGGGCGCGACTTTGACCGCGTGGACCACCAGAAAGACGCCCCAGATCCACAGCCAGAAGGGAAACCAGCTCCCGAGCGCGCCCATGATCGCAGCCGTGATCGTCCAGCCCGACAGGTGACCAAGGAAACCCTGAACCTGCCGGCCACGAGCCGCATCGAGGGGATGGCCGCGAAAGGGGACCTCGTCACGGAAGAGTTCGGTCTCACAGAGCGGCACCCAACTCTCGTGGTCTTCTCGACGGACCAGCTCGAGGCCGCTCAATTTGTTGGACCGAAGCCTCTTGCGCAGCTTTGCCTCATCAATGGTCTCGACGCCGTCCTTACCCTGCACGCGGTACTTCGCCATGCCTTCTATTCTACTCCACGATCGCGTTCAGTGGGCCAGCCGGACGGACTCGCGTGGGGCCCGCCGGCCGGCTAGAGAATCGAGAACGATGTCGATACCCTCGGCGTCGTGAAGGGATGCTCGTGAATCGGGCCATCATTCGCGGCGCCGATTTCAGGTCGCCACGATGCGGGCCGAGAGATACCGTATCCTCAATCAGGAGAGCTTGATCAAAGAGGCGGTGCGATCGGTGCCGCACTAACCCGATCGGCCGTTCGCGGGAACGGCCGACATGGTGATACGATGATGTCAGCTTCGAAGTACCTGTGGGTCATTCTTGGCGGGGCCTTACTGGCGACCGCAATGGCGTGCTCTGACGATGGTGGCTCTGAGAACGACAACGCCAACGACAACAACAACCAACCGCCCGCCAGCCTCCAGCTGCAAGAGATTCGGTTCAACCAGAATGATCGTATCGAGGTGCGCAACGGGAGCACGGAGACGATCGACGCGAGCAGCCACTGGTTCTGCGCCAATCGAGTCTATCGGCAGCTCAGTACGATGACCATAGAGAGCGGAAGCTTGTCACTGTCGCCCGGTGCGACCGTCATTCTGAGCGGCCTCGATTTGGCCAACGCTTCCGATCTCGGTCTCTACGAAACAGACAGCTTTGCCTCCGCCGATGCGATCATCGACTACGTCAAGTGGGGCCAATCCAGCGCCAACGACCGGGAGTCGGTCGCGGTCACGGCCGGAATCTGGACCGTCGGCGACAGCGTCGACGTTTCAGCGATACAGCCGGGCCAATCCATCGAATACGACGGCGAGGGCGACGCGTCCAGCGACTGGGCGATCCAAGCGAACCCTACGCTCGCCGACCAGACCGGCGTTACGCCGTCGGTAGAGGTCGCGGATCAGACCCTCACCGTGGTCAACCAGGTGAGCGTGACCCGTGCCGTGAGTGACGGCCCCGGCTGGATCGTCGTCCACGAGGACAACGGCTCGGGCGACATCGGAGGCGTCATCGGCTTCGCGGCTCTGAACGACGGAGTCAACGAAGACGTACTCGTCGTATTGGATCGCTTCGCGGTTGATAGTGAGAGGCTCTTCGCGATGCTTCACACCGACGTGGGTATCGTAGGTACCTTCGAGTTCCCGGGCGGCGATGGGCCCGTCAGCGACGAAAATGGGGTCATTGCACCGCCTTTCATTGTCACCGTACCGAAGGCGATCGTTCCGCAGGTCACCGCCAGTAACTACACGGCGGCCCTCACGACCGAGGTCGAGATTACCGAGGCGGTATCGGTCGGACCGGGATGGATCGTGTTTCACGAAGATGATGGTACCGGAGGCATCGGTAACATCATCGGACAAGGCCCCTTGCAAGACGGGATCAACACCAACCCCATCGGCTCGCTCGACCGAAGGCTGATTGACGGGGAGACGATCTACGCGATGCTTTATACCGACGCCGGCACCATCGGTACGTTCGAGTTCCCGGGCGCCGATAATCCGGTCTCCAACGATAGCGGCATCATCGCACCGTCGTTCGTCGTGACCGTCCCCACGGGCACCCCGGATATCCGGCTGCGCTTCGACGGCGACGTTCCTAGCTACCAAGTCTCGATAGAGCCGAGCACATTCGCCTCCGATATCGACTCGAACCTCGATCCCCAAATCACGCTCCGCCCGACCTGGCGATACGAGATCATCAATGTGGTTCCGGATGACCACCCGTGGGAGATCATCGACTCGAGTGGCAATGTGTTACTGTCGCAGGCCACCGCCGGGTCGCTCGAAAGCGATACTGACATCGATTGGGAGGACAACGGCGCAGGTCGCTCGCTCTTCACCGTCGACGAAGACCTGCGCAATGCCGCGACCAGATACCGCTGCAGCATTCATACCGGTTCCATGATCGGGCCGCTGGTTTATAATTAGCGACCGCGATGCTGCGTACGACGCCCATCAACACCCTGCTCTAATAATGACAGTGGCCGCGATAGCCCTTGGGTATACTCCGACAGACCTGAAGGGCCGTCCGCGCTTCCTCTGTCCCGATAGCTTCGAGGGCCTCGACAGCAAGCCTCCCCAATGGTTCATACCTATAGTCGTCCCGACGAATTCGCTCGGATAGTTCGGGCACGAGCACCCCTGCTGCGGGGCCGAGCTTCGCCGCCAGCATCAGCACGGACTGCAGGCTATCGTCGGGGCTGCCCACCCACCGGCGCCCAATGTACTTTTTCATGTAATCCAAGTTCGGCGCTTCGATCCTGTCAGCATTTCTCACCATGACCGGCCCCAGCGTTTCGAGGTATCTATAGTCGCCACCGAACGTCGAATTTGTTGCCGTCAATCGATTCATAATATGGTCAAAATGAGCTTCAACCTCCCGCAGCTCTTCGTCGGATAGCGATGACCCGCCCGATAACAACGTTCGGTCATGAGGTTCGGATCGAAACCGCTTAGCGCGGATCTTCTTCAGGATGCACATCCGAATCGAGGGGCGATCGCCGGCTTCGGCGTCTAGTGCTTGCACACCCAGCGTCGCGATGATCTCGGCTGCCTTCCTACGAATGGGCAAATACCTGTGCGCGATCGCAAAGCACAAGAACCGCTGAGTGCCCGGCGAGCTGACCTGCATTTGAAGCGCCATATCAAGAGCGAAAAGAATAACCTTTCGCGCGTCATAGGATTCGGGGTCCATCGAGAACTCAACGAGTCTTTCGAGGGACGCCCAATCGGCCTCCGGATGCGCAATCGCAGCATAGGCCGTCATCGCATATCGACGGTAGCCTCGATTGTGATCCATGATCTCTTCCGCAAGAAAAGGAAGGGCTCCGTCGGCGGGCGGGCCGATGGCGGCAAGCGCGTCAAGCACTGACCTCTTGTAACTCATGGGCCCGAACCCCTCGCAGAAACGCAACGCATCTCCTGAACCCGCACACGAGATGACGGGTGGTCCGTCGGTGCGGTAGAGCTTTATGAGCTCCGGCACTGCAGGTGCCGCTTTCGGCCCCAATTTCGCGATGGCATAGACGGCCCGTTCACGGGCCGTTCGTCCGCCTCCGTCGGCGGAGCCGCCAAGCGGTATAGTCTGATCAGTGTCAGGCGTCTTGATGCGTTCCACGAGAGCATCAACGGCTCGGGCGTCAGGATCCTCGCATCCCAGACCGGCTGAGATACCGACCAGAACGGCGCACATCTTCAATACCGGGATTCGTTTCATGGTTGAAGCCTCCGCATTAGTCACTATTGACCGAGTCATTGGGCACCGGTTCTTCGCCCGCATGCGGCGACAGACCGAACTGGGCGCCCCCGACGCTCTCGGGAGGGCGGCTGTCCGATTCCTCCGCGAAGCCCCTCGACTGCTCGACCCACTTGTCACGAAGTATCCGGCCCTTAAACGACTGCAGGTGGCGGTCAACGTACGCCACTTCTTCATCGCTCCAGCGTGCAATCTGCCAAAAATACCATACACCGAGTCGATTCAGTATACCTTCGAGTACGGGACCCACCCCTGAGATACGCTTGAGGTTATCTTTCGGTCCGTACTCTGAAGCCTCAAGAAGCAGCGGAGCGGTGCCTGGAGCCACATGTTCTACGGGGGTGGGATCCGGCGCGGTGGTGGCTATGGCCTGGCCGAGAAGCGCCTCCAAGCGGTCGAGGCGTTGGTCGAGCTGCACCCACTCATCAGCCGTCGGGAGCCGCTCCTCCAGCGCGGTAAGACGCGCTTCGACGGTATGAATCTCGAGGGATGATGACGAAGAAGGAAGATTCTGGAGCTGACTCTCGATGGCGGCCAGCCGCGACAAAGCCGGGCTCAGGTCAGTATTTTTCGGCATCCGGATGCCTCGTACGACTTCGTCGATGAGACCGAGCTGGGACAAGACCGGTGTGATGTCGACCGCGTCCGGTATCTTCATGCCGCGCACCAGCTGATCGATGGCCGACAAGCGCGCATGGACCGGGGCCAGGTCGACCGATGGCGCGCTGCGCAGCTGCCGGACCCCGGCATCGATCTCATCGACTTTGAGCCCGATCGATGTGACGTCCTGAGAGGCAGGTAACTTTTCCAAGGACTTTTCGAGCTTCGACAGTCGATTCAATACCGGTGCAAAGTCGATCGAGTCGTCGGCGTCGGGCTGGATCTGGGCCTTGAGGTTACTCTCGACGGCGGCGATCTGCTTCTTGAGGGCTCGAAACTCGAGGGCACTTTCAATGTCCAACAGGCGGTCTTCGACCGGGGCCAGATCGACTTGGGGAGTCGGCTCCGGAATTCGGATCGAATCGACCGCCCGATGAACCGAATCGATGCGGAGCTCCAACGGGCTGAGGTCGACGGGAGCCGGTGGACGAATCTTGTCAATCTTGGCCTCCAAACGTTCGACGTTGGCGTAGATCGGCGACAGGTCGACGGGCTTTTGGGGTTTGCTCGTTTCCGTTGGCCGCATGTCGAACAGTCCACGGTCGATGTTCTGAATTCGCGTCTCGAACGTCGCAAAGTTGCGCTCGGTGAGTTTCGCCAGCGACCGGATACTCGATTCGAGGGAGGCCAGTCGCTCATCTATGGAGCCCAGATCGACGGGCTCAAACCCGCCTCCTTCCACCCGGGGCTGCTTCCTTTCGAGAGACGCCAGCCGATTGCCAAGCACTTCAAACCGGGCCGAAAGCTCCTTTCGAAGATGGTCGTTGATGGATTTCGCAATCCCATCAACGTTGGCCCCCAAGCGCCGAACGCTCGATTCGATCGACGCAAACTTCGGCGTGAGGTCACGTGGAGTGGTCGTGTCGGCGGCAACGGACGGCGTATCGGTGACTTCGACGAACTGCCTTCGAATCCACCACCAACCGAAGAAAAAACCCAAAAGAGCCGCCAATAGCAGCAGCGCGGCCATTTTGATGATCAGGTACGCCATGACAGATTCCTGACGGAGACGCTCTCAGCGCCGGATTCGGATCTCGATGCGTCGATTTTTCGCACGGCCCGTGGGGTTATCGTTGCTGGCGACCGGGCGACGCGGTCCGAAGCCGACAGCAAAGAGCCGATCATGAGGAACTTCGAGATCCTCCAACGCCTTTCGTACCGACTCCGCACGGGACTGACTTAGTTGTTCGTTGTATTCAGGCTCGCCGACATTGTCGGTGTGACCTTCGATCTGCAGCGTGACGGGACAGCGTTTCGCAATACCTGACAGCTCCTCGAGCAGCGGTCGACTCTCGGCCCGGATCTTGGCGCTGTCGGTGGCGAACGAAATCTGTGAGCGGTCGAGGCGATCCGCGAACGCGTCATCGCAGACCTCGGCTTCGTCTTGGCTGATGAGGTCGACGGGGCCCCGAAGAACGTTGTCGAAACGTTGGAGCAACCGCTGCAACTCCTCTTCCCGGCCCTGCTTGATGACGCCGGTAACGCCCAACCGCCCTTCGCGCCAGTCGGCGCGACCCGATACCAAGAGGGCGAGCGCTTCGAGGGCAGCGCCGAAGGCCTTTTCGTCGGGCACCGTGGCCACCGTACCCGTGACGGTCAGTTCGTCGACCACTTTGTCGAAAGCGGCCTTCGCAGCCTCCACCAGGCGAGCCTTTCGATCCTCGGACGGCACCTGGCCCTGCAGAGACAGTTGATAGTGAAGGATCTCGAACCGAAACCGGTGATTGTACCCTGACGTCGGAGGAGGAAGCGGCGGCGGCGCTGGGGGCACCACCATCTCGATATCGATGCGCACCTCGGTGGGGCACTGCATCCGGCCCACAGCGGTCGGACAGAGCGTGGTGCGGGCCAAGGCGGCGATAACTTGGTTATCAACGGAGACCGACGAGGTACCGCCAATGCGAACTTCTTGACCGTCTCCTGACACGTCTACCCAGTCGTAGCCAAGGGCCGCCAAGCGCATCCGCACGTGTTCGGTGACCTCGTCTTGAATGAACTTTGGTTGCGGGTAAATCAGCGCGAAGATCATGAGCAAAACGAAGCCCATAAGCGGCAGGAGGCCACCCGGCCACCAGGGCCGCGTCGGCACAGGGCCTCGTTTCCAGCGCCGAATCGGGCGTGGGCTTGTCTCCTGCGAGTCCTTCGGGCTGTCCACCGCGTCCGTCACTGGCCTGGCCGTAGATGAAATCATGATGAGGCGCGCGAGCAACCCTCATCCAGCGATGACGTTCCCGTTAGGAACGCGGCGTCAAGGGGGGAACGCGGCGTCAAGGGGGGAACGCGGCGTCAAGG
>CAZFIV010000136.1:0-17849 GCA_964519665.1 uncultured Myxococcales bacterium
GCCGAAACTTTTGTATATCGATAGCCCCGAGGCTCACCCCTCGGGGCTTTTTTTTGTCGCAGTCCCGCGCCTGCCCAGTCGTCTATTCAAACGGCGAGTTGCTGATCCAGGCTCACCAAAACCGTCACTACGGCTAGCCCGTGTTCTCCATCCGATAGCGGAACGGTCTGACCTCGAACGCTCTTGAAAAAGTGGTCGAACTGCCCTCTCAGGGGTTCGAAACTTGGGATTTCGAGTCTTTGCGGTCGACCGACGATAGGATTCAAGATGAGTTCGTCCTCCATTCCGCAAGAGGCCCATCGAAGATCACCGTGAGTCCCTCGTACTTTGATTTCCCGTCGGCGCTCCGTGCCTTGGCCGATGACGATCTCGCAAGGATGCTCCAGGAGCTCTATTTTAAATCGGAGTCTCGCTTCCGTGCTGGTTTGGATCCAATCGGACTCTTTGAGCACGCTCGAAGCTCTTGAGGCCCAAGGAGCACGACCGAGCCAACCGAGCATCAACGCGACGTCATGGGCGGCCAAATCCCACAGGAGCGCCCGCGGGCTGGTCCGTTCGGTGTCAGGGTCGATGTCAGGGTCGAACCGGTTGATCCGAATGGCCTGAATCGACCTTACATCTCCGATTCGACCGCGTTCGAGTGTTCGTTGCACTTCTGTGGCTGCCGCCGAGTACTGAGGCGTGTGCCCCACCATCAAGGTGCGGCCGCGACGACGCGCTTCATCGACGAGCAACGAGGCTTGTTCGACCGTCGTCGCCATCGGCTTTTCGATGAGGAGATGGAGGTTGGCCTGAAGCACCCGAAGCCCCACCTCGCCGTGCGATTCGGTTGGCGTGGCGACCACGACCGCGTCCACCTGGGAATCCGTGAGAAGTTCATGCAGGCTGCAGACCGTCCGGATCGTGGGCAGTCGCCCAAGAATCTCGGCTCGCCGCTCTTCCTTGGCCTCGTACACCACGACGGCCCGGACCTCTGGGTGGCGGACGAGTTTTTGGATCAGGATCTCGCCCCAGCGGCCAGCTCCCACCACCCCGACCGCAATAGACCTGGCCATCAACGGTAGAGAGCTCGGGCCTGCGCATACGTCGGGTACAGGCGCGCCACCTCTTCTGCATACCCATTGAAAGGATCGGCTGCGGCGCGCTCACCCATATTCAACATTCGCTCCGAGGCCTGCGACCACCAAAAATGGGGGACCGCGGGATCGACGTTGCTGTAGACCCCATACTCCTCGGGGTTCAGGCTATTCCGTACGGTTGGATAGGCGTAGGGCGACGGTGTCGCAGTCCGGCCCGTCCCGGCGGACTCTGGCGCCGGCTTGCGGGCCGACCCCCGTGGCGCCGCGGCCATCGCCCCGGCCGTCACTGCGCCCTTTCCGAGCACCGATCGACGGCTGAGGACCGCCTGCGGACTCGTCACGGCGCGGTTCGACTTGTCTTTATGCCTGTCGTGCATGGATTGCCCTGCTGCTTTCGTAACGCTTCGCCGGTCCGTCGTGCCTGAATGTCGGCGGCACGACGCGGCGCTGTCCATAGTGACGTACACTCGAAGCGTGCAATCGATGGAGGGACCGACGCTGCCGGCGGTTTTCGGTCGCTACATCCTCCTCAAGGGGCTCGGCCGAGGGGCGATGGGCGACGTTCATCTCGCGCGGCCCATCAACCCGCACCGGGGTCTGCCCCCCCTCGTCGTTTTGAAACGGCTCCGAGGGGAACTGATCGAAAGAGAAGCATTCGTAGCTCGGTTTCGGCACGAAGCGGCCCTCGCCGTATCGGTCGATAGCCCGCACGTCGCGAAGGTCTACGACGTGGGTTCCGTCGGCTCGGCGCTCTACATCGTCATGGAGTACGTGGATGGGTGGCCATTGTCGGAAGTGCTCGACAACATCCTCAAGTCCGGCCGTCACGCGTCCATCGCGTCGGTGCTCGACCTCATGGTCGGGGGCCTGCGAGGGCTCGAGGCTCTGCACACCGCGACCGACCCCTGCAGCGGCCAACCGCTCGGGATCGTGCATCGGGACCTATCTCCGAAGAACCTGATGGTGGGGGAAGACGGTGAGCTTCGACTCATCGACCTCGGGCTGGGCAAATCCAACCTGCAGGATTGGCGCACGCGGACCGGGGTGGTCATGGGCTCGATCGGGTACATGCCGCCCGAACAGGCCCGTGGGGAGCGGGTGGATCAGCGGGCCGATATCTACGCCTTCGCGGCGGTCGCCTTCGAGATGTTTGCGCTGCGGAATTACATCAAACGAGGGCCGGTCGCCCAAATGATGACGGCCTCCGTCAAGCCGCCGTTCGTTCCCCCGTCCGAGTATCGACCCGACGTCCCCGCCGGCTTGGACGAGGTCCTGCGGGTCGCATTGGCGCCGAAGGCCAGCGACCGGTATCCGACGGCCCGCGCCTTTCGCGATGCGCTGGATTCGGTCGTCTCTCGTCGCCATACGCGCGGCGGCATGAGGTCACTGCTCGCAGATCTCTTCGGCGCTTCGCGGACCACTCGGCAGCGCGAGCTCCAAGGTTTGATGGCGCTGCCCGATCCCGAGCCCGATGGCTTCGATACGCAGCCCACGAAGGTCTTCGCGCTCGGCGCGGGCGTAAGCCCCGACGAACCGGAAGACCGAACGGCGGCGACCGAGTTGAGCTCCCGGACGTTCGATTCGGCGCCGGTTCGGGTCCGGCGAGTGTGGCCCGATCCCGCGTCGCTCCAGCATCCCGTCCAGACGTCGAAGTCGCCCCGCACGGTGTCCATGTCGGTGTTGGTCGGTTCCATCGTTGCGGCGGCCATTTTGGGGGGAATCCTAGCGGTCGCGCTTCAATACATGCTCGAGGCAGACCCACTGCCGGTTCGTACGCCGAAGGCGCTCGCTCCCACGGCCGCCCAGCGACCGGAAGCCGAGGGCGCATCGCCGCCGGCCGAGCCGCCGGGCGCACCGGAGCTGGGCGACGGCTCACTGAAGCCTGCGGAGCCGCCGGCGGCGACGTCCGCCCGTCGACGTCGCCGCCGCGTCGTTCCCCCGACTTCCCCGCTCCGAGGGACGCCGTCGTCCGCTCCGACGGTGGCCGATCTCGACGCTCGACTCGACGCCTTGGCGCAGCAGGTCGACCGGGAACGAGGTCCCGCCGAAGGGGCGCGTCGCCGGGCATTGACCGGCCTTCTGGTGGCCATCCGGCAGGCTCGAACGTCGCAGGATGCGGCACGCAAGGCGGCCAGCATTGAAGCGATCCAACGTCAATTGCAGGGCTTGGTCGACTAACCTAACCTGCCTTCATGTTAGGCGCGGCGATCGGATTGGTTGCGGGTGGGTTCGGTCCCACGCTTGCTCAGAACCTCTTCGGCCTTCGGCCTGACAGCCCCGAGGTTCCGCCGCTGCCGGACCCGCTACCGGGCGAGGTGCGAGTGGATGAAGGCTTATCGTACGGCCCCCACCCTCGCCACTGCTTCGACTTGGTCCGACCGCCCAGCCGCGATTCTGACGCTCCCGCGGGCCTATGGGCGGGGGTCGTGTTGTTTCATGGTGGCGGCTTCGCGCGCGGCTCGCGGCGCCATGTGATGGGTATCGCGCGGGCGTTGGCTCAGCGAGGCGTCGCCGTCTTCTCGGCTGACTATCGCCTGCTGCCCCGTACCGAGATGGCCGATATCGTAAACGACGCGCGCACGATGACTCAGCACGCGTATGCACACGCCGCCGAATTCGAAGTGGATCCGACGCGCCTCGCGACGATGGGCCGCAGCGCGGGTGGGCATCTCGCGTTAATGGCGGCGTACACGAGCGAAGTTCCGGTCCGAGCCACGATCAGCGAAGCGGCGCCCACCGACCTCGATCCCGTGATGTGGGACGGGTCGGTACGGGGGGCCATGATGCAGCGCTTCTCGAGGACCTCCGATGTTCGGGGGCTCAGCCCGGTGCACGTGGTCTCCGCGGGCGCACCGCCCACCCTCTTGCTGCACGGATGTCGCGATCGCAACGTGCCTTTCGCGCACGGCCGGATCATGCAAGTCAGGCTCGAAGGCTTGCAGGTGCCGGTCCAGCTGGTAGCTCTGCCGAGGACGGGACACAATCCTCTGTGGTGGCGGTGGCGCACCACGTTTCCGTTCGTGTGCGCCTGGCTCAACTTCTACACCGGCGCGACGGCCGAGAGCTGAGCGACGTTCAGTCGCACTCCCGCCCTTCGAAAGAGAAACAAACCCGCGGTGCCGGCTGGGTCGCGGCGATGGTCGCCGCGGTGATTCCACCGGCCACGGCCACCCCGATTCCGACCCACAGCCAGGGCGACTCCCACACCGACGTTTGTTCGACCAGCGTCAATTCTACCTGCCGGTGCGTCCCGCTGGTGAGCTCGACCGTAGACTCGGCCGAGTCGTACCCGGGATGATGGGCGGTGACGACGTAACGTCCCGGCCGAAGGGTGAAGACGTTCGCGCTTCCGAGGTCGGGGTTGGGTCCCCCCTGGACGACGATCTGGGCTGCAGGTGGGTCAACGGCGACGACCAGGCGCCCCGACTCGACGTACCCGGCCTGTTCCAACAGCGCGCCGGCCCGCTCCGAGATGAGTTCGAGGGCCGATGTCGACCGCCCGAGCTCGTCGAGCGAGTCGCCCACCAGCTGGGCCAGATCGGTGTCGACCAGCTGCAGGCTGAGCACGCCGGGAGACAACGTTCGGTCGAGTACGACGATCAGTCCCAGGCGGGCTCGAAAGCGACGCATGCGACTCGCCATGCACCCAACGTCGGGTCCGCAGTCCTTGACCCGTTCGTCGAGGCCATCCCGATTCGCCACAAACATCTCCTCGGCCGACAACAGCTCGATCGTCGGACGCAGACGCGTCGCACGGCTCACTGCGCGGTGAATATCACTCTTGGAAGCGGCCTCCGGAGGACTCACGATCGCGAGCACGGCGACGCGGTCGCGGTACGAAGGAGGCTCGGCTTCAGGGGCTGACACCCCCAGAGCCAAGATGACGAGCGAAGCCAGGTGCACGGGGCACGTGTATCGCAACCGGCGCGCGGATTGAATCGTGGTGAGCGGAGCCGGCCGCCTCGCTGGATCGGAGGCGGGCGGATCCAAGCGACCACCTGGCGCGCGTCGTGAGCCAGCGCCTTCCCTTTGAAACCCGCTCGGGCCTGAGCCCTCGTCCGCGAGCGGCGGCAATGCCGGGGCGGGGCGGGCCCTGCCCGGACGCTTGCTCTGCGGGGCGGGGTGGCCTTAGATGCCGCCGAATGCGACCTGCAATGCGCCTGCGTTACGTTGTGATCACCGCGGTCTTGCTCGTCGCCGCAGGAGTCCGAACCGGCTGGGCCGAGTCCACGCCCACCGCCGCGAACGATCGGGGGGTTCGGCTCGTGGTGTTGGTGGTCGTCGATCAGCTGACCACCGAGCACCTCGACCGCTACCGGCCGCTCTTGGTAGGAGGGCTCGGTCGGCTGCTCGATCAAGGCGCATGGTATCGAAACGCGCGGTTCGTCTTCGCAAACACCGAGACCGGGCCTGGTCACGCGACCATCGCCACCGGCGCTTGGCCCGACGTTCATGGAATCGTCGGCAATCGATGGGTCGATCGCAGCACCGGCGCCATGGTCCCGTGCGTATCCGACCTCAAATGGGGCTCCAGCCCGCATCGTCTGCGAACCACGGGTATCGCGGATGCGATGCAGTGGGCCACTCGGGGCCGCTCGAAGGTCGTGTCGGTCGGTTTGAAACCTCGAGCGTCCATCCTGCTCGGGGGCAACCGGCCGGAACTCGTCGTCTGGTACAACGCCGAGAGCGGTCGGTTCGAGACAGGTCGGTGGCCGGGTCTCGGTCCTGCGCCGGATTGGTACCGGTCGACCGTTCTCGACCTGGGGCCCGAACGCGCGGCGGGTCGCACGTGGGCTCGATTCCGAGATGACGTCGACTACGAACGATGGGCGGGGTCCGACGATAGGCCGTTCGAGCTCGCCGTCGAGGGGCTCGGTCGGACCTTTCCCCGACGCCTCGGTTCGCCGGCCAAGCGTTGGCCGGGTCGGTATCCGATGACCCCGCCGTCGCTGGAAGATTTGATGACCCTGGCGCGGGCCGCGGTCGAGCGCGGAGGTCTCGGTCACGATGATGCGCCCGACCTGCTCAGCATCGCCATCAGCACGTTTGACTATGTTGGACACGCCTACGGTCCGGGCTCGCAGGAGTCACTCGACATGCTCTTGCGCATCGATGCGAGCCTCGGGGCCCTCGAAGACGCGTTGTCGAAACGCCTCGGTGGGGGGCGGGTCTTGACCCTGCTCACGAGTGACCACGGCGTCCTTCCGATTCCGGAAGCCGCGGCCGCGGCCGGTGTGGACGCCCGTCGAGTCTCTCGACAGGGGTTGGCTTCCGTTTTCGATGGTCAGCTACGGGAGGTTCATCCGAATCGCCTGTATCTCGAGAGCTCCCGTCGTCCGCGGGAGAGCGAGCGCACTTTGGCGGCACGGCGGGAGTGGGCCCGAAGGTTGTCCGCCCATCCCGACATTATCGAGGCGTACGTGCCCGAGGATGTCGATCGCTTCGGCGAGCCGTTTCGCACCTACTACCGCCGGGGGCTGGCGCAGGGTCGAACGCCGGACATCCTGTTTCGCCTCCCGCCTTACCGCTATGTAAGCCGCGTCGATAAGGATGGGGCGGGCGCAGGAACCGGCCACGGCTCTCCGTATGGGTACGACCAACTGGTCCCCGTCGTGATCCGAGGCCCCGGTGTTCGAACGGGTAGGTTTTCCCAGCCCGTCGCCATGACCCAGGTCGCGCCCACGATCGCCGCGATCTTGGGAATATCGCCGCCGCCGGCCGCCTACGCCGCCCCGTTGGACGCCGCGGCCCGCTAGAACCGCTCGGCACGAATCGGGCCCGCTTCGCCGCCGGGCGCCTTCCGAAGTATCGAAACGCTCAGCACGAAGGACTAAGACGATGCCTGATCCCTGCTGGGCGGTTGAGCTACGCCGACCGTCTAAGCGGACCGAGGTTCCACAATCGGGTTGTCGAAGCTCAGACGGGTGGCTATCGTAGACCCATGACGACGTCCCTACATACGCCAGAAATCCAACATGTCGTGCTGGGCGCGGACGAGGAGCCCCCGCTCGTTCTCACCGCCAAGGCCATCGAAATGGTCAAGGAAGCGATGGCGGCCGAGGAGCTCGTCGATCACGGTCTGCGGGTGTACGTTCAGGGCGGCGGCTGCTCCGGCTTCCAGTACGGGCTCGACTTCGAGGACAATCCGCGGATGGGCGATTTCGAGATGGATTTCGACGGCCTGAAGGTGTTCTGCGACCCGATCTCGGCAATGCATCTCGAGGGCACCTCGATCGACTACGTGATGGGCATCTCGGGCGCCGGCTTCAAATTTGAGAATCCCAGCGCCAAGACCACGTGTGGATGCGGTTCGTCCTTCGCGTCCTGATGCTGGCTCAGCCTACGCCGTCTTGACCGGACTCTCGGTCTGCGCTCGGTGGAGCAAGTAGCCGGCGACCAGCAGCAGGCCGCCGCCGGCGGCGACCGCCCAGCCGGGTGCGACTCCAAACACCACCAGGTCCATCAAGACCGACCACAATGGCCCCGAATAGGTCGCGGCGGCCACCAGGGCGGCTCGCTCCTGTTGGTAGGCTTTGGTCATCAAGAGCTGTCCGACGGTGGTCGCGAGCCCCGCCACCAGCAGGGGCCCGACCGCGCTCCACGACGGCAAGGCTGGCCACCGCCCCTCGGTCATGAAAAGCAACGCCACGGCTACGGGGAGGTTGGAGAGCTGAAACCAGAAGACCACGGCGCGGGGCGCCTCGGTTCGGCCGAGGGCTCGCACCGCGGTGTGCGCAAGCGCGGAGGCGACCGCTCCCCCCACCGCCCAAAGGCCGAATCGGTTACCGAGCGAGAGCTCGGGCCCGATCAAGACTCCGCAGCCGACGAGGCCCACCGCCAAGGCGATCCACAGGAACGGGCCCGACCGCTCCCCCGAGCCCAACAGGGGCGGCGCCACGACGGCGATCAGGACCGGCTGGAGACGGCTGATCAGAGCCAGGTCGGTCAGGGGCAAGCCTTTGGTGGCGGTGAAGAAGCACGACATGGCCGAAAAGCCGAGGATCGCCCGTGCCATGAACACCGGCCAGCGGCCGATCCGAAGGTCGGTTCGCCAGGCCGCGGCCGCGGCCAGCGGGGCAGAGATCAGCCCCCGCCACGCGATGACGTCGAAGGGACCCATATCTTGTCGGACCACTTTGACCGCTGCGACCATCACCGTGAACGCGAGGGTGGCCAGGGTCATCAACATCAGCCCGGATCCGAGGAACCGACGCCAGCGCGAGGGGGCGGTCAAAGAATGCTTCATCGCTTTGCGGGCTCCGCTCGCGGTCGACATCGAGGGCTTCCAGCTGACGGCAACGTGCGCCGCCGAGTACTAGCGATGCGGCCGCCTCCCCTCCAACCCTTTTCGACCCGCTGGGTCCCGGGCTGATTCAGCGCGTCCCGCCTCGATCGGGCATTTGCCCTCGGATCGGTACGGGTTGTTTCCGTCGTGGTCGACGAAGCGGGGTATCCTTCCCCATCGTGAGCACGGCGCTGGCGATTTGCTGTTTGATGGGTGCGGTCTCGGCCCAAGTACCGGACCGGCCTCCGCGGGCTCGCCCCTCTTCCTCGGAGCCCGCCGCGCCCAACTGGACGGCCGAGGAAATGAAGGCGCTCCTCGCTCGCGCCCAGGGTGCAGGCCGCACACCGACGCTCGAGGCCCAGAATCAGGCTCTGTTGGCGCTTGCGGTCGCTGCGTATCGCGCGAAGGTGTCCGACCGCTTCGGCGACCCTGAGACCTTGGCCAAGGCGGTCCTGAGAAAACGCGATCCCGACCATCCCAACGTCAGACATGGGCAATGGCTGAACGCGCTCCTTCGGCAGTTCTACGACGACGCCCATCGGCGATGTGACGTGCTGAGGCGATTTGCTCGCGACCGGCGCGACCGAGCCTTCTTCGAGCAGATGACCCGACAGGCGAAGGCGGCGGCGGACGCGCTCGCCGGCGATCTTCAGCTAGAGGTCGAGGGGCTGGACGGCTTTTTCTCGCCGCTGCCGGTGGTGGACGGCGACAAACCGTACGCCTTCGCGTCGCAGGTCACCGTAAATCGCCAAGGCGGCATCGATGTCGACGGCATGGAGCGGATCCGGTTCGTCGGCCACCGGGGGCCGCCCGACGCGGCTCGGACTTCTAAGGGCTCGATCCGGGAGCTCTACTCGGCTTTCCTCTTTTTTCAGCGCTCGGCCGAGTCGCTCGCAGCCTACGACCCGAGTTGGGCCAAAAAGAGAGGCCACGTGCGGGCGGTCATCCCCGCCCGCTTTCCGGCGGCGTACTTGAACGAGATCGCGCGGGCGGCGAAGGAGGCCAAGATGCGTCGGCTGCACTTGATGGTCATGACCAAGCGGGGCGAGCTTCGGGAGCTTCGGGTCGACCTGCGGCAAGGCAAACGCCGTCGGGGCCGGGGACCGGCGCAAGTGCCCGTCACGTGTGACGACGACACCCCCATGAGTCAGTGCGCGGCGCGAGTCGCCCACGCTCGCGCCACCGGGCGACCGCTATGGGCTACGCCGTGACGGGGCCGGTCGTCCGATACGGCGCGGCCCGAAACCTTGGGGTGGCCTCTTCAAGGTCACGACCGCCGGCCTCCGCCGGCTCGGCGGTCGCCGGTGCGGACCGGAACGCCGGGTCGGCTTCGGCCTCTCCCCCCCCGTTGGCTTCCTCGACATCGTCGCCCCCACGCGATGCAGCTTCGGGGGGCACCGTTTCGGGCTCGTTGGTGCTCAGGACGTTCGCCAGCAGCCGCTGGAAGGCAGACCGAGCCGCGTCGGCGCGCTCCTGCCCAAACCGGTCGCCAAGGCGGTCGAAGATCTTGTCCGCAACCTCCGGAAGCGCCTCCGCCAACGCTGCTGCTCGTTCGGGTCGGCGCTCTAGGAATCTCGACACTCGGTCGGCGGCCTTGCGTTGGGCTCGGCCGGGGGAGAGCACGGCTTTGGTCTGTTCCACCCGAGCTTCGAAGGACTCCGATAACGACAGCCGACCGGAGGCCGAGGCCAGGGTCGATCCGAGCTGAAGGCCCGGCTCCAGGGTGCCGGAAAGCAAAGACGCCCCCATGGCTTCGATGTCTTCCACCAGGCGCCGAAGGTCGGCTCGCTCCTGTTCGTTCAAATCACCGTCGACCTCGAAGGCCACCGAGGCGGAGCGTTCGACGGACAGTCGTTCGATCCGCTGTCCAATGGCCCGACCCGCGCCTCGAAGTTGGCTCTCGTATCGGTCCAAGGACCGGTCATCCCGATACATCGCGGTGAGCGAGATGCGGTCGCCCTCGGCCGTGACGACCTCGAGCTCAGCGCGCTGCTGCCGGCTGGAGCGGAGCGAAGCGATGCTCGTGCTCGAGCTTTGTGGTTTGAATCGATGGAACGCGCGGGGATCGGGCAGAGAGCTATCTACATTCATGGTGCACCGGGTCGTTGAAAAGAATCGACCCGACCGAGCGCGATTTGAGTCGGCCTAATATTGGAAGGTCGACGAAATGTAGGCGAAAGCGAACAGCTGGCTGAAACCGACCTTCACGAACTCGTCCGGCTGGCCGAGGATGGCGAGACCTGGCGTGCGGGGTACGACATCGGTGCCTTCGCCGTAGGACATCGTGCCGCCGATCCGGGTGTACGTGTATTCGGTCTTGAAGCCCAACACGAGGCTACCTCCGGCCGCGTGGACCTGAGCCAAGCGGTCTCGACTGAACGTCGACCCCACCGGGCCGTCGATCGGGCGTGCGGAGCTAAAGTTCGAAAAAGCGCCCGCAGCGACCGAAAAACGGCTCCAGAACTCGTACTCGATGCCGGCGTTGACGTTGATCACGGGCCGGCGAACGACTCGGCGAACCGTCGTGATCGCGTCGCCGACCGCGTCTTCGTCGGCTGGGAGGTCGTACAGGTCGTATTCAGTTCCGGCGTGCAGGTTCAGGTCGAGGGTCACCGTCAATGTGTCCGGCCAAATGTAGGCAGCGCCCAGGCGCAGCTGGGGACTGAACTTGGTGTCCGCATTGAGCTGGGTGAGTTCGCGCGCGAAAAACTCCGGAGGTTGAGTCTCCGACAGCGCTGAGCCTCGCCGCACCGAAACCGTCGCTATGTCGTACATCCGCACCGATGGAGTCAAGAGAGCGGCGCCGAGCCGCCACCGGCCGCCGAGTTTGACCTTGATTCCGAACGAGGCCCGGATGGCGGCAATCGCGAGATTGATATTGGTCGAGGCGGTGCTGAAGCGATTCGGTCCGGCCGAGCAGGCGACGTCTTCGGTTTCGCGCAGAGCTCGATACGCGAGAAAGAGGCTGACCCCCGACGACCATTCGTCGTTGAGGCGCTGACTGCCCGCAAGACCGAGCAGGAATGTTCGGTCCGACAGAGACCGGTTGTAGGTCACGGTCGTGCACTCGGTGTCGCCGTTGGCGACCTCGCTGAACACCTGAACGTTGAGGACGCGGGAGCTCGGCACGAAGACGCCGAGCCCGTAGCTGGTGAGCGGTACGCCGTTTTCGTCCTTGCGCAGCACGCCCGAAAACGAGGCCGCGGAGGGGATCACGTTGAGCTCCGAAAAGACGGTGTCGAGATCGGTCACCCGTCCGACCGCGTTGAAGAAGCTGTCCGCGACCTCCAAACCGTACAGGTTCGTAGAGACTTGAATGGAATGCCGCTCCTGGTCGACGAGACCCGCGGGATTGTAGAATACGCCGCTCGGATCATCGGCCAGCGCAGTAAAGGCCCCGCCGAGACCGACGGCGCGCCCGCCGAGTGGGTAGTCCTGATAGTGTGTGTCATCCGCGCGCGCCGGAGCCGCTATACTAAGAAGAAGAAAGACGCCAGTGAGCGCCACGGTAACGGCGTCGGGGGACGCCTTCGTAGGCTCCCTGGACCGCGCCCCGGCCGGGCCACGGCCAGTGAGCGCCACGGTAACGGCGTCGGGGGACGCCTTCGTTGGCTCCCTGGACCGCGCCCCGGCCGGGCCACGGCCAGTGAGCGCCAATGTCGAGCGCATGTGATTGATGTTGGTGCCAACCTTCGGTGGGGATCAAGGCGCACCTTCTCCTTTCAAACGCGGGGGAGACGTACGCTCAGAATGAGGTGTCCGAAGAAGACCGAGTCGAGTCGAGCAAATCAGCTCGGTAGCCCAAGCCGACGTACACCGTGTGTCGCACGAACGAGACCTGGGCGGTCGAGAACTGGTTTGTGAAGAGGGCGTATCGTCCCTCCAGATAGAGGTGGGGAGCGATCGGCCTCTGAATCCCCACGTTGACGCTGTTCTGGTTCTCGTCGGCATCGGCGAGAAATTTCTGATCGGTGATCGAAACGCCCTGGTTGAGCTGTAGCGCGCCCAGGATGTTGACGGTGATCTTTCCCGGCAATCCGAAAGTGGCGGTCAGCTCAATACGATGGCGGTCAATATTCTCGAAGTCAGAGTTGGAACGCTGCAGGCGGAGTAAGTATTGGGCGCCCAAGAGGAAGGGCCCACGATAGCTGAAGCTGAGCGATCCGAGGATCTCGAAGTCCTGGCGTTTGCCCGCCGGCGTGCACTCGTACCCGGCCTCGCGTTCAGCTTCGGGATTCTCGCAGAACGTGAGAATGCGGTCGTTCTGGTCCTCCGGTTGCGACGTGTCGATGAGCACCCCTTCGACCAATGCCCGACCGTCATAAAAGCGACCGACGCCTCCACCGCGAAGCGATACCGTGAACTTGGTGACAGGGCGATACACGAGGCCGACCGACGCCCGTGGGCCCCAGTAGTCGAAGCGGGGCTCGACCGCGAACATGAAGCGGGTCACTCGAAGTTGAAGGTCTGCTTGCAGCGCGTCGCTGAGCCGCACGGTGAGTCCGGAGCCGGCCGTGATCACGTCGTAGTCGCGTAACCCGCTCCGAACCCGACTGCCTTTGTACGTGCCGTCGATCGACAAACGGACCGGGTCCGTCAGTTGATGCATGGATGTGATACCGATCTCCTGCACCAGGAGGTCTTCGGTGGTCTCTTCGACGAACCTTTTCGCGCCGAGTACGTAGTGCCCCCGCAGCCCGTGGCGGTCACCGAAGCGCACCCCGCCCGCGGCGTCGAGCACGACCCGGACGAGCCCATCGCTGACGACTTCGAAGGGCCGATTCGCGTTGGGGAACGCCACGACCGTCCCTTCGACGGCTTCACCCTGGATGGCTCGGCGTGCGTTGGTATCCCATTCCGAACCGGCCGCCACCCGCAAGCGTCCCGCTGTCCATCGGACGGGCTCGACCTCGTCGCGGACCACCGGACCTGGAACCCGGAGGCCGTCCAAGTAGGTGGCGGTCGGTTGCGCCACGACCCATAGGGCGGCGAAGCCCGTCGCCAGCGGGCCGAAGCTCATTCTTGCAGCTTTCGCGCTTCGTCGGCCTTCAGAGCGTTGGCTCGCCGACGAAGGGAGTCGGCCTGCCCTGAGAGGAAGGCCTCGAGGGCCTTCAGGTCTTCGACGTACTGATTGAGGGTCGCGACGTCCAGCGCTCCGGCCGCGACGTCTTCGACCCGCAGGTTGAGCAGCACGTCGGGATTGAGCGCCCGCAGTCCCGACACGGTGGGCGGGGGTGCGGTGACCGCGGGACTCGAAACGACCGGATCACCGCCCGCGGAGTCGGAACCGGGGTCCGATTCTGGGCCATCGCCGAAGGCCGGGGCGTCGGTTTCGGGCGGCGACCGGTTCCCGCCGCTGCTGAGGGGGACGATCCCGGTGCGAGTCTGCCGACGGACCCGTCCCTGTCGGGTTTCCTCATCGAACAGGGTCACGTCGGTGCGAAAGTCTTGAGCCGCCTCCGCGATTCGCCGGTGCTGGCGGGCTTCTTCGATCAGTTGAATGATCGCCCGCCGCTTACGGACGACCTTGTCGCGGGTGTCCTCGACGAAGTCCGCCTTCTCGGTCAGCTCCACGGGGCCATCGTCCTCGTCGTATTGAACCTGGTATTGCGCCCAGGCCCGGGTGCGCTGCCGGGCGCGGGCCAGGGCGGCGAGTTCGGCCCGAAGGCCTTGGCGGGCCGTCCGCATGACGTTGATCTGGGCCGCCGCGGCCCGCCGCGCCTCGAGGGGTCCCCGCTTCAGATCGGGGACCCGAGCTCGAATGTTGACGTCGATCGTCGTGATGGCCGTCGTCAGCGCCTTCGTGTACGCCGTCTCGGCCCGATCGACCTCTCGACGGGCGGCGTCCAACGTTGCTTCGGCGTCGACCGAACGCTCGAGCAGAGCGACCAGCGCCTGACGATCGGTTCCCGATTTCTTGAGGGTCGCGATGCGCCGCTCCAGCGAGGACTGCTCGGCCCGGAGGTGCTCGAGCCGCGCTCGGGCGTCGGTATACGATTCGCGAGTCGACCCGATGTCGGCGCTCGCCGGGGCCGAGGGCGCCTGAGCGAGGACGGACCAGGGCGCGATCAGCACCCAAAGTCCAACGAGGGCTGCTCGCCCCTCTATCCTCACTCGGTTCATCGCTTGGCCAGTATCTGCAAGAGGTGGACCCGAAACTCAGGATGACGAAAGCGCCGCGCCCCCTCAGATCTCTGAGGTTAGTGCTTCCTGCCGGGAGTTTCGATACCGCGATAAGCTCGCGTACTCGACGGTGGAACTTCCGGGTGGCTTGGAACGCCCGCCGCCGACTACTCGTCTTCGTCGAGCCGGCGTCCAGCAACCTCGCCGATTCCGTACTTCTCGAGCTTGTAGTAAAGGGCGCTGGTTTTGATTTTCAACCGGCGGGCGGTCTCCGTCTTGACCCCGTTGGCCGCTTCGTAGGCGGCCAAGATCATCTGACGTTCCGCGGCCTCGAGAAAATCGTTCAGGCCGATATCGCCGCCGACCGGCAATCGGACCCCGGCCTCCGGATCCGGCCGGGCTCCCGATACTTGCGGAGGAAGGTCGTCCGGCTTGATCCAGGGCGGCGTCGCGAACACCAGTGCTTGTTCGATCACGTTTTCGAGCTCTCGAACATTGCCTGGGAAATGGTAGGCCCGGAGGTGGGCCTCGGCCTCTGGGGTGAGGCTGGTCACCTCGGGGTTGGTGCGTTTTCGGAGCTTGCCGACGAAATGGCGGGCCAGGGGGACGATATCTTCGGTTCGCTCGCGGAGCGGAGGCAGATGCAACGGTACAACGTGCAGGCGATAGAAGAGGTCCTCCCGGAAACGTCCCGTCTCCACCTCGGCCTTGAGGTCGCGGTTGGTCGCCGAAATGACTCGCACATCGACCTTGATCGGGCGCTCGCCCCCGACTCGGTCGAATTCCCGCTCCTGAAGCGCTCGCAGCAACTTGACCTGCATCGACAGGGGGAGTTCGCCGATCTCGTCGAGAAACAGGGTCCCTCCGTCGGCGAGCTCGAACCGGCCTAGCTTACGTTTGATCGCGCCGGTGAAGGCCCCTTTTTCGTGCCCGAACAGCTCGCTTTCGATCAGCGTCTCGGGAATGGCGCCACAGTTGACCTTGATGAGCGGTCCGCCTTTGCGGGAAGAGCGGCTGTGGATCGCCGACGCCACGAGCTCCTTTCCAGTGCCCGACTCCCCCGACACGAGCACGCTGGTGTCGCTGGCCGCGACTCGTTCGATGCGCCGAAACAGGGCCGTCATCGGACTCGAGATGCCGATCATGCCTTCGAACCGGTCGGGGGCGTCGAGGTTCGGTGAGGGGTCGCGAGCGCCCGACAAAACCTGATTGGTGGCCGCCAAGCGAGCGTTCTGTTGCTGCAGGGCGTGCCATTCGAGTGCCCGGGAGACCTTGATGCGGAGGGTATCGGTAGAGAACGGCTTTTCGATGTAGTCGAACGCCCCCAGCTTGATCGCCTCGACCGCGTTTTGAATGGTCGCGTAGGCCGTGATGATCATGACCGCGAGGGTCTCGTCGTGGGCCTTGGCCGCGCGGAGCACTCCCAAACCGTCGAGGCCCTCCATCTTGAGATCGGTGAGGACGAGATCGAAGGCCCCTTCCGCCAAGAGCCCGACGCCTTCTTCGCCGGACTCGGCCGCCGCCACTTGGTGGCCGAGTCGTTCGCAAACGGCGGTCACCCCCTCGCGGATCGTGTCGTTGTCGTCGATCACAAGTATCTTTGCCATCGCTTCACTGCTTCACGGTAAGCACGAATCGGGCCCCTCCGCCCTCGGCGTCCTCGACCCGAATCTCGCCATCGTGCTGCGTCACGGTCTTTTGCGCCAAGGCGAGGCCGAGACCGGTCCCTTTCTGCTTGGTGGTGAAGAACGGTTGAAAGATCTGCTCGCGCCGGTCTGAAGGAACGCCCGGTCCGTTGTCCACGACGGTGAACGTCACCTGGCCGGCGATTCTCGAGGCCGACAGCAAGACCGTTCCGCTGGTCGGCGGCGCGGCTTGAATGCCATTCATGAGCAGATTGAGGAGCGCGCGCTTCATCGATTCGGGGTCGACATCGACGACGAAGTCGGTCGGGACGTCGAGTTCGAGGGCGACGCCCCGCTCCCGAGCGGCTTGTTCGGCTACTGAGGATACTTCGGACAGCAGATCGTGAGCGGAGACCGGCCGAGGCTCGATCTCGGTTCGGCGAGCGAAGTGCAGAAAGTCGTTGACCACCATCGAGAGCGTGGCGAGCTCTTTCAGGATCTTGTCGACGTAGGCGGCGCGAGGATCGTCGCTCGGCAGGTCTTCTTTCAGCAGACCGCCGAACAACTCGATACCCCCCAACGGATTCCTGACTTCGTGGGCGATTCCGGCCAGCATCATTTGCAGCTCCTCGTCGCGGGCCTGGAGGGAGCTGGCCATCCTGCGCATCGTGTCGGCCAGGACGAGCGCTTCGGTGGGGCCGCCGCGTGGAATCTGGGTATCGAGGGTCCCACCGCCGATGCGTTCGGCGGCCCTCGATAGGTCGGCGAGGGGGAGGGCAACCGTCCGCGCGGTGTAGACGGCGGCTGCGATGAGCCCGAGAAGCGCTATCGCGGTGCCGAGGGCGAGGTTTCGCCGATGCCCGGCCAGCGCGTCGGCGTAGTCCGCGGCGGCTTCGACGGCGACGAACCCGACATATTGATCGCTCGGTCCATAGAAGGGGGCGTACCCCGTCTTGTAAGGACGGTCGTGGGGGCCGGTGAAGAGCACGGACGCGGAGAGTTTCCCCGCCGCCACGCGCTCGAGCTCCACCTGGTCGAACCGAGCCCGCCCATACTCCCGGCCGACCGGAAGCTGGCCTGCGCTGTCGAGGAGGGTACGGTGGCCGTCCTTGTGCACCACCACGATACGCTCGACGCGGGCCCGGCGGGCGGACGCGATCAAGCTCTCGATCGCGCGTTCGTGGGTCCGAGTCTGCTCGTCGCCGGCTTCCAAGAATGCGACGTGGGGATTGGTCGATTGACTCACCAGGCTCGCGATCGACATCAATCGCTGGGCGAGGGCGTCTTCTAGACGGTCGTGGGTCGCCTGGTCCGCGTACAGAGCGACTGCGATCATTCCCACCCCGGCTGGGACGACGAGAGCTTGAACCAAGCGATTCTGCAGGCGCGCCACCAGAGCAGCTTACGGCAATCTCGTTCCGAGGCTCTACAAAGCCGGTGATCTGCCGAACGCCTCAGCCGAAGATGGAGCGCCAAAAAGCCCTTCGACAAAAGCTCGTCCAGCCTGGCGCGGTCCACGACCAGGAGACCCAGGATCTCCTCGGGCAGTATGTCGACCTCTCGGATCCGGGCGGTGAGCTGCTTGCTGACGACCTGAAAGACACCCTCGACCTCGTCGTGGATACGCTGGCCGCGGAGCAAGCGCGACTCGAAGCGGACGAAGAAGATCCCGACCAGGCCGGCGCCTAGACTTAGCGAGGCTGCGCCTCAAACGCTCGAGTTCATTCGCGATTCCGT
>CAZFIV010000137.1:0-17316 GCA_964519665.1 uncultured Myxococcales bacterium
GGCAAGGCGAATTCTTCAGTAATAGCGGTATGTTCGGCGTTATGGCGAGCCACAGCTCAGCCGGGGTCAAGCGAGGCCGTTTGACGGCGCGCCGCAGGTTGATGACCTGTTGACGAAGCATGGTGTTCTCGGCGAGCAGCTGCTGCCGGGACCGGAGCGAGTCGGCGACGACGCCCCTAACGATCTCCAGGATGAGCTCAAGCAACCGGAGCATCCTGTAGATTCTCCTGGCCGATGGTTCAGGAATACTCCCAACGAAGCGGCTCGAGAACTCCCGACGGCATCGAAGCTGCCAGATTCTCGAGGCACTCGCAAGTGCCCGGTTTCACGGCCGGATGACAGAAAGACCCAGGACGGTCGAAAAACGACCGGCTACTTCTTCGTTGCCTCATCGAGGAGGGCCTTCAGCCGCTGGACTTCGGCCTCGGCGGCCCGTCGCGCTTCGGCTTCCACTCGTCGCGCTTCGGCTTCCACTCGTCGCGCTTCGGCTTCCACTCGTCGCGCTTCGGCTTCCACTTGTCGCTCCTCCGCCTCGGCCTCGTCTTTCGTCGGCCACAGCTGGAGCCCCTGCGCATCGTCGGCGATGCGAAGGCGACGGCCGCCCTCGGCGGTCACGACCCAAGCGTTGAGGACCGGGCTGAAGGCAGGCGCATCGCCCTTGTGAACGGGCTCCATTTGTCCGGGCCCGGTGGCCGAGCGTCGCCAGATCTGAAGAACGAACGGTCCGCCGTCGTTGGACGGTCCATGAAGCTCGGGGTCGAAGATCCATAGTTCTTCGGCGCCGAGCCGGCCGAGACGAAGCGGGCCCTCGTCGTAGTCTTTGGCCGCGTTGGTCTCGCTGACGATCTCGATGGCGAGTTTGGGTGGCTGATGGCCGGGCTCCCAGACGCGAAGGGACTTCAGCGCCTCGCCCTCGGGCGGTGCGGGCTCGAGCAAGATGACATCGGGGTGGACACCGACCCGCTCGTCTTTCGGCTCCCATCGGCACGCGACATTGCTCGTCACGATCGCATTGCGATCACGGTACCGGTACTTGAGCACGAGCTTGAGCAGCTCGATGATCACATCGTGAAGGAAGGTCTCGGGCACGTCGTCGAGGTCCATCAACCAGCGGCTCTGGTCCACGGCCTTTGCGGGACGACCGGTGTCTTCGAGCGAGCTCGTCATCCGGGGCACTATAGCACTGTCGGAGGACCGAAGCGTTGATACAGTCTTAACGCGGGCTGATGCAGCGCCTAATGATGGCCTCTTCGAATTCTGCGGATGCCAACGCCGACACCGACAGGATCTGATCCGTCCAGCGCGCGCGGACGATGCCTGTTAAGGCGATGCGCATCAGGAGGTCCCGCAGCGGCGCCGGGTAAAGAACGTTGGCGTCGTAGACGGCGGTGAACGACACGCCCAAGCTCAGTAGCCCAGGTCGAGGTCCTGCGCCTGGGCCGCGAGCTGGTCCATAGCGGCCCGCCGCTCGGCGTCGTCGCGCTCTTTGTATACGAGGAGGTCCGCCATTCGCACTCGGCGGTGCGTGCCCACCTTGCGGAAGGGGAGCTCGCCGCTCTCCATCAGCGTCACCACGTAGGGCCGCGACACGTTGAGGACGTCGGCGGCCTGCTGGGTGGTCAGCTCGGCATGACTGGGGACGACGGTCACCGCGGTCCCGTTGGCCAGCTGACCCAGCACCTCGAGGAGCGCGCGAACGGCCTCCGGAGGCAGCCGAAAAGAGAGGGTCTCGCCTCCAGGCACACCGACCTCGACCTCTGCCTCCGTCGGCGGCCGACCCAGCCGCCCTGGCTCTTTGCGTCATCCGGCCGTGAAACCGAGCACGTTGAACGTAATCGTCGGGACCGAAAAGAAATCCATCGCCGCGATGCCCTCTCGGTGGTTCCGCAGGAAGGCCTTCCAACGGTCGAGTTGGTCAGGCGTTCCGGTGCGCCGAGGCATGTAGCGAGAGACAGTTCGCTGGGACACGTCGAATCCCAGCTTCTGGAGCTCGCCATGGATGCGCGGTGCGCCCCAACCGTTGTCGTTGGCCAGCCTCCGGATCAGTTGACGGATTTCGAGGTCAACTCGAGGACGGTCCGGCGAGCGTCTTCGAGACTTCCAGGCCCAGAAGATACGGAAGCCCTGGCGATGTCACCGGACGACCGTGTCCGCCTGTACGATGACGAGGGCATTGCGCCAGTTCGGCCAAACGCGATGAAGAAGCACACAGAAAAGGCGGTCGCTCGCCGAAAGCGATGGGCGCGGTCGCTTCTGCTTGAATACAGCGAGCTGCTGCGGCAGCGCGGCGTTCTCGACCGCGAGATGCACCCAGCCATGGAAGCCCGCGACGAGCGCGCCGAGCAGCGCGAAGAGGGCGCGAATCCGCGAGAAGACTCTGCCAACCCGGCGACACGCACAAGGCGAATTCTTCAGTAGTAGCGGTACGTTCGGCCTTATGGCGAGCCACAGGCCATCGGCCGAAATCGCCATGAAAGCGCTCTCCTTCTGCGCGATCCTCGAGTGGAACAGTATGGCCACGAACCTATTGATGCCGTCGGGCGAAGAATCAGATAATCTGATTCATGGCCGAATCGGTGACGGCAACCGAAGCATCTCGTCGTTTCTCGAGCATGCTTGACCGTGTGCACTTCGAGTCAGAGTCCTTTGACATTGTTCGGAATGGCGTGGTTGTTGCACGAATCGTTCCGCCGGCACGTCGACGTTCGAACGTCGCAGACCTGCTCGCAGCACTCGACGCTGCGGGACCTATGGGGGCCGACTTCGTGGAGGACCTTGAGGCGATCAAGCGTGACCAACCACCGCTGAATGATCATCCTGTCTTGGTTCAGCGTGAACGCGACGGTTGAGTATTGATGATATCGCACTTCGCGAAAAGGTAGACCATGGCCGTCACACGCACGGGGCGGCATCGATTCCTGCCTCGAGCTCGACAACTTCATGCGACCCTCGCTTCGGCTCGACGCTGTGCACGGCGCGCCCGGGCCGCTTCGAGTCGTCGGTCTCGTTCCGCCCAGATGGCTTCCTCGCGGCCCGCGAGCTTGTCCGCGGGGGTGACGTACCCGATCGCGCTATGAAGGCGGGCGTTGTTGTAGTGCTCGACGAAGTCGACGACGAGGGCTCGAGCCTCCTCGACGTTCTCGGGCTGCGCAGGTCGAATTGTCGTTGCCTTCAGAGTGCCGTGCAGCCGCTCGAGCTTCCCGTTGGACTGCGGGTAGTACGGTGACGTTCGGACGTGGGTCATGCCCGCGAGTCGGATGAAGGTCTTGAAGTCGCGCGCCACGAACTGCGGCCCGTTGTCCGAGATGATGCGTGGGCGTGCGTCCGGGACCTTCTCCCGCGCGCGCTGCAGGATCGTCTCGACGTCGACCTCTTTCATAGCTTCGCGGATCTCCCAGTGCACGACGAAGCGGCTGTAGCCGTCCAGGACCATGCACAGATAGAAGAAGGTCCCTGCGAGGTTCAGGTACGAGATGTCGATATGCCAATGCGCGTGCGGCGCGTCGGGCTGCTGGAAGCCGGCCCCCTTCCTTGATGGCTTCGGATTCCATCGATCTAGACGCCCTTCGGCGCGGAGCACGCGGTAGACCGTAGAAGGGCTGACAGCGACAAGGTCTTCGTCGAGCATCATGAAGGTGAGCCTGCGATAGCCATTGAGTGGATTTGCATCATGGTAGTCGACGATCGCCTGTCGTTCCCAGCTCTCGATCCAATGATCCCTCGGCACCTTCGCGTTGTGCTCGTTCGCTTTTCCGTACCGCGCCCGCCAGTCGTAGAACTTGCCACGAGACATGCCAATCCACCGCACAAACAATGAGGCTGCCAGCCCCGTCTTGTCGGACCAATCCGCGACAAAGTCGATGACCTCGTCGCGGGTATCGTGGGGAACCCAGCGTCCGTTCAGGGCTCCCCAAGCTCTTCTATCGAACAGGATGTCAAGACACACCCCGCCATCCCAGGTGACCAGCTCTTGCAGCCGGCGTCCTGTTAGTGAACCTCCATCGCGTCCGTGCGAACGTCTGAAACTCCCCGCCTCCAAGCCGCGCGGGTATGCGTTCGCAACGTAGCTGCCGACATAAGTCCGGTATCCTTGCCCATCAGCGACATCGAAGCCATTTCGAGCTCGCGCATAGTGCGCGGACCATCCTTCTATCTGGGCCTCTTCGGGCCATCGCTTCATCTGGTCCAGCAAAGGGGCATAGCCTTTTTTCCGGGACTCTGGCTTGGTGCAGGTCCAGAGCTTGGGTGGATGCTTCCCTTCGAACCAATCGCCGCTCCGGGTGCAATGGGAACGACCGTTGTCGTAACCACGTTTTACACATCCGCGACGAGCTATGACTTGCTTCGATATGACTCGGGCTTGTACGCCTCCCCTCTTTTCCACATAGCCAGCGTCATCGCGGCAAGCTTGCGCGAAATCGTGAGCTTCGCGAGGTGCGGCTTCGTGCCTCCAGCGATCAGTCTCCTGTAGTCGGCGTGAAGCGGGTCTTCTGGCAGTCTCGTGATCACAGTTGTCGCAGCCCCTTTGAACACATCTTTGAGCACGCGATTGTGGTTTCGGTTGAGGCCTCGGGGCATCGGCGTGCGAATCCGTTCCCATCGCCCCGTCGTTCCTTGCCGCCATTCGGCTGAGGCCCGAGTAACAATCGCTAGTCCGCAGTACGCCCAGAACTGGCGGGAAGTTCGGAAGCGATTTGGCTCGATGACAGTGGCAACAAGTCGGGCGACCCGTATTGTGCCCATTCCTGGTGCCGTTTCGAGCACCCGCGTGATCGAGTGCTTGTGTGCCTCCCTGCAGACATCGGCTTCCGCCTCGGCCCGAAGGTCGGCAGTGAAGTTGCGCGAATCGAGCAACCTCGTTGCGGCTAGCCGCAATCGGACGGGCAGGCGTTTCACCGCAGCGGAATCGATATTTCTCGGAACTGCCATGCCCCGTGCGCGGAACAAACTCGTCAATCTGTTCTGCGTGCGGGTATAGTCGCTGACGAGCTTCAGGTGCACCTGAACCAACGCGCGCAGCGCAACGTAGGCTCTTGGGTTTTTGTAGACCCGCCTCCCGATACTGCCGGTTCTGAGCTGGTTCGCCAATACGAACGCGTCTTCCCGATCGCTTTTGCGCGGCGATTTCTCGGTTACGGCTGTTACAATCAACTCGTCCACGTGCGGGGAGAGCAGCTCGAAAAGCCATGCGCTGCAGGTACCTTCCTCCAGGCAGAGGCGACGCCGACCGGGAATCTGTTTGAGATACTCGATCAAGCTCCGCCCGTTTGTCTCGATGACATCCGACCGGAGCCTCTTTCCGCTTGGCCCCATCACAGCAAACGTGCAGCTGCTTGAATGAGCGTCGAGTCCAATGAACCTGTCCATAACCGTCCTCCGTTGCCCTTTCTGGTCGATGCAGTATCCAGCTCGCAACTAAACCTGCATCGATAGCCGATGGCAACATGAAGGTTGGAAACGGACTGCCTAAGGACGCCACGTTCGCATGATGCCTTTTTTCAGCGCGACGAACTCCTCGGAGATCTCCGCGATGACGTTGTCCTTCTTCGCCAGCTTCGCCTTCAAGACCTCGTTCTCGCGTTCGAGCTTCGTGCCCCGCCGCTCGGAGGCGTGCCGGCCCTTGCTGCCGTCCAGCGCGATCTCCATGTTGTCGAGCAGCTGCCGCTGCCAGCCGTAGAACACGCTCGGTTGGATCTTGTACTCGTCGCATAGGTCGGAGACCGGGATCTTGTCGACGAGGTGCCGGCGAAGAATCGCGGCTTTCTGCTCGGATGTGAATCGACGGCGCTTCTGCTTGGCCATACGGCACGCTCCTCAGCTCCTTATCATGGAGCCCTTTGGCGTCGCGTTCCAGCTGAGGCAGGACAATCCATGGACGTCTTGATCGATACCAGCGTCTTGATTGCGTGGGAGCGTGATGGCCGACCAGCGGATGTTCCGTCCGACGTCGAGGTCGCCATCAGCTCGATAACGGTGAGCGAGCTTCTGCACGGAGTCCATCGAGCAAAAACTGCGCAGCGGCGTCATCGACGGCAGCTTTGGGTTGATTCTGTCGTTTCCAGCTTGGCCATCTTATCCGTCGATCTTCCTGTGGCGCGGATTCATGCTCGTGTCTGGGCGGACCTGACGGCGGCAGGTGCACTGATCGGCGCACACGACCTTCTCATCGGAGCAACAGCACTGGCGCACAAAATGAGCTTGGCCACGCGAAACGAGGAGGATTTCCGGCGAATCGACGGCTTGGCCGTTATTCGATGGTAGGGCTGAAACTCTCGACGCTCCAGGTTCCTGGGACTATCGACCCCGGCTGAGCGCTTCGGCAGCTGCGAGGTTGTCATCCGTATGGCCTCAGCGCGCTGCGGCGTGCCCGAGCCTGCCGTCGAATTCACCGTGCAATTGCACGGCCATTTCATTCCAACAACTTGCGTACGGTCTCGACGTCGCTTGAGTCCGGCCTGCAGCCTGTCAAAGCCTGCCGACGTTTTTCGAGCGCAAGTGCGCTACCGCGATGGAGGCGGTGACCTGCATCGTGCGCACTCCGATCCGTAGTGCTGGAACCAGGTCTGAGCTGCTTTTCTCGATCGACAAATGCGCATCTCACTTCCAGACTATCCATCATAGTTGCTCGAGGTAGGCGGCGTTCGGAGCTCGCGTACCGCGCGGCTCATGGGGCGAACCTCGGCGAGTCGTGCAACCAAGGCGAGGTCTATGTCGGGCAAGACCGACACCGAGCCCGACAGTGTACTCGGGTGGGCCGCCCACTATGGGGCCTTCGCGACTGGCACCGCGCAGGCGACGACTTCGGGATGCTCGTCCCAAGTCAGGAACCGCACGCCGTCCGGCCGCGCCAATAGTTCGTTTGCGGCGAGAAAGCCAGCGACGCTCCAGGTCTGGAAACACCGCGCTTCTTTGCCGACCAGTCTTCCCTCCCGACCATCGTAGTACTCGGGCCAGTCCTGCTCCCCGATTCGCTCAGCCGCGAGCGCGAGAGCACGCTCGGCGAGGTCGGTTCGCTCGACCTTGATCGCCGCTGCGGCCAGGACCCACAGCAAAAACGGCCAGTGCCCCCCGTTATGGTATGACCAGGCCGTATTCTTGGCGTCGGCGCCCGTAACGACATGCCAGTCGCGGCCGACCAACGCGGGATAGCACAGCGTAGCGGGCATCGCGCCGATGAGGTCTTCCCAGCGCGAATCGATCAAGTCCATGATGGCGGCGGACTGTTCCGCGTCGGCCAGGGAGGTCATGACTGCTAGAAGGTTGCCTTGCGCGAAGTATCGAAAGTCCAAACGACCCGGGCCGAGGTTGCCGGCGAAGTAGCCTCCGCGGGGCGGCAGCCACGTCATGACCCAATCGGGGATGGAGTCCGGGTAGATATTGAAGCTATTGACAACGGCTTCTCCGTACTCCTCTACCTCGTATCGATAGATGTCGTTCAGTCGCTTAAAGTCCAGCCAGTAGTACCGCCGAATGTGGTAGAGCAGGTGCGCCAGGCGCTCGGTGACAACCGCAGTGACGGGGTCATCCTTCGGCAGCAGGTCGCGGGCGGACAAGAGCGCGGCGAAAAACAGCGCCTGGATGTCGATCGGGTACCCGTCTACGCCCAGCCGCCGGTCGATCATGTAGCCGCCGTCGGGGACGAGCATCGTCGGATACATGTCGAAGCGCGGCGCGAGGCTAAGCTCGAGCACGAGCCGGATCGCACGCTGGAAATCCTCGCGGCGCGCCAGGGTATCGTCATGCGTCGCTCGAGTGTAAGCACCAAGGACAAGGAGCCACCAAAACCCCGAGTCGATCGGTGCAACGCGGGCGATGGCGCGCTCACCGAAGTCGGGGACGAGGACCTCGCTGTGCCCTCGTTGCTGAACCGCGAAGCTGGCGGGCATGAGCCCGGCACCCGGCCGAAAGCAGTCCAGGTGCTTGTCATGACTCTGCATCTCGACCATCACGGTCAGGAAGTTCCGCACGATCGCTGTTTCGCCGCGCAAGAGGAACGCGATGGCCGAGACGGCGAAGTCGCGGGTAAAGCACTGATCGTAGTTCAACGCGCCCGCGTTTGGATCTCGTGCCGCGATGGTGCCGACGGGCTCGCCGCGGTACCGGATGATCGAGGCGTCGAGCTCACGCCACGCTTGGCTCACAAGCTGCTCGCTGATGGACATCCATCCTATGATGCCTCGTACGCCCCATGGTTTCAGAACGCGCCAGGTTGGGGCGGGCTTGCGACGAGCCCTTCTATTTTTCGCAACCTTGCGCCCGTTGCCGGTCACGCCGAATCGATCTGCCTCATCGAGGCGATTCGCCCCGTGCGGTCATGACGGAGGGCGTCGCGTCGTGCAGTGGGGCGAACCCACTGGTCGCGGTCCGGTCTTAGGTCGCCATCGCCGCTTCGGCGAAGACGCCGATCGTGTTGATCAAGCCGTGCGCGATGACCACGGGGAACAGGTTCCGCTTGCCGACCAGGAACAAGACGCCGAGGGAGAGGCCCGCCATCCCCGTGATCACGAAGCCGTAGGCGCCTTGCGACGGAACGTGCATGGCGCCGAAGACCACCGCCACGACAAGCGCCGCCGCGAGCCCGCTGACCACGCCGTTGCCGAGCGCCCGCTGCAGATTGTTCATCAGGAAGCCGCGGAAGAGGAGCTCCTCGCCGAAGGCGGCGTTGATCCACATGATGACGAGCGTGAGCCCAATCGAAAGCGGAAGGCTCGGCCCGCTGACCACCATCGCCGACGCGTCGTCGGGCGGGGGACTGATCAGCCCGGCGGAGACGAGGACGATGACGGGAATGACGATGGCGGCGTAAATCACGACCGTCGCGACCGCGCCGAGCAGGACGCCTCGAACGTAGGAGCGCGGCCGTGACAGTCCAAGCGAGGCCAGCCCGCCCCGACCAACGCGGGCCCACGCCAGCACGATGAGGGTGAGGATGGACGAGGCCCAGACGCTCCACTGGATTTCGTATCCAGCGATGGCGACGCCGTCGAGGAGGGGCTTGAGGACGGCCGCGACGCCGAAGTAGCCGCCGATGACGAACAGGACGCTAAGGAGGGCCCAGGGGAGCTGCGCGTTCACGGTGGCGCCCGCGCTCGTCGCCTGGATCGGCCAGTGGGGGTGGGTTTGACGCTGCGTTTCAATATCTGTAATCGACATGCATAAACGTTTAATTTAAAATTAAAGACACGTCAATGGGGTCCGTGTTCAAAAACCCGTGGGCTATCGTTTGTTGGAGCTCGCCATCCTGGGCTGGGTCGGCGCCTTCGGGTCGCCCATGCGTGTTGCTGAATCTGTAACGCGACGGGTTACGCGAGCCGATACGCTCCAGATCCCGTCTGGCGAGGTAAGGCGAGAGCCCCATCGCGGTGGCTAACACTGGGTGAGGTACCAACCGGCTGTCGGCACTTCCGTAGAGATCTATTCGCGCTTTCGTTCGCACTCGACGGCTCCATTCAGGTCGCCGCAATGGGAGGCCGCATCATGCGCGGCGATTGCTTCATCGTTCTCATCGCCTCCGCGAACGGGATCGAGGCCGGCAATAACCCATTGACATGGCCTCTTTCGTTCAGTAACCGCCCGCCCATGCACGGACTGGTTGGCCGCTCGCTTCGAGCCGGTGCGCGCGCTACCCGCCTGCTCCTCCGTGGTTCGCTTCTCGGCGAAGTTCTTGGGCGCATACGACCAACGGCTTCGCAACCGAGCTTCGAAGCCGAATGTAGCGATAGAGGACTTTCAGAGCGCAAGCAGCTGGAAGTCATGGAATTTCTCCGGTCCACCTTTTTGACGGGCTCGGTGCTCAGCGACGACGGTTCGCTCCGAACGAGTCTGGGCGACGCCATCGACCGTCATCAATTGACCGGCATAAGCCACTACACATTTCTCCAAGACCTTAGCCGAACCCGTCGTAACCTTCGCCTTCTGGACTTCGGCTGCGGTACGGGGCGCAACCGGCATAGGTGCGAAGCTCTTGGTTATAGCTGGCACGGCGTCGACATTCCGGACTCCATCGAGTCCAAATCGCGAACGGAGCATCATGAGCGAGTCACGCTCTATGATGGTCTCACCCTCCCCTTCGACGACCGTTCGTTCGATGTCATTCTTGCCGACCAAACACTCGAGCACATCCAGGACCCCAACGAGACTTTTTCGGAGCTCGCGAGGGTTCTACGCCCTGGAGGACACTTGATCGGTTCGGTCTCCCATCTTGAACCGTTCCACAGCAACAGCACCTTTAACTTCACGCCTTACGGTTTCAAGATCCATGCGGAAAGGTTCGGCTTCAAGCTGCGACGCGTGCACCCGGGGATCGATGCTTGGTCCTTGGTCACCCGGCGACTGATGATGCAGACGCGACAGAAAAACGCACTCAAGTACCTGACCGACACCCATCACGATGGTTCCCTGGGCAACCGACTGCTCATCTCAGATGGTCAGCGGCGAGGACTCTCCACCGAAGCGATCAACTCGCTTCGGTTGCTGTTCTGCGGCGTCTTCCGCTTCGACGCAGAGCTTGTGCCACCGCGCACCGAAACCACCTGAAGTCTCTTCGTGCCGACGGCTGAACCCAAAGTCAGCATCATCGTCCCGGTGCACGATTCGGCGTCGTACTTGGACCGATGTCTCGATAGCCTTGTCCGTCAGTCGCTGCGCGATAGTGAGATTTCGCCGTCATCGACTGCAGCACCGACGAAACGTAGCGACCGATCTGTCGTCTCGAATCGGGTGGAACACGGCATTATCCGTCGTTCAGCACCACGTCGGCTACGGATGCCTCGGACGAAGGGCGCGCAACCGCAACGGGCACGAAGCCGACCACAGCCGAGTCCTGCTCATGCGCTCGGTGATGTACTTGCGGAGCTAGCGCTGCGTACCTCATGGCCGTGAGCCGACATCGGGCCTCGAAAACGGCGCGAAACCGCTCGACCAGCGCGCTCGGCCGGACCCGCCTCGCCGGGTAACAGTCGGTCAATCGTTCGGGTTGCAGCGCTTCGACGCGCTCAGATTCGAGCGCGGACATCGCCTTCGTGTGCCCAGGTCAATCGGGCACGTCGACCGCGTAGCCTTCGTTCTGAACCTTCGTCTGGCCCACCACCATGTCGGATGCCGGACTGAGGAAGACCACGGTCCCGCCGTCGCCGGAGAGGGCAGGCTCGTTGCTGTTCAGTTGGGGCTCGGCCATCGTGTAGGTGAAGCTGATACGGGTCGAGGTGCCCGTAGTTCGGTCGAACCGGTACACGTCGGTCCGGTTGTTCGTATCGCCGGGGTCGCCCGCGTCGACTGTGCTGAACGTGACATATCGGCCGTCGTCCGACAGACTCAAAGGGTCGCCCCCGGACCTCACGGGCTGGCCCACGGTATCGACGCTGGCCACCACGGTGGTGCCGCTTTGGGTGTCGCGCAGATAGGCATAGGATTGGCCGTCGGTCACGCCGGCGACCAGGTTGCTGGCGGTACTAAAGAACGCCACGTACCGACCGTCACCGGAGATGCTGGGCTTCTGCGTACCGGAATCAGCGAGGTCGCCCTGATTGTTCACGCTCACCGCGGTGATGGTCTCGGCGCCCACGTCGAATAGATGAACCTGTCGCTCGCCGTTGGCGTTGGCGAGGAGATTCGTCGCCTCCGAGACAAATACGATCCGCTGCCCGTCGTCGCTTAAGTCTGGCGACTGGGCCGCGCGATTCGCGGGGTCGGCGGTGGTACCGCTCACGAAGAGCGTGGTGCCGTTGACCAGGTCGCGCAAGTACAGCTGCACATGCCCATTGGTCACCGGAAGGTTGAGACCGTCGGAAACGTAGGCCACATAGCGGCCGTTGCCCGACATGTCTGCCTCTCGCGTGTCCCCGTTGATGCGTGCCCCGTTGTTGATGAGGGTGGCGATGACTGTGGTGTCGTTGACGAGGTCTCGAACGAAGAAAGCCTGACGGCTGCTCTGGTCGTCATCGAAGGCCTCGTAGGTCGAATGGAACATCACCTTCGTCCCGTCGTCGGACAGGGCAAACGTTTGCAGCGCCCCCATGATCTGACCGCTGCCGTTGAGGTTGGCCAGCACGGTGGTGTCGGCTATTCTGTCGCGCACGAAGATGTTCCTCGTGTTGGTGGGCACGATGGTGGTGATATTGGTCGCCGTTGACTCGAAGCCCACGTAGCGACCGTCCGCGTTGACCGTGATACCGTTGGTATCGTCCTCGCTCTCGATGCCACCGGCGCCCACGGTCACCCGCTCGATGGGCCACGCCGACATCTGCGTGTTGCTGTTGGCGTTGTTACTGTTGCCCGACGTGTTGTTGTTGCTCGAGCCATTGTTATTGCTCGAGCCGTTGCTATTGCTCGAGCCATTGTTGTTATTGCTCGAGCCACCGTTGTTATTGGAGCCGAAGTTGTTGTTGTTCGGACTCGAAGACTCGTCGTCACCGCACGTCGCAACCACGAACGTCAGCGCCACTGCGGCAGAGAAGCGAAGGGCCGAAGCCAGCCAACCATGAGATGTAGCGGTCATACCTCCTCATGGCTACCGCGCTTGCGGAATCCGCGCCAGGGCCCCTGTCGCTGCCCGCACCGGTCGCCGCCGTCCGGTCGCCCGACCGCAGTCATCGGGTGCGTCGACACCCTATCGACTCGAGACATCACCGTCGACCCCGCCGATGAGCCTCGCCTGCGCTTCGCCTATGGCTGCGAATTCACGTTTAGGCGGTACTCGATCACCTTGGACGGGCGTCGAGCATCACGAAGGCCAACCTGCGGTCGCCTTCAAGGGATGGTCCGTCGCGGGAGCATCCCTTGCGCGTCCCCCGTCCACTGGTGAATCGACCCTTTTGCTCACGATTTTCTGATGACCCTCGACAGGGACATTGGTATGGAGTTCCACCACCGATGAGCAATGGCGCACACGCATTGATTCGGACGCTCGTCAACGCGGGTGTCGACACTTGCTTCAGCAATCCCGGCACCTCGGAGATGCATTTCGTGGCCGCGCTGGACGACGCAGAGATGCGAGGCGTCCTGTGTCTGTTCGAAGGAGTTGCCTCCGGCGCAGCCGACGGCTACGCGCGCATCGCGGGCAAGCCGGCCGCCACGCTCCTCCATCTTGGGTGCGGGCTCGGCAACGCCCTGGCGAATCTGCACAACGCCCGCAAGGCGCGTGTCCCGATGATCAACATCGTCGGCGACCATGCGACCTACCATGCACAGTACGACGCGCCGCTTCAGTCGGATATCGAGGCGGTGGCCAAGAACATCTCCACGTGGATTAAAGCGACCCCTGAAACGGGCCAGCTCGCTGCCGATGCGGCGGAAGCCGTCGCGGTCGCGAAAGGCCCTCCCGCACAGATCGCAACGCTGATCTTGCCCGCCGATGTCTCGTGGAACGAAGGCGCAGAGCCCGCGCAAGCGCATCCGGCTGCGCAACCGCCGCGGGCGTCCGACGCCACCGTGCAGGCTCTGGCCGATGTGATCTCGAAGTCCGGCAACCAGGTGGCGCTTCTGATGGGCAATCGAGTGCTGCACGAGCCCGGCCTTCGCGCGGCGTCCAAGATCGCCGAAAAGACGGGCGCCAAGCTATTTTGCGAAGTCTTTCCGACGCGCCTCGAGCGCGGCGAAGGGCTGCCGTCCGTCGAGCGGATCGCGTACTTCGCTGAACTGGCGACGGTCCAGCTCAGCGGCTACGAGCACTTGGTTCTGGTAGATGCGAAGGCCCCGGTTTCATTCTTCGCGTATCCCGGCAAGAAGAGCTACCTGGTGCCCAGCGACTGCACGCTCCACACCTTGGTGCAGCCGCATGAAGACGCGGTGGCCTCCCTTGAGGCGCTGGTCGATGCGATAGGCGCGGCCGCCACCGCGCCCAAGCTCGAGGGTCCGAAACGGCCCGCGCTGCCCAAAGGGAAGCTCAACGGTGCCAAGGTGTGTCAGGCGATCGGAGCGCTGCTACCGGCCAACGCGATCATCTCCGACGAAGCGCAGACCTCGGGCCTCAAGCTGCCAACGTTCACCGCCGGGGCGCCTCGCCACACGCTGCTGACTTTGACCGGCGGCGCGATCGGGCAGGGCCTGCCCGTCGCCGTAGGCGCCGCGACGGCCGCGCCTAACCGTCCGGTGCTGGCGCTCGTGGGCGATGGCTCCGCCATGTACACGATTCAGGCGCTGTGGACGATCGCGCGCGAGGGTCTCGACGTAAAGACCATCATCTTCAACAACCGCTCGTACGGCATCCTCAACATCGAGCTCCAGAGAGTCCGCGCCGAGACGATCGGTCCGGAGGCGAAGGCACAGCTCGACCTCTCCGAGCCCGCGCTCGACTTCGTGTCGATGGCTCAGGGCATGGGTGTGCCTGCGCAGCGCGTCGGCCGGGCCGAAGACTTCAACGCGGCCCTCGAAAACGCGTTTGCGTCTCGCGGCCCCTTCTTGATCGACGCGATCGTCCCGACCGAGTACGAAGGCTTGAAGCTAAAAGCGCTGCCCCACATGCTGACTGCCCTCAGCAGCGTCCCGGCGCCGATCGCAAAGGCCATCAAAAAGACGATTGCCCCTTAGTGTCTCGCCCCCGGAGCGACCGGCAGGCGTGCGCGTCGCCTGTTCGTGAGCTCGGGCATTCTTTTCGGGCTGGGACGGGATTCACTTCCGGTGCCTGCTTCGTTGCGCCGAGTCGTCATTCGGGGCGCCCATCCGGTGCCTCGTCTAGGAAGTAGTTGAAGTCCTCCGCGTCCTCCGCGTGGAGCAACTGGTAAGCGTGAGCAGGGGATTCGGCCTCGTACAGCTGATGCCGGATGTTGCGGTCTTGGCCGATGGCGCGGGCGAACGCAGCGAGCACTTCGAGGTGTCGGTCGCGCTGGTTGGTTGGCGTCGCCAGCAGGACGATGCAGTGCACCCGTTCGCCGGTCTCTTCGAGCCGGATGCCCTCGCTGCTGATGCCCATGACCCCGACGATACCCCGACCGTCTGGGAGCTCGCCGTGGGGGATGGAAAGTCCATCGCCCAGGTATGACGACGCGCGTTGCTCGAGGGCGCTGACCGAGGCGACAAAAAGAGCCCGATGTTCGGGATTCAAGCGATGGGTCTTGAACAGCAGCTGGGTCAGCTCGTCGATGGCTTCATCGGAGGTACGAGCCTTCAGGGTCGTCGTGATGTTCTCTTCGTGCAAGAAGTCGATGAGCCGGGCCCGATCTTTACCTGCGTCGCCGGAACGGCGCAGCGCAATGCGGGTCGTGATCGGTCCAATGAGCTCGTTGGCCAGCACCGACGTGAGTCCCACCGCGAGCAACAGCGGGCGAACCTCGGCGAAGGCTTCGTCGTCATTGAGCGACAAGAGAAGGCCCACGGACAACCCGGCCTGCGGAATGAGCGCCCATCCGAGATTTTTCTGCACGGTATCGGGGGCCGACGCCGCCCGCATGGCGAGAGCCGCGCTGCTTAACTTGCCGACGATCCGGGCCGCGACCAGGCCGAAGGCCATCAGCCCCGCGGAGAGCAGGTAACCGAAGTCGACCTCGGCGCCGGCGAGCATGAAGAACACCGCGAGAATCGCCCCTTCGAAGTTCTTGAAGACGCGATCGCCGATCTCTTCTTTGTCGGGCGTGACGTTGGCCAAGACCAGCCCCAATACCAGGCACGCGAGCAACGAGGACAGCCCAAGCTGAGATCCGATACCCACCGTCAACAGAATCGCAATCAGCGACGCTGTCGTGAGGTGGTCCGAACGAACCACTCGGCGGGTCACAAAGATCAACGCAAGGCCGACGCTCGCCCCCAGGGCGGCACTGCCCAAAACCGCGACGAGCGGGCCCGACAGCGCATCGGAGAGCGTAGCGCTGCCCCGCTGCAGCATCGAGCGGCCGGTCGAATGCGTAACCTCGAACAGGCACAGCGTCGCGATGTTGTTGAGGGCCACCGCCGCCAGCAGAGTCCGGACGAACACGCCCTTGGCCCGCGCTTCGCGGACCAACGCCAGCACGGTCGCGGGCGCAGTCTCGACCGCTAGCGCGGCCAGGATCGCGGCCACGACCCAGCCGGGTCCGAACACGAAATGAAGGACGAGAAAGACGACAAGCGGGGTTACGACGCTCTCGAAGAGTAACAGAAAGATGAGCCGCCGCCGCGCGACCAAAATCCGCGTGAGGTGTAGGTGGCTCCCTACGGTGACCGCGATGAGCCCCAACGCAAACTGAGTCACCGGCTGCAACGAGAGGACCTGCTCGTGATCGAAAACGTGAAGGACGGCCGGCCCCAGCAGGATACCCGCGAGGATCTGTCCGGTCACGCTCGGCAAGCCGACCCGAACGGTCAACTGGCCAGCAAGCATGCTCGTCGCAAGGATCAGCGCCACGGTGAGCAGCGGTTCGACAGGCTCCATCAAATCAGACGTGTGCTACCCTGTTCCCCTTCTCTAGGCGAGGATACTCGACACGGGTAGCCGTCACCTAGCGCCGCACTGACTTAAAAACCCGTAGAAATGTCGCATACGTATGTAAAGACCTTCAGCGTGCGCCGGACCAGCCCGCCGCGAAACCGGCTCTAGCCCGGCAAGCTCCAACACTCGGTCGACTGCAAATATCCACGCCACAAAGCCCGGCGTCGCGATGAGTACGCCAAGCAGCATCCATGAGGCCGGTCGTGCCATGTTGAGGGTCTGGCCGATACTATCTTCTTCGGGACGAACAGAGCCGGGTCTTTCGGGGCGAAGTAGATGACGCCACCGAGCCGCCAGCCGGCGGCGTGCGTGCCGAGAACTTCCGAGCCCACGTAAATGCGCAGAGCGTCCTGCACGCGAATCAACCAAGGGATGAAGTACGCCATGGGCCCCACGATCGCCACGATCGTCGAGCCGAGGACGGCGAGCGGAAGATAGATCGGAGGCACAAAGCCAAAGCTATTGGGGACGTCCCCAGACGGCCGGCTGCCCAAACAGGTCGAGCTTGATCGGGACCTTGGCGGGCAGCTTCGGGAGCAGCCAAAGAAGAGCGGTAGTCGCGCCGACGAACCAGGCGACATTCGTCTCCTGCCAAAACGGCGAAGCAAGGGCCGTGGTCTGAAAGGCTCGTCGAGGGGAACCGCAAAGCGGCCGGCCGGTGTCGAAACATGGCTCGTCATCGCCACCGTAACGGCGTCTGACGACGCCTTCGCAGGCTCCCTGGCTCGTGCCCCTGCGGGCCACGACCAGCGATCACAACGTTAACGGCGTCTGGAGACGCCTTCGAAGGCTCCCTGGCTCGTGCCCCGGTTGGGCCACGACCACTGATCACAACGTTAACGGCGTCTGACGACGCCTTCGAAGGCTCCCTGGCTCGTGCCCCTGCGGGCCACGACCAGCGATCACAACGTTAACGG
>CAZFIV010000138.1:0-17173 GCA_964519665.1 uncultured Myxococcales bacterium
TCGGCAGCCCCATCGCTGCTTCTCACGGGCCGCCAAACTTGCCGGAACGGTAGCTGCGGCCAGCGGTCTGCGGAGATGCGCTGCTAATGTTCGATGCATCGAACGCTGACGTCCGGGAAGTGCTCGCATGCAGCACCGCTCGCCGCGGAGTACTCCGTTGATGGCGTCTAAGGACATCCGGCGACTTCTGCTTCGTCTTGCTTCTTCGGGACGATGCGGATTTCGATCCGTCGATTGCGACGGCAGCCCCTTTCGCCCTCTTGGTTGCGACACGCCGCACCGCTCCCGTACACAATCTTGGGTCTTGTCTCTCCAAAGCCTGCTGCGATGAGCTTGGCGGCCTTACATCGCTGGCCGTCATCCTCTTCTCGATTTGGTAAGACCTCGGTGAGCCAGCTCTCGACTAGGGCTCGAGCCCTGAGTGTCGACAGCGTCCGGTTAATGTTGGCGTCTCCTACCGAATCTGTATGGCCGACGACCATAATGAGCGCGACGGACTTTGCGTATTCAGGATCGTCGAGCAAGCTGAGGAGCGACTGCCCCAAGTCCGTCACGTGGTCCTTTTGAGCTTCGGGGATCTCGGCCTTGCCTAGATCAAAGAGCAAGTCAGATGGGATTTCCAAATTGCCGTAGGAGTTGACGCTGGTCTCGATGCCGCTTTTCTTGAGTACTTCGCGCAGTTCTGCGACTAGTTCCTCACCAACGCCAATCGTTCGTTTTGCCTCCTCGAGCTCCTTGGCCATGATAACGAGCTGGTGCTTGGCTTCTCGGAGATGAGTCGAAAGCTGCAAGCCAGTCAGCAAGAGAATCATGCTTACGCCGCTCATCAAGTCGGCGAAGGACGGCCAAATATCCTCGCTGTTCCTGAATCTACGCCGCATGCCGCTCTCCTCTGTGAGGAATCAACGCCACCAAAACGCCCACCAAGGGCGACGCGGGTGAGCGATCGAGGTTTCGATATTCTCCATTCTTGCTACCGCGGCTTCGACCGCTTCCGAGATCTTCACCATACCGTCTTGTACGGTCTGCATCGCCTGTGACGCTTGATCGGCGGTAGGACTGAGGTTTTCGAGTCTATTCTTGAGGCCCGGAAGTTGTTCTTCGACCTTCTCGAAATGCCCGGCCGCGAGATGCGCAAGTTGTGCAGCATATGCGTCGGTTGCCGTTTTGAGCGAAGCCGGCATCTCGGTTAGGCGCGCGGATAGATTGGTGAGTTCATTCCCCATGGCGGTGAACTTTATCGCCATCTCGGCGTTGAGGGTCTCGAACGTCGTTTTGGCATTGGCGTGTTGTTCCTGAATCAGGCTTACGTGCTGCGCTCGCTGCTCAGTAATGCCGGTTTTCAACTCGTTGACGGCGGTCGTCAACGTTGTCACCGATATAGCCAGCGATTCACATGTCGCGCTGAGGTTCGCCAGCAGCCTTCCGTGAGCATCCCCCTGCTCAAGGTGACCACGAAGCGCAGCGAGCCCCGGCCCTACGTTGTTCGTAACGGTATGTCCCAGATTCTGCAGCTGAGCCCCGATGTTCCTCATCACGCTGACCTGGTCGTTTGCATCGACGGTCTGAACCGACCACATCTTCATGATCTTGAACTCGGCCCGGTCGCTGACCGATTCAACGCTGCGACGAATAAACGAAAAGACAATCGCCAGCCCAACCGCAGCAATAGTCACGCTAAAGGCAGGCGTGAGAGCTTCGAACATTCTCCATTCGGTACCGGAGCCGCCTAATCTCGCCAGTGTCCCGACACCGTTTCCGTTCGCGTCCGCTTTCACGAACTCGCGGGAAGCAGAAAATAGGCCGTAGAGCGTTCCCATAACACCAGTCAGAAGGAAGAGGTTGATGGTGCGTGAAAGCTCGGCGGAAGGCGTATAGAGCAAGCGTTCGTAGACAGCGCGAATATCGGGTAGCGATGCTTCGCGATCCAAGGAACGATACTCCGTGATCAGCTCAGACCACTCGTCATCCCCACGGTTTTCTCGCATTTCGTCGTTGAGCAGAGCTAGATGCTCAGCGATCGACGTGCGGCTCTTCCAGGCGATGGTCAGTCCCCGCAATACCAGGACAAGGTGAACGACGAGGAAGACCGAAGTCTTAAGCGCATACGCAGTCAGTAGTTCAAGCATTGAATCCCTCCTGTCTTCTCCAAGGCGGGCTGGTGGGCGGGAAAACCTCGACCATTATTGCGTTCGCACGAGCACGGAACTGTGGACAAATGTCTTGTGGGCGCCGAGCTTCTCCTTGGAATGACGCGCCATGTACTGAACGAGGATATCCAGGCCATACACCTTGCCTGGCTGGTCGAACCAGAGGCTTGGATCCGCGGCGAAGCCGCGCTGAGAGAGAGCGTCTATCACCGCATCCGCATGAATTTGATACCCGCCCATCAAGTCGATCCGCCCGACGGTGCCGGTTTGCGAAGGGGGAATGCAGCCGCATATTAGCCCGGCCTCATAGGATAAGTACGTGTGTCTATTGGTCCTCTTCTTTCTACGCCCCATGTCGGCTTCGTAGATGGCCCAAACCTCATCGCATCCGTAGAAATCCCCCGGCGAGATGCGGTTGAGCGCGTTGGCGTTAAACGGCTCCTTGAGCCTCTTCATATGCCCCGTTAGTTTGAGTTCGGGTTCCTTAAACCCAACGATACTATGCAGCCGGTCCGATATATGAGCCGAGAAACCAGGCCCGCGCTGAACTGGGAACTCGAGGACGCTGAATGTTTTTTCGGTCGGGCACGGCACCCTGGCCATCCACAACTTGGTCCGACTCTTCGTCACTGCGAGATGTTTTTGACCCTTTCCAGGAGCGCTCACCATAGCTCTGGGCTGGGAAGTAGAATATCCGTCGAGAATGGGGCGGTGAAAACGGATGGCTTCCGCATTGCGACGCTCACCGAGGTACTCGTTGACGAAGATCGTCGTAGCCCCAATGGCATGCGGTTTCGCAATCACGATTGTTAAGAGCGGTCGTGGACCTTTATATCGATAGCTGCACTCGTTGCCGCACCGAAGTCGGCGCCCACTTCTGAGTAGCTTGGACTTCATGGTGCTCGGCGCGCCGCGGCAGTTGAGGAAGAATAGACCGTCGAAGTTGAGCTGCTCCATCAACATCCACACGCCATACCCCTCCTCAATACGTTTCTTAAGCGGCGAGGCAAGCCGAGCGATCGTTTCAGTGGCGATCGGCGTACAAGCCCCCGGTGCCCCGGAGCCAGGTTGTCCGTCCGTCATCACAATAGCGAGGTCGGGGGAAGTCAGTTCGCGATGAGTGAGGGCTTGGCTGAGATCGGCTCGTGCGCCATTGAATCGGGTCCGGCGCAGCATGTCTGCGGCCGCGATGGCGTTGAGCTGCACACCGATGGAGAAGAACTTGGTCGAGTCGGGCTCGACTCTTCTGAGAAGCCAATTCTCCTGTGCGGCTCGAACCGACTCGATAGCTCTTCCATCAACGAAACCGGCCATGCTGACGCTGTGGTCGATGGCGACGACGACCCGCTCCACGGACCGCTGTGGCCCCAGCTTCGGCGGAGCCTCATACACGGGCAGCCGCACAATCCGCGGCTTGCCTTGAGGCGGTGGATCGCCGACCGGCTCCGCCGCCCCTGAGCATCCGAAAGGCCCCGCGCAGCCGAAGGCACTCGCGATGAGTGCGGCCACCGAGAAGGAAACGAGCATATGTTTTCGTTGATTCACACTACCTCGCCCCTGTCGACAACCCGCAGAACATCCGCTAATCGCATGTCACCCGTGGAGAACTTTTCGACCTCATACTGCGGGTCGGCGTTCGCGGCAATAAATGCCACTCTGGCTGGTCGAATCACCATGTCTACGTCCTTATCGTCTCTCGGTCGTTCGAAGAACTCGCTGTCAATGACGTCAACGCTGATCTTCGTCATGGGAAGCAATAGAAGCTCACTACCTCGCCACATAAGACCGTACTTTCCGCGAATGCCGCCTTTAGCGTTGTATCCGGCCCGTTGTCCGATGCTCTCAAGCTCTTGCCACGGCGCTGGACGCCTAGATGCGATGGCATTCCAGTCATGAACCAGACTCTCCACCGAGGTGCGATGGAGCGGCGCATCCGGGAAGTCGCCTGCTACATACTGAGCGCCGTGCGTTTCGTTAGGTCGGTTGTGTTGCGCAGATCGACCTGGATTATGGTGCTCCGAGCTGTATGCACGTACTCCGTGAGGATTGCGCGGCGGCGAATGCGGTACGCCAGTATGAATAGCGTACTGAGTATCCTGATGGTCTTCGACGACGCCTTTCAGCCCACCGAAGCGATGGTCGAGGGCTTTGACTGTGTCCCGGAGAGCAGCGAGTTCCTTCCGAAGAGTTGCGATGTTCTTGTGTATCTCTTCAAACTTTTTCGTCAGTGCTTGCGAGCCGGAATAACTTGATTTCTTTAAGTTCCTAGATCTCGGCGACTCGAATAGCTGGAACAGCTGCCAGAAGATTCCGGTTAGAATGACAACAAAAACGACAGCGACGATCAGCTCAACCCACATCTTTAAACCACCTAGCAATGAGCTGTTCGTACGTAATGCCGAGCGCGGTACGTCGACGTGTTTCGTCGACGTTCGTAACCTGCCTAAGGCGGGTAAGAATGGCCTGACTGTCCCGAACATCCGTGAGGCCTGCGCTCAGTGAAGCACGTCGCTCCAAGTTCGGATCAAATCCGGGCACGCTCAGTACTTTTGATGGAGCCTGCCACCGCTCTTTATCGTTAACCATACGTGACCACTCATTGTCGTCTTCCCGAAGGGAATTGGGGGCGCGAATACTCTCGTACGTCCTTTCTCCTTGCGTTGCCATCATCGCAAGGCCAAGCGCGACGACAAGTTTGTCGTTAACACCACCCTGTTCGGCAACAAACCCGGGGTGGATTCGTGCGTTGCCAACACGGCCCGGTGCGAGTACCTCGAGCCTGTTCTTCAGGTAATCGAGGTAGTTACGCTCGAAATGTTGTTCGTTGAAGCGGTCGGCCTCGCCAGGCTGATGCGCCTTTGCGTGCCATCGCCAACCACTACCCAGAAGGACAAGTGTCAGGGAGACTGCCGGACCGTCATGCTTCTCGGATAGAAGCGTGCCGGCCACAACTCGCGCCGCATATTCGATACAGAGGAAGAACAGCCTCATGGTGTCCTCCCCCAGCATCTTGTCGGCGCGGAGGTGACCGTGGATGATATTCCATCGCACCATCCGTTCAGGTTGGCCGGTGCGAGCCGCAAAGCTGAGCCCGACAATGTTGGCCCCCAGCTTTACGCTATCCCATGCGAGGGCTCGCGGCCGACCGTTTTTCTCTTCCTGGAACAGGGCCAGGTCAAGCGTTCCACCCCCGAGGTCCGCTGTAAGCACCCATTCGTCCGTGACCTGTGCCGCGCGCATGGCCGCGCCCGATTCCGATTCGGAGCGCGGCTCCCGAACCGCAGTATCGGTCGCGGACGGTATTACGTGTTCGTTGATCCAAGTTCGCGCTTCCACAAACGACTGACGCAGTGCCGCCGACATATCGTATGCCAAGGGATAGGAGTAACGCAGATTGACCGTGTTTGCGCCGCGATTAAAGGCCTCTATGCACGCGAGTAACAAGACGCCTTTCAGGTATGCCGTCCGTAGTGTCCCTGCCGTTTGGCCCTCATCCCACTTTAGGCCTGCCTTGGCCTCTTCGCGGGTGCTTGGATACTCTTTGAGTTCGAGGGCTTTGCTGGGAATTCCAAAGTCGACGAAGGGCACGCTACTCGCAGTTGGGACGGGTCCATCCGGATATACCAACGCAGAACCGAACACTGCGGCGGTGGTAGTCTGCGCAGGGTTTTGGCGGCCTGACTCTTTGGACAGCAAGTCCGGCATGAGAGTGTGGCTCTGTCGGACCGCCTCTGGTGGATTGTCTATGATGCTGCGTCGGAAGTCGACGAATCCGGTCTGAGCGGGCGAGGGGACCGCGGTGAGCGTGCCGGGCACCGCAACAACGACCGCGGTTCGGAACGTCCCGAAGTCGACGGCAATCGTTCCCTCGGGTGCTTGGTCTCTCGGGGGGGCTGGCGGTCCGAACCCAGCGAGGCCGCCGCCGGTTTGAAGGTCACCCAGCCAAATCAAACGAGGGCGTCCGATGAATGAGAATTGCCGAAGCGTTGACCGACTACTGGTCTGACTGTCAACTCGCGTAATAGCTCGATAATATCCGTGCTCGGATGCTTCGAACACAGCGAAGTCGAAGTTTCTAACGGTCGCCGAGTCTGACTCCAACGACAACCAGAATCGGCGCCACGCGGGATGTTCGATGTCCGGCCATATGTCAGAGTGCACGGCGGGAACGTCACGAACACTAGAGCGCGGCAAGCGCCATTGCGTCTCAAGCCCGCCGACCAGCGGAATCGTAAAGACGATGTCGTCGCCCTGGCGGGTCGCTGGAATGGGGGCAGCCCGGCATTCGATTAGGTCGATGTACTCCTTCTTGACCGGAAGGAAAGGCAGTACCTCCCGGCCATCTCGGTCTCGAAAGACAGGCACATCTTGGTGCAGGATTTCACTAGGGGGCTTGATTAGGCTGTTGCTGGGAAACTCGAGCTCCCAGGTAGCCTGACCGTCGTGGACACGAACCCGATTGGGTCGGTCCGGAACCGGCGATATCCGGCCATGGGGATTGCTCGCCCAGTGATTGAGCCAGACAATAAATTGGCGGCGCTCCGGATGGTAAAAGACGCCTTGAAGCTCTGCTGGAACCTGCGGGCAAAGTTCCTCGAGGCGGTGCTTGCGATCTGGCCCATGTTCCGGGAACGGGACGTCGACGGTCAGCCCAAATCTCGGGTCGGGATTTCCTGTCCGGTTCCATAAGACGTCCGGCCATTTAATCGAAATCTCAACGACGGGCGTGTTGACGAAATGGTTGAAGAGCGCGTTATCGAAAGCGAGTGATTGCAACATCTGCTGCCGACCTGCCCGCTGGTCCGCCGGTGCGGAGCCATGATGGAGGTCCAAAATGTCGACATCCAGCGACCCGGCTGCCAACGCCAGGTCGAGTCGGTTTCCGGCGTCCGGGGGAAGAACCGGCCGACGGATACGGGCGAGAGCGCGATTGGTCTGGGTTGCGACGACCACTCCATCCTGCATGACCCGAGCCTGGTTGCTTGCGATTTGGCCGAGCATAGTATGGCAACTCGCACCCCGGTTCGGTTCGTAAACGAACAGGTAGAGAACCTGTTCGGTCTCTTCATCCATCTTGAGAGAGACCGGACCGACAGTTCGAACATTGTCAGGAACCGCAGGTCCAGGGAACTGCGGAGTCGGGCCCGCGGCGTGCTTAATTGATGTCCACCATGCCTGTCCTTCGGGCAAGGGAAGATTGTGCTGCTGAAGGTATTGTCGGAAGCTGCCCAGCCATCGGTGGAGAACATCGCGAGCGATGCCTGCCTGGTGTGCATTCAACTCGGGTACCAGCGAGTTCCGCACCTGCAAGGCCTCTTGACTCAGCCCTGGAAACACTCCGCATTCGCGATGGATAGCACCGACTGCCCTTCCCTTGTATGCCTCCAAACTCGGCGGGACCCGCGTGTGCTTCGCGACCTTAAGTATGGAGACGAAACTTGCGCCATCGATTTTTGCGCACAATCGATCGAATACAGAATCCGGGTTATCGAGCTTGACGACGTCTAAGTCGATCCAGCCGAGGGCCAAAGCCCACCACAACACCTGAGCATCGCGCAGGGCCCCGTCTTGGTCTTCGCGGAAGATCCTCTTTCCAAACGCGTACGCGGCACCGAGTGGATTGGGGAACGACCGTTGGTTGACGTGTGTCAGCTCGACGCTGCCCTCAAATTTCTCGATCGCGCCTGGCTGTGGAAGATTGGTCTGGTCAAAGGACGGGAACATCCACCGAGAAGCAGCGCCGACATGTAATTCTTCTCGTCGCGGCTGCCATTGCGCCCTGGCGACCTGTAGACACCAGGCTTGCGCGAGGCGCTCGGGCTCTAGAACATCGGCGGGCGGCTCCACCGCGGACCTCCAGGGCGTCCGGCGCACATTTGGACTATCTGCCTCTGTTTTGACCAGTTCATCGATAGACTTTAACCAGACCTGGAGGTCTTCCAATCCCTCGGTAAGAACGCTCGCCTGATGGAGCAGCTTGTCCCATATGTCGCTGGCGTCGCCGCGACTGATGACGCCAGTGCGCGACTTTTTGCGAAACGTGCCTTTAAGTCCTGAACCGATTTTACGCCCGACGAAGAGCGAGAGACGGCTGGTTGCGTTGCTGAAAGGAAACTGCTTGAGATGATCGAGTTCCTGGACGATGACGCGAGCGGCTCGTCGCGCATCCGCAAGACTGAGATATTCGTCCCCGGCATCGATCGGAAAGTTAATATCTGTGTCGTGCAGGTGACTATCGGATGCGGGTCGCGCCCCGAAAGCTTGTGCGATCGTTTGACGACCGTCTGCGTTGGCGGGCAGATTTCTTTGGACCGACTCATAACGTTGACGCATCTGCCGACCGCCGTCGGTCACCAACGAAAGGGCGGCGAGTGTTCCGGCGAAGTTGTGGGGTCGATTCTTACCCGACTCGGCGACCTGCGGCAGGACCTCGGACGTTCCCGTCGGGGGAGGGCCAATAACGTTCAGGACGTTGAACGGAGACTTACGTTTTTGGACGTCACGCAGCAGGTAGTCGCATCCTATCTCGGAATTGGTTTGAAGGTCGCGGTCGGTAAGCTCCACCGGACCCTCGGGTCCGTGTTCTTGGGGCAAGCTGAAGTACTGTGCAAAGACGATTCCATAGATTCGCCGGCTCCGATCACGACCAAAGACCGTCGCAATTTCACGAATGATCCCAGCTCCGGTACCGCCGGAGACAGACCCGACAATGACGACATCATCGTTCTGGTTCGTGAAGTGGTGAGGCTCGCGTTCTTCCAGGGCGCGGAATACAACCGACGCCATCTTGGGTACGGCATAGAAGCCGCGTTCGATGGCCAGCCGCTGTTCACCTTCGCTGACTAACAGGTCGAACACCTGAGAGTTCCCGACATCCACCACATCTCGCACAGTCGGCGATGCCGTGTGTGGCGTGATGTACGGCTTCACATGGTCAATCTGGATGTCTTCGCTGCCGAATCCTAGATATCGACGCATTAATTGGGTGACCGAGTTCGCGCTATCGACGCCCTTTCCTTCTGCATCGACGATCAGAACGCGTGACGGTCGGACCACAGCGCCGAGGAGGTTGAGATAGCCAAGACCGAGACCGAATCGCTGGCCGGTGCCGCCGACCAACACAAGCGTATAAGACACTTTTAAAGACTCCTAAGGTGACCGGATCACTCGGTGATTGGAGAACCACCAGACCACGATAATCAAAACAAAGGACGTTACGATTATGGCGCCCGCAGGGAGCAATGCCAGTGTTAGCTCCAGCAGGCCGCTTTCCTCGGCGATTTTGAGAGACAAAACCTGTTTGACAGATTCAATGAACGCTGGGTTTGCCAACGTCGGATCGGCAAGTACAGCTTTAAGGCTCTGTTCGGGCAGCCTTGCTAACTTGGCTCGTACCGTAGGCGAGATGAGCACGATGTAGACGACCGTGCTTCCGGTTGGGCCAAAAATAAGGAAGAGCCATTGAAGGCTGCTGGTCCGAACCCACCAGGAGCTCACCCCCCATACGAGAACGAGTAGTACGAAGAAGACGAGCACCCCGAGGCCCACACTGTATATCCGTGCTGTATATATCTGTTCAGTGATTTCGTGCGCCTGATTCGCCTGATACTCCAGATCGGCAGAGCCTGCGAGGACGTCGACCATCCCTTCGATTTCTTCGCCGACCAGGCCGCCGTTGTTGGCTTCACCATCACTAACGAGTTCGGTCTCACCGTCGAGCGCGAACGGATCGGATCCTGACTGAGCGAGTCCGGTGGCGGGTACAGCTACTAAGAAGAGGACGACGAGGAAGCTCCACGAACCACCCATCACGCCACCCAATGCGCGGTCGGCGGAAAAGCGCCATGGCTTAATGGATGGTTTGGGGGCGTGGTCCATACATAAACGTGGGCTGGTGGGCTTCAATTCTGTCTCCCCTAGCGAGCCGGGCTGTTTGGGCGTAGGCGGGCTTCCGAGTCGGTTGGCGATGGTGTGGCGGCTATTGATACCTGCCCATGTTTTCCCACCCACCGACATCGCATGTGGACCATAGCGGGCGAGCGTAGAAAAAAAAATACGCATGCCGCGCCAGTTGGCTGATGAAGCTGACCACCAAGGTGATCTATTCTTCAAGGGGACAGCCTAGGACAGTGGGGCAGTGGAAGACACGTGAAGAATATGTATCAATACTTGGGCGGTCTGATGCTCGGGACGGTCGGCGTCGCCGTCTTCTTAGTCCTGCTCGGTACGCTCTCCCCGACCGGTGTTTCGGAATCACCGCGTCCAAAATCCACAACCGTACCCCCCTGGGGGTACATGAAGAATCCTATCAAGGTCTCTGCCGCACAGCGTCAGTCCTCCGCGACCAGCGCCGAAGTAGATTTTCTTGAGGCCCTTCAAAGCCTTAGAATCCAGTCTCGGGCCGAACATATAGAGCAGATCCGCGACTGGCTGAGATTGGCGACCGCCGCCCGGCTCGACGCGCCACAGGCTGGGCTGCGCACCGTCACGGGAGTCATGTCCGACCAGGCAGCGATACGGTTGCCGGAACTCGGAAATGCCATCATGGAGCAGCATGGTGCGACCCGTACGTTTGTCCGGGTCGCAGATGGGACCACCACGCTCCATGTTTTGGTCTCGAGCGACGAAACGGCTAAGCATCCTGATCAGGTTGGCACGGCATACGCGCGGCATGTGGCCTTGACGGGACGGCTACCTGATGTCGTTCAGCTCCACACCTATCGAATCCAGCTAGATTTGGCCTGGGCATCCGTCGCCGATCGGACTCCGATGAAGTCTCGTTCCGCCGAACGCTGGTTTGGTGGCCTTGACCGCTTCTCCGTTCGAGATGCGAACGGCCTCGCCGCGTTGCTCGCAAAAGATCCCGACCTCGTCGGTGCTCGCTGTACCGACGACGGCCTGAAGGTCATTGCCCGGATTGACGGAGCCGCGGGCGCAAGCATCAGCATTGGGCAGATTGCTCCTCTTCACGATCCTCCGACCGACATCGCGCCAGGTGGTGCACGAATCTTAAGGACCCCGGCTTTCAGTCTCGATCCGGTCGATGACGACGTTCGAAGTCTGAGTCGGCGCCTTCGCCGGCTTGCACGCGTGGAAGGACTCAAGCAGAGGATCGAAACGGCTCTGAATGGCTCCCTGTCTGTGGACGATCTGTCTCGCCGCGATAGGTTCCGGTTATTCCGAAACGTCCGAACGAACCTCGAGACATTTGCGATCTCCGCAAAGAACCTCCGGTCGCGCCACCGCTTCCTGTCCTATCTCGATGAACTCTCCGGCGAAACGCCAAGAGACTCGATTCCCGGGATCGTCTCACTCAGACTGGGAAGAGATGCAGCACGCGACACCGGGTATCAGTGTGCACGCTACGAAGGGGGATTGAAAGGCACGGAAACGGGGATGCTCTTCTTCTATTCCGACCTCCTCGCCAAACTGTGGTCGCTCGATTACCTCGGGCATACGCCGGTCGGCCAGATTGCGGGCCTGTCTCCGATTCCGGGACATCCTGCCAGCCCCGACTTCTGTACCGACCGGGGGTCGACGGCGAGCACTCGAATCTGGTTCGGGCTTCGGTCGGAGGCCGTGCGTCCGTATGAAGACGGGGCAAGCGTTTATTTCGATCGTCGTGTGGTGCGCGTTTTTGCAAAGACGCGAACCTCCGCGGAAAGCTCAGAACAGGTTGAATCCGTTCCTTTAGATACCGCTCGTTTCATCCGGTGGTTCAACGAGTATTACGAGGCGGTCGCTCGGACGGAGAGCGCGTACGAATCCCTCAACCAGCTGATGAAGTGGTCAGCCCTTATGCATTGGGCCAGTGACCAACCGGCTTGCTCGAAGTCATTCGAATTTCTGTCGAATGTGCCCGCCGACGATTCCCTTCGATTTGACACCTGGGCTGAGCAGCACGACGCCAACCTTACCTATCCCGCCGCGGACTTGCCGAAGCTGCTTCGAACAAAGAACCCCGGCGCGGAATGCCTTGCCTTCGTGAGCTCGCGCCCCTGGCAGACTTGTGGACGCGAGGCGACGCTGTCGGGTGGCGTTGTCGCGCCAAATCGCCGCGACGTTCGCGCGCTCGATCGTGCTTCGATGTCCCAGGGCCCTCCAGAAGCAACGTACCTAGCGCCATTTGTCCAACGGAGTACTGGCAATACTGTGACGATGTCTTCGGGGCCCGATGGTGCAGCGCGCCGGACGTTTGTCCTCGGGTCGAATAGGCGAACGATCATCGACCGAATAGACCCCATGGCGATGGTGCGCGGTTTGCTTGGAACACTCAAGCAGGGACAGATGTATAAGCGCGTCGTCCATAGAGTTTCTCGGCAGGAAATCCGCGTGAAGCAGAGCGTTGACAATGTGCCTCGGGGCTCGGTGAGCGTTGTTGGTGCAGATGCTCCGTGGCGCAAGACATGGGTCAAGGCAACGTCGGATGCGCCCACGTCCGATGCTGACTTCGTCGAAACGCTGAATTCGTCGCCCGAGGATTCGCGCGGTGCTTATTTCGCAAGCTCGCTTCGCGCGGCCAACCCAGGTCTCGTCGTCGTTGCGAATGGTCGAAATGGTGCGTTCGTTCGTAATCCAGGAACGCAGCACTTCGTCGAGCTGCATCGTGCGCGGGGCCCTCCCAAAGGATCACCCAATTCCCGTTGGAGATCCAAAGCCCTGCCGAACCAATCGATACCCTTTCTGTACTGGCGCAGCGCCACTCTAAGCAAATCGAAGGCTCTTGCGAAGAAGCAGTCGACCGCCGAAGGCCATTCCATACCCGCGGACGCCCAAAATCCTGAACTTGCACGACTGAGGGAAGCCGAACGAGCCAATGACGCCGAAATGATCGCTAGAATTGCAGAGCGGCTCATAACTGCGCCTGCGCGGGGCCCGCCCGACCGAATAGCAGCGGAGGAAGTCGCCAGTACCGCCGTTCGCCGGGCGCGGGTCGGCGACGCTGAAGGCGCGCGCTTACTTCGACGAGCCGCGCGTCGCCTGAAACAAGCACGTCATTCCGGGCGCCGCTATCAGGTGCCCGGGAACTTCCAGGGGGACGAGTATGTCGTCACTGGCCACGCGAACATCGTCGAGCCGTTTCAGATTATGAGCAACGGGACAGTCTTCGACGTACAATCCTTCGTGGCAAAAGATGGACTCAAAGGGCTCCCCAGGAGGTATCAGCAGGATCGGGTTGCCATTAGCCTCCTCGTTCCATCGACGAAGGACCAGGAATTTCCCGAGTTCGAGCTTTTTACGATGCACGTTCCATTAACCGTGCAGGGGGAAGTACCTGACATCAGAGCGGGACCTCACCGCGCGACTCCACTTCGTTATAACCGAACCGCGATTCATAGGCGTGACGGTATCTCGGCCCGCAAGCCACTTGGACGACGAGGTTTAAACCGGTACGACGGACGCCGCGTTTCATGGAGCGGCCTGCTGCTCGGAGAGGACCGAACAATGGCTCACGTTGCAATGCTTCGTTCGTGCGATGAAGACGGAAACGGAACTGTCGGTGAGGCAGAGTGGTGCACGTGCCGTTGCGACGCGAACTTCGATGGCGCTCTGACTAGCCAGGCCGAAACCGCCTGCAACGACGCAGCCATTGCATGGTTATCCAAGAAGCGACGAGCTCCGCGACGTCATGACTGGGCCTTTCGCCGCTGCGGTCCTGGCGGTCGACCGGCGTCAGCCGGGTGCCTCGCCCTCGTAGCACCAAGACTTTCCGAACGGCGGGGGGCGAGATGACTCACGTCGAGGTATCTCTAGACGAAGTCGCCGCAGTCTTCGAGCACGTTGATCCGAAAGAACGGCGTGCGCGATTTCGAGCTATCGAAGGGCGTCCGTTGCCTACTACGGAGAGCCGGCGCCTCGTTGCATGGATCGACCGTGCACTCGATGCTCATGAATCGTTGGCAAACCAAGCACCAGATCGAGTGCTTACGATGGTGCCGGACATCGGCTTCGAGGTTTCAATGGCGCTTTGGGGGCACGGGGGCCGAGCCGAGAGCGAGTTTATCTACTGTCTTGAGCGTGCCGCCCGAATGCTCCAGGACGTTGAGGTCCTGTGCGCTCTGGCAAGCCGACAGGGCATCGACGATGCAGACAAGCTCGGCCTGTACGCTTCTGATCGTACCTCGTGGACCGAGCTGCTGATGGGCGCTGCTGCGGAACTCTGGTTCGCAGGCGCACGGGCTGAGCTCGAAGTTCGTGCACTTACGGCCCAAGTCATTGAGCCTGAAAGCGGCGCCTCTGCGGATGATACGTTGTGGGCATTGGCGCTCGGTGCGCAGGTGCAGTGTTTAGTCGTCGCGGAGGAGGCCAATTCGGATGCCGGGGGTTCGGCGTACGCGGTTGAGAAGGTTGTCCGCGCTCGCGAATCGTTGCGCAGCGTGCTCGAATTCATTATTGATCCGGCTGCGTCGGGGCAAGTCTCGCCGGCGGCCGCGCAACGCGCATTGAAATGCACCTTTTATGGTGCCTGCGCCTTGCTCGAGACCGACCATGAGCACGTGACGCTGCTGTTTATCCTCATCGTTGAATTCTACCTGTATTCTCTTGGTTCCCGGCAGGCAAAGCCTCTTTCTTTGCCATCGAAGTTGCCGACCACGACGGAGAGGGCCATGGTGAAGGCCCTGCAGGCTAGTTTGCCGGAGGACATCGCACTTATGTACGCGATAGGAATCGATCGTCCAGCTCGTCTTGTATTGTCATCCATGACTCGGACGCATGTCGCGTGGTCGATTGAGAGGAGTCGGCCGGAAAGTCATTTGGATATCGCCCAGACCCTATCGATACCCGCAGATATTCGCCGGGTTGCGCTGGTTCGAGGAGGGTGGGCGCACGAGCTGCCCGGCGGATATCTAAGTATTGGAAAGGGGCCTATAGACGATATCCTTGGCGTCTCGTATCATCGGAGTGGCCTCGGCGCCGTCCGGGCGATCTCCCAGACGGCGGATCCTCAACGCGGGATAGTACAGGTCTGGTCACCGATGGCGAATGTCTCGGGTGCCACCGCTCCATGGCAGCCGGGAGCCGAAGTAGGTTTTCTTCGCCGGTTCTTCCGGCTTGCGACCGGATGGTCCTACAATGAACTCAAGGGCGACGCGGCTACGGACTCAGCCCTACTGGCGCAAGTCGGCAAGGCGCAGATCGTTCACATTGCGAGTCATGGCGGTCGCGGGCTCAATGGGCAGCCTACCTTGCTGGGGGGCGCCGGAACATCGGTGGAATTCGGGACCTTGGCGTCGCTTCGCTTCGAAGGGCGTCCTCTTGTTTTCTTGCATTCGTGTTTCAGCGGTGCAGCCTGCGCTTCGGGGCACCGCTGGTCGGACTTGATTGCGGCATTCGAAGCTGCCGGCGCAGGAGCGATTATTGTGTGTCGAGTCGAAGTTATGAGCGAACACGCTCCCTTTTTTGCGCAAGTTTTTTACAGAGCATTGGCTTTTTGCCCAGCGCAGGAGGCATTTACACGGGCTTTGTCGTCACTGCGTTCGCTCCACGACCGTCTGGAGCGCCCGTCTAACTGGAAGGATGAGGGAGACGTCTTCCTATATACGCATGAGTTTTACGGAGACCCGAACTGGAAGATGGATCTTCGACCAAACGAACGGGAAGAGGCCGAAGAAGATCTGGAGCGTTGGCTCAGACGGAGAAGCCGCGGGGTAAACTGAAAATGGGGTACGAAATCGTCATTCTTTGCGAGGAGTTAGATCTCCCGCTTGCCGAAGGGCTTCGCATGGAGCTCTCGGACCCTGAGCTCTCCACAGATCGGCCGGTGCACATAGTTGTAATCGACATTGAAGGTGGGCCAATGGTCGGCTTTCACGGTACCGAGCCAGGGCTGGTAGTGGTCTTGCCCCCCGAAGTTCCGTGGCCCGATTGGCCTGGAATCGTTGCGGGGCTCGGCCAACGTGTCGGACCAGAGCGCCTACTGCTCGTCAATGTTAAGCGGGACTGGGTGTTTGCTGTCGACGAGCGTATTTTCGTTGAGCCACGCGATCCGATCGAGGCCGTAGCCCTCTCGGGCGAGGGTCGAGTCCGCAGACGTTTGGCCATGGTTATTGCGGAGGAAGGTCGGACTGCAAGTGAAGGACAAGCGTCGTCGGGCGACGAACGGCACCGTGCGGTCGGAGACTGGTTCCGGTTGTTCGACCAATCCGTACGGCGACGGCAACGTAAATGCACGATGACCACGCTCGCGCCGTCGACGGTGTCCGCGGGCGTTGGTTTCGATATTCAGACGATCATTCATTGGGCAGACGCACCACCAAGCACGGTGACGGGGACTCAATGGGTGTCTACGAATGCGGGGGCGAAGATCGATACGGGCACTCTGCTTGATATTCGATTGTACTTGGACGGAGCGACACCGATCAGTCCCAGCTTTGCGCAGATTCGGTGGATGGGTGAACAGATTTCTTGCCCCTTCCACGTTCGCGCTACTGCCGAAGACGTTATTCGCGGGACGGTGATCGTCGAAAGCAACGATTGCTTGTTATTCTGGACTCGGTTCGAAGTTCCTGTTGCCGCCGATACGGGGGCGAAGGCTTTATCGGTATCGAACTCGCTTGTTAGCGCGTTCGTGTCCTATGCCCGCGAAGATACGGCCAGCGCAGCGCGAATCGTCCAGGGCATGAAGATTACAGGCGCGGATGTATTTTTTGACCAGACCTCGATTCCTATCGGTGCGTCGTTCCCGGAGCATCTCGCGAACGAAATCAGGAATCGGGAGCTTTTCGTGCTGTGTTGGTCTCACTCGAGCAGACAATCCGGCTGGGTCAATGCCGAGCTCCGTGCAGCGATCGAAAGCAAGCGCACGATCAAGGTTATTTCGCTGATGGGTGGTGAGGAGAAGCTCAGCCTACCGGAGTCGGTGGCTCATCTCCAGTCGCGAGACGCGCTGTCTTTGGTTGTAGAACTGGAGCAGCTGCGCGCGGAACGTTCGCGGTAACGACCCTCGGTCGTCCGGTCAGCGACCTAACTGATATGGAGTGACCCTTTGTCAATACTCGTGTCGGTCTTTCGGAGCGCCTCCC
>CAZFIV010000139.1:0-16434 GCA_964519665.1 uncultured Myxococcales bacterium
CAGCACGGAATCGCGAATGAACTCGAGCGTTTGAGGCGCAGCCTCGCTAACTCTTCGTGGGCACCTCGACGCCTCGTCTAGAGAGAGGGGCGCGAGGCGCCGGTCGCGAAGTCCGGCGGGACGCTGCTCACTTATCGAGGTCGCTCGAGACATCGAGAAAGCTTACATCCTGATGGAAGCGGGAGGTGAAGCTGATGTCGAGATACGTACGCGTGCCGATCGTGAGGAAGTAGTAGGGCAAGGTGAGCTCCCACGGATGGCATGAAAGCACGGTCGGGATCCCGCCCATGGCGACCGGCTCCCGCCCGACCGGTAAGCTGCTGATCAGCACGTCGACTTGGCGTCGGTAGTAAGAGACCAGCTTGGCGAACGCCGCGTCGGGCATGCGACCGAGCGCGTACGATTGCGCCGCCGCCGTACCCCAGTTGCGGACGGGGTTCTTGGTTTGCTTGCGAAGCTGTTCGAAGATTTCGGGCAGGGGCCCCCGCTTTACCTTGCACAAGAACACCCCGTATTTGTTTCGCCCCTTCAAGAATGGAAAATACGCGGTCATACCTACGTTGAGCCGGTCTCGGTCTTCGTGCCGACGAAAGACTTGGGACACGATCAGGGCGCTCACCAAGAGGTTGAAGGAGCCGCGGACCTTCTGTTTGAGCGCGCGCAGCGGTTTGACGTTCCAGGTCGTGACCCCACGAGTCAGGGGGGCGTTGGGCATCGACTTACGGAGTCGTCCGCGCCACACGAGGCGGCGGACGGTCTGCGGAAAGGCCATGAGCTCCGGCAAGAACGGGGGTGGAGGCGGCACTTCGCGATATGGAATCAGGGGCGGATTGGGGTCGAACAGGTCGCGCAACGCCGCCCACATTCCGACACCATCGAACTGCATGTGGTTCCAGACCACCCGAATCTTGCCGTACTGTTCGAGGTCGAAGTACACCCCGGGCCGGGGTTGCAATAGATCTTGCGCGCGGATGTCCGGGTTCACTCGAAACTCGAGCTTGGACCCCCGAATGTCGCCCTGTTCGCGGAACAGACGGCCCGATTCGGGTCCGGCCGCCAGGAGGGCCTCGACGCGCTCCAGGAAGATCGTCTTGAGTGCCTCGAAGCGGCCCGGCGGGGCGTGAATGGACAGGTCCATGTTGGACGCTTCCCACTCGTCTTTGCCGTACAGGGCCATGTAGCGGTCTTCGGTGCCTTCGAGGCGGCGCCGGAGGTAGTCGCGAGCGGCCAGCAGACCGCCTCCTGAGAGCATGGCGATGGAGGGCAGCAGGAAGGGATCGGGCATCAGGTTCGCCTTCGACGCGCGGGACGCTGCCGCGATTGGTAACACGGCTCGCGGGTCGGTGTACTCGGAAATTGCCGACCGTTCCGGGCCGGGCATTTTGACCTGCAACGATGGAATGCGGGCCTGCGGGTATATACTAGCTGGTAACACGGATTGTCGGGGCGGCGGTCCGGCGGCCGGATGCCGGAGGGATTCATGGCTCGGGAATCGTCGCGCCGGGTTCGTTTGAAATGACTATGAAGACCATCCTTATCTTGGGTTGAGCCTGTGAGGTCCGTGGCTTATGACCCCGCCATGCGCGACATGTGCCGCCTCCACTCCATCTTCTCGTTCCGGCAGCTCGGCCGGCTTCTGTTGCTCGGTGCGTTGGCCGTCGCCTGCGCTGAAGGTGAGCCCGGCCCGCCGGGCGAAACCGGCCCCACCGGTGGACCGGGCCCAGCAGGCTCGCCGGGCTCCCCAGGCCCCGAAGGCCCCGGCCTGCAGACGGTCTTTCTAATGGAGGTCGGCCGGTACGTGCCCAACCCGATTCGCTTCGACGAAAGCGCGGCCGAGATCACCGCTTTCGACCCCGCGACCAACCAGGTCTTCGTGATCAACGCCGATGCGGGGACGGTCGACGTTCTGGCCCTGATCGATCCGAGCGCTCCGACGCTGGCCGCCACCATTTCGTCAACCACCCTCGGTGGTTCACCGAACAGCATTGCGGCGTCGAGCAGCGTCGCGGCGGTGGCGGTCGAGATCGTCAATGCCCAAGACACTTCGCAGCAGCTGCCAGGTCGAGTGGTCTTCCTCCGCACGTCGGATCAGTCCGTCCTCAGCACCGTCACGGTGGGGCCGCAGCCCGACATGCTGACTTTCACCCCCGATGGCAGCAAGGTCCTTGTGGCCAACGAAGGCGAGCCCAACGACGACTTGTCCATCAACCCCGAGGGCTCGGTCTCGATCATCGACGTCAGCGGTGGTTTTACCAACCCGACCGTGACGCAGGTTGGCTTTACCGACTTCAACGTCGGTGGTTCGCGTGCGTCGGAGTTTCCGGCCCGGCAGATCTTCCCGGGGGCGACCCGCGCCGAAGACGTCGAGCCCGAGTACATCGCCGTGTCGCCCGACAGCAGCACCGCCTACGTAGTCCTGCAGGAGCACAATGCGCTGGCGGTCATCAACGTCGATACGGCCTCCGTGGTGGCGATTCTCGACCTGGGCCTCAAGGACTACAATCTCATCGGAAATGAGTTCGACGCCAGCGACCGGGACGGCGGCAAGAACCTGCGCAACTGGCCCGTCTTCGGGATGTACCAGCCCGACGGTATCGCCGCCTACCAGGCCGGTGACGGCCGGACCTACCTGGTCACGGCCAACGAGGGTGATGCGGTCGAATACGACGGCTTCACCGAGTTGGTGGTCGTCGGCGAGGCGGTCCTCGATCCCGCCGTGTTCTCGGACGCCGATGTGCTGCAGCGGGACGAGAACCTCGGACGGCTCGAGACGTCGTCGACCGCGAGCGACCTCGACGGTGATCCTGAATTCGAGCGGATCGTGGCCTACGGCGGACGTTCGTTCAGCGTCTGGGATGGCACGACCGGCGCCCTGCTTTACGACTCGGGCAACGAGTTCGAGCGGCTGACCGCCCTCCGCTTGGGTACCGACTTCAATGCCTCGAATGACGCCAACGTTGGCGACGTCCGAAGCGTGGCCAAGGGCCCGGAACCGGAAGACGTGGCCGTCGGTCGGGTCGGCCGCAGGACGTACGCGTTCATCGGTCTGGAGCGGGTCGGCGGCATCATGGTCTACGACGTGACCCAGCCGCAGGCGCCCTTCTTCGTGCAGTACGTCAACAATCGTGACTTCGGCGCTTCGAACAGCGAACTCGAAACGGGCACCGCTGGCGACCTGGGGCCGGAAGGTCTGACCTTCGTGAGCGCGGATGACAGCCCCAACGGAATCCCGCTGCTCATCGTGGGCAACGAGGTCACCGGCACCACGACCATTTACGAGATCGTGCTCGAGTAGGGCTACTCGCCGGCCCGACGGTGCCTTGGGCGCTCCGCGGTGACGGGTGATTTCGCAGCCGGAGTGGGCTAGTCTCGGCGCCGGTGAAAGCTCGAATCATTGTTCTCGGCATTTTCGTATTCGCGTCGGCCAACGTGTCCTGCGCGACCTCGCCGACCGGTCGTCGGCAGCTGCTGCTGTATCCCGAAGCGCAGGTGGCTCAGCTCGGTGCCCAGGCCTATCAGGACATAAAGGCCCAGGAGCCCATCAATGACGACCCGGCGGTGAATCGCTACGTCGCGTGCGTGTCCGACGCGATCATCGAAGCCAATCGCGACCGGCTCTCGGGCCAGTGGGAAGTCACTGTGTTCGCCGACGAACAGGCGAACGCGTTCGCGTTACCCGGCAACAAGATCGGTGTCTACACCGGCCTGCTGCGGGTGGCCAGCAACCAGGATCAGCTGGCGGCGGTGATCGGCCACGAGATCGGCCACGTCGTGGCGCAGCATGGCAATGAGCGGATGTCGAGAGGAGCGGTCGCCGACCTGGGCATGTCGGTCCTGCAGGCCTATAGCGAGGGCGACGAGAAACGCCTGGAAATCGTGGCGGCGTTGGGCATCGGGTACAGTCTCGGCGTCGCGAAGCCCCACAGCCGCAGTCAGGAAACCGAGGCCGACAACTACGGCCTACTCCTCATGTCGAAAGCGGGCTTCGATCCTGGGCAAGCGATCACGCTATGGCGTAACATGGAAAGCCTCGGGCAGTCCCCCCCGGAGATCTTGTCGACCCACCCGTCGCCGGCGACCCGAATCCAGACGCTGACCGAGCTCCAGGCTGAAGCGAAACCCTTTTATACTCAGGCGAAGTCTGGCGGACGCATTCCCCGGTGCGTCCGACCCCAGCTGGCTCCGCCGAGGCGCTGAACGGGCCTGGCTGGGGGTCATCCGGCCCCGGCGCATCCCATCGCCGGCTCTTCGAAGGCAGGGCAGGGGCTTAGCTCTCGTCGATGTCGCCCCGCTCTTCGAACTTCGAGAAGTAGAAGTAGAGCCCGCCACGAGGGCGAAAGCTCGCGTGCCAGCCGGCTGGCAATTTGCTCTGATCCCAATCGAACAACCACTTGGCGTCGACCGGCGCCAGGTTCGTGCAACCGTGGCTGCGCACCTCACCGAAGCTGTTGTGCCAGTAGGCACCGTGAACGGCGAAAGTCCCGTGGTAGTACATGACCCACGGAATCTCTTCGACCCGATACATGCCGTGCGTGTCGTCGGGGCCGCGCATGGTCTTCGACACGTACTTCCGTTGAACTCGATAGATGCCGTCGGGGGTGTCGTGGCCCTCGACGCCGGAGGATACCAGGCTCGTATACTGAGGGACGTCGCCTTCGTAAGCGACGAACGTTTGTTCGTCCAGATTGATGTGCACCCACCGGGCGTGGGGAGGAATGCCGTCCGGGCGCGAGATCGCTTGCGCGTGACGAACGTAGGGGGCTGGGTAGAAGCGCCCGTCACTGCTTTGCACGTAGTCTTCGGTTCCGAACAGCCGCCGATCGACCGGGGTGAACGCGCGGTGCTTGCGGGCCCGACCGCACTCGGCCAGTCGACCATTTTCGAGGCAGCGTACGGTGACCCCTTCTTCGGGGCCGATGACGAACGCGATCGGCAGGCGCCGGTGTGCATTCAGGCGGGCGCCGCGCAGCCGGGTCGGCTCGACGGGCACCGTGGCATTGAAGTCGACGTACTCGCGGTAGACCGTTCGAAGCCATCGGCGCCCGTCTCGCAAGAGCGTGGTGTCGCGAGCGAGAAAGAACGCTTTCGACTGCCTCTCGAGAACGTAGGCGGGGTCGGCCTTGGGCCGCGAGTACCGGGGCACGCCGGCCCGATTCATCTTGACGTACCGGTACGTCAGCGGCTCCGAGAGGTCGATGGGACGATGCGGCGGACTGAGCTGGGCCGGGCGTCCGCCGATCACGACGCCCTCGCTGGTGCACAGATAGCCCCCCGGGGTTTTCAGCCATTGCCCATCGAGACCATCAGCTCGACACGCGGTCCTGGTCTTCGCCAACCGCACGGGGAGGCGCCGACCGCGCCGAGCCATCCCGATCACCTTCCGCGAGGGTCGATAGGTGTCGAAGATCGGGACATCGAGTTCTGTCATCAGCCCCCAAGTCGGGTAGCCGGCCGGCCGACGTGGTCTCGGCTCGGCATTGGCCGACCTAACCGCGTAGATGGAACTTGCGGCGGACGCCCAGCAAAGGACCAGGCTCACCGCCCCCGCCTTCACTCGCTGCATGCCCGACCACGCGATAACACCCGAGGTTTAGTTTGACTAGGAACCTTTCATATTCGAAGTAATGGACGCGTTGCGGGGTCGAGCCACGCCGATGAGGGCCGCTTCATAAAGGCGCATGCCGATGGTTTCATTCGACGCTCGCTTATCCGCAGACGCGAACCCAACGCTCGCTCGTCAAGAAGTCGAGGCACGAGCGGGCGGCCTGGTCGACCGTGCATTCATGGGCGGCTATGGTCAGCTCGGGGTGCACCGGAGGCTCGTAAGGAGCACTGACGCCCGTAAAGTCGGCTATCAGGCCTCGGTCTGCTTTTTCGTACAGCTTCTTCGGGTCGCGCCGACGGCATACGTCGATCGGGGTGGATATGAAGACCTCGGCGAACGGGAGGCCGCGGTCGAGGTACAGACGGCGAGCATCGTCCCGATGACGGCGTAGAGGCGATATCGTGGATGTGATGCAGATAGCGCCCGCGTCGGCGAACAGCAGTGAAACCTCAGAGATTCGTCTCAGGTTTTCGCTGCGGTCTTCAGGGGAAAAACCCAGGTCTCCGTTCAGCCCGGTTCGGACGTTGTCGCCGTCGAGTCGATACGCCCAGATGCTCGCGAGCACCAAAGCGCGCTCCAGTTCGATCGCGATGGTCGACTTGCCGGCGCCCGAGAGGCCCGTGAACCACAGCGTGCCGCCTCGGGTACCGAGGGCGCTCCACCGCCGGTCGCGGTCCAGGGGCGTCGAGTGCCAAGTGACGTTTCGCTCCGCCATGGCGCAGCACCCTAGCAGGCCGGCCTTCCTTATCCGAGGGGTGGCCTCATGAACGCCTCCGATGTCGCTTCGCGCGCGCTCCGAGGGGTCAGTGACCTCTTACGAGCGGGGCAAAACGCCTTGGGGGACGCCGAGCGGGTGACCCGGTTCATGCGGGGCCGGATGGAGTTCGAGCCCCGAGTGACGGACATCTTCGTAGCCACCTATCCCCGGTCGGGCACGACCTGGATTCAGTTCATACTTTATTTGCTCACCTCCGACCGCAAGATGGATTTCGATCACATCGGCCAAGTCTCGCCTTGGTACGAGCGCACACTGGCGCTGGGGACCAGAGAGGCCGCCGATTTCGAGTCTCTGCCGAACCCACGGGTCTTCAAGACCCACCTGACGCCCGAGTGGCTCCCGGATGGCGTGCGAGTGATCTATTCCGAGCGCGATGTCCACGATGTCGCCGTTTCCTACTTCCATCTGTACCGTAGCCATTTGAACTACCGCGGGTCGTTCGAACAGTTCGTCGACCGGTTCTTGCGCGGACGCGTTCAGTACCGGTCATGGTTCGACCACGTTTCCCGATGGCGTCGATGGGCCGAAGCTCATCCCAACCGGGTATTGAGTTTGCAGTACGAAGCGATGCGTCGCGACTTATCCTCGGCCGTGACGGCCATCTCCGAATTCGCCGGAATCGCTCGAACGCAGGACTTGTTATCGGAGGTCGTTCGCATGGCCGACTTCGACTTCATGAGGGCACATCAGTCACTATTCGACCCGGTGACCGAGACGCTTCTCGATTCGGGCCTGGTGAAGAACACATTCATTCGGGCGGGGCAGACGGGTGAAGGGCAGCGAGTCTTGACCGATGAGCAAAAGCAGCAGGTCGAGGCGACCCGGCGGGCGTGGCGCGCCCCGACCGCGGGCGAATGGCGAATCCATGACTTTCTCCACTGAGTGGGTCGGCATCGACCGGCAGGGGTGGCGAGAGCGCCTCGCCAAAGTCATCGAGCAAGACCCGCTGATCGTGTCCAAGGCGTCGCGGCGAGCCGTCGACCAGCTGCCGCAAGCGCCTCGTGCGGTCTATCTGGGCGTCGGTCTGTGCACCCGCACCGAGGTCTCGCGGGCGCTCTCGGTCGACCTGCTGGGGATGATTCTTCCGGCCGAGGCGATCCGAAGGGCGGTCGGTGCGCGCCAGCTGGTCGTGTTGGTCGCCGATGCGCACGCGATGACCAACCACCTGCCGGCGGAGCACGTCGACTTTCGGGCTCGAGTGACCGTCCGAACGCTGGCCCGGCTCGCCCGCAGACTCGGCCTTACCCGGATGCTTGTGATTCGGGCCTCGGCGCTCGAAGAGCACGACGCGTTTCATCGCACCCGTCGGGCCGTGAGTGCCGCCGCCGATGGGCGCTATCACCCTTACGTTGTCCAGCAGGTAACCGACGTGGCGTTCCTCACCCAGCGGTTCGGATCCCTGCTCAAAGTGGGGTGGACGCTCGGAGTAAACCCCGACCGGACCGATGGGGCGGACGAGCGGATGTTCGACAGCTTGGTGTCGCCGCTGTCGGGCACCCGCGCTGCGTTCGTGTACTGCTGGCCGGGACGCCGCATGGACGACCGCGGCGGACGAGCGCCGCCATACATTGTGCTCGAACCGGAGCGACGGATCCTTCTCACCCATGACGAGCACGTGCCGACGAAAGTGAAGTGGGCCCGCCGGTCCGTTTCTCGGGTCACGATTCGGGCCCTGCGGAATCACCTGCGTCGGTTGGCCGCGGGCTACACGCGGGTGATCGGCCCCGTTCGTGGTGCTTCGGTCGAGGCTCGAGTGCAAACCATCTTGGAGTCGATCTTTCGCCCCGGGCCGTTGGCCAAGGTTGTCGCCCCCCTTCAGCGCCCCCCACGTCTCGTGGAGTGGCCAGACCATGACGTTCGGCCATCGGCTGCGTTCGGGCAGGGGCGAGGGTAACGAGCCGACCCGCTATCAACCCGCGACGCCTACGAAGGTTGCGGTCCTCGCGCCAAGAAAAAGCGCGCCATCTTCGATGGCTGACCCTGCAGGCACGCCCGGCTCAGTTCGGACCATCCGCCTTGGTTCGGCGTGCAAGTGGCATTGTCGGATCGGGTTCGCTTCTTTGTTAGGAAATAAAGGCTCTATTCTCCTCGCGTGATCGGAAGAGCGAAACACATGGGACCTATCATCTTCGCCCTGGGCGCGGTCATGTCCGCCGGATCGGCAGGGTCGGCAGCTGCGCAAGGCACCGGCGCCGACGCGATCCAGAATGCGCAGGAGGCCGAACGTGGTCGACGTCAGCGCTATGACGACCGACGAGACCGGGCCCGTATCACCAGCATCGATAGGGCCTGGCGGCGGGCGGTCCGGGCCAAAGACCGAGCGGCAGAGCGCGCCGCGGATGCGCGGCTCGCGGTCTGGCTCAAGCGGGAGCTTCGCGAGGAGCACCGGGAGCGCGAACAAGCCGAAGGCGAGCGACGGCAGTCGCGGCGCGAAGTACGCCGTTCACGGCGAGAAGCCAGCCGGAGCGGATCTGTAGACGACCGGCGTGACCTCCAGGACGACCGCCGCGACCTTCGAGACGACCAGCGGGACGCGCAGGTTGCTCGTCGTGAGGTCGCGCACCTTCGCAAGCTGACCGTCGAGCTCAGCAAGATGCAGCCGGACTTCGATTCGGGCCAGGCCACGCCAGCGCAGTACCGGCGCAAGGCGAGCATCCTCAAGCAGTTGGTCGCGGCTGAGAAGCGGGAGGTTCGACAGGGGCGCCGTGAGGCGCGCGAAGACGAGCTCGAGCGTCGCGAAGACCGTCGTGAGCGTCGCGAAGACCGCCGCCGGCTCGGGTATTGATGGTCGCAGCTCCCCGCCGGTCAAGAGCTCGAAAGCTCTGCCCTAGTGTCCGGGCTCGGGCTCGTTCACGGGGCTGGGCCGGCCTCGTCGGCGCCCAGCTTCTGTCATTTGGGCTTCAGGCCGAGTGCGAAGGCGGTGGGGGCCGCCGGATGTGAAGGGCGAAGATCCTTGTGGGCGCAGACCCAGCGCCGATCTTCAGGGCGAGGGAAGGCGGCCCAGATGAGGTTTCCGGTTTCGCCGTGCGTGACTTCGCAACCGCCCCCGACCAGCGTGGCCGTCGGGTCGAGCAAGAGCGCGGATACCGTGCCCCGATGGGCTTCGACCCCCACCACGTCGCGTCGGACGACTTGAAACGGGCCGTCCAGCGGAATCCCGATCGCGTAGCTCGTGAGGACCGCTTTGGATCGGGCGCCGTGGTCTATCGCTTCACACTCGAAGCTGCTGGTTCCGGGCTTCATGAGGTTGATCAGGTGCCCAGAAACGATCGGGGTCTGGGTCAGTCGGCATCCACCGGATACGACGATGTACCCTGGCGGCAGATTCACCTGCGTTCGCACATTGCCGCCGCGGGGGCTGGCGCTGGTCGCGATCAACGGAACGATGCCCAGGCGCTCGGGGATGCCCACGGCGTACGCGGTGATGTTCTTGGGAGGTGACTTTGGGTGACCTTCCGATCGGCAGGTCCAGGTTCGGGGGCTCGACGGGTAGCTCGCGGTGAGCAGCTGACCGTCACCCGTGAAGCTGGCTCGGCAGCCACCGGCGATCATGACGTAGCCGTTGGGGACGGTCGCTGTCGCGACCGGGCTCAGCGCGACCGCTCCGCGAGCTCGAATGGTCTCGACCGACAGAACCGGACCGTGGTTGGTGATGCGCACCCGGCTGAGGGTGTGGTCGGCGACTTTCAGGGTGAGCTCAGTGTCTTGGGGACCGAGCTCGAGCCCCTCGGGGCCATGAAGGACGACCTGCGCTCGGACCGGCGACGTCACTCGGAGCTTATCGGAGGCGTCGAACGTCGCGCCGGTGGAGCTCGTAACGATCAGTTTCAGGCTCCTCCGGTCGCTGTTGAGGTCGAGTCCGTAGATGTTCCACACCGTATCGATGCCCCGCACTATCGGCCGGGGCGCGGTGTCGCACACGACGGGCGTGACCGGGGTGGTGGGCGAACCCTCGAGCTCGGCGGCAACCCGGGTCAAATGCGCTCGGATCCACTCTCCGACCTTCACAGGCCCGCACATGTGCTCCGGCTGCCGGGCCTCTTCCGCCTGATACCCGAGGCGAGCGATTCGGTTGGCCAACTCTGGACGCCGGTAGATGCGAGCGTCCATTTCGAAGGTGCGCAGAGCGTTTTCCCACTCGATCGGTTCGTCGATGGTTTCGAGTGCGGCGCCGAGTTCGGGCAAGAGCTCGGCATCGCTGCTCGCGCCGACGCAACCCTTACAGCTCGTCGTCGCCAACAAGAAGATCAGCAACAGGCGCTGCATGGCCCCTCGCTACCCTGGCCGGCTTAGGTCGTCTAGTGTCCCGGAGCCGAAGTTCGTGGGATGAGTCCGTCGGCGGCACAACCTCATCAGAGGGTCTATTCGGATGGGCAAGGGGGGAGTGCTTGGATCTCATGTCCGTACGCGAACAACTCGAAGATCCCACCGGTATGCAGAAAGACCGTCACTCCGTCCCGCCACCGGCCTTTTAGCGCCTCGTGGCGAAGGGCGCGAAAGGCCTTCCCAGTGTAAACCGGGTCGACGAGCAGGCCTTCGGCCCGGGCCAAGGCGGCGTGCTCGGCCATTTCGCGCGCGGTGGTTCGCGCGTACCCGCGGCCTTTGTACCCCTCGAGAATGGTCCATCGGGTCTGGGCCCGCACTTCGGAAGAGATCCATCCGCGGGCCTCGGTGTCTTCGACCAATGCCGCGATGCGCTCGTCGAAGTAGGTCCGATCGTTGCACACCGCGACACCGATGACGTCGACGTCGGTGCGACCCAGCAATGCCAGGCCGATGGCGAGGCCGGCGGTCGTTCCACCGCTGCCCGTCGCATGCACGATGCGGCGCCATCGAGGCGCGTCGTCGGCGAGCTGCTCGAGGATCTCGGGAATGGCGACGGCGTACGCCAGGCTGCCGAGAGCGTTGGTTCCGCCCTCGGGAATGACGTAGGGCCGGCGGCCTTCCGCGCGGAGGTCTTCGGCGAGGTGATGCATCAACGTATTTCGCTCGGGCCACTCCCGCGCGCCGATGAAGGTGAGCCCGGCGCCCAACAGCTTGTCTAACAGGAGGTTGCCGGTGGGGGGGCGCCGATCTTCGCCGCGAAGAACCAAGTGGCTCCGCATTCCGAGCCGCGCCGCGACCACGGCCGTCGACCGAGCGTGATTGCTGTTGACCCCGCCGCACGTGATGAGAGTGTCGGCGCCTTCGGCCACCGCATCGGCCGCGATGTACTCCAACTTGCGAATCTTGTTTCCAGATGCGGCCACGCCGGTCAGGTCGTCGCGTTTGATCCGCAGATCGATACCGAGCTCGTCCGCCGTGCGAAGCGGCGTGACCAGAGGCGTTCGGGCGTGGATCAGAGGCAGGCGGGGCGGCCAGCGCGGTGCCGAGTCAGCCATCGCGTTCTTGCTCGTCGAGTCGGCGCATACTCTCGAGGAGGAGGGTCATGACGCCGGTCTGGATTCGGTCCTCGTCGGGAATCCGGCGAGCGTCGAGCCAGAACTCGCCGTCGCTCCAAGGCATCATTGAAACGAGGGCTTCTTCACCGGTCAGGTCGCCGCAGTTGATCTCGTAGATATAGCCTTGCTTGAAGCCTACGCTCGCCCGCTCACCGTCGGCGGTCTTGACCTCCAGCGTGCCCGACCGGGTGGTGTCGGACAACACCTGCAGCACGGTGGCGAGATTCATGACCGCTAGCTTGCCCGAGAAGGATTTCACACCTTCCTGCACGATCCGGAAATTGGCGGCGGCCAGGCGGGCGGCCATCAGGCGAGTGAAACTGGCCGCCATGAATGGGTTCTCGCGGAGCATGACCTCGAAATCGTTCTTGTCGATGACGTACAAGACGACCTGGCTCATTGCCACCACCGTGGCCGCCACCGGGCTCCGGGTCAGAATCGACATCTCGCCGAAGCAATCTCGACTGCGCAGTCGAGTGACGACCGAGAGGACCTCGCCGTCGGCAAAATCCCGAATCTCGAGAATGCCTTCACGGATCACGAAGAACGCTCGGGCCGACTGGCCTTTCTCGAGCACTACTTCTTCGGGGGTATAGCGCTCGACTTGAATACGGTGCGCCAGCTGGCTGAGAAAGGGGATAGGCAGAGTGGCGAAGATGGGAACCGACCGAAGGTAGCTCACCGCAGCTGCGATGTCTTGCAGCATGTCCTGCGAGGGGGGCGGCCCGGTGGTCGGTTCGGGCAAGACCTCGACCTCGAAGTGCACGGGCGACGCAGCCCGCGGACACATCATTTGGGTGGGTGTATTTTCCGCCTCGTCTTCGCAGCTGTGGAGGTCGTGTTCGGCGAGCAGCTTACGAACGGAAGGCAAGCACACCTGCCGCGAATGACCCAGGTCGACGCCGGGGAGCTCGAGCACCATCTGATCCCCGGCCCGAAACAAGGGGCAGCCGTCTTCCTCGACGACCCGAAGCATCCATCTTCGGTTCGACACGACCGCTATCCTACCTGGTTTCGACCGGATTCCCAGAAATGCAAGCTGCATATCTCGGAGGCGACTACCCGCCGGCCATTTGGAAATGGGTGGCAAGAATGCCCTCGACGAAAGGCCTACGAAGGTAAAAACCCAGTGGCCGGACCCGAATCGGGTCACCAGCGTCATCGATGCCCCAAGCGGTGACCGACGCGTTGGCGGCCTTGGGGCGCAGCTGAAGGGCTCGTCCTCGATGGGCGCTCGCCGACATCGCCCACCCTTCACCGATCAGAGACGATAGGTCGGTCCAATCCTGGCGGAGGATCGCCTCCTCGGTCGGACTAGGCGACCACAGTAGGCTCGTCCCGACTCGCCGGTGGACGACAGGGACCGCCGGATCGGCCTGCACGGGCACCCAGAGCACGCGATTCAGCTTGGCGCGGGCCGGGGAAGTGTCCCACGGCGCGAGGATCTGGTGGTCGAGCGGCGCTTGGCACACCCAGGTCGATTCTCTCGGACGCCCTCGGCGGTCGATCGGAACCGATTTGATCTCGATACCAAGATGGGGGAGGTCGGGTCCCGCCCGGGTCGAACCCCCGGCGCCCAAGTGAGCCTCGATCAGCCGACCCACCCAACCCTTGGCGCGGCGGAGACTCGTCGGGACTTTCCAACCCAGTCCTAGGGCGAGCCGACCCAGCGTCAGCCCACACAACGCCTGCGCGCGGTTCAGAAGCTCGGCTTCGGTGGTGGGTGTTTGCGTCAAGTATGGTCTCGCACGAACTGCTCGGCCACTTCGACCTCGCGCTTCGGGCCAATGATGAGGCTCGCTCGGTCGTGCAAGGTTTCGGGCACGACATCGAGAATTGCTCGTTCGCCGTTCGAGGCGGCGCCGCCCGCCGCCTCCGCGATGAACGCGAGGGGATTGCATTCGTACAGGACGCGGAGCTTGCCCTTACCGGTGCGCGAATCGGCCGGATAGAGATACACGCCGCCTTTGATCAGGTTGCGATGGAAGTCAGCGACCAACGATCCGATGTGTCGGCTCGATACCCGGCGCTTGTCAGCGTCGTTGCGAGCTTTCACGGAATCGATATACGGCTTCACCCAGCTAGGCCAGTACGGCTCGTTGCACTCGTTGATCGACAGCTGCTGCGTTTTCTCGGGGAACTTCATCTCGGGGCGGGTCAAGAAGAACTCGCCAGCGCCCGGCTCGAGGGTGAAGCAGTCGACAGTGCGGCCGGTCGAGTAGACGAGCACGGTAGACGACCCGTAGATGATGTAGCCGGCCGCGATCATCTGGCGGCCCGGTCGGATCACGTCCCCGCGCACGACTTCGTCGGGCTTGGTCCGGTGGTACACGGCGAAGATCGTCCCGATCGATACGTTCGCATCGATGTTGCTGGAACCGTCGAGCGGGTCGAAGAGGACGACGTATTCGCCGGAGTTCTCGGTCGGAACCTCGATGATGTGGTGCTCTTCTTCCGAGGCCATGCAGGCGACGGTCTTGGAGTTCTTCAGCACGTCGACGATGATGTCTTGAGCGATTCGATCCAGCTTCTGCACCGTCTCGCCCTGGACATTGGTCTCACCGGTCGCGCCCCAGATCTCGATGAGGCCGGCGCGGCGAACCTGGGCCTGAATGAGCTTACCGGCGACCCCGAGCTGGGTAAGAAGCGACGACAGCTGTCCGGTCGCTTCGGGATGGTCTTTCTGTCTCCGCAGGATGTGTTGCGTGAGGGTGATCCCGTTGGTGAGCATCATGATCTTTGGGATTTTACCGGGTCCGCCGAATGGTACCAACACCCCATGCGCGGTTGCTCTCCCCTGAGACGCGGCGACGAGCCTCGGTACTCGCCCCCGGACTGGCCTATGAACTTGCCCAAGAACTTGCGTAAGGGCGACGCGCGCTTCATAGATGCGCCGTGCGAGTCCCCGTCACCGAGGCTCCCCCACTGTCAGCCCTTTTCGTCCCATCGGCTTTCGCCGGGCTGGTCGCTGCCGCTCTGCCGGCCTTCGGGGCCGGTTGTGGCGGGCCGGCACAGTACGCCGTCACCCAGGAAACCGCCGAAGTCCACCTCGGTGACGACTGGTTCGCCTACCGGGCCCAGGGGCTCGGGATAAGCGTCGACGAGGCGCGGGCGAGGGACGCGGCGATCTCCGAGCAGACGCCGCCCGAGGTCTGGGACGACCAGCTCCGACGAGAGGCGGCTTCCCTGTGGCTCATGAATTGCGCGACGTGTCACGGGGTCAAGGGAGACCTGGAGGGCTCTCTGTCGCTCGATCCCGCGCCTCGAAAATGGGGCACCTTCGGCACGGCCATGGGTTTTCTCTTCGGCGGCGACAAGATGCGAGCCGGCATCTACCGGACGATCCGCGATGGCCGCGGGCAGATGCCGGCATGGGGGCAAAGGTACGCCCGAGAGCAGATCTGGGGGCTCGTCAACCACATCGAAGGCTTCTGACCGCGCGGCGGCCGTCTTGGCCGCCCCCTGCGCGCTTCGGCGAACGTTCCTGCTATCGTATTGAGGATCGGCAGGTCGGGTGGAACGGAAGATCATCCACGTGGATATGGACGCGTTCTACGCGTCGGTCGAACAGCGCGACCAGCCGCAGCTGCGAGGCCGGCCGGTCGCCGTCGGAGGCCCGGCCGACGGGCGAGGGGTGGTTGCCGCGGCGTCTTATGAGGCGCGGGCGTTCGGGGTGAGATCGGCGATGAGCTCCGCTCGGGCGCGCCGGATGTGTCCGCACCTGACCCTGGTTCCCCCCGACTTTGCCAAGTACGCCGCCGTGAGCCGCCAGATTCGGGAGGTCTTTCGTCGGGTCACCGATCGAATCGAACCGCTCGCGCTCGACGAGGCGTACCTCGACGTGACCGAGAACCTGTTGAACCAGCCCGATCCGCGGGCGGTTGGGGCGCGCATCAAGGCATGGATCACCGAGGCCACCCAGCTGGTTGCATCCGCCGGAGCGGGACCCAACAAGCTGGTCGCCAAGCTCGCGAGCGGTCACGACAAGCCGGATGGGCTGGTGGTGGTGGCCCCCGACGAGGTCGACCGCTTCCTGTTACCGATGCCCGTGCGGCGGCTGTGGGGCGTCGGCCCCAAGACCGCGGAACGGCTCCAATCACTCGGTATCCGCACCGTCGCGGATGTCCGACGGGTCCCCCCGGAGGTATTGGCCCGGTGGTTCGGCAAGTACGGCCCTTTTCTGTACGAGCTGGCCCACGGCCGAGACGAACGACCGGTGGTCAGCCATCGGGCCGCGAAGAGTCATGGTGCGGAGCGCACTGTCCGCTCGGACCTGCGGTCTCGCGCCGAGGTCGAAACGATGGTCACCCAGCTGGCCCGTCGGGTCGCGGAAGATCTCGCGCGGGGCGAGCGGCCGGGACGAACGGTCACCATCAAGCTGCGGTACGGCGACTTCACGACCATCACCCGAAGCAGGAGCATGCCGACCCCGCTTATGGCGTTCGAACGCATCGATGAAGTGGCTCGGTCGCTGCTCGATGAGACGGAAGCCGGTCGCCGACCGGTCAGGCTGGTCGGGGTTCAGGTGAGCGGATTGATCGACGAGGCCGAGCCTTACCAGCTCGACCTTGGCCTTTGAGCCGAACGCCGGGACGCGATGTCCGCGAGCC
>CAZFIV010000139.1:16534-16608 GCA_964519665.1 uncultured Myxococcales bacterium
CGAGCCAGTCTTGGCCTTCGAGCCGAACGCCGGGACGCGATGTCCGCGAGCCCGAGCCAGTCTTGGCCTTCGAG
>CAZFIV010000140.1:0-16607 GCA_964519665.1 uncultured Myxococcales bacterium
GCCAGCACGGAATCGCGAATGAACTCGAGCGTTTGAGGCGCAGCCTCGCTAAGTCTAGGCGATCAGTGGTTGGGAACGCCGGCGAGATAGGTCACCGGTAGTCCTTGGTGGCGGTAGGCGCCGGCGGTCCAGCGGTAGCTTTCGTTATCGACGCCCCGCCCCATTTCGAGGAGCTCGTCGACCGTGTAGCACCGCAGGGCCGAGACGAAGGAGTCAAAAAAGATCGTGAAGGGCGCGATGGGGACGAGATAGGTGAAGAAGATCCGGGACCACCGAAAGGGTCTGATCGAGGGCGTCATCAGCAATACGAACAGCGGGACCGCCAGCATGATCAAAAGATCCAGGTAAGTCCGCTGAAGTAACTCAAAGACAACTATCGGCTGCTTCTTCTTCACCGCGTCCTGAAGGATCTTCGTCGCGAGCTCAGGAGGAAAGTGATGAAACCCGTTGAAGATCGTCCGAACCCCGGTCTCATCGTCCGGAACACTCGCCGCGTCGATCGAACGATCAGAGTACGTCACGCCCTTCGATTTCATGTCTTCGTCGAGCTCGTAGGGAAACTTATCGGTCAGCACGATCTCGACGGGCTCGTCTACCCGTTTGGCGAGCTCGGGGGCGAGGTCCCCCCAGGGGCCGCCGCTCCCCGAACAAAGGTCGAGGACCCGATAGGTTCCGGTCGACCGCATCGCATCGACGATCAAATCCAACTTGGGGTTAAAGGGCTGGTTGATTCGAATGACGGCCCGCAAGTAATCCGTCAACAAGGGCCGAAGGACGCCCGGCCACCAAGAAAGGTCATTGAGCTCCACCAGCTGCCAACGCTTCATTCGTTCACCTGTCCCCTGGTCTCACGCCCTTCAGCGCGTCGCAACGGTTCGCATCTTCTGAGAACGTTCGGGCGGGCTCTTCAGCCCTTGAGGGCTTGAACCGCGAGGTTCCGGACCGCTTCGTCTTCGTCTTCGGTGGCCGCCAGGAGCGCGTTGCCGAAGATGCTCCGGCCGAGCTTCGACATCGCTTCCACCGCGTAGTAGCGGACCACCGAGTTTTCGGAGATGCTGTCGTGTTCGAGTCGGCGCTGCAGGGCCGTCCGCGTCTCGCTGTCGGTGCTGCGTTGGTACTCGCCGACCAGGCGCTGGTAGATCGCGGGGCTGGGCAGGTCGCCGGTATCGGCGTCGGGATCCGCCGGTGGGGGGCGGCCCAAACTCTGTTCGAACGAACCGAGCGCGGTGGCGCTGTCTTCGAGGTCGAGCGACAGGTCGTGACCTTCATCGAAGGCCGGGTTCGTGACGCCGGCCGGGCCCGCGTCGCCGATGGTGGCCGGTTCGCTGGGTCTCGCCGATCGTCCGGGGCGACGGCGGGCGGGCCGTCGGGCGCGCAGGGGCAGCTCTTTGGTCTCGGGGATCGATTGGACCGACGGGGAGGCCATCACCCGCCGGACGGGCGGAGCCGGGCGCCACGCGTCGTCTTCGGGGACGGGCGCGCCGAGCGATTCACCGGGCTCGCCCTTTGGGCGTTGAAAGTCATTTTCGGCGGCCAGGGTGACCTCGACCGAGGGGTCGGGCTCGTCGTCGCCGACTTCGAGCTCGAACGTGTGGGCCGTCGCCATCGGCTCTTCTTCCGCGGTGACGGGCTCGGGGGCCTGGGCGGGGCTCTGCAGGTCGAACGGGGTGGCCACCCCATCTTCTTGGCGACCTTCGCTGGCGTTCTTGCCGCGAGCCGGTCGGCGCGGTTGGATGTCGGGCAGCTCGAGCTCCGGCAGCCGAACCGTGCGTTGGCGGCCGACCTCGCTGGGCTTGTCGGGCGCCGGCGATGGGGCGGGGCGGCCGGCGGCGCGGGGGCGTCGGGGTCGTTCGGTCGGCCGCGCGTGGGTGCGGAAGAGATCGAGCCCTTGCACCTCGCCGAGCTCGAGGGCGGGCAGCTCTTCTCTGATCTTGGTGCCGATGACCTGGCCTTCCCGTTTGGCGTCTTCGAGCAGCTGCCGCACCCGCTGCGGAAGGGCCTGAGTGACCGCCAAGACTCGAAGGGTGATCGGCGACGCTTCGTCGGTCCGGTAGGTGCCGTGATAGATCGCGGCGCCCCCCGTCTGGTCTTTCAGAGCTTCGTGAAACTGTTCGAAGGTGGCGACCGAAGTCGCTCCCAGCGCGGACGCCGGCGCTTCGAGGACGAAGCCGAGGTACGTGACCGCGGCCATGTCGAACCCGCCGGGCATGACGTCGCCCGCCTCGATGCAGTCGCGGACGGTGCCCACGACCGCATCGACGGTCAGGGCGTCGATCTCGGCGGTGGCGTAGTTGAGGATGCCGCCGGCGAGCAGGAGTTTTCGAAAGTCTTCGCCGTCGAACGTTCGCAGCGGGCGCACGTGGTCTCGGTCGTTCAGTCGGTTGAACGCGTCGAGGGGATCGATCAGCAGCCGGTTGATGTGCGCGTAGTAGTCGGCGATCGATACTTCGGGGTTGGTGGCCGACAGCCGCCCGTTGTCGACGAAGATCCAGCCGAGCAGGGCGGCATCGACGACCTCGTGGATCGTGCGGACGGCATTGACCTTGGAAAGCCCGCTTTCAGCTTCGCTGGGCAGGGTCATCAGCCCGACCAGGGGCAGATCTTCCTCTTCGAGAACGTCGACCAGGGTGCCGAGGGCGGACCCGGTGCCCCCGCCGAGTCCGGCGCAGATGATGACCGCGTCGGCCGGTGCGCCGAGCCGACGCACGTGTTCTTTGATCGCGTCGGCGTGCGCTCGGATGCACTGCTGGCCGTACTCCGGGTCCGCGCCGGCGCCGTCGTACCCGTCGAGGCCGATATACAGGCGGCTCTCGGAGGGCAGGGTCGGCACCAGGCCGCCCGGCTCCAGCGCCGAAAGATCCGTCAACGCCGTGTTGAGCGCGAGGGCCGGATAGCCACGACGGTGAAATTCGGCCGCGATGTTGCCGCCGGCCTGACCCAAGCCGATCGCCGCGATGTCCAACGCCCGTCCGTCTGGTCTCACCGTCGCGGGGTATTGCACAGACGACGTTGCCGCGGCCAGACCCTCTGTGCCAAACCAACCCGACGATGGCGGCCCGACCCATCACCCCGGCTGGCTACGCGCGCCTCGAGCGCGAGCTGAGCGACCTGTGGCACCGCGAGCGCCCGAAGGTGGTCAACGAAGTGTCCGAGGCGGCGGCCCTCGGCGACCGCTCCGAGAACGCCGAGTACATCTACGGGAAAAAGCGTCTTCGAGAGATCGACCGGCGCGTGAAGTACCTGACCGAGCTCCTCGATAAGCTCACGGTGATCGATCCCGAAGCCAACGCCAGCGATCGCATCGACTTCGGGGCGTTGGTCACCGTCGAAGACGAGGAAGGTCGAGTGCGCACGTTCCACATCGTCGGCGAGGACGAGGTCGACGCCAAAAAGGGCCACATCTCCATGAAATCGCCGATGGGCAAGGCACTGCTGAGCCGGCGCGAGGGCGACGAGGTGTTGGTTCAACGCCCGGCGGGCGAGATCGAGATGATCGTGGTGTCCGTGAAATACTGCGCTCCGAGCCTCTCGAGCCCCTAAACGCCGAAAGCCCTCACTCGCGGTCTTCGCGGGCTCGCGGTCTCGGCGCGATCGCTTCATCGGCCGACGATGCCCGGGCGCGAGCCATCGCGTCTCTCAGGCCGGCGTTTTCGGACAGATGGGCATCCAGCATCCGCCGGCGGATGTACGCCTGGTCGTCGGGATCGACCGATGGCGTATGCGCGCCGAGCGGGCCCGTTGGCCGCTTCGGGGCTTCGACCCGGAGGGCGGTCGGGCTCGCCGACCGGCCCAGAAGCCGGCGAACGAATCGCCGCAGCCCCGGGACCCGTTCGAAGACGCTGTGCTCGAAGAGCGCGAGCAGGCGCTCTCGGGCCTCTTCCATCCATTCGAACCAGACTCGCGCGCTTTTTCCCCCGAATTGGGATTCGTCGTCGCCGACCCCCACGCCGCGGCCGACTTCGTCGGGGTCGCCTCGCATCCGGCGACTCAGCGCTCGACCCGCTCGTTTTGCGGCGCCCAGCCCTCGATTGAACGCCTGATGAAACCAGGTTCGAACGGCCGTGATGCGCACCCGGCAAGTATGCCATAGTCCGATTCCGGAGGAGCGATGCTGCAACCTTTGACCGCTCGGGTGACACCCGACGGCGCGATGAGTTTTGACGCCACGATTGCCAACCTGACCCCGTCCAGCCTCTTTCTTCGGGCTCCGGGAAAAATGCGCTTTCGACAGTCGGTATCCATCGAGCTGGGTGAGCTGACCCTGTACGGAGAGGTCGCGTTCGTCTGTCACGAGCCTCCCGGCGCGGTGGTGGTGTTTCGGGCCAGCGCCGAGGATCTGCACACCCTCGAAGATCATATGGAAGAGGTCGTGGTGGTGGAGGGCGGGGAGACCTGGACCGCGCTCTCCGACGAAGATCCGACGAATCCGGCGGGCCGGATCCTCGATCCGACCGTTTTCGCGCCCCGCGCCACCGCGCACCTGCACACCCGGGCATCAGCGGCGGCCGACGCGGAGACCAAGCTCGCCACGGTGCTGGCGCCGGTATCGCAATACGCGCCCACCGAAGGCGAGCGGGCTGGGGATCCCAACGACGTGCCCACCGTCGACGGCATCCGCCCCGACGAGGACGCCGAGATGCTCGCGAGCGAAGACCTGGAGGGCGATTCCAAGTCTGAGGTCGCTTCCGACAGCAGCGAAACGGACCACCCCGCGCCTCCGGCCGCTCCCGCCGAGCCGGTCGCGGCGGACCCGGGTTCGGAGCCGGCTGCTCAACCCGAGTCGGGACCGAAGACAGATTCTGGCCATTGATCCCGTTCGATGGCAGATCGTCGTCCGATCGAAGGATCGCCGGAAGACGGGGCAAGTGGTGTCATCGCTGGACAAGACCCGACTCGAGACGCTGGTGCTGGGGCGATTGCTGGTCCGCCCCGCGGCCGGCTTCGGTCTCAGCGACCTCCGACGGCAGTTGTTTCCGTACGTCTCGCACACCCTGAGTGACTCGGATTGGCGCGCTCAGCTCGACGAAGTGGTCGCGACCGTTCGCAAGGCGGAGTGGGTCGAGATGAAGGCGCTTCGGCTCACCGACGAGGGCCAGCGGATAGCGCTGAAGCGTCTGAATCTCCAAACAGTGCCCGAGAATCAGGGCTGGCCCAACTTCGTCGCCGAGATTCTCATCCCGGCGACGATGGACCTCCCGCCCGAAAGGGCGGCCCTGCGCTCGGCCGACGACCTCGTGGCGCTCCTTTTGGCGCGGGAATTTGAGCTCAAGGCGAGTGCGCCGCTATCTTTGCCCCGCGTGCTGAATGCGATGGTGTGGCGGGCGCTCGGGGTCGATTCCGACGAGCGATTGACGGCGGGCGCGCTGCAGCGCGTCGTGCTGCGGCAGCATTTATCGGGCACCCGGGTCGCGGAGCCCGAGCGATTGGCCCGCATGCTGGCCGCCAAGGTGAGCGGGTCGCGCTCGGTGGGCCCCCAGCCCACGAGACAGGCCATCCTGCGCGAATGGCTGACCCCCGCCGCATCACGCACCTCGTCGGTGGACGGTGAGTCGATGCCGCTCGAGACGTTCGCGCAGGCGGCGCGGGTCGCCGCGCGCGACCCCGAGACGATCCGGTTCGGCGATCACAAGGCGTTCATCAACTCTGTGTTCGACCGATTTCTCTCGGAAGAGGGCGGACCTCGAATGCCCATGTCCGCTTTCAAGAAAAAGCTTGTCGCAGCGCATCGCAAAGGTCTGCTCACCCTCGCTCGCGCGGATCTGGTAGAAGCGATGGATCGCGAGAGAGTGGCCGCCTCCGAAACCCACTACCTCAACACCACTTTTCACTTCGTAGAGGCTGACTGATGGAACCTGCTCCCCTGACCCCCCCCGATGCCTTGGCGGCCCTCGTCCTCGACTGGCTGATGGATCTCGAGCGTTCGGTCGACGGCGCACTCGATCGATACGGTCGCGAAGCCATCCTCGGACCTCGGTTCGCCACTTTTCTCGCCGGTGACCGGGCGCGGCACACGCCGGCGTTCATCCGGTTGGGCTTTCTGAAGGACGCCCTCACCGTCGTGTACATGGCGGCCCAGGCCGACGGCGGGATGAGCGAGCAGCAGCGGGAGCTGGTCGGTCCCCTGGTGGCGCGCATCGCTCGGCGGATGGCGCGCCTTCTGCCGACCTACCGTGACTTCGAGCGGGCGGAGCCCAAAGACATCGAAGCGTTCTTCGCCCACCACCGGGCGGAGGCGACCTTGTTCGGGGGCAAGGATCTCAGCACCTCGTGGGTCGGTTTCGAGTTGTGCGACCGCCTCGGGGGCACCGCCGGCGACGAAGCGGTCCGTTCCAACTACGAGCAGCTGATGCTTCGCGTTTTCGACGAGGTCACTCGCATCGGGGGCCAGACCGACGCCGAGACCGAGCGGCGCACGAGCTTGCTGGAAGAGATCCGCGAACGCGGTCGGCACCCGAGCACCGGCCGCGACGACCGGATCGACGCGTTCTTGGCCGACCGCGCGCCCGAAGTCTTTCACGCCGTCGCCAACGCGCACGAGGTGCACACCCGCGACGAGGTCGACGTCGAGACCATCCACGAAGAGTCTCGGCGGGCCTTTTCTCGCACGCTCGACGCCACCGGCGAGGCCGATTCGCACGGTCGGGTCTTGTTGGTGCTCGGCGACGGCGGCAGCGGCAAGACGCACCTGATGCGCACGTTCCGCGCCATGACCCACGAGAACGGGCGAGGCTACGCGGGCTACATGCAGATGTCGTCCTCGACCGACAACTATGCCCGGTACATTCTTCGGAATCTTCTCGATAGCCTCGAGCAGCCCTACGCCAAAGAGCTCAGCCCCGAGAGCGGGTTGATGCGGCTGTCGCAGTCGGTGGTGGAGACCGGCGTCATTCCGGCCGACAAGCTGCAGTCGTTGCGCGAAGACGACCTCGAGTCCGAGCCGCTCGGCATCCTGGTCACCGAGTCCGCCGACCGCTTCGTCGGCCAGCCGGGCTTCGCGCACATCGACGTCGATCTTCTGCGGGCGTTTCTGTACCTGCAGCGCAAAGACGCCTCCATCAAGCAGAGGGTCCTGAAGTACCTGCGCTGCGAAGACATGAGCCCGTACGACCGGCGCATGCTCTTCGACATGACGCCCCGAACCGACGGCGAAGATCCGTTGCGAGTCATTCAGGGCCTCGGGCAGCTGATCCGGGCCACCCACGCGGGCGCGCTGGTGCTGATGATCGACCAGCTCGAGGACGTCTTCGTGGTCGAAGACGCCGAAGACCGGTTTCGGCGGGCGCTGTTCGCCGTTCGCAACGTGATCGAGCACGTGCCCAACGTGCTGGTGGTCGTGGCCTGCCTCGACGACTACTACTCGCAGATGAAGCCCTTGGTGGCCCGGTCGCTCCTCGACCGCCTGGAGCACGACCCGGCGCCCAGCCGCCTTCGGGCCGCGCTCGAAGCGCACGAGATCGAAGCGCTCATCCGCCAGCGGCTCAAGGTGCTGTACGAACGGCAAGACGTTCGAGTGCGTGAGACCGAGCCCTTGTTCCCCTTCACCCACGACGACGTGGCGCGCCTGTCGCAGCTTCGAACCCGCGACGTGCTCAACTGGTGCCGCGGTTACCAAGACATGTGCCGGGCGGCCGGGCGGCTGGTCGGCAAGCCCGACAGCGTGACCGAACTCTCCGACGACCTGGATATCCAATCGGTGTCGATGGAGCAGCTGTGGAACGACTTCGTCACCGACTTCGATACCAGCACGCCCGACGACGAAGAAGCGCAGGCCGCCTTGCTTCGGTACGCGGCCGACTGTTTTCGGCTGTCGGCTGAGCAGACGGGCCGACTGGTCTCCATCGACCAGCGGATCCTCATCGGGGTCTGCAACAAGCGCCCGCAAGGCGGAGCGCTCGCCAAGGAGATCGACGAGGTCCTCGAGAGAGCGGGCACTCGGGTCGCGGTTTTGGTGCGGTCGTCGGAGTTTCCGTCGCGGCCGGGCTCCGCGATCTACGAGAAGCTCGGTGAAGTCGTGGCGGCCGGGGGCCGGCGGGCGGTGATGGAGCCGGCCGACTGGCGGGTCGTGCAGGCGTTTCAGAGCTTCAGCGCCACCCATCAGGGCCGACCGGGCTTCTGGCCCTGGGTCAAGGCCCGGCACCCCATCCAGCGCGTCGAGGCGCTGCGCACGATCTTCGCGCTGCCTTCGCGGGCCGGCGCCGCCCGCCCGCCGGCGCCGGCGCCCGAGAGCCCCGCGGATCCGGGCCCGGATGTCGTCGCGGCCCGACGGTCGGGTCCGGCGGAGGCCCCGTCGAGCGTATCCAGCTCGCCGGCGGTCGATTCCCCGCGAGGATCTTCGAGCGGCCTGGTCCTCGGGCGGACCCGAGCGCTCAGCTCGGAGGCGGTCACCATCGAGCTTCACGACCTCAAGCGGCACGCGGCCTTCCTGGGCTCGACCGGCAGCGGCAAGACCACGTTGGCCCTCAACCTGCTCGAGCAGCTCGCGACCCGCGGTACGCCGGTGCTGATGCTCGACCGAAAGGGCGATCTGGCCACCTACGCCGACGAGTCGTTCTGGTCGGCGCCGGCCGGCTCGGCCGATGCCGACGCGCGAAAGGCCGCCCTTCGCGACCGGATCGACGTCACGGTCTACACCCCGGGCGAGCCGTCGGGGCGGGGCCTGGCCCTGCCCCTCATCCCGAGCGGATTGAAAGAAGCGCCCGCCCACGAGCGGCCCAACATCGCCCGTCACGCCGCCTCGGCGCTCGGGGCGATGATGAACTACAAGCAGTCCCAGCGCGACAAGACGTACCTGGCCATCCTCGGCCGGGCGATCCTGTTGTTGGGCGAGATGAGCCCCAACCCCGAAGAAGTGGGCCTCAACCGGATCATCGAGTTCATCGCCGACGAAGACCCGAACCTGGTCAACGCGGTCGGGCACCTCGACCCTCGTCACTTCCAGAAGCTGGTCGAGCATCTCGAGACCCTGCGCCTGCAGTCGGGGCCGCTCCTCGAAGCGCGCGACGGCGAGCGCCTCGACGCGGCGAAGCTGTTGGGGCTGAACGACAAGAAGACCCCGAACGGCCAGACCCGGGTCACTGTCGTCAGCACCAAGTTCCTGCCCGACAACGACGCGATCGAGTTCTGGGTGTCGCGCCTGCTGGTCGAGATGGTGCGGGTCCTGTCGCACCGGCCGTCCGAAGACCTACAGGCCGCGTTCTTCCTCGACGAAGCCGACCTGTACCTGCCCGCCACCCGCAAGCCGGCCACGAAAGAGCCGATCCTCGACCTGCTGCGACGCGGCCGGTCGGCCGGCCTCGGGGTGTTTCTGGCCAGTCAGAGCCCGGGCGACTTCGACTACAAAGCGCGCGACCAGATCCGGACCTGGTTCGTCGGCCGCATCGCCGAGAAAAACGCGATCGACAAGATGAAACCGCTCTTGTCGGAGTGCCGGATCAACGTCGCCGCCAAGATCGCCACCGCGGGCACCGGGGAGTTCTTCCAGCTCGCCGAAGGCGAAGTCACCCTCTTCGACGCCCAGCGCTCGGTGATGAACACCCGTCAGATGAGCGAGCTCGAAATCCGAACCCTCGCCTCCCTCGACCGGGGATAACAGATCACTCGCCGCCCGTCTTTGAGCCCGGGTACGTCGAAGTTGACGAGGTGCGCGGCTAGCGCGGGGGCGGGGCGAGGATGCCGGCGCGGCGTAGGTGCAGAGCGGGGGCGAGCTTGCTGGGGGTGAGCTGGGAGACGCGTTGGTCGGGGTCATCGACGGCCTCTTCGGGGGCGTGTCGGAACTCATAGATGAGGGCGTCGACCGCGTAGGCGTCGGTGAACGGCATCTCGGCGACGCAGCCGAGCAAGCGGGTGCCTCCGGTGGCCAGCCACTGCTGGGCGGTCTCTTCGGTGATCGCTTCGCCGTCGGCCTTGACGGGCGCGCGGGCGACCACGAACACCAGCACCCGGTAGTAGCCCACGGGCGCCACGAACAGGCTCTTCAGGAAGCTGAGCACGTCGAACTGGTCGGGGGCGCCGGCGGGCAGGAAGCGTTCGTCGGGTGGAAACGGGGTGCCGTCCTTCTTGATCCGCTCCATTCGGGTCACGAGCGCGAAGCCGAGGGTCTGGTGGTCGTCTTGGAGGCGAAAGTACGACCGCTCGGAATAGCCGGCCGCGACCAGCAGCGCGTCGAGCTCGTTGGCGGCGTGTTTGAGGCGGGGCTCGGGCATCGCCGCCGTCTGGGCGAGCAGCGCCCGCGAGATGGCCATTCGGGTCGAAGGCGACGGCACCGGCCACGGGAAGTCGGGGAGCAGACCCGGCGAGCAGGTCGCCGGACCACCGGGCGCCGCTTCGCCTTCGGGCGCCGCCTCGGCCGGCGCGGCGCCGCCGGAGTGGGGCTCGGAGGCCGGTGGGGCCTCGGCCTCTTCTTTGGGGCTCGCGCACGCCGCCACACCGAGCATCATCGCGATCAACAGCGCGAGACACCCGAGCCGCGCCCCGGGGGAACGTAGAAGTCGCAGAACAGCCACGGGCGCATGTTGCCACGGGTGCCGGTGACGTGGGGGCGATCTTTCTCGGGGCGGTGAGTTCGTGTACGAAGTGAGCTGCTCCTGAAGGGAAGAAGCTGCCGTGGCATCGCTCGTACTGAATGGGGTGGGCAAGAAGTACGGCCCGCTCGAGGTCGTCAAGAACGTCACCCTCGAGGTCGAGGATGGTGCCTTCGTGGTGCTGGTCGGTCCTTCGGGATGCGGCAAGTCGACCATCCTGCGCATGATCGCCGGCTTGGAGGCGATCAGCGAAGGTACGCTGAAGATCGGAGACACCGTCGTCAACGAGCTGCCGCCCCGCGACCGCGACGTGGCCATGGTCTTCCAGAACTACGCCCTGTATCCCCACATGACCGTGCGCGATAACATCAGCTTCGGCTTGAAGCTGCGAAAGATGCCGAAAGCCGAGATCCGAAAGCGGGTCGATGAGGCGGCGCGGACTCTGGGGCTCGAAGAGCTGCTCGATCGAAGGCCCAAGCAGCTATCGGGGGGCCAGCGGCAACGGGTCGCGATGGGGCGGGCCATCGTGCGGCAACCGGCGGTCTTTCTGTTCGACGAGCCGCTGTCCAACCTCGACGCGAAGCTGCGGGGGCAGATGCGAGCGGAGATCGCACAGCTGCAGCGGCGCTTGGGGACGACCACGGTGTACGTGACCCACGACCAGGTCGAGGCGATGACCCTGGCCACCCACATCGTGGTCCTGAGCAAGGGGGAGGTGCAGCAGGTCGGCGCCCCCATGGAGCTGTATCGGTACCCGGCCAACACGTTCGTGGCCGCCTTCATCGGCAGTCCGTCCATGAATCTGTTCTCGGTGACCCTTCGCGACGACCGCGAGGTCCTCGAAGGGAAGGGCGTTCGGTGCTCGGTGCCCGAGCACCTCGCGGCCGACCTCGGCGAGAGCGCCCGGTCGCTGGTGCTCGGCGTTCGGCCGGAGCACCTGTACGAAGCGAGCACCGACGCCGAGACGGTGATGACCGGGACCGTCGATGTGCTAGAGCCGCTCGGGTCCGAGATCAACGTGCTGGGGCGGGTGGAAGGTCAGAACTTCACGGCCACCCTCGACCCGAACACCGAGGTGAAGGTCGGTCAAACCGTTCGCCTGGCGCTGCACCACGAGCACCTGCACCTGTTCGACGCGGCCTCTGGCGCGTCGATTCGCGGATCAACGCAGTCGGAGGCGGCGTAGCCGAGCGGGGCGCGGCGCGAGGTTTCGACGGGGGCGTTTCGGTCGTGGTGCGCGGAGGGGGCTTCGGCTTACTGACGGCCGAAGTCGAACTCGAAGTTGAACAAGCCGGTCGCGTTGGCGCCCACCGCAACTTGCTCGACGTTGCCGCGCGCGTTGCGATAGCGGCCGGTGCCGCCCGTGATCGCGCGCAAGAAAGGCACGTCGAGGTCGATCAGTTCGATGCCGTCGCTGACCAGCAGCTCCGCGCCGGGAGCCGACAGGTCGAAGTCATACAGCTGGGTGGTGGCGACGAACGGCCCGGTCACCGTCGCGATGCCGTCATTGGTGAACCAACCGCGGCAGGTCCAGCGGCCGATCACCCGATCGGGAAACTCGGGTTCGCCTTCCGGCGTCAGGCCGCGGTCGTTGCCGAACTCGGCGAAGGTGCCGGGCTTGTAGATCACCCCTTCGACGATGAAGTTGGCGCCCCCGGCGGGGTTGCCGTCTTCGTCGGCCGGGCCGGAGAAGCGGAAGGTGTTGGCGTCACAGGCGACGTCGACTTTCAGGCGGGTGCGGCCGATCGCCTCGGCGGGGGCCGGCGAGCCGACGAGCATCGTGCCGACGACGGCGACGGCGCCCAAGAGTCCAACGGTGGCGGTCGTTCCGAGAAGGCGTCGAGAAACATTCATGGCGGTGGCTCCTTGTTATCGCTCATCGCATCGGTGTTGATGGTCGTGCTGAGTCAATAAGTATCTTGGTTTCGTTTAAAACTATCTATCAACCGGCGATGGCGCGCCGTCACCCTGATGCCGACCCGGCGGCGAAGTCAATGGCGGCCCGGTGAACATATTCACCGCCAAAAGTTTTTGGAAAAAGTTCTACGGATACTGTGATGAATGAAGCGGCGTTCTTTCGATGATCTGATCGGCGCTCGTTTCGCAAAAGGAATTGGTCGGAGTCGACGAAAGAGCGGCGCGGTAGCAGAAATCGATCCGCGATCCCGATGACGTCTTACATATCGCGACGCCGACCTTGGAAGCGAACGCCATGCCTCGGTGCTCGCGCCCACATCGGGCCCGCCGGCGACTTCACCCGGTCCGGTGAGCTCGGTCGCTTTTTCCGAGCGCCGACGACAACAAAGACGGAGTTACGCGCACGAAGGCGGTCGGGGTCCGAGGCGAAGGACCTCGATCAGTGGTAGATCGGAGCGGCGATGGCGCGGTTGGGGCGAGTGTTCATCTCTTCGGTTTTTCGGCACTTCGAGGCTCGGCGAAAGGCGGCGGCCGAGGCGGCGGAGATCCTCGGGCTGGAGCCGGCGCTGACCGAGCTTCGGGTGGCCGCCGACGGGTCGGTGAAGGCCGAGCTCGAGGCGGAGCTCGACCGGTGCGACATCTACCTCGGGATTTTTGGCGAACGGGCGGGCACGGTGCCGCCGGAGGCGGTGAAGGTCGACGGCCAGGAGCTGTCGATCACCGAGTGGGAGCTGATCGAGGCCGGCCGGCGGGGGCTGCGGGCGGTGGTGTTCGTCGGGCATGAGCCGAACCGCGAGGCGCAGCTGCAGACGTTTCTCGAAGCGCACGTTCAGCACTGGGCGCGGGGGCGGTGGGCTCGACCGTTCGCCGACGACGCGGCCCTGTTGCGGGAGATGGTGGCCGGGCTGTCGCCGCTTCGGCCCCGGGTGGGGCTCTCGCTTCAGCGCGACGGGGCCGGGAAGTTGTCGGGGACCCTCGACCTCCGCGGCGTGCGGCCGGCGTGGGCGGGCGAGGATGTGTCGACGCCGGTGCCGATCGACCTTTCGTTGTCATCGATGGCCGCCGACCTTCTGGGCCGGTTCTTGGCGGGGGCGGTCGAGCGCCGGCTGCTGACCGACGCGGCAGTCCGGGTGCTCGGCGAAGAGCTGTGGCAGAAGGGCCTGCCCGGGGCGCTGGGGGCGGCGCTGGCCCCGGTGCTGACCAAGGCCGAGGCCGACGGTCGGATGCTGGTGCTCGACGTGTACACCGACGACCCCGATTCGCTCGCGGTGCCTTGGGAGCTCTTGCAGCCGCCGGGCGGCCCCGAGTTCCCGGTGCGGCAGGGCCTGCTGGAGGTGGTGCGCCACGTGGGCGGGTCGCCCCAGCAGGCGCCGCCGCCCGAAGTGCCGGCCGCCCACCTGTCGGTGCTGGGCTTCACGGCCAGCCCGGTGGACGACCTGCGGGCGTCGGCGGCGCCCGGGGTGGTGCCCCTGGTGTCCGACCACGTGCTCGACTGGGAGCAGGAGCAAGAGAAGCTGCTCGAGTCGCTGGAGCCCCTGTTGAACGCCAACCGCGGTCAACTCATCCTGCCCGACACCGGCGAGGTCGACGAGCTCAAGGCGGAGCTCGGGCGCGACGACCGGCCCCAGGTGGTGCACCTGTCGTGTCACGGGGGGCCGGTGAAAGGCGACGGGGCGACGGAGCACGCGGTGTTCCTGGAAGACGCCGACGGCCGGAGCCGGCCGGTGCGGGCCGCGGAGCTGTTGGGGTGGAGCCGCGCCAGCAAGCGGCAGCTGCCCGACCTCACGGTGCTGTCGGCCTGTTACACGGCCGCGTATCTGGCCCCCGGCCTTCGCGATGGCGCCAGCCGGATGGCGCCCGGCGAGGTGGGGGCCGAGGCGCGGGTGGGCTCGTTCGCCGAGGCCCTAGTGCGGGGCGGGGCGCCCCGGGTGTTGGGGCATCAGACCAGCGTGTCCGACCGGGGGGCCACCGCGATGGCGGCCCGGTTCTATCGGTCGCTGGCCGATGGCGCCGATCTGTCGCGGGCGCTGAGTCAGGCCCGGCAGGCGATGATCGGGCCCGACGCGCCGCACGAGTGGGCCATTCCCAGTCTGCTGGTGCAGCGCGACGCGGGGCCCCTGGTGGCGCCGCCGTCGGGGCAGGCGCCGGTCGAGGAGCCGTTCGCGCAGGCCCGCAGCGCGTTCGACCTGGCCGGGGTGAGCTATCTCGAGCGCGCCTACATCGGCCGCCGCGACTTCGAGCGCCGGCTGTGGCGGGCGTACAAAGACGGGGCCCGGGGGCTGGTGATCTACGGGCTGGGGGGCCTCGGCAAGTCGACCCTCGCCGCCCGCTTTTTGGAGCGGCGGGGCCGCGAGGGCCATCGGATCGTCATTCTGGCCCCAGGCCACCGGGTGGGGCTGCTCGACGAGGTCGCCCGCGAGCTGGGGGTCGAGCGGCCGAGCCCCTCGGGCGGGTTCTTGGCGGGCGTGGCCCAGCGCTTGGGGTTCGGGCGGCCCAACCGAGACCCGGCGGCGGCCGAGCGAGACTTTCGGGCCCGGCTGAGCGAGGCGTTGCGGGCCGAGCGCACGTTGGTGCTGCTCGACAACTTCGAAGACAACCAGGCCTCCGACGGGCGGGTCGAGCCCGACGGGCTGGTCGACGACCTCGCGGCCCTGATGCGGCTCGGCGGCGATCGAGCCCAGCTGGTGTTCACCAGCCGGCGCGAGGTGGTGCTGCCGGCGTCCGTCCCCGCGGTTCAGAACTTCGACCTGGGGGCCTTGAGCTCGGCCGGGGTCCGCAAGATGCGGGTCTCGCGGGGGGGCCTTCGCAAGATCCCCGACGACGTGTGGCCGGCCCTGGTGCAGCGCCTGGGCGGGCACCCGAAGGCGTTGGAGCTGCTCGACGGGTACGCGCTCGGCAACCCCGACCGGGCTCGGAGGCTCCTGAGCAGCCTCGACCAGGCCGTCGCCCACGTCGACGCGGGCCTGGGCGCCGAGCGCCAGGAGCGCGGCCGGCAGCTGTTGGTCGGCGAGGTGCTCGCCGAGGTGCCGCCGGCGCACCGGCCCGCCCTGGAGCGGCTGGCCCAGCTGCAGGTGCCGTTGCCCACCGAAGAGCTCGAGCGGCTCCTGGCCGACGACGGGGTCGACGGGGCCCCGGAGGCCATCGAGTGGCTCCGCCGGCGGGGCATCCTGGCCCGCACGGTGGCCGCCACCGCCCTCACCGGCGGCGACCTCGTGCACCGCCTGGTGGCCGACCGCCTCCTGGCCGACGCCGACGAGCGCCCGTCCGACGCCGCCGTGGGATGGCACCGGCGCCTCGCCGAGCACTTCGTCCAGCGCGAAGGCGCCCTCACCGATCTGGAGTGGGCGGCCCATCACCACGACCGCGCCGGCCAGCGGGCCGAAGCGCTGAAGCAGTACCATCGGTGGGCCCGTACCCTTCGCGACGGCCACGCCTACGGGGCGTGCCTCGACGTCGCCACTCGCGGCCTTAGTCAGTACCCACCCAGTGAGCCGGGCGCCGCCCCCGCGGCGGCGGCTGAGCTTCACCTGCGGATCTACGACGCCGCCGTCGTCCTGGGCTGGGCCGACCGGGCCGCGGCGGCCCTCCGGGCGGCCGAAGACCAGGTCACCGCCGCGCCCGGGCTCGAAGGCGCCGGGGCTCGAGGCGGCATCGCGCTCTATATGGCTCGAAGCGCGGTCACCCGCGGGGATCCGGAGAAGGCCGAGCAGGCTTACCGAGCCGCCGCCGCGGAATTTTCCGCCAACGGATCCCCCCGAGAGCAGGCTATCGCACTTGGCGGGCTCGGCGACATCCTTTTTCAACGCGGCGACCTCGACGAGGCCCTGAGGATTCGAAAAGAAGAAGAACTCCCCGTCTACGAAAAAATCGGAGACGTGCGCTCACGCGCCGTCACCTTCGGAAAGATCGCAGACATCCTCTACGCTCGAGGCGACCTCGACGAGGCCCTGAGGATTCGAAAAGAAGAAGAACTCCCCGTCTACGAAAAAATCGGAGACGTGCGCTCACGCGCCGTCACCTTCGGAAAGATCGCAGACATCCTCTACGATCGAGGCGACCTCGACGAGGCCCTGAGGATTCGAAAAGAAGAAGAACTCCCCGTCTACGAAAAAATCGGAGACGTGCGCTCACGCGCCGTCACCTTCGGAAAGATCGCAGACATCCTCTACG
>CAZFIV010000141.1:0-16407 GCA_964519665.1 uncultured Myxococcales bacterium
TGCGCCAGCACGGAATCGCGAATGAACTCGAGCGTTTGAGGCGCAGCCTCGCTAGGATCATAGACACCGAGTGCTCCACGCTGTCGATCGCCCGAACCTCGACGACTTTCGGGTGATGGTGTGCTCTCGGACGCACCTTGGATTGCACAAGGACTGTCCGCTTCCGAGGACCACCGAATCACGACCAACCGAAGGCGCGGAGACCGTCGCGCTGCCTCGTGTCGGTGGCCTCCATCATCGCTACGCATGGCGGAAAGCAGCCTGAACCGGATGATGGCGAGGGACCCCGGATCACCTTTCAGCGGCGCTCGGACTTTGCCCGGCCCCGCTCCCCGCCCAATAGACCATAGGCCTCAGGCGGTAGCGGTTGGCTGAATCAGATCCCACAGGTTCCCGTAGCGGTCTCGAAACACCACCACTCGGCCAAACGGCTCCGACCGGGGTTCCTCAGCGAAGTCCACGCCGCGAGCGCGATACATCGCGTAGTCTCGCTCGAAGTCATCCGTATGAAGCAGAAACAGGACTCGGCCTCCGGACTGATCGCCGACCCGAGCTCGCTGGGCTTCGTTGGTCGCTCGAGCCAACAACAGGGACGTGGCACTGCCGGGCGGCGTCACGCGGACCCACCGTTTCGTCTCCGATAGCTTGGTGTCCTCGGTCAGCTCGAATCCCAGAACGTGCACGAAGTATTCGATCGCTTCGTCATAGTCGGGCACGACCAGGGCCACCGCATGAAGAGCCTGCATCCCCAGATGGTCCTACAGAGCGAGGGCTGATCCAAGCGCCGGTGTTCGATCGTTCCGTCCCCAAACGGATGTACGACGAGTGTTTTCAACCGCTTACCAGACACGGAACGTCGCCTGACGTGTGCTCGGGACACGCGAAACCGGGACCTCGTCCGGGACCCAGCTGCATTATGCTAGAATCGGAGCGTGCGTGAGGCACAAAAAGCAAATGCCACTTACCAGGACGTGCTGGATGCTCCCGAACACCTGATCGCTGAGCTTATGGCGGGCCAGCTCTATTTGCAGCCTCGTCCGGCCGCGCGGCATGTGCGAAGCGCGAGTCGCATTGGTGGCCTCCTCACGCCTCCTTTCGAGCTCGGGCGTGGAGGGCCCGGGGGATGGACGATTCTCCATGAGCCCGAGCTGCATCTTGTCGATGACGTGCTGGTTCCCGATTTGGCCGGCTGGCGATCGGAGGCCGCGGCTGAACTGGATTGGGACCTCGCGTACTTTGAGGTCACCCCTCAATGGGTGTGCGAGGTGTTGTCGCCGAGCACTGCCCGTCGCGATCGCATCCTCAAACTGGACCTCTACCACGCTCGTCGGATCAACTGGGCGTGGCTCGTAGACCCCTGCGAGCAGACCGTCGAGGTCTTCTCATGGTCCGAGGACGGATGGGTCCGGACCCAGACGGCTGCGGGTAGCGAACCCGCCGCGCTTGAGCCATTCGCATCCGTTCCTCTGGAGCTGGCCCTCGTGTGGCCGCCGATGAAGACGTGATTGGCGGATTCTCGCAGTGGCTCGCCACAAGACCGAACATAACGCATTCTTGGTTACGTCTCAGTTCGTTTAAATGTTCTTGAGTGTACTTTGGCATCGTCTTGCGGGATTCCGGGCAACTTCGAAGGCGGCAGCGTGCTGCACTCTCCAACGTGCGCCGGTACATGCTCCGCCGTGCCCGTTGCTAGCGCGCGATCCGGTAGACGACGTTGTCGATGTCTCCGGTGACGTAGGCCGTGGCTTCATCGTCGACCGTGACGCCATTGAACAGCCACGTTGGGGGAAGATGGTCGGTGGCGATCCCGGCGGCCCCGAGCGCGAGACCCTCGGCGACGACTTCGCGCTGACCAGTGTCAGTTCGAACGCGGGTCAGCCGCCCCGCTCCAGCTTCGACGACGAGCAGGTGGCCAGCGGGCGTCAGCGCGAGTCCCTCCGGCCGATCGAGACCGTCGGCAATCACGTTCGACGTGCCGTCTGGTTCGACGACAGTCACGGTGCCGCGGGCCCAATCCGCTGCATAGAGCCTATCTCCATCCGCGGCCATGCCCGTCGGGACAGCCAATCCCTCGAGGATCGCTTGGCGGGGCTGCCCGGCGCCGTCCGGCTGCCACGACACGCGGTTGAGCCCCAACTCGGCGACCGCGATACCGCCACGAAAGGCGATGGCGTTCATCGGCACCGCGAAGTCTTCGTAGGTCACGACCGCCGAGTTGGTGTGCGGGTTCCACACCTGGACAGCGTTCCGTAAATACGAACTCAGGATGAGCATGTCGCCGTCGGCCGACACTGTGAGCGGTTCAGCGAGCTGCGAAACGCCGATGACCGCCGTCTCCGTCGAAACCGCAGCGCCAGTGACCCTATCGACTTCGACCAGTGAGTAGTGGTCGGCGATGTAGAGCGAGTCTCCGATTCGCGCGATACCTCCCGGCGTCGCGATGCCACCGGGGCTGACCACGCGCAGCGAGCCGTCGGCGAGGACCTCGGCTATCTGACCGCTGTCGGCGGCGGAAATGAAGAGACGGTTGCTGCTATCGAAGTCCAGGTTGTCCGTATTGCTCGGGATGTCCGCGACGAGGTCCTTGGCGCCTGTCTCGGTATCGACCTGCCATATCTGTCCGCGCTGAGTATCGATTTGATGGAGGCGCCCCTGGCGATCGAACTTGAGGGCGTTGGGAACGCCGAAGCCGCTGGCGACCTTCTCCATCTCTGCAGTGTCGATGTCGACGCGCATGATTTCGTCCCTGAAGAACCCCGGGGCGTACAGGTAGCCATCGGGACCGAAATCGAATCCGTTGAAGCCGCAGCCGCCGCCGAGGTTCTCGGCGATCTTGCGGGGCGCTTCCGTGCCATCCGGATCGACTTCATACAGGCCGTCGCCGAAGAAGCACAGGCCGACCAAGAGCCGCCCGTCCGCGGACATGGCGATCGGGTTCGGTCCGGGCGGCAGTTGAGCAACGGTCAGGGTCGACCCATCGGTCCACCGCCGGCCGACCGCACCGGTAACGATCGATGTCCAATACAGCGAGCCGTCGGGCCCGAAGGCGAGATCGTCCGGACCTTCAATGCCGTCCTCGAAGGTAACGCGATCGAGAATGGTCCCGTCGTTTGGGTCCATCACAACGACCTCGCGGCCGAATACGCTAGCCACGTGCAATCGGTCTTGGGCGTCGAAACGAATGCCGTTGGCACCCTTGATGGGCGCCCCGCGGATCAGGATGGAAACTTCGCCCGGCGCTGAGCTATCATCGTCTGAGCTGCACGCGGCCAGCGCAACGGCAGCGAGCGCGAGCAGGGTGGCCCAGGCGGGCAGAAGAGCTGTTTTCGTGTCAGGTTTCAGGTGGATACAGGCCATGGCGGGACGGTAGATGCCGGGCCCCGAGCCGACATTGGCCGCTTTCGCCAATTCATTGGCCCGAGTTGCCAAGTCGCCTCCGGGCGCTTTGGGGGGCCTATGACGACGATCGCCGCGTTCTGGATCCGCAAGCTGGCGGACCTCGCCACGTCCGAAGGTGTGGACGGTGAAGAACTGCTCCTCGCTTCCGGCATCGAGCGGCGCCGCATCGACGGCGATGAGCCTGTTCATGAAGACGCCCACTACACGCTGTGGGAGAAGATCTGCGAGCGGATCGCGGACCCATGCGGCTTTCCCATCCGCTTCCCGCGTTCGATCGAGATCGACGAATACGGCGCGCTGGGACTCGCATGGAAGACCGCCCAGAGCATCCGATCCGCCTTCGACCGACTCGTTCGCTATCATCACGTGCTGACCGAAACTTCGAATTTTCAGCTGGTCGAAATCGGGGATGGTCTGCGCGTGGTCTTTCATCGCAGCGGTCATCGACGCCTCGGCATGAGGTGTGCCAACGAAGCCGCGCTCGCCGAGGCCGTGCAAGCGATCCGGTCGATATCCGGAAAGTCGCCGGTCGCGATGAGCACGCACTTCATGCATTCTCCGCCGGCTGATACGTCAGCCCATGATGATTTCTTCGGCGGTCCGATCTACTGGGACGCGCAGATCGATGCGCTCGAAATCGACGAGGACGTGCTTCGGTGGGTTCCTCGACATTCCGACCCAGGCCTGCACGCATACCTCGACAAGCAGCTACAGAAAGCCTCCGAAGAGCAAACCAGATCGACGCCGCTGCAGATCGAGTATCAAGTTCGACGTACACTCATCGAAACCATGCCAGACGGCGTTCCCAAGATGAAAGATGTCGCAAAGCGCATGGGCATGAGCACACGGACGCTGCACCGCCGGCTGGAAGAGTCGGGGGTGAGTTTTCGGGAGCTAGTGGAATCGACACGACGCGGCCTCGCCGAAGATCTCCTCAAGCGAAGCCAACATCCGGTCGGCGAGGTCGCGTTCCTCGCCGGGTTCTCGGACGTCAGCTCCTTTCACCGCGCCTTCAAGCGATGGACGGGCCAAACGCCAGCGAACTTTCGGGCCAGCTAAACTCAGCGAGGCTGTGCCTCAAACGCTCGAGTTCATTCGCGATTCCGTGCTGCCGCAGCCTCGCGTCGACAGTTTTAGCCCGCAGCCGACAGTCTCGGATCGCCCGTGCCACTGCCGTGCTGCGGCTCGCGGTCCACGTGAACCAGTACTACTTCTACGTCCTCGATCGCGACTTCGGGCTCTGCTTCATCAAGTTCTCTTCGTACGTCCCGTTCACTGTGCGCGTCTGGCTCAACGGCCACGAGTGGGCCAAGCGGCAACTCGCGCACCAGGGGATCGGGTACGAGGCCCTCGACAACGGCTTCTTCGCCTGCGACGACGCGGAGACGCTTCAGACGATCTGCGATAGCATCAGCTCCGGGCACATCGAGACGTTCTTTCGCAAGTGGCTCCGCCGCCCCGGCGGTGGACCGGAGCGCCCAAAGTCGGCTTCTTTGTCACGCTTCGCTCGGAGCAAATCGCCTAGGTAGCCCGCAATGAGCATTGCGGGGCACTCGACCCAGTCGATGCAGGAGCATTACGCCCCCGTCGACGCGGCTGAGAAGCTCGAAGCCGGTCGGCGCGCGTTCGGTGGTCTGCGTGTGTCGAGCGGCGGAAAAGACGAGGCCGCAAGCGAAACCGCGACCCAAACGGGGACCTTTGTGGCTGACGTTGATGTGGCGGGTTCATGCTCTCACGTGGATTCGCACCCGAGCCCCTCTCAACCGCAGTATTCCTTCCGCAGCTTTTTGAGTTCTACCGTGATCCCTCACGTCAGCCCCGCGAACAGCACCGTATGAACCTCCAAGGCCCGACCGCGATCACGGCAGCGAAGGGTGCGCGGGTCAGCGCGAGAACACCGAGAGGGCCAGGGAAAGCGAGTCGCGGATCTGGGCCGGGTCTTCGCCGGAGGCACGCTGGGTGATGGCCAGGGCGACCTGCTCGGAAAGGTATCGTGCGCCCGCTGCGACCGTCGGGCCTTCTGCCCACTCGCCCGCTTGCCTGCGAGCCTGCAGAAAGCTCGCGTACGCCTCTCGAGCTCCGGTATCCAACTCGTCGACTCGAGCGCGCGTCTGCGGTCCCAGCCGGTGCTTTCCGTTGCGCATCTTGTAGAACAAACACCCCGTCTCCATCCGAGGGTCGTCGCACGCGAAGTCGATCAGGGCGTCCAGCGTGCACCGCAGTCCACGGCCGGCCTGGAGGATCGCGAAGATGTCGGAGAGCACCTGCTCGGCGTAGTGATCGAGCGTGGCTCGAGTGAGACCGTCTTCGTTGCCGAACTCACGGTACAGAGACGGCTTCGACACGCCGGCAAGGCGGCAGATGGCGTTGACGGATATGTCGGCCGGGTCCTCGCGCCAGTAGGCATCCATGGCAACCTTCAGCACCTGATCCGGATCCGTCGTCCTCGGTCTCCCTCTCTTGGCGGCTGGCTTCTCCGATTCCACTTCAGTACCGGTCAGTAATAAAACCTTGACGAGTCCCGCAGTCCACGTCTACTCCCAACTGTCTGTACCATCTGGTACGGAATACAAGAAGGAGCATCGACATGGTTGAGAAGAACAAGCGGGTCGTAGTTACCGGGGCGAGCAGCGGATTCGGCGAGGGAGCAGTCAAAGCCTTCGCCGACAAGGGGTACCGGGTCTGGGGCACCATGCGCGACGTGGAGGGTCGCAATGCACCCAAGCGCGACGCGCTGCAAGCCCATTCGCCCCAGGTCTCCATCGTCGAGATGGACGTCACCGACGATGAATCGGTGCAGGCGGGCTTCGCCGGCATCTTGGCGGACGGAGCCGTCGACGTTCTCATCAACAACGCCGGCATCATGTACATCGGCATGACCGAAGCCTACAGCGTGGAGCAGGCGCAGGCTCAGATGAACACCAACTACTTCGGGGCCATTCGGTGTACGCAGGCTGTCCTGCCCGGGATGCGGGCCGCCAACGCCGGATTGATCATCAACACCAGCTCGATCGCGGGCCGGGTCTCGGTGCCGTTCTTCGGAACCTACTGCGCGACCAAGCACGCTCTCGAGGCGTACTCGCAGGGCCTGCGCTACGAAGTCGCACCGTTCGGGGTCGACGTCGCGCTGGTCGAGCCCGGCCCGTTCGGGACCAATCTGCTCGCGGCGGGCCAGCCTCCCGCGCGCCAGGACATCCTCGCGTCCTACGGTCCTCTGGGAGGTGTACCGTCCGAGATGATCAAAGGGTTCGCGGGAATGCTGGCCAGTGAGAATGCGCCCGATCCGCAGATGGTCGTGAACGCCTACGTCGCGTTGGCCGACGCTCCCGCCGGCAAGCGTCCCGTACGGACGGTAGTGGGTCTCACCTGGGGAGTCGACCAGATCAACTCTCTCACCCAACCCATTCAAGATAGGATCTTGAAGGAAATGCAGCTCGAGTCCGTGCTCGGCGGCGCCGACGTCGAATCCCTTCCCGGTTCGGATCAAGACTAGACGAACGGAGGCGAATCTCCGGCGCAGGGTTGGGCAGGGTCAGAATCCGAACATGCCATTGCCGTTGGCGAGGCCTTCGGTCGGGATGGGCGGAATGACGTCCCAGTGCTCCACCACTCGACCGTCGTCGAAGCGCAGCACATCGTAGAAAGCCGTAGGTACGCCTTTGGCCGTGCCTTCCGAGACCGACAGCACGAAGTCTCCTTCTGGTGGGCAGCACCGTCGGAGCATGTTGGCGCGGCCGTTCCTAGACATCTGCCGCACGCCGGCATCACAAGCGCCTTCGGTGGACGTCGGGACAGTCCCCATGGAATTGACTTGACTAAGCTTAGCTAAACCAGAACAAACGGCAAAGGTTGGAATCCGTCAACATCCATGATGCCAAGACCCGCCTATCCGAGCTGCTGAAGCGGGTCGAGGCCGGCGAAGAGCTCGTTATCGCGCGCGCGGGGCGGCCCGTAGCCCGCCTCGTGCCCTTTCGAGCATCAGCGGAGCCCAGACGTCTGGGGCAGTTCGCAGGGCAAGCCGTCATGGCTGACGACTTCGACGAGCTTCCCGAGGGTTTCGAGGCCGCTTTCTCGCCGTGAGGCTGCTGCTCGACACGCATGCACTGCTTTGGGCGCTCACGGCGCCGGAACGGTTGGGGCCAAAAGCACGGCCCGCCATAGAGGCACCGGACAATGAGGTCCGGGCCAGCGCGGTCTCAGCATGGGAGATCGCGGTGAAGCAGCAGCTTGGAAAGCTGCTGCTACCCGCGCCCGCGGAAGCATGGCTCATGCCGGCGGTTCAAGCAACGAGCATTGACTGGATCGACATCACGCCACTGCATGCCGTCCGAGTAGGGGTCTTGCCCCGGCACCATTTCGACCCGTTCGATCGCCTCCTCGTCGCCCAAGCCCTCGACGGATTCGTGCTGGTCACCAAGGACGCGGAGATTCAGAGGTACGAAGTCTCGACGCTGTGGTGAGAAGGCCAAGAGAGTATGAGTATGAGGATTCAAGCGATGAAGCCGTACAACTCTGGGTGCTCCGGAAGTCATATGGCCCCACGTCAAGGGGACGCCGGCGGAATGGAGTGCTCAGCTACCTCGACGTGTAGCCTGAGCTGCTAGCCATAGATTGGCGCCGTTGACTCGGCGATACATTCGGCACCGTATCTTTCACGTCTATCGGGGCAATGTTTGGACTCGACGGAGATCTCCAAGACGAGGCCGCAAGCGAAACCGGGAATCGGACCGGGCCCCAGTGTCGTTGACCGCCGAGAAACGCAGAAATCTGCCAGGATGCCCGAGGGGTCTACGGTCAACGGGGCGGTTGCTAAGTTATCTAGATTATTGAGCGGGAAGGGGACTCGAACCCACGAGTTCCACCTTGGGAAGATCTAGGCAAGCCGCCAAACACTTTTAATCCGCTGGAATCACAGACACAGAGTGCTCTACGCTTTCGCCTCAGGTCGCCCGGCGTATTAACGAAAGGTACGCCTTCCGGGTACGCCCATCTCGTCAACTGTTCTTATCGAGCAGAGCACGCAGCCTTCGGATCTCAGCCTCGGCGTCCCGTCGGGCCTGTGCTTCCGCCTTCGCTCTCTCTTCCGCTTCCTCACGCGCGTCTTCTTCCGCTTTCGCCTTCGCCTCCGCCTCCTCACGCGCGTGTGCTTCCGCTTTCGCTTTCGCCTCCGCTGCCTTACGCGCTGCAAGTTCTGCTTCAGCTTCGGTCAGCCATAGACGAGTCCCTTGTTCGTCGTCGGCGATTCGTAAGCACTCACCATTGCCGGTGGTCACGAGCCAAGCTTGGAGCGCTGGGCTGAAGGCGGGCGCATCGCCGGCGTAGACGCGTTCCATGTCGACGCCCTCCTCGGCATCCCGGCGACGCCAAATCTGAAGTACGAAGGGCCCGCCGTGTTCTTCGGAGATGGGTCCGTAGAGCTCTGGATCAAAAATCCAGAGCTCCTCCCCTCGGAGGCACGCGATTCTTGGTGGCCCCTCGACGTAGTCCTTCTCGGCGTTGTGCTCGCTCACCACTTCGATCGCGACGCGTGGGGGCAGATGCCCGGGCTGCCAAACACGAAGGGTCGACATGCCTTCCGGCGGTGCCGGCTCGATGAGGACGACGTCCGGATCGACGCCTATGCGGGCGTCATCTGGGTCCCACCGGCATCCAAGATTTCGGGCCACAAGGGCATCGCGGTCCCGGTAGCGATACTTCAGCACTAGTATGAGCAGGGCGATGATCGCGTCGTGAAGCGGAGTATCAGGCACGTCCTCGAGCTCCATGAACCAGCGCTGCCCCTCCTCTTCGGGGCCGTGACGAACATGGATGACCGGCGCGCTTGTCATGCTCGCAACATCCTACATCATTGCGAGGTACGCGGTTTGGATAGGCGTTGTCGGGTAAACCATTGAGCGCCCATCCGGCCGCATCTTCGCGAACATCAAGACCGGTGTGCAGACGCACCCCGAAATCCACGTCAGACTCTGACATGCTGCTCGGTTGACCTGGACTTCGATCTGGTGATGCGCCAGCATCAGATGCATGCGCACCACGTTGGATATCGCTGACGATGTTCTTCAGGCCGCAAAGGATCTGGCGCGACGGCAGAAGAAGACCACCGGACAGGTCATCTCGGAGCTCGCCCGCGCGGCCATGACTCAGGCGGCGGAGGCCGAAAGCAAGACGCCAGTGCTGGGGCTCCGACCATTTGCAAGCCGCGGCCAGATCGTGACCGACGAGCTCGTCAACCGGCTCCGCGATGAAGGGCCATACTGAAGGTGCGCGCTCTGCTCGACGTCAACGTTCTGATCGCTTTGCTTGACGCCGACCATGTAAACCACATCCGTGCCCGCGACTGGTTGAATGAGCACAGTGCGGAAGGGTGGGCTTCCTGCCCTATCACTCAGAACGGCTGCGCTCGAATCATGTCGCAGCCGGCCTATCCGAACGCTCTGCCAACGGCCGCCGTCATTGAACGTCTTCAAGAAGCCGCCCAGCATCCATCACACGAGTTCTGGTCGGATGATGTAAGCATCCTCGATCAAGCCGTTGTAGACCCTCGTCGGATTCATGGCCCTCGTCAGCTTACCGATCTCTACTTGCTGGCGTTGTCGGTTCGGCACCAAGGCACCTTTGTTACCCTCGACCACCGTGTTCCTCTTGCCGCGGTCCACGGGGCCAATGACACCCACTTGACGATGATCTGAGCAATCGACCCTGCGCTGTCGCGAAGCCCTGCAACGGCTCAAGACATTCGCGCCGAACGCCGACGAAACATCGTCGAAGCCAGGCCTGCCCTCAAGTACCGTTCTCGCGCCGTTGCGACGATGTTTCGTCGGCGTTCGGCCCGAATGTCCTGAGAGACAGCTGGCCCAACAAACAAGAACCCGCCAGCGGAGCCAGAATACGCAAGCCCGCCACGAGGACAAAGACCGCCGACAAGTAGCTCGGCACCACCTCAAGGACGATAGGGCCTCGGCCAATAAGGACAATCCCGACCGGATCCTCCCGCGCCTGGACAGCCTGACCGGAATTCGGCAGCCTCTCCGTGTCGCGCCGAAGTGGGGGGCATTGCCTTCATCCTCCAAACGCACGCTGCGCCCACGGGACTATTCCGCTGTCCCCAAGCTATTTGCCGTAATGGAATGCGTACGAGCCCTCTCTGCCGGTATCAGGCGCAAGATGAGCAGTGGACGTGAACTGCCTCGGGGCTCACAATTGTGGTGATGGTCGCGGCCGTAACCCCGAGGTTCACCGAAGCCGAATACCTGGCGCTTGAAGGCGTCGCGGAGACTCGCCATGAGTTTATCCAAGGCGACATCTTAGGCATGGCCGGCGCCGAGCTCGACCACAATCAAATCGTGCAGAACATCCGCTTTGCCTTCGGCCTTCAGCTTCGAGGCCAGCCATGCCGAGTCCTTGGCGGCGACCAACGCGTGTTGGCCGAGGCGACCCGCGAGTACTTCTATCCCGACGTCTTGGTAACCTGCCTGGAGCCCGACTTAGTCGACCCAGCGCCGCGGTCCCTGCGCAACCCGCAGACCATCGTTGAGGTTCTGTCGCGCAGCACAGAAACCAAAGATCGAGGTGCGAAATGGTTGGCGTACAAAACAATTCCTTCCTTGAATGAATACTTAACCGTCGCAAGCAACGTCCAGCGAATCGAACATCACCAGCGCGGAGCCGACGGCTGGATAGTTAAGACAATTCTTGAGGGTCAGATCGCGTTGAGCAATGACCTAGTTTTGGCCTTCACGGACGCATACGATATGGTGGATCTCGGCGCTGCCTCGCAGAAAACACCAGGCGAGGATAAGTAACTTCGTTGTGTTCGAGACAACATCAACGCTTCGAAGCTCGGTATGCCCCCAACCAACAACGTACAGGCCGCGGTGCGAGCCGTGCTGCAACTCAATACATTGTGGCTCTCGGCGCGCGAACGTTCGCGCGCAAAAAAGCAAAACACATGCCGAGCGACGATTCTGGCACCTCGAACTCAGTTCTCCATTGTCATGACGGGCCGTTTGCCGATGATCAGCTCGTGCAGGCGGCCCAACGGAAGCGGCGTTCGTACGACCCACGCCTGCGGCGCCTCCTTCATCAAAACGGCGGTGATGAGCTGGCTCGAAGGTTCAAGATTCCGAACTCGACGATTCGGAGCTGGCGAACATCTCCACAGCCGACGGTGATCGCTGCAGATGCTCTGGACCTCGGCAGTGCCGAACTGCAAGCGCTGCAGCGGCTCAAGACATTCGGGCCGAAAGCCGACGAAACATCGTCGAAGCCAACCCTGCCCACAAGTACAGTTCTCGCACCGTTGCGACGATGTTTCGTCGGCTTTCGGCCCGAATGTCCTGAGAGACAGCTGTGCACCCACGATTGCCTCGATACCGCCATCACTCTTTCTCGAGCAGCGCTCTTAGTCGTCGTACTTCGTCTTCGGCGGCTTCAGCTTGCGTGAGCCACAAGTGCTCGCCCCTCTCATCCTCCGCGATGCGGAGCCGCCGCTCATCGTCCATTGTGATAGCCCAGGCATCTAGCACTGGACTGTACGCGGGACCGTCGCCGGCGTGGATCCGCCCCATGTCAATGACATCGCCCGACACCTTCCTACGCCAAATCTGCAACACGTATGGACCGCCAGTCGCATTGGGACCCCGTAGCTCCGGGTCGAAGATCCATAGCTCCTCTGCTCCGAGCCGCGCGAGACGGGCGGGACCTTCGATGTAGTCTTTGTCCGCGTTGTGCTCGCTCACAACCTCTATCGCGAGCCGAGGCGGATTGTGGCCGGGCACCCAGACACGAAGGGTTGAAAGCGCCTCCCCTTCGGGTGGAGCAGGCTCGACCAAGACGATGTCGGGGTCAACGCCGACGCGCGCATCCTCGGGATCCCAGCGACAACCGAGATTCCGAGCTACGAGGGCGTTTCGATCACGGTAGCGGTGCCGTAAGACCAATGTGAGCAGCTCGATGATCAGGTCGTGGAGTGGGGTCTCGGGCACGTCCTCAAGGTCCATGAACCAGCGCTGGCCTGCATCGTGGAGGCTGTAGTGGAGACGAATCTCCCCGACTGCTGACGCGCTAGTCATCCTCTCAAGGATATCACCTCCGGTCGACTTTGCACAGGAGTTTCAAAGGCTAAGCAAGCTGTCTGCGGCGCGATCCAAACTATTGTTGGCGACCAATAAGAAACGCGGAAATCTGACCGCGTGGCCGGCTATTTAGCTCGAGGCGTTTCCTTGGCCGAGCGGCGTTTGGACCTGTTTGTGGCGAATCCTTACTCACGCCGCAGCCGGTAGCCCAACGAGACCAGCACAATGGAATGTCCATCGGAAGTTGGTGAACTCCGCCGCGTCGGGCCTCGACCTATCGGCAACGTCGACTGGTGTTTGCCCATGTAGGCCTGCGTGAACGCGCGCGCTGTTGTAGTATTCCTTGAAGCAAGCGAGCTTGCGTTGGAGATCGATCGAATTCCAGAAGAGCGTATGGTCAAGAAACTCCCGCCGAACGGTCCCGATGACGCGCTCCACAAACGGATGCGACTGTGGCGCGAAGGGGACAGTTTTGATCTCTTTGACTTCGATGACTCGAAGATGAGCCTGCCATCGATGAGAGCGAAACACCGGGTCATGGTCCGTACTGACGGACAACGGAGCCGAGTGTCCAGTCACGGCATCGATGTACATCCTACAAACCGCGGGGCCATCCACGGCCCCATACTGAACACCGAATCCGATGATTCGCCTCGTGTAAGTGTCCAGAACCACGAGAACCCAATGTGACTTGAGCACAATCGAGTCGCAGCGAAAGAGGTCAACCGACCCAAGGCTGTCCTTAGTTTGAGCGAAAAAAGAGAGCCAGGACGGGCCGTCTTAGCGAGGGTCGGGGCGGTAGTAATGCTTCAGAACTCGGCGCACGACGTCCTTGTCGATATCCGTCACAAACGTACGGTTGACGATCTGAGAAATTCGGCGACAGCCAAACCTCGGATTTCGCCGTTTGAGCTCGACGATGGCAGCTCGAACTTCTGGCGATGGTCCCTTCGGCCCGGGCTTGGTGGTCGACTTTGGCGTGAAGAGAGATCTGTACTTTCGTCGCACCAACAGCCGGTGCCACCTCAGAATTGTAGATGGACGTACAGCAACTGCGATCTTGTGAATCCTTGAACCCTCGATGAGCAGGGAGCTCAACGCCAGCACGAGGCGGCCAATCGGTCCGAGCTTTGGCGCTCGTCGCCGCCACCTGGTCACCGCCAGGAGCTGACGGCGCAGTGCGATATTCTCCGCGACCAGACTCCTGAAGCCACCCGGCCGGAGGAGGCGAATCAAGCTAGCCAAGAGGGCAGCTACTATGGAGAAAACCGTCGCCATTGCCTGACTCTCAGTTCGGCAGTCGCTAGCACTACGCCGGTCACAAGCAATCCCTATCTATTTGAAATGCATAAGGAATAGCAACCCGCGACAGACACCCGACCGGGCAACATGAGCCGCAGCCTGGCTTGCTTCAGCTAAGCTAAGGCTACGGAATCAGAGATGTTTGATTAAGCGGCATTTGAGGACGGCACCGTCGACAAAGTCGACGGTGACACCGCAGAGGTCGCGAGAAGCCTCGAATCAGGCAGGCGAAGCCTGCTGATCGAGGCTTCGTTAAAGCGGGAAACGGGACTCGAACCCGCGACTTCAACCTTGGGAAGGTCAGGGCCGAGCGCGGAATCACTCGTAAGCCGTTGGAATTAAAGGGGTTAAGTGTTCCACGCTGTCGCCTCATGTCGCCCGGCGTACCATCGAAAGGTACGCCCTCCTGGTACGCCCTCCGGGCCTCAATCGCTGCAGCCCATGCGCGTTCCATGCGCTTCGATGCGTCAAGCAGACTCCGCCAAGGGCAATCGCTTGCCGTCCGCACCATCGCCGTGTCTACTGGCCGCTGACATGGCGGAACCAGCACGCGACGCCCTCGATGTTCGACTGCAGCTCCCTCGCGAATTGTCGCGATTCGAGCTTCCCGAGGGCGTTCAGAAGCGTCTGCAATGCTTGCTCGACAAGCAAGACCGCGGCGAAGACCTCAGTGACGACGAACGCGTTGAAGCTGAGGGCCTCGTCGACCTCGCCGACATGCTGTCGCTGCTTCGGCTCCGTGTTACTCGCACGGCAGATGCCCGCGACTGAGTCGTGTCTCACATCCCTCATGCCTTGGCCGAAACCGTCCGGGTTCGCGCGGACCATCGCTGCGAGTACTGCCGCCTGTCCCAGGCCGGCCAAGAGGCTGCGTTCCACATCGACCATGTCCACCCGCGCCGGCTGGGCGGCGAAACGGTCATCGAGAACCTCGCCCTCGCTTGCGTGTCTTGCTCCTAGTAACCCGCGGCGCCGTAAAGGCGAGGCCTCTACTCGTCGTCCTTCCCTGACGATTCAGAAGGCCAGCGATCTCTCGATCCGAATAGTAGTCCGTCAGCCGACGAATGAGGTCGATCGTCTTCTCTTCGGTTCGATTGTTCGCTGGACGCTGAGGGAGGTGCACATCGAGGTCCGTCTGATGGCCGCCGTGCCAGCGAAGCTTGAGAGCAGCTCGGCGGCCTGGCTTGTCGATGGTGATCGTGACCTCCTCAAGGAGTGCGCGAAGGAGCTCTTTGCGGTCACGGTCTTGCGTCGTGTCTGCCGCCCAGACTTTTCGGAGATCGCCCCCGAGAGAGTCCAGAGAAGCTCTCTCTTGTTCGGTCAATTCGCGCTTCCGGACGCGATGTTGAACGCCGTGATCTCGCGATCAGTTTGGCCGCCCCCAGCGCGGTCTGATTGGCCGCCCTTTGACACGTGGACGCGTCAACACCTTTCGCTTACCCCACATACAACGACTGCCCTCTGATAGACCTTGCGCCGAATCGGATTCAATTTCAGAGACTTAACGCTTCCGCACGAGGAGCCACGAAGCTCGACGCGGTACCGATCGACGAACGCGCCAGCCACAGCTACAGTCTTCCTATGGCGATCGCTCAAGACATGCTCGGGCAACTTCTGAACCTGCCAGAAGATAAGCGAACTGAGCTCGCGCTTGCGCTCCTCGACAGCGTGGACGCACTTGATCCACAGGAAGGGCTTACATTCGACGAGTTCCGGGAGGAGGTCCGGCGACGAGCAGAAGCCGCACTCCGCACTCCGAAGGCCGGTACCGACTGGGCGACGCTGCGGTCGAACATCAGCCAGGCTTCGCAAGATTGAGACGCGTCAACATTCAGCCCGCGGCGGGACGGGAGATCAAGCAGGCGTATCGGTGGTACCGCGACCGGGATGCCCGTGATGCGGCGGAGAGGATGTTGGGAGAGATAGAAGATGCAATCTCCCGGCTACAGCACTTTGCTCACACGTTCTCTGTCGTCGACCGCACCTCCTCAAGCGCAGAGATTCCGCGCCTTCGCTTGAAGCGGTTCCCGTACATGCTGGTGTACGTGATCGACGATGCTGACTGCGTGCAAGTGGTCGCCTTTGCTCATGTGCGGCGCAGTCGCTACTGGACAGCGAGAACGTGAGACATCGATTCGCCACCCGACGACAGGGTGTGCAATAGCGAACCGACCTCGATGGCAGGTTCTGACATGCCGCACGGCGTCGACCCTCGTGCGCCGGTCGCTCGCCGGCTGGCGGTCGGATGATGCGCCGGAGATCTACGCCGGCGTCGACAAGCGAGAGCGAGACGAGGCAGGCCAGGCGATGGTGCAGCTGGTCACGGGAGCGCGAGACTGATGAAGAATCAACACCCGCGGCAACACCCAGGGGGGAGAGTGCGACCTGGCAAGCAGCCTTGCTCTACCTAAGATACCGAGTTTTCTAGGGGATTCGGAGAGCGGGAAACGGGACTCGAACCCGCGACTTCAACCTTGGGAAGGTTGTCGTAGGCAACGGAATCACTCGTAAATTGTTGATATGATTGGGGTCAGGCGTTCCAATTCGTCCCATTTCGTACCACGATGTTGCAGTTCGTGTTCGCCCCTCTCTGCCGTCGCTTGACCTGGACTCACGACGATGTATGGCACAT
>CAZFIV010000142.1:0-16216 GCA_964519665.1 uncultured Myxococcales bacterium
CGCCGACGATCGTAACCATCACCGTGCCAAGGTCCAGGGTCTGCTCGATCTCGGACGAAAAGAGAATGTAATTCCCAGCGGCCATTCAGCGCGTCCAGCAGTTGTTATACGCTGCGTTGACCGGGCCCATCGCTGGTCATCCGAAGTCGGGTGAACGGGCCCCGAACGATCGTTTCATGGCAGCCTTCGATCCCCAACGTGTGCTCGAGGAGCGATTCGGACTCACGGCTTTTCGGCCCGGCCAGCGGGAAGCGATCGACGCGCTACTGGCCGACGGGCGCTTGCTCTGCATCCAGCCGACTGGCCATGGCAAGTCGCTTCTTTATCAGCTGCCAGCCTCGCAGCTACCCGGCATTACGCTGGTCATTTCGCCGCTGCTCGCGCTGGTGCGGGACCAGGTCAGTCAGCTCGAATCGCGCTTCTCGATTCACGCGGTGGCGATGAACTCCGATCAAGACGACGAAGAGAATGCGGCGGCGATGCGCGCGGCGTCGGCGGGTGCAGCCAAGATTTTGTTCGTAGCCCCCGAGCGCCTCGATAACGTAGAAGCGTGGGGATTTCTGTGTGGCCTGCCCATCGACCTGATCGTCGTCGACGAAGCGCACTGCATTTCCACCTGGGGTCATGACTTTCGCCCCTCCTACCGCCGGATTGTCGAGGCCGTCCAGGCGCTGACCGACCGACGCCCTCAGCTCCGCGTCCTCGGCCTCACGGCGACCGCTGACCGCCGCACAGAGGCGGACATTGCCAATCAGCTTGCGCCGACGCCCGACCGTCCCCTGAACGTGTTGCGGGCTACGATGGACCGAGCCAACATCGCGCTCGCAACCGTGACCCTCTCCGGCGCGCATGAGAAGCTCGGCTGGCTCGACGTATTCCTTGCGGGCGCTTCCGGCAGTGGGATTCTGTATTGCGCGACCCGCGACCAGACCGAAGTTGTAGCCGCCTACCTGGCGGGACGCGGCCACGACGTCGTCGCGTACCATGCCGGCCTTGCGCCAGCCGATAAGCGGCTTCTGCAAGAAGCCTTCATTCGGGGCGACCACCGGGCGATCGCCGCCACCAACGCCCTAGGCATGGGGATTGATAAGGCTGACCTGCGATTCGTCGTCCACGTCGACGTGCCGGGCTCGATTACGGCGTACTATCAAGAGGTCGGCCGGGCCGGTCGCGACGGGCAGCCGGCGGTGGGTATCCTGCTCTACGACCCTGCCGATCGACGTATCCAGGCCCACTTCATTCAGTCGGCCCAACCGACCATCGACGACTTTGAACAAGTGCTGCGAACGCTCGAGCCTGACCCGCAGGGCCAGATGCCCAACCTCTCCCAGGTGAAGGCGCGCTCCGGTCTTCACCCCACGCGGGTCGCGGTCATCCTTGCCGAACTACGGGAACAGGGTCGGGTAGAGAAGGTGCTAGAGGCACGACGGCAGGTTTACCGCCGTGTGGCGGGCGACTTTGCGACGCTCGACTTGACTCGCTACGAGCGTCAGCGCGCCGTACGCACCCAGGAGCTTGACGCCATGATGAGGTACGCGGCGGGTGAAGTGGACTGTTTGATGCAGACACTAAGACTTGCGCTCGGCGATGACGACGCCGGCCTGTGTGGTCGGTGTGCCCAATGTGCGCCCGCGACGCATTCGATGCCGCGGGTGGGTGAGGGGGCAGAGGTCGCGGCCGACTGGCTTGCCGACCGGGTGCTTCCGATACCGGCGGTCAAGACAAATTCGGTTAGCGAGGGTCTGACCCTGATGTCCAGCGAGGAGCGGAGCCCTCGGTTTGTGCACTTCATGAACGCCCGCGCGCGAGGGGCCCCGAGTCTCGAGCGGCCGACGCTCGAGCTGCTCGAGCGACGCCTCGACGTGCTCAGCAGTCGCTACACCTTCACGGCTGTCGTGCCGGTGCCCTCTGGCACGTGGTCGCAGCGCGACGCCACCGCCCAGCACGTCGCGGACCTTCTCGGCGTACGCGTGCAGGATGTCTTAACGTGGGCAGAGCAGCCCGAGGCGCGACAGGGCGAACTGCGCAACAACGATCAGCGTCGCGACAACGTCAGAGGCAAGATGACCGTCGGTCGAGTGTCCAACAAGGGCGCTGTACTGCTGCTCGACGACTACACGGGCAGTGGGGTCACTCTTGCCGAGGCCGCGCGGGCCCTCCGCAAAGTGGCCGGCTTCACCGGCGACATCGTCCCGCTCACCATCGCGAAGGTTCGATGGCGTCTGGGCGCCCGCGGAATAGTGTAGATGTCGTTGGTTCGTCGGAGCTTCAGGTTCTTCGCTCGCGGAGCCCTCAGCGACTTCATCGTTTGTTTCCTCATCGCCCCTCAGATGCGCTGAGCGATGCGTCGTCGTCACAGCTCGATGATTTGACACCGTTTTGACGGGAGGACTCGTGCCGAGGTCCCCGCACTTCCGAAAACGCTGATGCGGGACTGACGGCAACACGATCCGATGACCGCATGACAAAAATACGTTGGAGATACGCTCTCCTTGCCACGTTCTGCCTCGTGTCCATCTCCGGGTGTCTTGGGACCTTTCCGGTTGAGTGTCTCAGGATGCCGGGCAGCAACTCCTACTATCAAGCGCCTCCCGACAGCACAATGTACGTGAGCCTTTCCCCCACATGCGTCCGGGACGACTCGCGGCTTTCTTGGTCTCCGGATGCGTTCGAGTTTAGCTACGGAGGCGAGGATGTCGCCGAGCCGGGTGATGCAGCGCCATGGTTCATGCACCCGGTTTGGCAAGGAACGACCCCCGTATGGGAAGTGGATGCCAATGCCCCCCTTACCCCTGCCGATGACTTTGTCATCATCGAGTACCGGCACCAGGAAAGTAACTGGGCCAACATGTTCTTTCGGATCCAGTCCGATGCGCACGTCAACTTGACCGTCGCCGCGGAGGGCCCTCCGGGAGCCGTATCCGGACCCATCGTTTCTGCCGCGATCCCGGCCTTGGCCTGCCGTTCGGGCGAGCGCTTCGATGAGACGGGCGTGTGCCACGTGTCCATCCAGCGCAACCTACCGACGACGCTCGAAGCCCAACCGGTGCCGGGTCAGCGCTGTGGAGCATGGAGTGGTAGCTGCGTCACGTCCAACCCAGCACCCAGTGGCTGCTTCCTCGAGGTTCGAGCGGCGGAGGCCGTGACTTGCACGCACCGCTTCGAACGCAACGACGCCGAGCTCTTCGAGCTCACCTTGGGCGTCGAAGGCCAAGGGACCGTAACGGTAGAGCAGAGAGGTCGCGCCGTCGACTGCTCGAGCGGTCAGTGCAGCCTCGAGCGGGGCACCCCGGTGACCCTCGTGGCGGAGCCCGGCTCCGGCTGGCGCTTTGGGGGTTGGGGAGGCGACTGTTCAGCGGGCGGTGGCGACCTTAGCTTCACCACCACCTTCGGCGCAGACGCTTCTTGCACTTCAGCCTTCGAAGAACGGCCTCGATCGCGGATCGAGATCGGACTCACGCCGAGTGCGTCCGGTCAGCGCCTCCTCGCGAGCAGCCCTTCGATCGATCCTCCTTCCGTCTGTAGCGCCGACCGCTGCTCGCTCGTCACCAACGTCTTCGTGGGCGAGGACGTCGAGATCGTCTTGGATCAGCCGGAGCCTCCCCAGTGGCGGGTGGGGGCCTGGAACGGAGACTGTGATGGGGTTGGCGATCGCGCCATCCTCACCGTCGTCGACGGCTCGAATCAGTGCTTTGCTCAACTGGTCGAGATCAACAACGAGCCTCCCGGCGGTACGCGAGAGGTGACCTTCGAGACCGTCGGCGACGGCAACCTCGTCGTCTTCGCGCTCGACTACGCCTGCAGTGGGGCCGACCGGCGATGCGTCGAACAGCTCCCCATCAACGATGCGGTGAACGTCGTGGCGGTCCCACGCAACGGTTGGGATTTCGATGGCTGGGAGCGATGTGACGGGACCGAGAACGGAACCACCTGCGCTCTCCCCGGTGGTGTGGACGAGACGGTCCGGGCGAGGTTCGTGCCGGCGGCTGGACTGACGCTGATCGGTGAAGTCATCAACAACGGGTCGGGAGACCTCGAGATCGTGTTCCCGAGCGGCGGGAGCTGCGGCACCGACAACGACTGCATCATCAATGACGTCCAGGCGGGCGAGACCTACGTGTTTTCGGCAGCCCCCCGGTCCGGCTTTCGGTTCTCGGAGTGGGGTGGAGCCTGCGCAGGTACCAACATCCCGATGACGCTCGTCATCGATCCTCAGCAGGCAGACTCGCAGGGGAGGATTCGTTGCGAGGCCCGGTTCGCGCCCATCAACTGATCCTCAGCACGTGGAGACGGCTGTGATCGAGGGCTCGAATCCGCGCCCGACTCCACTCGTCGATGCTCTAGCTCGAGGCCACTCCGCCCTCGATGAGTGACCGAGCCTCAGCCGCAATCCCCAAACCCGCGGCAAGAGCTCGTTCCGCAATCTGATCTGCAGCTCGACGCCGTGCTTCTTCGTCGAAGCTCCCTCGCCGAGCGGCGAGGGCGGCGCGAATCAGGTCAAGGTGGAGATCCGTGTACGGGAGCCGCTCCGCTCGCGTGAACGTGTCCAGGCGCTCCGCCAATCGCTCAGCGAGGGGGAGGTCATCGAGCTCCAACGCCACTCGCGCCGCGACCGGGTAGAAGCGAAGCGGTACGTGCCCCACGCAGCCAGCCTGGATGATCGCCTCCCCCCGGGCCAAGGCACGGCGCCGGACCTCTTCGTCTCGAGAGAAGCGGGCGATGTGGCCGTAGATCTCCGCCCCGTAAAAGGCGGGGCCCGAGGCTTCGGCGAGCGCTCGCGCCGATTCGAGGATGGCGAGACCCTCCTCGGGTCCGTCGATTACAGCGGTGGTGGCCCCGGCAAAGCTGAGTGCGAGCTGCTCGTAGCGATGGGCGCCCAGCCTGTGGATCAGCGCACGCACTTCGGTCACGACCTGACGGCTCGCCTCCGGCTGTCCGTTTTCGAACAGTGCCCAGGCGATGCCCATCGTCGCGTTGATCTCCGCCCGCTTCGCGCCGACTCGAATCGCCGCTTCGGAGGAGCGTCTCAGCTCGAGGAGCGCCTCCGGCACCGGCGAAATGAATACCCCCACGATGGCCCGCTGGGAGTGATTCGCGACTTCGAGCCGTCCCAGCCCAAGTTCTCGACAGAGCTCCAGACAACGATCCAGCGTATCGGCCGCGGTCCGCATGCGTCCGGAGAGATACTGTGCGTCACCGATCCCACCGAGGGCGGCCGCCTCCAAGTCTCTGCGGCCGATGCGTTGGGCGAGAGCGAGGCTGGCTCGGTGCTCGCGCAAGCAGCGCTCCGCATCCCCCGACGGAAAGATGAGGTTCCCCCGGAGGAAGTGAGCCCGTGCGAGCTCAGCCAGGCGTTCGCCCGACCGTGCCGCCTCCTCGGCGGCGTCGGCGTCCGCGCGAGCCCCGTCGAGATCGTCCGTAATGCGTCGGAGGTTGGCGCGACCGAGGAGAGCTCGCGCCCGGAGATGGGGTTCGGGGCTCAGGTTCAGAGCGGCCTCGAAGGCGTTTCTGGCGTCCTCCACCTCTCCCATGTCGAGTCGGAGTTCGGCTTCGAGCAGGGTCAACTCAGCCAGCTCCAAGGACTCCCGCGCAAGACCTCGCCCCCGGACCGCCGCCCGGGTCGCCGGCTCGGTTTGGTGGAGTCCGCGCAGATGAAGGGCAGCCTGGACGTAGGCCCAAGGCGCTCGTGCATCATTGCCTCGCTCCAGATGCTCGGCGGAGAGGAGCAGGTCGACCTCTTCGAACCATTCTCCTGCCCGAACGTGAAGGGCCCGGCGGTCTCGGGCCAGCAGGGTATCGTAGATCGCGTCCCGCAGCAGAGCATGGGCGAAAACGAAGGCGGCGTGCTGGCGGTGCACCATCCCCGACCGGGTGAGCGCGATCGGATCGACAACACCCTCGGGAAGAAGGTGGGCGAGCGCTTCCAGCGTGAATCGCTGACCGAGGATGGACGCGGCCTGAAGACACCGCCGCGGCTCCGGCTCGAGCTGGTCCAACCGCGCTTGCACCAAGCTCCGAACCGACGCAGGCAAGGCTTCGTCATCGGGTCGCCCAAACCGAAGCAGTTGCTCGAGGAAGAGAGGATGGCCCCCGGCTCGGTCATGGCACAGGCGAAACAGTTCATGGGAGGCGCCCAACTGATCTGCCATCTCTCGGGCTTCGTCCTGGGTCAGGGGGCCGAGCTCGATGGTCGTAACGGGTAGACCGTAGACGTGGCCTCGAAGCACGGCGTCGTAGGGGTCCCCTTCGAGTCGGGTCGTCATCACGAAGAGGGTGGGGGTTCCTCGGATGATGGAGGCCAGCTCCCCCAAGCCAGCGATGGTATCCCGCTCCGCCCAGTGAAGGTCCTCGACGATGAGCACGCGCGGTGCCCTGGAGGCCGCCGCCACCACCAATGCGCGGGCGGCCTCCAGGAAGCCTTCTCGTCGCTCCTCGGGCCCCATTGCATCGAGAAGCCCGCGCATGGCGGTGGTGAGCGGGGCGTCGAGGAGGTCCCGAACGAAGGCCTCTTCCCCGGTGCTTGCGTCCGCGGCCATATGGGTCGAAACGGCTTCAGCGGCGGCTTCGGCTCCGTCGTCCGTCAGTCCGGCGACGCTGCGGGCCAGAGAACGGAGGGCGTCTCGACGGGATTGGTTGCCGAAGTCCAATACACGAGCGACGTGAGAGCGGAAGCCGGCAGCCTCGGCGTGTTCCGCTAGCCGACGAGCCAGCCTCGTCTTTCCGATGCCCGCCTCGCCCCGAATGTAGACCAGACGTCCGTGACCTTCGACGCGAGCCGCGGTCACCGCCGCCTCGAGAAGCGCCAGCTCGGACCGACGACCGCAGAACGGGGCACGTCCGGCCGAGGATACGAGGGTCCGGATTTCACAGGCCTCGCCCATCAAGACTTCTCGTTGATTCAGATCGAAGTAGTGCTCGGCCTCCCGGGCAGTCAGGGCGTGCACCCATAGACGTCCGGCAGGGGCCGCCGCGGAAAGGCGCTCTGCCCTCTCGACAGCCGGCCCCGTGACGGTGCGCATCTCTTCATCGACCAGGACCTCACCGGCGGCCAAGCCGAAGCTCCAGTCGCCGTTATCCAGAAGGAGGGCTTTCGCGCAGAGAAGGGCCCTGTAGACCTCATCGCCATAGGCCTTGGGGATGCCGAACCACAGGAAGGCTGATCCGGACCCCGAGGGGTGGACAGAAGCCAAGTATCGACTAGCTGACTCCTCCGCGGCACCGAGCGCGGCCCGTCGATGCTCGTGGAGGAGCTCAGGGTCTTGCACCTGGGCGTGGGGACGCAGATGCATGACCACCACCCGCCGACGCTCTTGCATGGGGCGGCTCGAAACAGAGGATGGAGCGAGTTCAGCGATCGCAAGCGATCCGCCCGGGGAACTGAGTGTGATTTTCGGTGCCTCCGCTCGTCGCAGACGGCTGGCCAAGGCCTCGGTCTCGCGTTCAGGTTCCACCGCAAGCTCGCTCCGGAGGCGGCCGCGGAGGGTCTCATACAGCTGCAGGGCGCCGGCGCGATCGCCGCGAAGGGCCAAGACCTCGATGAGGGCGCGGTGGGTGCGCTCGCAGCTCGGGTCGAGAGCGATGATGACGCGCGCAGTTTTCTCCCGCTCTAGCAGGTCGTCGCCGTGAAGTTCGAGCAACCCCCGGAGAGCGTCGAGCACCATTCGGTGAAGCCGAGCTCGCTCCGGCTCGAGCCACTGCTCGAAGCTGGAGTCCACGACGTCGACCCCGTCGAGCAAAGGGCCAACGTAGAGGGATTGTAGCTCGACGAGCTGGCCCTTGGTGCGTGCCCCAGCAAGCGCCTCGGCTCGGCGGGCGTCGATGTCGAGATCTCGGTGGTCGAGAACCACGCGCTCATCCTCGGTGCGAATCACGTCTCGACCGAGCGGCGCCAGTGCCTTGCGGAGGCTGAACAACGCCTGGCGCAAGCTCCCCCGCGCCTGTCGCTCGGAACGGTCGCCCCACAGCTGTCCGATCAACCGAGAGCGCGACACGCCCTCGGACCCCGCCATCGCGAGCCGTACCAAGACGAGGCCCGACTTTCGGGTCGAAGTCTTGACCCGCTCCCCTCCTCCATCAAGGAGGCGGAAGCCCCCGAGCAATCGGAGGCTCCACGCCGGTTGGGGAGCGCGGCTCACGGCGACCTCAACGCAGTCGCGGACGATTTGACGCGCTTATGACGATACCGCTCGCTCGGTTGGGGGGGCTGGGTCCCGGGAGCTGACGGACGTCTGACGCCGCGGTGGTCTCGTGGACTCATGACGGAATACAACCCTGACAAACTACAGGCCGCGGTGGGCGAGGTCCTCCGAGATCTGGGGGGTGCGTACAGCGTTGCACTCGTTCGCCTCGGCGACCGCCTCGGTCTCTACCGGGCTCTCTATCAAGATGGGCCAGCGAATGCGACCGAGCTGGCGGAGCGCACGCAGCTGGCGGTTCGATACGTGCGGGAGTGGGCCGCGCATCAAGCGGCATCGGGATATATCACATACGATCCCACGTCGGAGCGCTTCACGTTGACGCCGGAGCATGCACAGGTCTTCGCGGAGCCGAACAGTCCAGTCCATATGGTCGCTGCCTTCGATAACGCGCTCTCCCTCATCCGAAACCAGCCCATGGTGGAGGAGGCTTTTCGCACCGGCGGAGGCGTCGCGTGGAAGGATCAGGCGAGCTGCATGTTCTGCGCCGTAGCCAACTTCTTCCGTCCTGGCTACCAGCACAGCGTCGTCCAGTCGTGGATCCCCTCGATTGAGGGATTGGTCGAAAAGCTCCGCGAGGGAGCGCGAGTCGCGGACGTGGGCTGTGGCCATGGTTTCGCTACTCAAATGATCGCGTCGGCCTTCCCGAACGCGGAGGTGTGGGGCTTCGATTTCCACGAAGCCTCGATTGCGGCGGCACGGGCGCACGCCGACAAACACCAGCTTGGCGATCGCCTGAGGTTCGAGGTCCGGGAGGCAACTGCACTCCAGGGCGGGCCGTACGACCTGATCACGACATTCGATTGCCTGCACGACATGGGCGACCCTCAGGCAGCGGCCGCCCAGATTCGGTCGCAGCTTGCTCCGGGGGGAGTGTGGATGATCGTCGAGCCCTTCGCCGGAGACCGTCTGGAGGACAACCTCAACCCCGTCGGTCGGCTCTACTATGCAGCTTCGACGATGATCTGCTTGCCGACCTCCCTCGCCCAGCGGACCGGCGCTGCTCTCGGTGCTCAGGCCGGGGAGAGGAGGCTTCGTCAGATCATCGAGGGGGCCGGGTTCGAGTCGGTGCGTCGGACCACCGAGACTCCGTTCAACATCGTGCTCGCGGCACGCACTTCCTCAACGTCCACTCTGGGATGCATCCGGTCAAGGTTCGGCTCCCCGTAAACTAAACTAGGCAAACAAGGCGCGATGACGGCCGATGGTTGGGGATTGCGCAATCAGTCGCGCTGTCCGACGAGGTCGAACGCTGCCCAGTAATACGGATGCGGATGGCTCTTTCGGGTTGACTTCATGGCGGCGTGGAGCGCCGCCGAACGTGTTTTGCCCTTCTTGAGGCGCTTGTAGAAGGTTCGCATGAAGCGCCCGGTGACGGCATCATCGACCGACCACTTCGAGGCGACAACGCTCTTCGCGCCAGCGGCGAGGAAGGCCGTCTGGAGACTAAGTGAGCCGTGCCAGCCGCTTTGGCCGCCAACACCCGTTTCGCAGGCGGAAAGCACGACGAGCTCGGTATCCGATAGATCCGTTGCGGCCAACTCGTAGGCGGTCAAGAATCCGTCCTTGGCTCCCGCCAGCGTACTCGTTCCCGCCAAGATAAGGGCGCTGTCGATCCAGCCAACCTCGTCATCGGGCGGGCGAAGCGGGTCTCGACTGTGCAGATCGCTTCGCCACCCCACTCGCTTCATGCCGCGCGCCGAGTCGTTACTCGATGGCGTGTCAGTCTCGTCGATCGTCTGACTCAGGATGCGAAGATGTACGCCGTGTGAAGCTACGTGCAAGATATCCGTCGGTTTACGGCCGAGCTTGGCCTCTTCCGCCGCCTTGCCGACTTGCGCCGTCAGCTTTTTGCCAAAGAGCGCTTTGAGCGTTGCCAGCTCGGCCCGGGCCCCGGGAAGCGGAGCGTATACCGATGGGTTCAGGGCGGCAAAGCGGTAGCCTTGGGCGGCGGGCGCTGGATCAATGAAGGCGGATACGGTGGCCTCGGCCACCCATCTCTTCTTCGAACGCAACGATAGTTGCTGCACGTGCGCCAATCGGGATGACTCATAAGCTTCGTAGAACCACTTTCGACCATCGAACAACGCTCCAATCGGCAGATAAAAAATGCTCCCGTCGGCAACAATGATCGGCTTTCGCCGCCCCTTTAACGACGGCTTGATTGGGGCAATGATTTTTGAGTAGAGCTTTCGACCGATCGCTTTAACGTCGGCGATAGCCGACGTTCGCTGGCTCACCGCATCAACAAACGAGTAGCTCAATCGGTCGATCTCGGAACTCGATCCCAGCGGGACGAACGAGGCGTGAGTCGACGCGCTATGCACGATAAAGGCTCCGTACTCAGCTGTAGACGCTTGGCCCGGTGAGGCAAACGGTGCGGTGCACGTTCGAAAGAAGACGACGAGTACCTCGTCATCGGCGAGCTGTTTGGCGACGTTGCGAACGGTCACCTCGGACGGCCAAGTCGGCAAGTCGGTCGTTTGGGCGGACCTGATGAGACCGGCTTCGGTTCTTTCGATCGATCGGACCAGCTTTCGGCGTGCGGCTTCGGGACCGGTATTGCCCTGAAGAGTGCCCAACATCTGAAACATACCTAGAACTGCCCCTTGCGGGTCGACACCTTTGTTAGGATCGATGGTCTGCGCCATGTCCTTGAGTCCTTCGAGTGTACGTGCCTTGACCTGTCGTTCCGATGCCGGTGCCGAAAAGATCGATCGGGCAAATTCGCCTCTTTCGAAGCGCAGCCGATTCAGCTGCCGGTGTTGCGCTGCCCCTTTGATCCGATGCATCAGCTTTGAGCGGGCGGCGATGGCCGCACCCTGCTGGCGGACGATGAACGAAAAAAATGCGTCCGTGACTTCAGGGGTCGGCGTGCCTGAGCGTACGATCTGATGCATCCCGCACGCTGCGCGCGAAAATGTCTGTACGGGGACCGATAGGGGATACAAGCGTGTGGGGCACTGTGGGGATGGGATCAGCCCGTTCTCCCCTCGGACGCGGGTGTCGTTGCCGCGGCGGTCCCCTCCCTACCGGGAACCCGGGGCGCTTCAGGGTGCAATATGTCCGCGCGGACAGCTCGGCAGAAGTCATTGAGTATATCATCGATTACTACAATCCGATCCGGCGCCATTCATCCATTGACTACTCAGCCCGATCGAGTTCGAGTTGAAGGCGGCGTAGCACTGAAATCTGTCCACCGAATCGGGGGAGCTCCAAGAGCTGCTGCGCATCCGAGCTTGCCAATCCCGCCAGCGAGCGCCGCACCAATCCGTCGACGTCGGCTCTCCGGAGCAGCTTCTCGAAGCTACGGCGTAGCGCGTGCGGCGACAGTGGCGGAACGTCCGCGTGCTCACACACGAGCGCGAGTGGCTTGTTCAGACAGCTACCCGAATGAGGAAAAGCAACCCGCGACAGACACGCCGCAGCGCGGGCCGAAGCCCGCCGCAGTTCGAGTGACATGTTCCGAATTCTTCGAGCCTGCAGCCGCCATTGGTGAATCGCGAAACCTCGATGTCGCAGTTGCCGACGTCTCCGAAGACGAGGATCAGAAGGTCGCTGTGGCGCTGTAGGTCGCGGAACAGACACCGTCGACCCCACCGATGAGGCTTCCTTCGGCAGTGTTGGATCCGGTCTGATTCAGGACCAGGCTCGTAGTCGAGGTTCCACCGAAGCACACCGCGGTCTCTTCGAACCTACAGCCCCCTTCGCTGGACCGGGAGACCGGGTACGTACAGCCCAAGGCACCGCCGAAGACGATCCTTTGCGTCCCGAGCTCGGCGCAGTCGCCGGAGACGCGCATGAAAGTCACGACCGCTTCGGTTGCCTGATCCAGAGAGCACTCGAAGTCGCAGTCTTCATCGTCCCATTGGCCGGTCCCCAGGCACGTCACACTTCCGGGTTTCGAGATCAATACGTTAGGGAAAAGCACGCCGTTGTATTCATCGCAGTCGAGGCTCGTTCCAGCGGCGTAGGAGCGGCTGCCGAGGTCGCAGGGTGAGTCGAAGCAAGCCTGTGTGTCTAATTGGCCGCTCTCTAGGCAAATCGCTGTCTCACCGCTCTGGTCGAGCACACTACAGCTTACGCTGTCTCCCACAGCGAACGTTGCGCCATCTACCCGACAGGAAGTGGAGTCTACGGAAGTGGAGTCTCTGGAAGTGGAGTCTCCATCGTCTCCACAGGCCCATGCGTGAGAGAGAATCACGAGGGCAGCAGGTATCAACACAGATCGAATTCTCACCGAAACCTCCTCAACGCTACGAGGCGAACATACGCGTCCTTCACAATCGATATCCTTGTCTTGGTTCAGCGTGAACGCGACGGTTGCGGGTAGAGAGTAGCCGAATCGTGAGTGTGATTGAAGTCCGGACGCAGCCCATTATGTCGAGGCCGCGCTTGACCGATAGGGGATACAAGCGTGTGGGGCACTGTGGGGATGGGATCAGCCCGTTCTCCCCTCGGACGCGGGTGTCGTTGCCGCGGCGGTCCCCTCCCTACCGGGAGCCGTAAGCGACGACGGCGTCGGCTTCGACCTAAAAGCCCAAAACCGCTCCGGCCACTACGGCCTCCGCAACATGGAAGAGCGCACCCGCAAATTCCGAGGCTCGGTCGAAGTCAAATCGGCCGTCGGTTCCGGCACCACCATTCAGGCAACCCTCGTCATCCCCGAAGAAGGCTCCCACGTCGCCTTCCTCCCCACCGCCCTCCTCAGGTAACCACGGCCGCACCGCCCGCGAGTCGAGGCCGAACGCTGCAGACCCCGTGTCGCCTCAGCAGGGGCGGTAGGACGGGCACGACGCCCCATGAGGGAACGAAACCATGGCCGCCCGGCGCGGGTTCTGGTATGACCACCGTCCACATGCCGGGATGGCGGAATCGGTAGACGCAGGGGCCTTAAAAGCCCTCGACTTCGGTCGTGCGGGTTCGAGTCCCGCTCTCGGCATCGGTTGGATCATTGAGCTTTTCGGCTTGCGCTGCAGTTTCGCTGCAAGTCGAGTTTTTTTGCTGCTGCACCGCTCCCAGGATCCACGCCTCCCAGCAGGCGGCGTCTCCCATGCTCAAGTAAGAAGGCCGGATTACAGTCGTCGGATCAGTTCGCTGGTAGCTCTGCGATAGACCAATGCTGATTCTGCGGTACCATCAGACCGACAGCAGACGGTGGCCTTAGGGCGGAACCAAGCTCAACGGCATCGACCCGAAAGCCTACTTCAAGAAAGTGCCTCGGAACCGCCTGCTCCTGAAGGGTTGAGCACGAATTCGGACATCGGGCCCGTCACCTTTCGAGCAACTCATATCGCTGCTGTCTGGATCACTTAAGTGTCGTTCCTGAACTTAGGTTCAAAGATCTGATCCTTGTCTGTCCAATACACTCGATTGGCTCGTGCTTTGAACTAGACGTTTCGTCGGCGGCTTCAGTGAAGCGCTTATTTAACGCTCGTGCTTGCCGAAGACCTTGGCTTCTCGGGCGAGGGCCTCGGTGGGGTTCTCGCCGTTGTCGACGAGCATGTAGGCTTTGAGGAGCGGTACGGGCCAGTCATAGCGTTGGTTGGTCATGCGAAGGACGTAGCCCATACGGAGGCGTTCGAGGCTGTCGGGGAGTTCTTGGGGGGTGAGCGTGAGGCCAGTGGCCTCGATGTGGGCCCGGATTTCGGACTCGGTGGGCCGGCCGAGGATGAGGACGGTGCTCATGACCATGCGGTCGAGGGCTGCGGCACGGGGCCGGCTGCTAAGGTTTTTGATGTTGCTGAAGAAGTTTCGAATTGCGGCGCCGGTGTCGCTGCCCATATCGAGCACGGGGTCGATGTGTTCAGCTTTGAGGGTCCGGGCGGCCGTCGGAGGAATTTGTTTCAGTGCCGCGTCGCAGGCGATCGCGATCAGGTTGGGCCTTCGACCGGTCATATCCAAAATTTTGTCGACCAGGGCTGGGTCCTCGTAGGTGATGCCTATCTCTTTGAGCGGTTCGGTAGCGAGTTCTCGGGCCGCGAGGGGTTCGAGCGGGCCGACCTCGATCGGGTCGGCGAAATTCTTGTAGGGGGAACCGTACTCGGCGTAGGCGGCTCGATAGAGCTGAAAGAAGCCGGCCAGAATGAAACGTATATGGTCGTTTTCAGAAAGCTGCCGAAGCCGCCAGCCGAGCGCATAGCCGTTTTTGGCGTCTTCCTCGACGAGGCGGTCTGCTTCGTCGAGCATAAGGACGGTGCCCGGGGGCGACGCTTCGATGAGGGCATCGAGAGGCGGCAGGTTGGCGCGCTGAAGGTCGGCATCGAGGTCGGCGCCGCTCAGCGTCACGAGATGTGTGTTTTGCAGGTTAGCTTTCAGATAGCGTAAGATGCTCGACTTACCCATCTGTCGAGGGCCGACCACGAGTCGATTTTGAAGGCCCTTGCTGGTGTCGGTGAGAGAGGCGAGCTCATCCACGCGTCCTCGAAACTGAGTGAGATTCTTCAGGCCCTGGCTGGTCTGATAAGGAGAGATGTCTCGCAGGCGAGCCTGCGTACCAATCTGCTGCGTCAGTGCGCGCTTCGGGTCCGGGTCGAGCACGAGTTGAGTCATATCTTTTTCGTTGAAGACGATGACCTTCATGGCCTCCGCACGGAACTTTGGCTTGAGGTCTTGCGCTTCTGTGCGGTCCACGAGGAACAGGTAGCGTCCTTGTTGGCCGCGGTTCTTTTGCTGTATCTGGAGGCGAGTGAGAAGGTCGCTGTGAGCCTTGTCGACCGTAACGACGCTGATGGTGTTCGCGAAGTCGATGGCAAGCTCGGGCAGTTGCAGCTGCGCCCAGTGCATTTCGCCGAGCAAGCCCTCTTCGTCTTTAATGGACGTTCCGAGGGCGCCGGCCAACGTGTGGGCCGCGTTGGGTTGACGGGTTGACCAGGCGCGCCACTGTTGCCGTGCAATGCCCAAAGTGGAGAGGACGCTGTTGGTTTTTCGCGCCAAGTCCAGCCAGAAGGCGACCCTGGGGCCGTCGCGGATGGGGCGGGAACGCAAAGCATCAGGGGCTGCGAGAGCGTTGACGAGTCGAAAGCCTTGAAAGGCGCCGCTTCCGATCATCAGCGCGGTCAGCCCGACCATCAACAGCATCGGCCACCACGTCGGGCTTAACGACAGCGGCCGCTCGAAGGTCCAGCGGTGACTGGGCCAGGTGTCAGACTGGATGACCAGGTGCGCGACGGGGGCCGAAGTGACGACCGCTTCGATGCCCGTCGGCAGGACAAAGGCGAGCCTCCAGCGGTCGCCGGTTTTGAGCGGAGACCCCGTGATTACTTGCGCGACTGTCGTCGACGTCTCGGTCTTCGGATGCTTCAGCGTCAGCGTTGCACTCAGATTGCCCGACCTCTCGGAGCCTCGGTTGGCAATGGCAAACGCAGCGATTCGTTGGTCATCTTGGGTTCGAACCTGGGGTGTTTCTGCGAGGACGGCTTGCGGGGCTCGGACTTGAACCATCAAAGTCAATTCAGCCGCGGTGCCCGTGAACGTCTGCACAACTATGGGCACTTTGATGAGACGGTCGGCGGGGCCCTTACCGGCCTTCGCTGCACTGACAGGATGACCGTAAGACACGTAGAGCGGAAGCTGGGTCTTCGCGCCGGCGGCAACGCGCGGACGGCATTCGACGGCGGTTTGGAACACGAGGCCTGGGACGGCTCCCTTGGCGTCTGCTCTTACCCAGTAGGCGTCGTGGGGGCCATGGTTGGTGAGCGCGAGGTCGACGACGGCGGGCTGAGAAACGTCGGAAAGACGTATCTGCTGGACATCTGCGTTTAGGTTGGCCGGCCCTCGTGCGGGCGGCAAGAGGGGCTCTCGCCGGCCTACGCCGTCTTGAAGATAGAACCAGGGGTGGCAATCACTGTAGAAGAAGCGGTTCGGGCTTTGGCGCGACCACCAAAACCCGTCACCCCGGCCTGCGGATGTCCAAATGGGGGCTCCGGCAGCAACATCAAACGTTCCGACGGCGTTTGCACCGACAGCCAGTTGCTCGCCGCCCGGACTGTACGCCACAGAATAGACAGGGCCCGAATGGC
>CAZFIV010000143.1:0-16214 GCA_964519665.1 uncultured Myxococcales bacterium
GCCCAAAGTCCGCTTCTTTGTCACGCTTCGCTCGGAGCAAGTCTCCTAGTGCGGGCTTCGGCTGCTCGCCTGAAGAAGACCGTCGCCGCGCTGCAAGCGCTCGACCTCGAACATCTCGCGCCAGGACACTGCACGGGGCCCCGAGCCGTGGCGCGCCTCGGTAGCGAATTTTCTTGGCAATTCTACCCATGCTCGGCGGGTCAGACGTTATCTCTGTAGACTCCCGCCTACTCGAGGCAACTTTGCGCTATCATTCCCGGTATGTCGGGACAGCGCGTCAAAGACCTTCTGCGGACCGCGCACTTGACCGAGCGCGACATGAGGCTCCTGATCGACCTGTCGCGCCGTTTCAAGGCTGATCCCACCCGAAACCGAACCGCCCTATCGAACGAGACGGTGGTGCTCTATTTCAACAAGCCGAGCACTCGGACCCGGATCTCGATGGCGGCCGCGGTGGCCCGGCTCGGCGGCGTTCCGGTCACCGTCGGACCGAACGAGCTTCAACTCGGGCGGGGCGAGAGCATCGAAGACACCGCGAAGACCGTCAGCCGATACGCACGGGCCTTTGTGATCCGCACCTACGCCGACGATGACGTGGCGCGCTTCGCGGCGGCCGCGTCGATTCCCGTCGTCAACGCGCTCACCGATCGACACCATCCGTGCCAGTCGCTGGCCGACGTGATGACCCTCGAAGAGTACGGGGGGCCGTTGCGCGAGCAGCGGGTGGCCTATGTGGGCGACGGCAACAATGTCTGCCATAGCTTGATGGAGGCCATCGCGATCCTCGGGGGCCGCCTGTCGATCGCGACGCCGCCCGGATACGAGCCTCGCGGCGACTTACTCGTTCAGGCCCAGGCCCGGGCCTGCGCCAACGGGGGTGCGATCGAGCTCGGTCACGATCCGCGGGTCGCGGCGCGCGATGCCGACGCCCTGTACACGGATACGTGGCTGTCGATGGGGGTCCCCGAGGAAGAGCGGGCCGAGCGTTCCCGCGCGTTTCGCTCGTTCCAGGTCGACGCCCGGCTGATGGCTAGCGCCAAGCCGGGGGCGAAGTTCCTCCACTGCCTGCCCGCTCACGCTGGGCAGGAGGTCACGCCGCAGGTGCTCGAGAGCCCCGCGTCGGTGGTCTTCGAACAGACCGAGAATCGGCTGCACACCGCGGTGGCGGTGCTGTATGCGCTGCTCGAGCGTCGGATCGAGGGCGTGGCTTGACAGTGGTGGTGGCGTTGGGGGGCAACGCCCTCCTTCGCCGGGGAGATCGGTTCGGGATCGAAGCGCAGGTGGCGAACGCCCGGCGGGCGGCGGCGATGATCCGGCGGCTCGCCGACCATCATGACTTGGTGATCACGCACGGCAACGGACCTCAGGTGGGCTTGCTCGCACTGCAATCGGAGGCCTTGGTGGACGGGCCGGCGGTGCCCCTCGACGTGCTCGGCGCGGAGAGCGAAGGCATGATCGGCTATTTGCTCGCCCGCGAACTGATCGGCGTGCTTCAGCCGCGAGCGGTGGTCACGGTGCTCACCCACACCTTGGTCGACGCCTCGGATCCGGCCCTTGAACATCCCACGAAGCCGATCGGGCCGGTCTATCCGCGCGACCGAGGTGAGCGCTTGGCTCAGGAGCGGGGCTGGGTCCTACGACCGGACGGCACCGGGCTTCGCCGAGTAGTCGGGTCGCCCCGACCGATCGCGCTCCTCGAGGTCGCGTCGGTCCGGCTCCTGTTGACCCACGGCGCGGTCGTGATCTGCGCCGGCGGGGGTGGGATTCCGGTCGCCCGCAACTCGGACGGCGGGCTGCGGGGGGTGGAGGGTGTCGTCGACAAGGATGCCGCGAGCGCGCTGCTGGCCCGTGAGTTGGCGGCCGATTTCCTCCTTCTTCTCACCGACGTCGACGCGGTGTATGAAGACTGGCCGGAGCGGAGCCGGCCGATTCGGCGGTCGACCCCCGATGGGATGTCGGTGTTTCGGTTCACGCCGGGCTCGATGGGCCCCAAGGTCGAGGCCGCCTGCGCGTTCGCGCGGTCCGGGGGCCGGGCCGCGATAGGGGCGTTGGACCAGGCCGTCGAAGTGTTGGCGGGCGCCGCCGGAACTACCATCGAATACGCGGAGGGCTGATGCGAACGATCATCTGCGGCGCTGCCGGGCGAGACTTTTTCCAGTTCATACAAATCTACCGGGACGACCCAGCGTTCGAAGTGGTCGCGTTTACTGCGACCCAGATTCCTTACATCGAGAGTCGGTCGGTCCCGCCCGAGGTCACCGGTCCTCGATACCCCGACGGGCTGCCTGTATTCCACGAAGACGAGCTCGAGCGGGTGATTGCGGAATACAAAGTGCAGGTTGCGGTCTTCGCCTACTCCGACGTGAGCGACGGCCATGTGATGGAGCTCGCGGGTCGGGTCAATGCCGCCGGGGCGGATCTGGTCTTGCCCGGCGCCCGCTCCATGCTGACCTCGCGTCGGCCGGTGATCGGGGTGGGGGCCGTGCGCACCGGATGCGGCAAGAGCCAGACGGTGCGGTGGCTGCTCGATCATCTCGACCGACGAGGGGTGCAAGCGGTGGGTATCCGTCATCCGATGCCCTACGATCCGGATCTCGCGAGCCAGCTCGTGCAGAGGTTCGCGACCCGCGACGACCTCGAGCAGGCCCGATGCACGATCGAGGAGCGTGAGGAGTACGAGCCGTACGTCGACCGGGGCCGAGTGGTGTACGCCGGTGTCGACTACCAGCGAATCCTGAGCCAGGCCGACGAAGAGGCGGGGCTCGTGCTGTGGGACGGCGGCAACAACGACCTGCCATTCGTGCGCCCGAACCTTCACCTCGTGTTGATGGATCCGCACCGTCCCGGCGATGCGCGCCGGTACTACCCCTCGCGCGCGCAGATGAGGCTCGCCGACGTCATCCTGATCGCCAAGAGCACCACCGCGCCGGCCGACCAGGTCGCGGCCGAGCGGGCGCTGGCGGCTCAGATGAACCCCTCGGCGGAGGTCATCGCGGTTCGAAGTGAGCTCACCCTGGTGGGCGGCGACGAGGCTGCGCTTCGCGGCCGACGGGTGATCTGCGTGGAGGACGGCCCCAGCACGACTCATGGTGGCATGCCGTATGGCGCCGCGACGCTGCTCGCGCGACGGGCGGGCGCCGACATCGTGGATCCGCGGCCCGCCTTCGCGGGGAGCCTGGCCGACGTGCGGGCGGAGTACCCGAGACTGGGGCCGCTGTTGCCCGCGGTCGGCTATTCGGAAGCCCAACGAGAAGATCTCACCGCGACCCTGGGCCAGATCGATGCGGATGTCATTCTGGCCGGGACGCCCATCGACCTCGGCGCCATCGTGAGCGATCCGCGTGGCCGCCCGGTCTTGCGGGTGCGGTACGACCTGGGCCTGATCGACGGCGAGCCCTCGCTGGCAGACCGAATCGACCGATTCTTGGTCGAGCACCGGCTGGCCTGAGCCGCTCTTCTACTGAAAAGTCATGATGGATTCGCGGACGATGTCGACCACGAGGTCGACCTCCGCCGAGGACATCCGGAAGCCCGGCGTGAATCGCAACGCGTTGTCGCCGCCGTGAATCACACTGAGGCCGCGCTTGCGACAACGCTGCTCGAGACCGTCGTGGGCGACGACCGGAACGTCGTCGCGCACCTTGATGCTCACCAGCAAGCCCGTCCCTTGAGCTTCTCCAACGACGTCTCCGACCTCTTCGCGGAGCAAGAAGAGCTTGTTGACGAGCTCGGCGCCGCGAACCCGGATGTTCTCGCGAACCGACTCGGTCACCGCCTGGAGCACCGCGGTGCCGATGTCGAGCGCTCGCGGATTGCTGGTCATCGTGTTGCCGTACACGCCGGGGCGAAAGATCTCGGCCGCCCGGGGCCCCATGCCGACGACGCTCAGCGGATACTGCCCGGCGTTTAGGGCCTTTGACCACACCTCGACGTCGGGGGCCTCGGCGTCGGTGAACCCGTGGGCGCTCACCGTGCTGAGGCAGCCGTAGGCCCTCAGCCCGGCCTGGACCGCGTCGACGATGAGAAACGCACCCGTGTCGCGCGTGACGTACCGAGCCGCGTCGTAGAAGGGGCGGCTGATGGCCAGACCGGGGTTACCTTCGCCTTGGACGGGCTCGAAGACCACGGCTTCGATGAACGCGTCGTGCTGCTCGGCCTCATCGAACGCTGCGTGCAAGGCGGCGACGTCGTTGACCGCAATGATCTTCACCCACCGTCGATCGCGGTGCGAAGCCAGGTGCTTGGTGTAGGCCTCGCGGCAGCTGTCGGAAATCTGCGCGGGCCGTTCGGTGCGACCGTGGAACCCGTGTTCCATGGCGACCACCCATGGCGTACGGCCTTCATATCGCCCGCCCGGCTCGGTCAGGTTGAACGCGTTCATGTCGCTGAGGCGCATGGCGAGGGTCATCGCCTCGGAGCCGCTGTTGAGACACGCGAACCGCGGGAACGGATTGCTGCCTCGACCATGCGCACACTCACGGCGCAGAGCGTCCATGAATCTATGGTGCGCAAAGCTCGGCGTCATCACGTTGGCCATGACCTGCGGCGAGCCGAGAAACGGCTCGATCTCGACCGGGTTGAAGCCGAACCCCAGCATGCCGTAACCCCCAGCGCTATAGATGACGGCGCCGTAGGCCGACACGATCCACGGGCCGGCGGCCGCCAGGGCCACGTAAGGGTCGATCGTCGGTGCCGGGTAGAAGTTTGCATACCCATCATGGAGGAGCTCGCACACCTCGGCCTCGGGCATCTTCACGAGCTCGCGCTCGGCGGCGCTCAGCCCCGCCCAGGCCGACTCGGCCAACTGCAGAGCCCGTCGCAGCGAGGCATCATCGGCAAACTCGTTGAGCCAGCGGTCGGCGAGGCCCGCGGTGAGCGGTGTGCCCGTGTTCTCCCGCAGCTCGCGGAGGATAGGATACAGCGTCATCATTTGCCCTCCTTAAATTCATCCTAGCCCGGAAGCCGAAGGTTTGCAGCTGCCGTTGCTCAACCTTCCAATGAAACGAGCGTTCTAATAAGGCAGGCCTCCCACCGTGGGAAGGCCTGCCTTCCACCACGCCCGCATTCCGCCTTGGAGCTGGCAAGCATCCGCGAACCCGGCCTCTCGAAGCAGACGGACCGCCGGGATGCTGCGGTGCGCCGACAGGCAGACGGCGACCACGAGGCCGTCCGGATCGAGGTCGAGGCCGGCCAGGCGCGCCGGTAGCGAAGTGATCGGTGCACTGATGGCGCCCTCGATGCGGCTCACTCTCCACTCGACGAGGGTGCGCACGTCGAGGAGCTGCGGACGCGGGTCGCCGCTGAGCTTCGCGAGCAGCGCGTCAGGAGACATCTCCGGTACGCTTCCGAAGGGCAGCCACCAGAATCGGTTCCGCGCGGCCGGTCGTCGATCGGCATCAGTCCTGGCCGCACCGAATTCCGCGGGTCCCGGGCGCGAGTGAATCGCGCCCCCCCGTTTTCGCTCGCTTCGCGTTGGCCCTTGCGATTCCGGTCCCATTTCGGACGTAGGTTGTCATGCTGGTGGCGAGGCTGCCAAACGATCCAAACGATCCACACGATCCACCTCGACGGACCTGCGGTCGCCGTTCACATTCACTCGCGCTTCGAAAGCGAGCCTACGTAAGCGGCGATGTCGGCGACCTGTGGGTGGCTGAGGCGGTCGACGCCGAAGGACGGGCTCCAGGCGCCCGGAAGTCGGGCGCCTCGCAACAGGCCGTTGCCTTCGCGGACCGCCTTGGCGACTTCGGCGACACTAGCGCCGCGGATGTCGGGCGCGATGCCGGCGCGACCGTGGGGATGACAGCGATGGCAGGCGCGATAGAAGAGGGCACGGCCACGCTGGGGGCGACCGCCCCGATACTTGGGGCGGTCATAGTCGAGGTCGGCTTCGAGCGCGGTCTTGATGCGGGGCGAGCCAGCGGTCTGCGAGCGTCGGGGTCGGCTCTTGGTACGAGGGCTGATGTGTTTGAGATACGCGGCCAACTGGCGGCGCGGGCGGCCCTCGAGGGGGGCGCCGCCTTGAAAGAGTTGGACGCACACGTCGACCGCGTCTTCGAGCGAGGCGTGCAGCTGCCGTTGGGTGTCGCCGCGCCAGTAGGGTCGGCGGGCGACGCCCCACAGGGTCAGGCCGGCGCGGATGAGCCCGTCGCCTTCGCGCCGTTCGTCTTTGACCGTCGCGTGGCAGGCCGCGCAGGCCACGCCGGTTCGGCCCAAGCCGGGGTCATGGAAGAGGTGGCGACCGGCGTTCACCGCTCTTGCGTGGTCCGGCGCCCCCGCCACGAGCAGGCCCAGTGCGATCACGATCGAAGGCATGGCCGTCAACTATCAGTAGCCCAGCAGGCGATCCAAGTGACGGGCCTGCCATTCTTGGGCCCGCCGGTAATCGGGAAACTTTCGCTCCTCGGCGACAAAGGCGGGGGAATGTATCTGGCGGCGACCGTTCTTCAGCGGTGCGTCGTGTTTTTCGTGCAGCATCTCGTGAAAGACGACCGACGCCACGAAGTATGCGGGGACCCACGTCTGGTCGAGCACCGGATGAATCCGGATCTCCTGCGCCTGTTCGTCGTACGCCCCGAGTTGGATGCTGGTGCGGCGCTTGTTGGGCGTAGGTCGCGCATCGCCCCAAGTGATGCGCGCTTGGATCGACCCGTCGAACCAGCGCCGGTTCAGCTGCTCGTAGATCTTCTCGAGGTCGTGAACCTCGCCGTACGGGCGCGCCTGTCGCGGGGCGCGGCTCGGTCGCGGCGGTCGATGGGCTTCGATCCACGCGTCGAGCTGGGCCGAGGCCTCCCGCGAAAGGGGTGCCCCCGATACGAACGCTGCCACGAGGGCCAGTAGCCCGTCCGGCGCATCCTGAAACATCGTGTGAAGGCGAAGATAGGTGACCCCGCGGCGTTCGCGAAAGGAGATCATCGTCGAGTGGTTGTGGGTCATCTTCACCACGACTTTGGGCCCGAGGTGATCGCGAAGAGCGCGCTCGACCCGCTGTACGGCGACGAGGTCCACGGGCAACGCGCGCCGCGGCGTCGGGTCGGCGGGGGGCGGTTCGAGGAGGGGAAGGGCCAGCTGGTCCACGCCGGAGTCGTTAGTAACCCTCGGCGGGTGGGGCAGGCAACGGGCGCGTCGAGGCTCGGCGCCGGGATGGCCGATGGGTGGCCCGCTGGGTGAGCCCGTCGACGGGCTTCACGCCGGCGGCGATCAGCGAAGTGATCCCGGCCGCGGTGATCGCCAGGAAGAGCGCCCCGATACACACCACCGCCAGCTCGGACGTGCGGACGACGATCGGCAGGTGCTCGAGGAAGTACACGCGGGGGTCGAGGCGTAGGCCGTACTCCTGCAGGATCGCGCACGCGCCGAGACCGGCGGCGAGGCCGAGGAAACAGCCCACGACCCCGATGATGCCGCCGTCGAGCATGAAGATCGTGTAGATCGACCAGGTACGGGCGCCGAGCGCCTTCAGGATGGCCACCTCGCGTGTCTTCTCGAGGATCAATAGAATGAGGGTGGCCATGATCATGCAAGAGGCCACGACCACGATCAGGAAGAGAAACAGGCTGATCAGCAACTTCTGTTGCTGGACGGCTCCGAACACGCTGCGATTCGTGATCGACCAGTCTTTAACCTCGTAGGCCCACGGGTCGTTCGGGTCGAGCTTGTGCGCCGCCGCTCGCACGATCCGGTACGACCGGGTCGGGTCGGCCGTCCACACGTCGAGCCCGGTGATCGTGCTGTACATTCGGAAGAAGCTCTGAGCCTCCTTGAGGTCGATGAACACCATTCGGGCATCGAACTCGTACATTCCGGAGTGAAAGACGCCGGCCACTCGGAGGTTGGTGGTACGGGCCCGTCCGCCCCGACTGCCAAACGGAGAGATGATGGTGATGATGTCGCCCACGTCGACGTGCAGAGTCTCTTTCAGCCCTCGACCGATGACGACTCCCGGCACTCGGGGGGCGCCGGCGGCGATGGTGCTGGTCTTGAGATTGGCCAGCACCGAGCGAACGACTTCGGGGTCTTTGGAGATGTACCCCGCGAGCGGCGATTTCTCGGTCAGCTTCGGATCGATGCCCTTGATGACCAACAGCTGCACGCCCCGGTCACTCTGCGCGATGACCTCCGAGTAGACGAACGGGGCCACGTGCTGGATGCCCGGCTGGGCGCGGAGTCGCTCGGCCACCCGGCGGTGGTCGCGAAAGGCGTCGTGGCGGCGAAGTATCAGCGCGTGCGCGTTGATGCCGAGGAGCTTGTCGAGAAACTCCGCTTCGAACCCGTTCCATACAGAGGTGACCACAGTGAGGGCGGCGACCCCGAACATGAACGCGAGCACCGTCAAGAAGCTGGTCAGCGAGATACCGGCTTTGCGTCGGGATTGCAGGTACCGCAGGGCAACCAGCACTTCGAACGGAAGCTGCATGCTCGCTGCAGTATCCATGGCTCCGACTTAGGGGTCGAGCGGATATTCGTGTTCGGGGTTGCCGGCGGGGCACCGATGCGTCTTCTTTCACCGCCGTGGTTTCGTTCGTGATCGCCGTCTTGCTGGTGGGCCTGTTGATCATCGTCCATGAAGCGGGGCACTACTTCGCCGCCGTTTGGGGCGGGATGAAGGTCAACCGCTTCTCGATCGGATTTGGCCCCGTCATTTACAAGTCTCAGCTAGGTGAAACCCAGTTCCAGCTGGGCGCCTTGCCGCTGGGAGGCTTCGTCGAGGTCGACGGGCTCGCGCAGACCGAGGGCACACCGTCGGATGATCCCCGCAGCTATCGGAACCGGCCGTTTGGAGCTCGGTTTTTCATGGTGCTGGCCGGACCGCTCGCCAACTACCTGCTCGCCATCGTTCTGCTATGGGCGTACTTCGCCGTGTTCAACGTGGCCTTCACCGCCATCGAGGTGACCAGGGTTCAGGCGGGCACCGCGGCCGCCGACGCGGGCATCGAGGAAGGCGACCTCATCGTGGCGTCGCCCGATTTCGAAGTTCCTAACCAGCGCGCGCTCCTGAAGGCGGTTCGAGAGTCAAAAGGCCGTCCGCTTACGGTGACCCTGATGCGCGGGGAGTCGACCCGCACCGCCACCATCGCTCCTCGCCTGGTCGACGGTTCGTACCGGCTGGGCATCGAGTTCTGGCCGACCGGCGAACAGCGACGGCCCCTCGGCATCGGTGAAGGGTTCACCTCGTCGCTGACGTTCGTGTGGAACCAATCGGTCGGAATCCTGACCATCCTTTCGAAGCTGTGGACCAGCGAGGCGCAGCTGGCGGGGCCGGTCGGGATCGTCGCCGAGCTGTCGTCGGGCCTGGAGCGGGCGCCGGCCCGGGTTCTGATGCAGACCGGGCTGCTGTCGATCTCTTTGGGCCTGCTCAACCTGCTGCCGATCCCGGCCCTCGACGGCTCACGACTGCTGTTCTTGCTGGTCGGGGCCATTCGGCGGCGTCCGGTGCCTCCGCGCCTCGAGAATACGATTCATGGGCTGGGGCTCTTGCTGCTCCTGGGGCTGCTCGTTTTGGTGTCGATCGGGGACATCCTCCGGTGGATCAACGGTTAACCGAGACGAACGCCCCACCGTGCTAAAGGCCCTTGACATTGACGGTGGCATCCGTCATTCAGCCTCTCCCCGCCGCAACGGGGACAACCGGAGGTTCGGTTTTCGATGCTCACACTACGACTTTCGCGAGCCGGGACAAAGAAGCGGCCCGTTTACCACCTGGTGGCCGCCGACAAGCGCGCCCGCCGCGATGGCCGGTTCGTCGAGAACCTCGGCTATTACATTCCCGCCCGCAACGTCTTGGTGCTCAAGCAAGATCGCATCAAGTACTGGCTGAGTGTCGGGGCAGCGACGACCGACGTGGCTCGACGCCTGATCAAGCGCGCCGAGACCGAGGGCAACCTCGAGCCCCAGGCCAAGCCGAAGTACGTGGCGCCGCCCGTCCAAGAGGTCGAGGTGAAGCCCGCAGCCCCGAAGGCCGACGCCAAAGCCGACGCCAAGGCGAAGGGCGAGGGGGCCGCCGAGGCGAAAGCGCCCCCCGAAACCACCGAGGCCGAAGCGCCCAAACCCGAAAAAGAAGACTGATCGATACGGCATCGGCGTCCGCATCCAGTTTTTCGACGGGATGGGATGCGTATGACAGGATGTATGTCAGGATACCCCAACCGCGTCGCCCGTCGGTTGCCGAGACCCCATGAAGGATCTGATCGAATACATCGCCAAGGCCCTTGTCGATGCCCCCAACTCCGTCGAAGTCACGGAGTTCGGTGACGACGAAGCATCGATCATCAAGCTGAAGGTCTCCAAAGAAGACCTCGGCAAGGTGATCGGCAAGAAAGGCCGAACGGCCAAGGCCATGCGCACGATTCTCTCCGCCGCCGCGATGAAGGTCCAAAAGCGCTCGACCCTCGAGATCATCGAGTAAGCGCGGTGCATTCTCCGAAGGGTCTTCGACCGCGGCATGGATGAAGACGCGCTCGTCGATCGATTCATCTACCGAATCGGCCGCCTCCAGCGGGCCCACGGCCTTCAGGGCGGTGTGTTTGTTCAGCGTTTTCGTGCGCTTACGCTCCGTCCGAGCGATCTCAAGGGCCGGCGGGTCAAGAACGAGGCTTCGGTTCTCCTCGAGCGCGACGATTGGCCGCAGGGCCGAGTGACCCGCCTGCTCCGCATCCGCTGGGTCGACCCGACCCGGGCCGTGGTTCACCTCGGTGGGATCGACGACCGCGACGAAGCCGAGGCCATTCAAGGCGCCTTCGTCGACGTCGACCCGGGGCAGCTGCCGGACGGGCTTTGCGACGAGGTCGACGGGGTGTTCGGGGCGGTCGCCATCCACGACGAGACCGACGCCGAGCTCGGGACCGTCGAGGACATCCGCGACAACGGGGCCCAGGCGATCCTGCAGATCGGCGATGAACCGGGGATTCTGGTGCCCTGGGTCGAAGCGTTCATCGCTGGGATCGAAGAAGGATCGCCCAAGCGGGTTCGCATCCGGCCCATTCCGGGCCTACTGGAAGCCAACGACCCCGGCGCATGAACTTCGACCTGATCACCTTGTTCCCTGAGTTCTTCGACGGCCCGCTCGCGACCGGGCTGGTGGGCAAGGCGCTGCAAGCCCAGCTAGCGACCGTCCGAACCATCGACCCGCGGACCTTTACCCACGACCGGCACCGCACCGTCGACGACACCCCCTACGGCGGGGGGGGCGGCATGGTGATGAAGCCCGAACCGGTCGTGGCGGCGATCCGGGCGGCGAGGGCCCGAGGGCCCGGGCCGGTCGCGCTCATGTCGCCGCAAGGGCGTCCGCTCGCTCAGGTCGACTTTCAGCGATGGGTCGAGGCCGGCCACCTGATCCTCGTTGCGGGTCGCTACGAGGGCTTCGATGACCGGATTCGAAGTGCGGTCGACGAGGAAGTCTCGCTGGGCGACTTCGTGCTCACGGGGGGCGAATATGCGGCGCTGGTCATCGTCGACGGAGTGATCCGACTGTTGCCCGGCACGCTGGGCAACAAAGACTGCCCGGAGCAAGACAGCTTCGCGGAGGGGCTTCTAGAGTATCCCCACTACACGCGGCCGGTGGACTTCGAAGGCCAGGGCGTCCCCGAGGTGCTTCAGTCCGGGCACCACCAGAAGGTCACCGAATGGCGGCGCGCCCAGTCGCTGTTGCGCACCCGCGCCCGCCGCCCCGACCTTCTCAAGCGCCTGGGCATCAGCCCCGCCGATGCCGAGGTCCTCGGAGCCGCGCCGACATCGCCCACCCTGGTGGCGGTCCCCGCGTCCGACTTGTCGGCGTCCCTGTTGGCGGTCGCGCAGGCGTACGAGGTGGCGAACATCTTCGGAGTGGCCGATTCGGGGGCCGATGCCGAGAGTGCCCGCGCGCGGCTGGCGAGCCTGTCGCTGGCCCGGTATCCAGTCTGGGAAGGCCCCCGGCCCCGAAGGCAACGGCGAGCACCGCCGCGTTCGGTCGACCTGCAGCTCTCCGCGCGGGTCACGATCGTCGATGGGTGGTCCGCCCTGCCGACCCGGTGGGAAGGGACACCGGTCCGACGGTTGGCCGCCGAACGGTGCCCGCCGCCGGATGCATCCTTCGAGGACCCCGGGCGCTTCGGACCGCGCCCCAATGACGCGCCGGTACCGTGTCTCGTATTCGGAGCGCCTCCGGCGTCGGTCGACGCCTACCTGCCGGTGATCCGTTCCTCGGTGCCCGCGAACCGCCTTTCGGCCGAGGCCGCGCTGGCCGTCTACCTGGACCGGGTCGTCGGCGAGAGCTAGCGCTGCGCGTGGTTAGAAACAACGGCGTAACCTCTCGTAATCACACATCGGTTTGTTTCGTCCGCTCGGGTCGGCGTTGCCGGTAGCGAACTCAAACGCTCGATCATTCGCGATTCCGTGCTGGCGCAGCCTCGCGTCGACAGTCCTCAGCTCGGAGCCGACAGTCTCGGATCGCCTGTGCCACTGCCGTGCTACGGCTCGCGCTCGGTCTCTTCTCCGCGATCTGCAGCTTCGCCGCGGCGCCGGAGGGCTTCACCAATCGGAGTCTCCGACGCCGCGTGGAGATATGCTTCACGGACCAGGACCCGGCGGGAGGGCCTGGAACGCCCCTCGCTCCGTTCCAACCGGTCGCAGGCACGCGGGATGGGGTCGATTTTTGTTGACCGAAACGTCGCGCGCCAACACAAACGCGGGTCCCAGGTGGGTTTGCGCCCACCTCGCTTGGAGCTGGTCATGAATCCGATCATCGACGACATCGAGAAGCAGTACATCAAGAAGCACCCCAAGATTCAGATCGGCGACACGGTGCGGGTGCACACCAAGATCAAGGAAGGCGACAAAGAGCGGATCCAGGTGTTCGAGGGGCTCGTCATTCGCCAGCGCCGCGGCGGCAACCGCGCGTCGATCACCGTCCGCAAGATTTCGCACAGCGTCGGCGTCGAACGCGTGTTCCCCCTCTCGACCCCCGCCGTCGACAAGATCGAGGTCAAGTCGCACGGGATCGTTCGTCGCGCCAAGCTCTACTATCTGCGGAAGCTGTCGGGTAAGGCGGCGCGTATCCGCGAGCGCACCGACGTGAAGGCGCAGGCAGAAGCGCAAGAAGCGAAGAAAGCCGCCAAGAAGACCAAGCGCCGCGGCAAAAAGAAGGCGGCGACCAAAGGCGCCGCGGCTCAGGCTTCCTGAGCTCATCACCGCGGACCCGCCCGAGCTCGTCAGGAGGGCGATGCCCCTCAAAGAGCTGCTTGCGGCCCGCGCTGCCGGCCGATCCAGCCCCGAGTGACCTCCGGCTCTCATCGTCGCCCCGGCGGGCCGGGGTATCTTACCCAACCGGGTCTTCAAGACCGGGCTTCAGCTGTCTGTCGCGCAAACGGGCTCTCTGGTGGCCTGAATGAAAGGCCAGCGACGCGCGATGGGTGTTCGAGAGTCGTGATTGCTCTCGTTTCACGGCCGCCGTTTGCGCGCCTCATGCAGTATGTTCTTCTATGATGAGTTGCCGATGAGGGAGGACGCGCGATGATGTTCGTAGAGCTGGCGCTGCAAGGCGTCCGCGGATTCCCGCGTCTGCACCGGGTGGCGATGCGCCCGGGCCTGAACATCGCGCGATCCACGAACGACGCCCTCCGTCGCACGTTCTTCGACGTCCTGTACCACACCCTCTATCCCGACCCTTCGAGAGCCCAGGCCACGGCCGCGCTGGCCGACCCCAACGCGTCCCAGAGTCGGGTGGCGCTGACCTTCTACGGGCGCGACAAGGTGGGCTACAAGCTCATCCGCGACACGGTGACCGGGTCGACCAAGCTCTACAAGTACGACGCGGGCGAGAAGAAGTACCGGCTGTTCAGTGAAGTCTCGACCGAAGCGGCCCAGTTCGTGCGCGTGCAACAGCAGCTGCCCGACGAAGTCGCCTTCGAGCGCCTGTTCATGTTCGACCTCGTCCAGCGCCCTTCGCTCGGATCGGATGCCCGCACTCGAAGCGGCGCGCCGATCGCATCAGGCGAAGACTCGATGTCGGGGCCCCCGGCTCGAATGATGTCGGGGGTCATGCCACGGCCCGACACTCCCCTCGGGGGGATCGGATCGGCCCTGAACTACACCAACGCGCTCGTGCAGTCAGAGCTCGATAAACCGGATTCCGGGGCCTCCGAAGCGGCGACGGGGGCTGAACGGCGTCAACAACTCGAGCAGCTGAAGGTCGATCTGCCGGTGGTCATGCGGGCCGAGTTAGCCCAAGCCGAGCTCGACCAGATTCAGACCCAACGGACCGACCTTGCCGAGCTCGCACGAAAACTCACCGAAGCTCGGGCCCAGGTCGCGCAGCTCGAAGCCTATATCAACCCGGCATTCGCGGAGCTACCGGACGGCATCGCCGACCGAATTCGGACGTACGAGGCGCGCGAGCGGAAGTTCGCCGAGGAAGTCCACCGGATGACCGAGGAGCAGCGCCGGTTGTTGTACGAAGCCGACCGAGTGCCCAGCCTCTGGCGCGACCGCTATTTCTGGGCCGGCCTCGGGGGCGCGATCGGCTGCTTGATGCTCGGCGTGCTGAGCCGTCGGGCCGAGCTTGCGGTTGCCAACCTCCCGTTCGGGGTGGTCGCGGTGACCGCGGCCTTCAAGTGGGTCAAAGAGCTCGAAGACCGCTACCGGCTGCGGCTGAAGTCGGGGGGCATCGCGAAGCAGCTCGAACGGATGCAGCGCAACCACGAGCTGGACACCGCGGCCACCCGAAAGCTGATCAAAGTGCTCGGAACGTCCGACTCCGGCGAGCTCATCGACCAAGTCGAGGCCCACGAGTCGATGAAGAAAGACCTGACCAAGGCTCGAAAGGTGGTGGAGGTCCTCGAGCTGGAGCCGCTCGCGACCCGGGCCGAGTCCGAGCTTCGACGGCTCGACGCGGCCGCTGAAGAGCTCGAAACCGTCGTGGTCGGGGCTCAAGGGGGCCGGATGAGCTCGGACCAGATCCGGCGTCGGATCCGTGCGCTCGAAGAGGATTTGGGTCTCCCTCCGTCCGACCTGCCCGCCGACTTCCGCGTCGACCCGCTGATGGGCGGGGCGTTCGATGCTGCGTTCGCCCGAGCCGAAGCCGCCGAAGTCTCGGGCTCGATGCCCGAACCGGTGGCCTGGGTTGAGCACACCGCGATGCCGTTCGGAGACCAGGTGGGGTCGGGGCGCGAGCCTGCGGCCGCCCGACTGCCGCCGATGCCCGCGCCAGGTCAGCCGATCGCCGCGGAGGGGTCCCCGACGAGCCGGTCTCGTTCGGTTGTGGCAGGCGCCCGACCCCGCGAGACCTCTGTGCCCGGGGTGGTCGCTCACCGGTCGGCGTCTATGGGGATGCCCCCTCGCTCGCGAAGCCGCTCGACCATCGCCCCGTCCCCGATCGGCTCGGGGCCGCTCGAGCCCGCCGCTACGCCGACGGGGCCCCTCGGGTCGCCGCACGGCAGTCAGGCTCGGCTTCCGGCCGCCCGGAGCGGCGGGAACCCAGCCGCGGGTCGAAACCAAGCCCCGCTGCCGGCCGGGTTTGAAGCGGCCGCCGAGGATGGCGATCCCGCGGACGATCCCCGGGGCGGCCGGATCGGGTACGGCACCGGATACGGCAGTCCTCGCGGTGGCGGGGGTTCCCGAGGCTCAAGCGGTGGCTCTCGCGCCTCGGGGGCGGCGCTCCCTGGTCTGTTCATGGTCGGTCTTGGCGGTGGAGGCGGTGGGCTGGGCGGTTATGGCGCCGGGGCGTACGGAGCGGGCGGGGCGGGGGATGGCACGCCGCCGACGCCGGACCGTTCCCGCGACCTGGTGCAGGCCGCGATCGACGTCGTCCAGGTTCAGGTCGATGACCTCGAAGGGCGACTGGCCCCGAGACTCGGTCAGTATCTCGCGGCGTTGACCGACAAACGATACCGTCGAGCGACCTTCGGCCCCCGGGGCGAGGTTCGGGTCGCGTCCAAGACCGACGACTTCGTCGCGTACACCGAGCTCGACGCGGACGTCGTCGACCTGGTGGACGCCGCGATCAAGCTGGCCCTGGTCGAGATGGTGGTCCGCGAGTTCCGGATTCCCGTGCTGCTCGACGATCCTTTCGCTGACTTTCCGAAGGGGCGCCGGAAGCTGATGGGCCAGATGCTCGCGTACCTGTCGAGCGCGACCCAGGTCATCATGGCCACGCCGGTGCCCGACCTACAAGGTCATACCCTCAAGCTCGGCGACTAGGAGACTTGCTCCGAGCGAAGCGTGACAAAGAAGCGGACTTTGGGCGC
>CAZFIV010000144.1:0-15961 GCA_964519665.1 uncultured Myxococcales bacterium
GCGCCAGCACGGAATCGCGAATGAACTCGAGCGTTTGAGGCGCAGCCTCGCTAATACTTGTCTCGGATCCACTCTGCGCGAGGCCGTCGGGATGGGCCTTAAGTCCTTGTCGGAGGCGGCTGGTGTCGAAGCACCCTGCGGCCGGTGGTGTCTCGTGATTTCGAGGGGCGCGCCAGGAGCCAGATGTGCGGTCGCCACCTTCGAGGCCTTAGCTATCCAAACGATCATGTTTCTTCGTGTACTCACGGCGTCGATAGTTTGCCGAGACGGCTATGAACCGTCTGCGCGCCATGAGTTCCGTAGTTTCCGGGCGCTCCGATGGTGCCGACGGTGCCGACGGTGCAGTAGACATGGAAGCTTCAGGGGTGGACCGCATAACCGGACAGCAGCCGGGGGACGGTGAGCGTAACCCGGCTGCTGTCTCATTGCGTCTTGGTCAGCCGGCCGCTACGAGAGGTACGCGAAGACCGCGGGCCGACTTCCCTTGGCCGGTGCACGAAGACGACATCAGTGAAAAGTTCGGAGCGACCAAGGTCCGGACGACAACCTCGATTGGTCGACAACAGGAGATGATATCTCCATTCTGTCGGCGTCGCAAAGGCAGTCTGCTAGGCTCCTGGTCTCCGTGGATCGTTGAACGGAGCTTGGTAGCGGGCATCTGTCCGACGGCTGTCGCCTTCCTCCCTTCCGCTAGTTCCAACAGCGGGCCGAGCCGGTTTTGCCTAGGCACGGGCGAAGTTGATGCGCAATAATCCGAAGGCATGCGTGTTTATCCTATGGCCGGCGTTTTATGGGCGATGCTACCGAGCGTGGTGTCCGCCCAAGGCTTGACGACCGAGACCACAACGACAACCGATCCCCGCGCAACGGGCTTGTTCGCACGCGACACGTTCGAGATTGACCCCGTCGTGTGTCCCTTCAAGGGAAAGATCGAATACGAGGCCGGGGAGATCGAATGCGGTCTGCTTCGAGTTCCCGAGAACCGGGAGGCGTCGACGTCTCGCGCTATCGAACTGCTGTTCGTCAAACTTCGGTCAAATGGGGAGCAGGCCGAAGACGGTGAATCGTCCGAGGGCGTCGGACTGGCGCCGGGGCGTCGGCCCGACCCCATCATCTATCTGACGGGTGGGCCCGGCGTCGCCACGTTCTCGTATGTCAAGCGTTTCAAAGACCACGGGATTCGCAAGCATCGGGATCTCTATATTTTGGAGCAGAGAGGGATCGCCAACTCAGGCGACTTTTGCCCTTTTTACGATGAGCGGTCGCCGGCGCTGTCCAATGCGCAGACTTTCGAAGAGAATCTCAAGGCCGGCCTGGCGCGGACCGAGGCATGTCTGGTGCGGGCCAAGGCCCACGGCGTAGACCTGCGGGGGTATAACACCATCGAGAACGCACGCGACGTGCATGCGTTGCGGCTCGCGCTAGGGTTCGATAAGTGGAACGTCTGGGGCATCTCATATGGATCGGTGTTGGGGCAGGCCTATGTCCGCGAGGATCCAGAAGGCATCCGGGCCGTGGTGCTCGATGCCATCATGCCGCTGTTCGCGCGCGGTGACGCGGAATACTGGCGGGTAATCAATTGGTACGTGCGGGACTTGAACTTGTTGGATGAAGCCTGTCAGGCCGATGCCACCTGCAAGTCCCACTATCCGGAGCTTGCGGAACGTATGCGCACGGTTGTTCGGAACATGGATGGCAAGCCGATCGTCGTAGACGTCGAAGATACGGAACGGTTCCCGAGTGGAAAGGCCTACTTTTTCAAGGATATCGGTGCGATGCTGCCGTTTCTGTTCATGTATGAACAGAAGACCTATTCTGCACTGCCGGGCGTCATCTACGCCTGGTCCGACGTCATGAACGACGGCGACCCGGAACTTCTCAAGGGCCTGACGGCGAACGCCATGCCCTTTCAGTTGAGTCAAGGCATGAGTGATGCGCTGTTCTGCAACGACGGTTTCGTCGATAGCGTAGCGGCATCGATCAGCGCCGACATCGAAGACCATCCCGCTCTCGGTGGCGTCATGGGTACCGTCGCCACGGCCTCCGCCGGCGCTGCGCTTTGTCGCTCGCTGGGTCTGTTGCCGCGTCCAGCAGATCAATACGCGGCAGTCGAATCGGACATCCCGGCGCTCATCGTAGAAGGTACGATGGATCCCATTACGCCGCCGCCGCTCGCCAAGGCTATTTTGCCGGGATTCAAGAAGGGCACGTATGTCGAGTTTCCCTTCGCTGGTCACGGACCGACCCGATCGGTCGAATGTGCAGGCGATATGCTCAACAAATTCTACGACGACCCGACCTCGGATCCGGACCTCTCGTGCGTTGAACAGATGAAGGCGCCGGCCTTCTACCGGTTGTATCCATCCAGGGCCGCCCTGTACGCGGCCGCCATTGCGGTCGAAGATAAGAAGGCGTTGTTAGGTCCGGCCAGTTGGGGGGGCGTCAGTATTCTGGTCGTGCTGATCGCTTTCGTCATGCTGACACTATCGCCGCTCGGACGATTGATCGACCGCAAGAAGGCAGCGGCGACCCACGGCGCTCGCCTGGTCGCTTGGCTCACGGCGACGCTCAGCGTGGCCGGTGTCGCGGTCATTGGCGCGGCCGGGGTCGCGACGTTCCAGCAGTACGAGCTCTTGTTGTTGTTCGGCTTGGTGTCTTGGGCGCGCTACGGCATCACGGCGGCCGCGGTGGCCGGACTATTGGGCCTGATCACCGTCGCCCTGGTGGTCCGGGCTCGAATACGCAACCCACTGCCGATCGGCACGCTGGTGGGATTGTTCTTGACCGGAGCGGCCGCTGCCAGCTTGAGCGTCTTCCTGTTTGTTTGGGATCTGGCGCCCGTCTGACCCGCGCGGGGCTTTCAACGAACGCTTCGGATACGTACAGGATTGTAGCCCCCTGCAGCGACGCGAGAGCCGGGGGCTGCACTACACCCTCGACTATCCAGACCTGGCCAACGAGACGAAAGACAGCGTGCTTGTCCGCCGCGCTCTAGTGTCCCGCCCAGCACGTGCGGGTCAGAATTCGCCGAGGCCGCCCGCTTAGGGTAACCAGGGTTGGCGTTCGGCAACGCGGCCTTTAATACGTGTCAGTGCCGTCGTTGGTATGGTTTCGAAACGACCTTCGTGTCCATGACCATGGACCTCTGTTTGCGGCATCCCGACGAGAGTCGGCGCTCATCGCTGTCGTCTGCGTTGATGTAGACTTGGCGCGCCGAACGCAGTTCGGGATAGCCCGCTTAGGTTCCCACCGGGCCCGCTTCTGGTTGGAGTGCATCGCCGACCTGCGCGCACGCCTGCGGTCGCTCGGAAGTGATTTAGTCATCTTGAGAGGTCGGCCGACGGACGTCCTGCCGGCGTTCATCGAACGTCACGATATCGACGAGGTGTTTTTTCACCGGGGGTTCGCGGTCGATGAGCGCTCCGACGAGCTCCAACTCTCTCGCCTATGTCCTAAGGTGCAGTGGAACGGCGCTTGGGGCAACGTGATGGTCACGCCCCAGCTGGCGCCGTTTCGTATCGAAGAGACTCCCGAAACGTTCACGGTTTTCAGAAAAAGGATCGAAGCCCGCGTTGAGATTCCCGAGGCGCGTCCGTCCCCGACCCGGCTGCCACTCGGTCCGCGGCTCGACGTCGGCGAGCTTCCGTCGCTAGACGACTTCGGGCTCGAGATGCCCGCGCCCGACTCACGCGCCGTGATGTCGTACCGGGGAGGCGAGTCTGCGGGGCTGGATCGTCTCAAGGCGTACATCTGGTCGAAGGACCGGCTACGAGTGTACAAAGAGACCCGCAACGGTTTGTTACACGCCGATGACTCGAGCAAGTTTTCGCCTTGGCTTGCCCACGGGGCGCTCAGCCCGCGTCTGGTGCTCGACCAGATCCGACAGTACGAGAACGAGCGGGTCGCGAACGACTCGACATACTGGTTGTTCTTTGAGCTCTTGTGGAGAGATTATTTTCAGTTCATTGCCTACAAACACGGGCCGCAGCTCTTCAAACTGGCCGGTCTCAGGCCGCTTCGTCTGCCCTGGCGCACCGACCCGGAACGGATCGATGCGTGGTGCCAGGGGGTCACCGGATTCCCCTTGGTGGACGCTAGCATGAGAGAGTTGGCTGCGACAGGGTACACCTCGAACCGTGCTCGCCAGAACGTGGCCAGCTTCTTCACCAAGGTTCTGGGCCAAGACTGGCGCATCGGCGCCTCGTGGTTCGAGCGCTTGTTGATCGACTACGACCCTGCCAGCAACTGGGGCAACTGGGCCTACAACGCAGGGGTCGGAAACGACGCGCGAGGTTTTCGCTACTTTCATCTACCCAAACAGGCCAAAGACTACGACCCGGACGGCGGGTTCGTGCGACACTGGGTGCCGGAGCTTCAGGACTTGCCGACATCTTGGTTGCCCGAGCCCCATCGCGCACCAGCGGACGTCCAGGCCCGCGTGGGCATTGGCGAGCGTTACCCGAATCCGATCGTCGACCTCGAGGTCGAGGTGAACAAGCAGCGCAAGGCGTACGAAAAGGTCGACCCGCCGCCGACCGACCGACCGAGAAGTCCGGCTCGGCGTCGCGGGGGTCGGCGGCGGTAGTCCGAATTCGAGCTGAGGGCGAACGCTCAGAAAGAAAGTTCGCACGATGAAAACGCAATCTCGTGTCGTTTTTCCTCTTCGCTTTCGCCCTTTGACCACTAAATGCCTCAGCGATTGCCCTGGCCGTCACGGTGGCGGACGCGGCTGATCCATTCGGGAGCGACACATGGCCATCGTTATGACGAGCAACTACTCCGACGACACGGAAGGCGCGCGCGTATGCATCGAGCACGCCCTGCCATGGATTGATGAAGCGTGTAAAACGATCGAAGCGGCCGAATGGTGCTTTGCCGATTACGGAGCGGCGGACGGCGGGACTTCGCTCGGTCTCTACCGGGCGGTTGCCCGCGCGGCGGGACAGCGGCCGGTGACCTTCATACTCAACGACCTACCGGGGGCCGATTGGGCGAGCCTCGCCGCCAACGGGCAACGCGCTGCCGAAGGGCGCCCTGACGACGTCGTCTACCTCGCGTCTCGCTCGTTTTACGAGCGCATCACGCCGCCGCGGCGGGTGGATCTCGGGTTCTCGGCGACCGCGATGCACTGGCTCGGCGAAAAACGGGTTCATCTTCCGGACCATACGCACGCGAACGCCGCGCCCGAGAGCCCGGAGCGGGCGAAAATCGCAGAGCAAGCGGAACATGACTGGGCGCACCTGATGTCCCGTCGCTTGAACGAGCTGGCGCCGAACGGGCACTTCATCGCAGTCAACCTCGCACAGAACGCTCACGGTCATTACTTAGGACACAATGGTCGTGACCTTAATATGCACGACGTTCTTCACGATATTTGGCGCGGCTACCTAGAGTCTGGCGACATCGATGACGGTACATACCGCCGAGCGACTTTCCAGAACTTCTACAAGACCAGCGAACAGTTCTTGGCGCCGCTGGGAGCGGGGTGGTCCGTGCACAAGGCCGAGATGAAGTCGGTCCCTTGTCCGTACCGAGCTCGCTTCGACAGGGACGGAGACGTCGAACGCTTCGCTAGCGGCCTCATGCGCACCGTGCGTTCGTGGAGCGCGCACACATTCACCGGTGCATTCACCCGCGGAGACGAGCACGGGCTCGTCGACCGTCTCTATGAGACCTTCCAGCAGCGCATCGCGGCGGAACCGACAAAGTATAGTATGGACTACGTCCAGCATTACTTGTGGGCGCAAAAGGACGGATGAAATGTCTGAGTTGACGTCCCTCGACTTTCATCGGGTCACGCCTGAGCTCTCGTACGTTGTCGTGCACGAGCCGCTGTCCAAACAACGGCCGGGCAATGGCGGGCTTCGCTTCTTGCCGTACGCAACCGAGGCGCAGATGGTCGCCGATGCATACGAATTGAACCGCCGAATGAGCGTCAAGCACCGCCTTCATGGCACCGGTTTTTCGGGGGCGAAGGTCGTTGCGCGGGGGGTGCCCACGCAGGCCAACAAAGAACGTCTACTGACCCACCTTGCCGATACCTTGAACGGCTACGACGGTCGGTTGTACACGGGGTGCGACCTCAATACGAACGAAGCTGACATGGCGTTTCTGGCTAGTCGGACGCCCTTCGTGTTGGCTGGGCTCGGAGTGTCGGTCGATGCAAGTCGTGCTACCGGTACGGGGGTCTTCGCGAGCGCCGAGGCGGTCTCCGACCGCGGGCCTTTACGGTACCTCGTACACGGCGTGGGTGCGGTCGGGGCCGAGGTCGTGGACCGGTTGGTCGCGGCCGGGCATCGGGTCGCCACTGTCGACCGGTTGATGGCGCGGGCGTGTAGAGCGGGAGCCACCGTGATCGACCCCGACGGCGCGTGGTGGCGCGAGCCCTTCGATGTGCTCGTGCTTTGTAGCGCCAGCGGACTCATCACCCCCGAAATGGCCTGTGAGCTTTCAGGCCAGGCTCTCGTATCGGGGGCCAACGCGCCCTTCAGTGACGAACACTCGTGTAAGGCCATCCTGCGTCAACGGGGCATTCGCTGGATTCACGACGCTGTCTGCAGCGGTGGGGCGGTGATCGTCGATTCCGTGGAGCGGTATGCGCCTTATGCTTGGTCGGTCGTCGACGCCGACTCGCTCTACACACTGGTTTACGAGAGCGTTTTCGAGTTGAGTCATCAGTTCTTGTCTTGCGGCGATGACGGCCTGGACGACGATGAGATCCTCGCCCAGCTGCTGGCGCGAGCTCCGGCCACGCCGGTGGGCGAATGCTTTGCGGCCTCTAAAGGTCTGCTCGGCGGGAGGAGGTGGGCCGGATGAACGACGTCGATTACGTAGTGGTTGGCGGGGGTATGGCGGGTCTCGCGGCAGCCTACCACCTACGCGATCGGGGGTCGGTGGTGCTGCTCGAAGCGGACGTTTGCGGCTCGGCGCGAGGCAGCTCGTACGGCGAGAGCCGGATGTACCGCGAGATGTATTCCGATCGCTTCCTGTGTGAACGGGCTCGCGAAGCGAATCATCTGTGGGCGCAGATGGAGTCAGAGCACGGCGTCACGCTCCGAAGTCAACACGGCCTGCTGTTTTACGGCGAGCCCTTCGATGAAGAGACGATCGAAGGCAGTATCCCTGGTGCGGCTCGGGTCATGGACGAGATGGGGATTCCGTACGAATCGCTCACCGCGGCTCAGATCGCCGAGCGTTGGCCGATCGTCCCGAAACCCGATCATGTCGGTCTGTTCGAGCCGACCGCGGGGGCATTGTTGGCCGATCGAGCGCTGGACGTGATGAAGACGGTCGCCACGCAGGCCGGCGTTCGGGTGCTCGAGAAGCACCCGGTCGCTACCATCGAGCCCGCGCGCCGAGGTGTCACCTTGCTCCATCGCGGTCCCCGCGAGGAGGTTCGGTGGCATGCTCAACGGGTGGTCGTAGCGGCCGGCGGTTGGGCCAATCGCCTCTTGGCCCCTCTCGGTGTGAAGTTGCCGACTCGGCTCTGGAGTATGCTTTGGGCGCACTATCGAGTCGATGAACGTCTCGACTATCCTCAGTGGTTCTGCTTTCAGAGACCTCGAGAGGACAACGACGACGGTGGGCTGTATTATGGCTTTCCTCGGTTGTCGAACGTCGACGGAGCGCCCGCGGTCAAGGTGGGTATCGACTGGGCGCCCGACGAGATGCGCTCCGACGACATGGCAACCTTCCGCACCGAGGCCGCCGAGCACTTGGTGACCCTCCTCGATGCGTTTATCTCCGCCAACGTAGTGGGGGCCGGTCCGAGGCTCGAGACGTGGTGCAGCCCTTACTCGATGAGTCCCGACGCGAATTTCATCATCGACCGGGTGTCCGGAGACGAACGCATCGCGTTCTTCACGGGTGGCTCGGGCCAGGCCTTCAAGTTCGCACCCCTGGTCGGCCGTTACCTTGCGGACCTCGCGGTCGGGCGGCCAGTCACGCATCGGCCGTGGGCCCTCGACCGCTTCGCGGCGGCGGCATGAAGTTGGCGGCGGAAAACGCCTCGTCGTGGCGAGTCACGGCCCTGTCGGCGGGTCCCCTTTTGCTGTTCGTGATCGCAGCCGCCACGTTCGGAGAGCAGGCCACCGACGCCGTCAACGCGCTCGCCGGTTTGACCTCCGCTGGGTTGGGCCTGTTCTGGCAACTGCTGATGCCGGTGACCTTTGTCCTGGCGTTGGTGCTCTCGCTCGGGCCGACCGGTCGAATCCGGCTTGGAGGCGCTAGGCCGGAGGTACCTTATCCTAGATGGCTGGCGGTCATCATGTGCACGCTGCTCGCCGGTGGCGGTGTGTTCTGGTCGGCCGCGGAACCCATGTACCACTTCGTCAACCCGCCCCCGCTGTTCGGCGACGTGGCGCCAAATAGCCCTGAGGCAGCGACCAACGCACTCGCGCAGTCTTTCTTTCACTGGGGCTTTTTGGCTTGGGCCGGCGTGGGCACGGTCGCCGCCCTCGCCCTCATGTTGTTTCACGATCGGACCGGCCGCCCTCTGCTCCCGCGAAGCCTGGTCGAGCCGATCGTCGGCCGGAAGGTCGCGGAGGGTCCGCTCGGCGATGCGGTCGACGGCGTGTCGGTGCTTGCGGCGGCGGCCGGCACCATCGGCCCCATCGGCTTCTTGGGACTGCAGATGGCCTTCGCGCTCCAGACCGAGGTCGGAGTCCCAGATACGACACTGTCCCGTGTCTTGGTCCTGGCGGCGTTAGTGGGGCTCGCGACCGCGTCGACGATGAGCGGCCTGCGGCGTGGCATCGAGTGGCTCTCTCAGCTCAACGTCGGACTCGCGCTGGCGCTCGCCGCCGTGGTGTTGCTGCTCGGTCCGGGGCCGGCCGTCGCCAGCCGATTCTTCGCCAGTTTCGGCGTGTACCTCTCCAACCTGCCGGCGATGACCGTGTACCGGGGAGATCCGGCGTGGCTGTCGTTTTGGACGGTGTTCTATTGGGGATGGTTCCTCGGCTATGGCCCGTTGATGGCGCTCTTCGTGGCGCGCATCAGTCGGGGCCGTACGGTCCGCGAGATTTGCCTGACCGTCGCGGTGGTTGCGCCGCTGGCGACCAATGCGTGGTTTGCCGTATTGGGTGGCTCAGGGCTAGTGTACGAGCTCGCTACGCCCGGGTTGGTCTCCTCGGCGCTGGAGACGAACGGTCTGCCGGCCGTGCTTCTCGCGATCGTCTCCAAGGTGCCTGGCGAGGTGGTGTGGGTGCCTGGGTTTTTGACGTTGACGTTCCTGTTCCTCGCCACGTCGGTCGACTCGATGGCGTACGCCATGTCGATGATCTCGAGTCAACGAGACTTGCCGGCTCCGACCCTCCGGGCCTTTTGGGCCATTCTGATGGGCGTAGTCGCTGCTTTGCTGGTGGTCTTGGGCGAGGATAGCATCAAGGCGCTGCAGGCGATGATCGTGGTGACCGCGGCGCCGGTCTCGCTCGTCTTGCTAGCGCCGTTGTGGTTCGCGCCGGCCGCACTCTTCGGCGCTGTGCGTCGTCGTGACTACGTTCCGAAGACTCAGCTCGCCCGCGACTGAATCTTTACGTCTCACACGCCGAGCGCTTGTGCGGCGCAGCACGCCATCCCACGTCGCTTGACGCGCCGCAATAACGGCTTAAAGTAGGTTCAGATGCAGTGCGTCATCAAAAACGACCAAAGGGTCTGCACGCTCAAGGATGGCTTGAAGGCGATCGTGCGACCGGTCGGCCCCGATGACAAGCCGTTGCTCGTCCGCGCCTTTGAACAGCTCTCCGAAACGACGCGATACCGCCGATTTCTGCACCACAAGAAAAGCCTGACCCAGAGGGAGCTTCAGACCTTCACCGAGTTTGATACTCGCTCCACCTACGCGGTGGGCGCCGTTCGAGAGTTCGCCGGTGAGATTCTGCCGATGGGTATCGGTCGGTTGGTTAGGATTTCGGACGAAGATCCGTCGCGGGCGGAGGTCGCGTTGGTGGTCATCGACCAGTATCAAGGGTTGGGGGTTGGACGGCTTCTGATGGAATGCCTTCTCGAGGCGGCTCGCGCTCGCGGGGTGACCCATGTCCGATTCACGATGTTTGCGGAGAACGAGCCGATGCGGAAGCTTATCCATACGGTCGTTGGTCCGAGCAGGACCGTGGAATGGGAGGGCCCCGTGCTCACGGTCGAGGCCGCGGTGCCTCCACCGACAGGCCGGGAGCATCATCCGACGCCCAATTTCGAACATCGGCTGCCTTCGCAAACCTCGCTTCGCTCATAGACCCACCGCCTCGAGGCGGGCCGAGAACGGCATTCGGCTGACGTTCAACACGTGACGGATGCGGCGCTCGAACGTGCGCTCGAAGGCGTGTTCGCTCGCAAATCCGCGAGCCTGGAGAGACGCCGTCGCGATCTCGTTTCGGCTCTTGTCGAGCTGCACGATCCGGTCCGCCAAGGCGCGGTGGTCTTTCATCGGGACAGCCCAGCCGGCGCGGGAGTACCGTGCGATCATGGCGAACGCCTCGTTCGCGAAACCCGCGATGGGCACGCCACAAGACATGACCTCGGTATAGGTACTCGAGGGGTCACCCTGCGGATGACAGCACACGAAGAGGTCGACATGATTTCGAAGGGTAGGGAGCCAACCCGTGCGGAAGTCGACTACGCCCTTGAGGCGCATGACAGGGGCGAGTTTTCGGCGTTCGATCTCCGCTTCGAGCTCGGCCTTCAGAGGCCCATCGCCGTAGACGTCGAAGGAGAAGCTCAGACCTCGTTCGCGCAACGCTGTCGCGACCTTCGGAAGGTAGGTGACGCCTTTCATGCCTACGAAGCGCCCGCCGTAGACGAGCCGGAGGGGCTGGCCGGTCATGAGGCTTTCCAGCTTCGCCTTGAGGCTTCGGTCATCGATGACGTCGGACACCGCCACGCGGTTGTCATGGTACTGAAGCGCGTTCGAGTTGAAGTGCCGGTAGCGCGCGAACGTCGGACCCGAGCACTGGATGCCGTCGATCATTCGGAGCATCAGGAGCCGCTTGAGCTCGGCCCCCACCGTCCACGCCTTGCGCCGGGCCCGCAGGAGCGGGTTGCGGACCTCGGCGTCGATCACTTGTAGCTCCGTGCGGAGCGTGTACTCGCTGGCCATCACGAGCGGGACGCCGAGCCGTCGGCACAGTTCGGCGACCTCGAACTCGAGCGGCGACAGAAAGCCGAAGACCGCGGCGGCTCCGCTTATCCGCTCCGCCAAATGATCAATGCGGCTTGGACGAAACTCGATGCGATGCGACCACGGCCCGGACTCGTCGCCGCGAGGACCCTTCGGGCCTTCGAATCTGGCGGTCACATCGATCGTGTCGAGGTCCGTCGACGGTCGGGAGTCGAGCGCAATCAGCGACGTTACGGGTCCCGGCCAGTAACGCTGATACAGCTCGGCCCCTTCGAGATACTTCTTCGTAAGGAAGAGCTCCCCCTTCGGCCCGGGGGTGGCCTTCATGGAGGGGAGGAGGATGAGCTCTCGCGGGCCTTCGACTTTCACTGGACGCTTACCTTCGGGGTGATCTCAATCGGTCCCCTTGCGCTCGAGGCGCTCCGGGTCCGCTATACATTGTCTGTAATATTGTCTGGTCGAACCGTGAAACCGAGGCGCGAGGGTACAATGAGAGGACCTGCCGGTGAGCGCTCAAGGCCGCAGAGCCTCGACGACCCGACGGGCCTGGTCCAATGTCATCTCGCTGAAGATCGGGAGACAGAGGATACGTTCGGAAGTCGCTCTCGCGATGGGAAGATCACCCCATCCCTTGTCGCCGCCAAGTCGCTTCATCACTTCGAAATCCGGCAGGATCGGATAGAAATACCGCCGCGCCAGAATCCCCCGTTCCTTCAGACGTTCGTATAGCTCGTCCCGGGTGTACGCATACCCCGGTAAAATCTCGATAGGGAAGTACGCGAAATTCTCTGTTTGATGAGGCGGCGGCGAAGGAATGTGCAGACCCTTGATTTCCGGGAGGTGCTCACGATACCACTCCGCGATTTGACGACGTCCCGTTTGAGACGCCGAAAAATGGGGCAGAAGAGATAGCCCGACCGCACAACTCACTTCGTTGAGCTTGGCGTTCAATCCGAGTGCAGTGACGTCGTCCCCTTCGATACCGTAGTTGCCTAGCCGGTCGAGCGCCTGCTTTCGGGCGTCGTCGCCGCAGATGATTCCGCCCCCCTCGAGGGTCGTGAATACTTTGGTGGCATGAAAGCTCACGATCGACATCTCGCCCCGCTCGAGCAATGAGCGGCGTCCGTAGCATACGCCGAAAGCGTGCGCGGCGTCGTAGACGACCGGCAGACCGTGTCGAGCTCCGATGTCTTCGAGGGCGTCGACGTCGCAGGCGCGACCGTAGCAGTGGACAGGAAGGATGGCGACGGTTCGGTCGGTGATCGCCGCTTCGACCTTCGCCGGGTCGAGGTTGTAGCTGCCGGGGGCGATGTCGACGAAGACCGGCTTCATTCCGCTCAGCAGGATGCCGTGGCTGGTGGCGATGAATGAAAAAGGGGTCGTGATGACCTCGGCCGTCCGATCAGAACCTCCGACGGTCATGCCACCGCCGAGCGATCGGAGGGCGACCTCAATTCCGATGGTCGCGTTCGCCACGAGCGAGATATGCCGGATGCCCAGCGCTTGCTTCAGGGCCTGCTCGAAACGCTTGCTATAGGGACCGCGGTTCGTGAGCATCCGGGACGCCCAGATGGACTCGAGGTGCGGTTGAAGCTCCTGCAGCGGGGGCAGGTACGGGCGCACGACGTAAACGATGTCCTGGTCGACGGAAGACCGTGACCCCGCGTCGGCGTTGCCGGTCCCGGCATCGCCCGTCGAGGCATCGGCCGTATCGGCCGTATCGGCCGTATCGGCGTTGCCGGTTCCGGCATCGGCCATATCGGCAGTATCGGCCATATCGGCAGTATCGGCCGTCTCGGCATTGCCGGTGCCGGCATCGGCCGTCTCGGCATTGCCGGTTCCGGCATCGGCCGTCTCGGCATTGCCGGTGCCGGCATCGGTCGTCTCGGTATCGGCCGTCTCGGCGTCGTCGGTTCCGGCATCGGCCGTCTCGGCATCGAGTGCGCGGTCGGGGCGTTCTGCAACCTGCACCCCCGCAGCCTGTGGATGTACCTCCACTTCTGCGTCCATCTCAGAATGAACCGAGCCCAAGGCAACCAGCGATGCGCGCGGTTGACTCAAATCATCGACACCCGCGAACGCGGAGTTCTCGTTGGGCGGTTGAGACGTCAATGGAGACATTCCTTTACCGCCAAACTCGAACTCGGGTCTACTGGGGGACGGAACACGGTTCTCCTTTCGGTTTGAACGTGGATTCATTCGACCCAGTCTCGTTCTTACTCGTAAGTGATTCGACTTGAACGAACACGTCGTCAGAACGTTAGGTCAGGGCGATCGGTGGTCGGTCGTCACTGCTGAATCCGACCCGGGCTCGAGCGTCTCGGTCTCGTCGACCGAATGAGCGACTTCGCGCGGTACGTAGACGTGAAAGCCGGCGGCGACCGCGACCGGTTCGTAAGTTTCAACAACGGCTCCGATCAGCTCGGGCCCGAACTGCATGTGCGAATACCAACCGTTGGACAGACCTTCGGCGGCGTCGACCAGCAGCAGGATTCGGTCGAATTCTCGGGCCTCGACCCGTTCCACGAGAGGCCTGGTGAGGTCGGGTCGTTTCTGGGCGAGTCGCAGGAACATGTAAGCATCCCGTACGACGGGCTTCACTCCCATTTGCAGCTCGATGAGCGGGTCCTCGGTGAGCACGGAAGAGCCGGCAGGGATGTGCTCGCGGATCAACGTTGCGATTTGCGGTGGGCGCTCTCCGCGGATTGCGTCTCGGAGATGGATTCGAACATCTTCGAGGAACGCAACGCTGACGGCAGCGATCAGGACGGTGCGGATGCCGACGTCGGTCAGCGCCGAGCGCGACGACTGTTGGCGGGCGAGCAAGCTCCCGATCGCGAGCCCTCCCGTCACGGATAGGTCGATGAGGTGGTTATCGTGCACGCCCGGGTCCGAGAGCATGACGAGCAGCAGCCCCAGGGACGAAGCGAACGCCAGCTCCGCGAGGCCGATGGTTGCCTTTGCGAGTGCGTCCAGCAAAGCGGCAATGGCTAGCGGGAAGGTCAGGACAAAGACGGGGTATTTGAGGAGCATCGCAACCAGGCGCAGAGGGCCGCTCATCGCCCTGGATAGCGTCATCTCTCCGGTCGACAGGGTGACCAGGTTCTCGAGCATTCGCCCCTCGCTGAGGGCCTCGCAACCCACGACGCCCAACACGAGGATGAGCGCGAAGCTCCCGGCAAGGATCGGGAGGCGGCGAGGGGCGACGAGGATGAGCCAGAGGCCGACGCTCACCGCTGACCATCCGGCGGTTGACTTGGCCAGAACGGCGAGGGCGCAGAAGGCACCCGACCACGCGACGGCCCTGGCTGTGGGCCCTCGACGGACGGCGAAGAGGGCGCCCAGCTGCAGGGCCACCGGGAACGCATCGCCCCGGTGCGGGGTCAAGATGGCGTTGATCGCCGGCCCGGAGAGGATGGCGGCTGCCGTCACCAGGAGCGATAGCCGCGTCGAGAGTCCCAGATCTCGCAGGAGCGAACCGAGAAGGAGTGCAACCGCCGCCATGGCCGCGAACGACGCCACCTTGAGCCCGACGATGGGAGTAGGCCCGAGCTCGAAGAAGGGCTGATTGTAAAGGAAGGACAGCGGCAGGTATCGGGTCCCCCCATAGCGCTGACCGTCGAAGAAGGGCGGGTAGAACACGCCCTCCGACAAGCTGTCTGCGTACGCCATCCAGACGCTGGACACGAACGGAGATTCGAAACGGTCACCGATGTGTATCGCGGCCAGCGCGATCACTCCGGCGAGGGCCACGAGGGGCGCAGCCCAATCGAGGAAGATCGCGGCTGACCCGCACAGTCGGGTCCACGACCTCGGCACGGGCAAGGGGATGGGGCTGAAAGGCCTCGGCTGCACGCGCGAAACCTAACAGTCGACGAGCGGTCAAAGTAGAGTCCTTTTCCCTGATTGGCGGGATGCGGCAGACGTCCGATTTGAGAAGATGCTCAATCCTTGCGTGCCTTTCGAGATACTAAATGGCTTGGGCGAGCGGGTTCTCCAGAAATGCGTTTGACACTCGACGCCCGGTCGCTCAGCCGTCGGGAGTTCGGTTCCATTGGGCTCGCTTGGCGATTTGGAAACGAGCGGCGCGACGTTGCGCTGAGGTAGTCCCAAAAAGCTGGAACGAAGGAGCGCTCGCCGGTCAATGGGGCGCGTTGATGACCGTAGAGCCTTGGAGGCCGCCGACCCATTTCGCGGCTCGATACTTCATTTCGTGAAGGTTCTATTGGATAGTCCGACGGTCAACGTGAGGTGGCCCTCGCTGCAACCCGGCTGGCGCCGGTGTGCCCGCAGTCGAGATGGCGATTCTTGTTGTACGAATCAGCCGGCCGATGAGTAGATTTGGTCAGCCGAAGGTCGTCGGGCCTTCGGTCGCCGCGAAAGCGTACAGGCGCGAGGTCTCCACGGCAGCTTGCCGATGGTAGACGACGGCCTGGTAGCCCGGGTCTTTGACCATACCGATGAAGGCGTCCTTCGAAGGGTAGGCGGCGATGAACCCGAGGTCCCAGGTTTCGTGCTCAGGGCCGATCAGCGGGTACATCGGCTTGCCTCGCCATATGATCTGTCCACCCTGTCCGTGAAAGAATGGCGCTGACTCCCGGCCATAGGCGGCGTACGCCTCGGCCCCGGTGGCCTGCCGGCCGTCGGCGTAGGTGGCTTGGGTCTTCAGCTTGACCAGGTTGAGCATGTGTAGCGGGCCTGCGATCGGCAGCTGGGCCAATGCTTTGAATCCCTCCCGAGTCGGGTCCACATAAATCACGGTGCCAAAACTAGCAGGGACGGCGCCCACCGTCTCTAGAGCGCCGATTCACTTGGAGCGTGCTGTTGTCGCGCCGGAATCGGCCCGTC
>CAZFIV010000145.1:0-15929 GCA_964519665.1 uncultured Myxococcales bacterium
GACGGGGTGAGAACCAGCGACAATAGTGCGATCCAAGTGAATCGGCGCTCTAGGTCAGAACGGTCTCGGGGTCACGATCAGCTGCAGCTGGAGGTCGTGGTCCAGGCTCAGGTCGACGCCTCCGATGAAGGCAGTCGTACCGCGATGGGCTTGGGTCGCATAAAAGCCGCTGGCCGTCGCCGGGGTTTGGCCCCGGATGACCTCCGTCGACCAGATGCCCTGCCGGCGCAGGGCAAACAGAAGGTCGATGGAGGTCGGGTCTTGGTAGGCGATCGTCGGCTCACCGGTGGGGTCGAAGACCAGATCCGCGTCGGCCCCCACGAACCGGAGGTCGGGCGGGCTGACGCCATCGTCGACGACGGTGCGGATCCCGTCCGTGAGGTCGAAATACACGAGGTCGTCATCGGTCGCGTCGAAGTAAGCGACGGCGATCCGGTCGCCGGGCCCGACGGCCACCGACGCGTGCTGCCCGACGTCGGGCCCGGGGGCGGTGCGGTCGCTGGGGTCTCGGCCATCGAGGACACGAACCGAGTACGACTCACCGAATGACCGAGCCAGCCTTAGGTCGCCGTCGATGCGGTCGTAATACGCCACGACTGCGGCGCCGGTCGACGTGACCGCCAAGCTCGCAAACAGGCCGACCCCCGGCAGGAAGTCATCGTCGGCCGGAGGTACGAACGTCTCGGCGCATCTGAAGCCGACGTCGTCGACGTCGACGCAGCGCTCGTTGGCCGAACAAAGGTCGTCGCAAAGGGTGATCGCGACCACCGGCTGGCACGACGGAGGCACCTCCAGCCCCAGGTCGGTGCATAGCTCGTCTTGGGTGCAGACGCCGTCGCACGGCCGAGGGAGGGGGCGGCTGTCGATCAGCTCCACAAACCAGTCGCTCGTCGCGGTCGGTTGGCTGGTGAGCGCAGTCGCCACCTTGAGGCCGCTGCGGGGCGTGGGGTCCGGATCTGCGGTCCCTTCGGCCATCATGTAGGCGATCCGGGGCCGGTCGTCAGGGCCGATGGCGATGCTGGTGTAGAGCCCCACGTGGGCGGCTTCATCGACGACCGACACCATCCACTGCTCGTCGATTCCGAACGCGTACTTCAGTCGCCCCCTGGTTCGGTCATAGTAGGCCACGTGGATGCCTCCCGCCGAGTCGATGGCCACCGAGGTGTGCTCTCCGACGTCGTCGCCGGGTTCGGTCCGTCCGCCCCTCGGCCCGGTGGGGTTGCCGACGATCGGGCCGTCCATCGGGAAGCCGTCGACATAGTCCAGGCGAATCAGGGCTCCCTGGTCATCATAGCGACCGACGACCAGGTCGCCATAGAACGGATCATAGCCGGCGGCCACCAGCTGCTGCGGGTCGGCGGCGAGGTCGGTGAACCAGCCGAACTCGCCATTTTGAACGTTCGGAAGCGGGGAGCACGTGCACTCGACGGCGCAGCACTGCGGTCCGCTCATCAGGTCGGGGTCGGCGACGACCAGGATTTCGCCAGCGCCGCAGGTTCGGTCGCAGGAGGCCTCTTCGAAACAAAGATTCGTGTCGATGTCGCAGATCTGACCGCTCGGGCAGCCACCCTCGCACGGGGCAAACTGGACACAGCGATGACCGACGCACGAACGGCCGGGGCCGCAGTCGAGCGAGCTTTCGCAAGACTGGGTGCCGGCGGCGGTGAGGGCTCCGGTCGCGTTCGGATAGCCGCAGAATTGGCCCCCCCGAAAGTCGATGCAGGTTTGACCAGGAATCTCGAAGCAGTCGGCATCGGACGTGCACGCGGTCGTCTGGTCGGCGCACAGGCCGAGCGCCGTGATGCAGGTCTGGCTGGGACAGCAGTCGGCGTCGGCTTGGCAGCGCGCCGATCGGCATTCTCCACGCCGGTATTCCAACCCGAGTTCGCACTCGAAAGCCGGCTCGCAGGTGCCCGGCTCTTCGATCTCGAGCAGGACACTATCCTCGCCGCAGGCGAGGCACGTCAGCAGGGCGAGCCCCAGCCAGGTCGGCGTTCTGAACACGCGCATCCGAACGTAGTGCACGCGATCGCGCAGGACGACGCAATCGTCGCGTTGGCGGTCAGAGGCTCGCGCTCCGGGCCCGGGCTACGACCATGGGCAAAACTTGGATGGTTCGGTCGACGTCCGCCTCGGTCGTCGCCCAACCCAGGCTAAACCGAACCGCGGACATCGCTTCGGAGCCGGAGATGCCCATCGCGAGGAGAACATGGGACGGCTCGAGGCTGCCGCTCGAGCACGCGCTTCCCGACGATGTCGCGATGCCCTCGAGGTCGAGGCCCTGCAGAACGGCCTCCCCATCGACGTCGGCGAACACCGCGGTCGTGACCGGGGCGACCCGCAGAGCACCTGCGCCGACGATCCGGACTCCCCCCAGCCCGAGCAGGGTCTCTTCGAGTCGGCGAAGAAGGGGGGCCAGGCGTTCGTTCTCCGCTTCTCGGCGGTCGTCCGAGATCCCGAGCGCCTCGGCGAGGGCGACGGCGGTCGCGACCGATTCGGTGCCCGCGCGGTGGCCTCGCTCCTGGGGCCCGCCGAGCTGCTGCCCCGCCAAAGGAAAGTCTTCTCGCACCGCGAGCACGCCGGCGCCCGGTAATCCGCCCAGCTTATGGCCGGACAGGGTGATGAGGTCGGCTTCGGTCGGCAGGGGAATCCGACCGGCGGCTTGAACCGCATCGACGTGCAGGCGAGCGCCCGCCCGATGGACGCGCTCCTGGATCTGCGACGTGGGCAAGATCACTCCGGTCTCGTTGTTGACCGCCATCACCGAGACCAGGGTCGTCGGGACGGCCAGCGCCGCGTCGAGTCGATCGAGGTCGAGCCGACCATCGGCGTCGACGGGCACCTCGATGACCTCGACCCCGGCTTCGCGCAAAGCCAGGGCCGGAGCGCGCACGGCGGGATGCTCGACCGCGCTGATCACCAGCCGAGGCTTGCGCACCGTTGGGTGCAGCAGGACGCCCCGGAGCGCTAGGTTGTCCGCTTCGGAGCCGCCGCTGGTGAATACGATTTCCGACGGTCGTCGTTGCAGGCGAGCGGCGACCCGGCTGCGGGCGCCTTCGAGGGCTCGACGAGCCGCTTGGCCAGCCCAATGGACGGACGACGCGTTGCCGAAGTGACCCTCGTCCAGGGCTCCGAAGAGCAGGGGCTCCACCGCCTGCCGCACTTCGGGCCGCACGGGGGCGGTGGCGTTGTAGTCGAGGTAGACCCGCACGGCCAGACCGTAAAGTGGGCCTCAGGTCACCGAGGGCTCAGCGCTCGGGGCGACCGTCTCCGGCACGCTGGTCGGCGCCGAGACGGCGGCTTTCTTCTTCGTCGGCTTCGGCTTACGCACGGCCCGGTCCTGACCACTACCGTTGCGATCGTTCTTCATCACCTCGAGCCGCTCCAGAAGCTCGAGGTCGACCTCCTCGGGTTGCACCCCTTCGACCCGCTTGGGCTCACCGTCGCGGGTTCCGTTCTTCTTGGGGCCCTCGACCCGCTTGGCGGCAGGTCGCTTGGTGTTCTCTTCGGGGTTGGCCTTCGGGGGCGGCGGATCGATCGCCGTGCCGGTGTCTTTCTTGGACACGATGCGGGAGAAGTGCCGGTAGTCCTGATTAAAGGCCATCAGGACGCGGTTGACGACCTTTCGCCGAATGTCGACTCGCGCCCGCTGGGAGCGCCCCTCGAGCGGGATGCGGGCCCCGGCCATCGGACCGTGCCCCCCCGCGGTGCCCAACTTCAGGCCCACGACGATGCTGTGGAGAATCTTTCCGGCGTTCTGTTTGCGGGAGCGCGTCCGCATGGACAGGAACAGCGACTCTTCGTACCAACCCACTGCGAGGGCGTGTTTGACACCCTCGACCTGCAGCAGTCGGTCGGCGACTTCCGCGCACAGGTCGGGCGTGTAGACCTCGCCCAGGTCGGAGACGATCATGTTGTCGTACAACTTGGCCCGTAGGATCGCCTTGTTGAGGACCCGAAAGTAATCGAGCGGAACCTGCGGGTTTTCTATCTCGTTGAGCACCCTGCTGTCGGCTCGCGGCAACAAGAACAGATACGCCGCGATATCCGATTCGGAAGCGTCCCTCGCGAGGTTCTGGGTGTCTGATTTGACCCCGTAGAACAGCGCGGTGGCCACCTCTTTCGGGGGCTCGAGCCGGGCGGCCATGATCAGCTCGGTCACCTTCGTCGAGGTTGCGCCGTACTCGCCCCCCACGTCGTTGAAGGTCGGCGTGGGGCCTTCGAGCTCCCGCGGAAAGTGATGGTCGAACACGATGTCCGGAGTGAACGAGTTCGGCACGCAGTGGTTGCCAACCTCGGGCTGGGTGTCCAGAAGTGCGACCAAGTCGTACTTCGGAAAGTCCTTCGAGCTGGTCCTCTTCATCTTGATGCCCAGCTGTTTGATCATCGCTTTGTTCTCGGCTCGGCCGATAATGCCGCCGTAGCCGATCGTCGTCTCCAGCCCGCGCAACTCCTTGAGCATCCAACCGAGGCCCAACGCCGAGGCGATGGTGTCCGGGTCGGGGAAGTCGTGGGTTTGCGCGAGCAGCGTCTGCTTGCCCTCCACCAGTTCCAGCAGCCTCGCAAGCTTGGGCTCGGTGCGGGCAATGATGTCCTCCCAGGACGGAGGCTCCATAGCGCCGGTGAGTGTCGGAGCCACTTACGGGGGAGTCAAGCGCGCCCCGGACCCGCGGGGCGTGTTGTGTCTGCGTTATAGTTATAACCCTAAAGAAACGTCTCCGATTCGGTCCGACCGGCCGGCTTGTGCGAGAAGTGGCGCGGCGGGGACTTGCCGATTAGCATCGAGCGCTCTTGCGAACGGGGCAGGTCATAGCGGACCGCTATCGGGTCGACCGAGTGGTGCGGCGGGGCACACAATCGGTCCTCGTCGCAGCTTGGGATCAGCATCTCAATCGCCCCGTTGCCCTCAAGATCGTAGCTCTCGATCCCTATTCGGACGGAATGCGGCAGCGCTTGGAGCGGGAGGTCACGATTCTCCGGCGGCTCGACCACCCTCGAATCGTACGCTGCTACGACGCCGGCGTGCTGTCGGATGTACAGGTATACCTGGCCTTGGAGTGGCTCGATGGCCAGGACCTGGCGCAGCTCCTCCGCGAGGGCCCGGTCACCCTCCGGACCGCCCTCACGGTTCTGGCCCAGGTGGCGAACGCGCTCGACGCTGCTCACCGGCAAGGCATCATTCACCGCGACATCAAGCCCGCCAACATTTTCGTCGCGAACGGAAGTGGAGTCGACTGCCGGGTCTTGGACTTCGGTGTGGCCAAGGTGCCGAAGGGCGTCGACCGAATCACTCAGACCGGCGCGATCCTGGGGACCCCCAACTACATGGCCCCCGAGCAGGCCAGCACCGCAGTGTCGGTGGATGGGCGGGCCGACCTGTACAGCCTGGGCGTCGTGGGCTTCGAGCTCATCACCCGACGCCTCCCGTTTGTCGCGAGCACCGACCTCGCTCGGCTGGCCCGCATCCTGGTCGAGGAAGCGACGCCCGTTCTCAAAGTGGTCCCGTCGCTGCCTCGCCCGGCCGCTGAGCTGATCGACGGGATGCTGGTTCGGTCGGTCCAGGGCCGGATCGCGACCGCCGAGGCGGTCGAGGCCTTGGCTCACGGTACCCTCCAGGCTCTGCCCGACGTCCTGCTCGACCGGGTCTACCCGGCGACCGACGTTGCCGACGAGGACGACGGGTTCGAAGACGGGCCTCATCGGACGACCCCATTGGTGATGGCAGAGACCACTGACGGGTCGCAGACCCAGCTTCCGCTCGCGGCGCCGCAGGGGGGGCTCATCGGTGGCGCGTCGGTGGTCGAGCCCCTCGCGGCATGGTCGGCGATCGCTCCCGACCTTCGGGAGCCGGCCCGGCCCGACAACTGGCGTCCGCGCCATCACTTCGACGTTACCGAGTCGCTCCCGATCTTCGGGCGCGACGCGGAAATCACTCACTGTGTGGAGCGCGTCGGCACGGCCTTGCGAAGCCGTCATTCGGCTTTCCAGCTGGTGGTCGGCCCCGGCGGAAGCGGAAAGAGTCGGATGCGGTCGGCGCTCGTCAGCAGGCTGGCCGCGGCTCCTCAGCCGCCGTTGATCTATTCGGGTCGAACCGACGAAGGGCGCCAAAGGGTCCCGTTCGACTTCATTCGAAGGGTGCTGTTTTCGCTGTCCTATTCCGAGGAGGAGGGGCCGGGCTCTCGGACGTTGAACGTCCTCGCGATGCTTCCCTCGGCCCGAGAAGTTCGCACGCTGGTATCCGGCGCCCGTCCCTTTGAAGTGGAGCAGGACGATGCCGAGCACGAGCGGGCGGTCGTGGCCGCGTTCGCGGCCGAGGCGCTCGGCCTGCGCTATCCGGAGACCGGCGCGGTGGTGTCGTCGCGCTCGTCGCCGCAGCTGGCCGGTCCTTGGCTCGTCCGCTCGCTGGCGCTGCTGCTCGTATCGCAGGCCCGGGCCGAGGGGCTGGTTCTGGTCGTCGACGACGTCCACTGGCTGGATCCGGGCAGTGCCCGCGTTCTGCGCGCGGTCCTCGCGCCGGGCCGTTCTTCGCCGGTGGCGGTCGTCGGCTTCGGGTCCCCGACTCTGCTCGATCCCGAGGTCACCGCGACCTGGCCCCTGGCGGACCTCGCGACGGCCGATGCCGTCATCCGACTGGGGCCGCTGTCCCCTTCCGACGCCCGGCGCTTGGTGCGATCGCTGCTGGTCGCCCCGGCGGTCGACCGGGACGTCGACCGCGTCGTCAAGCGGGCTGCCGGCAACGCGCTGTACCTCGAGCACCTGACGCGCGCGCTCGTGGAGACCGGAGCGTGGCGGAACCACGGGGGCCGGATGCGGTGGATCGGTGAGTCGATGTTCCCTACCGTGTCTTCCGCGATCACGGCCCGGCTGGAGTGCCGGAGCACCATCGGTCAGCGGGTGATCACCGCCGCCGCCGTGTTCGGACCGGTTTTCTGGGCGGAAGGTGTGGCGGAGGTCAGCGGCCTGCCACTCGAGGCGGTCCTGGAAGAGCTCAACCTGCTCGGGCGGCAGGGTTGGGTTCGGCGTCGCCAGGGCAGTCGTTATGCGGGTCAGTCCGAGCTGGAGTTCACCCACGGCGCCCTCCAGGCGGTCGTTGTCGCTCGACTTCAGCGCCGTCGACGTCGGGCCTACGAGGCGAAGGCTACCGCTTTTCTAATCTCGGTCGGCGAGGCTGAGCCGGCGGTCCTCGGCCAGCATGAGTTGGCCGCGGGGCGGCCCGCCTCGCCGACCTTTCTGGCCGCCGCCGAGCGGGCCCTCCACCTCGGCGACCTGAGGACCGCGGCTCAGCTTGCGGAAGATGCACTGGGGTTCGCGGATGCCCAGATGGCTCCCCTCGAGCTCGCGTTGTGGTCGGTCCTGGAGTCGGTGGCGTGGGCGACGGCGGATTGGGCGCGCGGCCAGGAGGCGCTGGCCGCGCTCGCCCGTCAGGCGCCTACGCCGTCCGCGTTGGTCGACCTGACGTGTCGAAGGAGCCGCCTCGCGCTGAGGACCGGGCGTTTGGCCGAGGCGCAAGACGCGGTGGCGGAGGCGGCGACGATCGCGTCAAAGGCTGCGTTGTCGGGGCCGCTCGCCGCGCAGGTTCGTCTGCACGAAGCCGAAGTCGCCGAGAGGGTTGGGGAGATCAGGTCCGCCCAAAAGCTGTTCGCGCAGGCCCATCGCGGGTTCGAAAAGCGCCGGGAGTGGAGCGATTACTCGGCCCGATGCTCGGCGGGGGTCGGGCGCTGTGCGCTCGCGCGCGCCGACTATGCGATGGCCGAAGACCGTCTCCGGCCCGCGCTGGTGCACGCGCGGACCCACCACAAGAACGAGCAGCTGGTCGAAGTCTACGGGGGCCTGGTCGAGGTCAGCCGCCAATCAGGGGACCTTCGCCGGGCACGGACCCTGGTTCGGGAGATCGAACAGGTCGACTTAGGACTCGGGCGTAACGCCCGCAGCCATCTGCTTCGCGGCTTGCTGGCCGCAGAGGCGGGGCGCTGGGCTGACGCCCAGCTACACCTGGAGGAATCGGTCACCGAGGCGGCCGTTCCGGATGCGCCGCAATGGATGTTCGCGCTCGTCGCGTTGTCGCAAATCTATCGACTGCCGGCCGACAACACGCCCGGTCTCTCTCGGAGTCGATCCCGCTTGGTTCGCCTGCACGTGGGCGTGCAGGCGGCGCTGGATACCGCCCGAGAAGGGTGGCCGGCTTGGCTGCCCTCGTTGGCCCTCGCGGGCGCCTCCATCGGGGCTCTTCTCCGGCAGCTCGATCGGCGGAGCGTCGAACTCGCCACCCAGCAGTTCGAGCGCGAGGGCGTGATGGCCGGCGACGAGCCGGCCGGGGTGGCCTTCGCCCTGGCGCGTCTCACGATGACCGACGACCGCTACCCGGAGGCCGGCCAAGACTTCCTGCGACAGGCGGTGCGGTGCGTCGATGGGGTTGCGGCGAGGATGAGCGTCGACAAGCGCCCGCGCTACCTTCGTCGGCCGTTCATTGTCGCGATCATCGAGCAGGCCCGAGTGGCCGAGGTGGCGATGGGACCGGATCCGAACACCCACCGGCTCATGGCGACCTGATCCTGACCCCGCGGACGCCGCTCAACCGCGACCGGAGGCCGGAAGGTCAGCGAGACAACGCGGCGGCGGCGGCGCCGAAGAGGTTCGCATCGACCATCCGGTGCACGCTGAAGTCGATGGACTCGGGCAGCAGACTGCGCAGGGTTGCCTGCGCGCGGTCGGCGAACCCTGGCGGTCGCCAGAACAGGCTGCCTTCCGACAGGATAGTGACGTGTCGGGCATCGGTGTATTGCGCGATGACCGCGGCCAAGCCGGCACCTACGATATCGGCGGCTCGGTCGAGAAGAGCTGCCGCAAGCTGACCTTCTTCGGTATCGAGGGCCTGGGTTCGTTTATCGACCAAAATCTGAGTACCGAGGTGCGGATCGACGTCGGGCGGGTTACCGAGGGCGGCCCGGTAGATGAAGGGCAAATAAAAGCCCGATACGGACTTTTCGAACCGCTGCTGGCCTGGGTTGTTGCTCTCTCGGTCGACGATGTCGTCGAAGACCGTCAGGTGTGGAGGCGAAAAGTTGCCGGACTCCAGATTGATGGCGATCGTGCCCTGGATACCATCCGCGGTCAGCTTCGGTGCGTTGGCCGCGCTCGCATAGCAGGCCATGTTGGTGCCCGTCCCTACGATCAACCCGACCGCGTGGGCCGGATTGTCGCCTGAACTGATCAGGGAAGCGTAGAGCAGCGCTGCCACCGTGTCGTTCAAGACTCGGACGTCTAGGGGTTCGTGAGCGGCGAGGGCTTTATGGAGGCCGTCGCCCACGAGGGTGCCGACGACGTCGGGCAAGTCGAGCCCCTTCGTCCACTTGATGAGCCGCGCATCGAGGTTCGGCAGTACTTCGGACGGATACGAGAAGCAGTACCCGACCGGGAGCCCTTTGGGTGCGCCAAGGGCATCGACGAGGTCGGCCTGCATCCGGAAGAAGCCTTCGCGGTCGACGCGCTTGTCGCCGCGGAGCTCGAGCCGTTTGGCGATCGGGCCGGCTTTTATGCGCGATGTGTCACCCGGTCCGAGCTCGACCCAGGCCGCGCGCATGTTGGTACCGCCAGTGTCGACGACGAGCGCTTCGCCGACCAGATCGGTCCTCGGCGGCGCAAGGTAGGCGGGCAGGGCGGCCACCTGCTGGCCATCGGACGAGAAACCAGCCTGGATCGCCTGGGCCATCGCGTCCCGGATGTCCCGCAACTGGGTAGGGGTGAGCTGAAACGGCGCCAAATCGACCATACGAACCTCATGCCAGACTCCGCGACGATACGGAACTCGTCTCCGGACTCGAGGTGCATACGGTCGTCGGCCGGTCGGGTTTCATTCCAATCGCTGGTGCCATTGCGACCGAGCCGGCCGGCCGTAGGTTTGTGAGGGGGGCGACGACGGCGGGTGTCCCCTTTCGTCAAGGGGAGCCTCTGTCGAGGGCAGCTTCTGTCAAGGGCAGCTTCGGTTGCAGACGATGACGTTGCCGGGGCAGGACTGGCCGCCCTCGTCGCAGTCGTCGAAGCTGCAGTCGGTGGGCGGACCGCAAAACGCGATGCACTCGGCGCCGTCCAGGCAGTCGAGGGTATCGCAGTTGGTGGCGTCGTTGCATCGAATTCGGCACCGCGTTTCTGAACCGCTGCAGGTCGCCTCACAGTTATTGGTTCCGTCACAGTCCATGGCGCAGTCGGCGCCGCCCTCGCACTGGAGCTTGCAGGTGCCCGGGTTGTCGGAACAGTCGACGACGTACGGACACGTCGAGCCCGCAGACGGGGGCAAGCAGTCGAGCGCAGCCGAGCAGACGGGTCCGCAGCACCCCACGTCGCAAGACGGACATGTATCACATGTTTGGTAGGTGACCGGTTGTTGTGCTTGCAGGGGGCCGAAGCCAACTTTGACGGTCGCGCTGTCCTGCGCGACGACGAAGACTTCGGCTCCGGCGGCTCCGGACGGGACAACCAACTCGCCCTGGGCGAGAGGTTGCCCGCAGGCCGCATCTGAAAAGAAGCGGAGGGCCTCCGCCGGCGTCGAAGACACCTGGACCGCCGTGTCGTCATCCACGGGGGTCGGGGTCATCCCGACGCGTCGTTCGAAGGCGATGGAAAGTGAGCACTCGGTGGGCCGGACGGTTCGGTCCGAGGTCGTGAACACCACCGCCGCGATGGGCAGGGCCGCATCGATACCCTCGGCGTCGGGTGCATCGGCCGGATCCAAGCCCTTGACGTCGGTGGAACCGGCATCGAGCTCGTCGGCGTCGACCAAGTCCGTTGCTCCGCCATCGACCGCGGGGCCGTCCGCACCGGGGGCGTCGACCTGCGGTGACGCATCCGCCGCGGTCGGCGCGTCGGCGCCGCCGAGGGTATCGGCGAACTCCGAAGCGTCGCCCGGAAGTCTGTCGCTGGACGGGTTTGGCGACGGACTAAACTGGCAGCCCAGGGGGCCTGCGATCGCCCATCCAAGGGACAGGCTGAGCCATACGCGTTTCACCCCACGTACTCTACCACTCGTGCCTCATCTCGGGATGCCGCAAGAAGCGTCCGGCGCAACGTGTATCCTCCTCGTTCGCGGGCCCTGGTCTGGGGGCTCAAGGCGGCTTTCGCTGGGCCGACCTGAGGGGGAGCGGGTACGCCGGAGACGATGACCCGTGGTATCTGGCTGAAGATCGCCGTGATGGCTTTCAACGCGTCATAGTCGTGGCAGTGCAGAGCGTCTTGCAGCGTCTCGAGCTCCACGGGAACCATGCACACCTCGCGAAGATATCTCGCCAGCGATGAGGGCTCGGGTCACCGTACGCTCGGGGGAGAATGTCGAACTCGAGTCGTTGAAGCTGGGAGGCGAATCCGATGTTGGGCACGACTTCTCCTCGCCGTGCTCGGACGCCGCAGTACGTCGCGAAGAACCGTCTTCGCGTTCGTTTCATGAGAAGTGCGGTGGCGAGCGTGGTCGACCGACTGACTCCGGCCTCGCAGTGAACGAAGACCTTCGCTTGGGTATGCTGCTTTCGTAGCTTGCCCATCGTCGCCACGCTCTCCATCGGACTATGCCTGAAGGCGCCGGGCCGTGGTCTCCGCGATGTTCGCGGCCTCCGCCTTGGGGATGCCTTGGCGGCACCCTCATATCGCCAAGAGCCGTGGAAATTCGAGCACTTCCGTCACAATAGGAGGCATGCTATGCAACTGTTCAGCATGCGCCTAGAAACGTCTCGGGAGACTTCGTCAAACCTGGCTGCCGAGCGGCAGACCGAGGAGCGCGTCTGTTCATGAGCGAGCGCGCTTCGGGGCTTCACTTGGCCCTCCTCAGTTTGCACGGACTGATCCGGGTCGAGGATCCTGAGCTAGGACGAGATCCCGATACCGGGGGACAGGTGAAGTACCTGCTCGAGTTTGCTCAGGCCCTGACCGAGATGCCCGAAGTCGCGCGGGTTCAGCTCATTACCCGGCAGGTGATCGATGAGCGGGTGGGGCCGGAGTACGGGGAGCTATCGACGACCATCAACGACAAGGCGACCCTGGTCCGTATCCCGTTCGGGCCCCGGGGCTACCTGAAGAAAGAAAGTCTGTGGCCTTACATCGATGCGTGCGTAGACGCGGCTCTCGCTCACTTCCGGCGAAGCGGGATTCCGGATGTTATTCACGGTCACTACGCCGACGCCGGCTATGTGGGGGCCCAGCTGTCGCGGTTGCTGGGCTGCCCGTTCGTGTTCACCGGGCACTCTTTGGGGCGGGTGAAACGGGCCCGGCTGCTCGCCAAGAAAGGCGCCGAGCCCTACAAGCTCGAGGAGCGATACGCTTTCACAACTCGGATCGAGGCCGAAGAGCTCGCTTTGGAGACCGCCTCGCTGGTTGTGACGAGCACCCAGCAGGAGGTCGACGAGCAGTATCGGCTCTACGACAATTCGGTTCGCGAGCGGATGGATGTGATCCCTCCGGGCGTCGACCTGCAGGCCTTCCGCCCCCCGAGGCCCGACGACGATGACGCCGCCCCGTACATCGACCGGTTCCTCGATGATCCCGACAAACCCTGGGTTCTAGCCGTTTCTCGTATCGATGAGCGGAAGAACCTGTCGACCGTGGTCGAGGCGTACGGGTCGAGTCCCGATCTTCGAGAGCAAGCCAACCTGGTCCTGGTGATGGGAAGCCGGGACAACATCTTGATCGCCCCGCCGGGGCCGCGGCGGGTCGTGACCCATATCCTGTCGCTGATCGACAAGCACGATCTCTACGGTCAGGTCGCGTATCCGAAAGCGCCTCCGCCGAATTCGATCCCGAGCATCTATCGAATGGCGGCTGCTCGTCGGGGTGTGTACGTCAACCCCGCCCTGACCGAGCCGTTCGGTATCACTCTGCTGGAGGCGGCAGCGACCGGGCTGCCGGTCGTGGCGACCAACGACGGGGGCCCTCGTGACATCCTTGCCAACTGCCAGCATGGTCTCCTCGTCGACCCCATGGACGTCGAAGCCATGCAAGACGCCATCCTGCGGGTCTTGACCGAGCCCGCTTCCTGGGACGAGTGGTCGACCAATGGTCGCCAACGGGCCCCCGAGCACTACTCTTGGCGCAATCATGCAGCGCGCTATCTCCGCGATGTGCTGGAGGTGGTTCGGGAACATCGCACGCCGGTCACCAAGCTCCGTCGTCGCTTGGTGCGGCGGATGCCCAACGTCGACCGGGTCGTGGTCGCTGATGTCGACAACATCCTCGAAGGCGACGACGAAGCACTGGCCACGTTCAGCGAGCGACTGAATGAAGCCCACGGGCGGGTGGGGTTCGGTATCACGACCGGTCGCAAGTACGAGGACGTGCTCGAGGCGATCGAGCGGATCTCCTGCCCGGAGCCCGACCTGCTGATCACCTCTGCAGGCACCGAGATTTTCTACGCCAACGAGCATTCGTACACGACGGACCAGACGTGGATGAAGCAAATCCACTTTCACTGGCGGCCGGACGAGGTCCGCCAGGTCATGGCGGCACTTCCCGGGGTCCATCCACAGCCCGAAGCGGAGCAGTCGGACTTCAAGGTCAGCTACGAGCTCGATCTGGAGATTGCCCCTAAAGTCAGCGTGATTCGCACTCGTCTGCGGGAGGCCAGCCTGCGGGTCAAAGTGATTCTGTCTTGGGGGATCTTCCTCGACATTATCCCGGTCCGGGCGGGTTCCGGCCTATCGCTCCGGCACGTTTCGTGGAAGTGGGGCATCAATGCCGAGCGCCTCCTGGTCGTCGGTGACTCGGGCAACGACGAAGAGATGCTGAAGGGCAACACCCTCGGGGTGGTGGTGGCGAACCACGGCGAAGAGCTGGAGCGCTTGCGGGGTCGACCTCGGATCTATTTCGCCGAGGAGAGCCACGCGCGAGGTCTGCTCGAAGGCATCGACTATTACGCTTTTTTCGACCACGTTCGTATTCCCAATGATCGGGCACAGTGACCGACTGACCGAGGCCGACCTCGCCTTCGAGGCGGAGCGGGCGCGGACGCGATTGTGGCCGGCGGTCGAATCGATCCTTGAGAAGGAGTCGGAGGAAGACCGGGCGGCGTTTAACCGTCGCCTCGACCGACACTGGGTGCGTCTATTCGGCTTGCTGCTCCGGCTATACGGGCACCGCTACGACTTCTACTGGCACCTCGAGCAGATCCTGCGCACGATGGTCGAGGGTTGGGCCCGACGGCCCCTGGAGCTGCGCGCGCTCGACCTCAAACGGGAGCGCGACCACCACTGGTATGGTCACGAGAGCATGGTCGGTGGTGCGCTGTACGTCGACCTGTTCGCCGACAACCTGCAGAAGCTGCGGAAGCACATCGAGTACTTCAAGCGCCTGGGGCTTCGCTATGTCCACTTGATGCCGTTGTTTGCGGTTCGGCCGGGCAACAACGATGGCGGCTATGCCATTTCGAATTACCGCTCGGTCAACCCGAGCCTCGGGACGTTTGACGACCTGGTCGAGCTCGCGCGGGACTTTCGACGCGAGGGAATTTCTCTGGTGTTGGACTTTGTTTTCAACCATACCGCCGACGAACATGAGTGGGCCCAGCGAGCCCAAGCGGGCGAGCGAGAGTTCCAAGACTACTATTTCATGTTCGAAGACCGCTCCGAGCCGGACGCCTACGACCGAACGCTTCGCGAGATCTTTCCGACCGTACGCCGAGGGAACTTTAGCTGGCACGAAGGGACGCGCCGCTGGGTATGGACGACCTTCAACAGCTTTCAGTGGGACCTCAACTACAGCAACCCCGCCGTATTTCGGGCCATGGCTGCCGAGATGCTCTACCTGGCCAACGCGGGGGTCGACATCCTGCGGCTGGACGCCGTGGCGTTCATCTGGAAGCGAAAGGGTACCACGAGCGAGAATCTTCCCGAGGCGCACATGATCATTCGCGCCTTCAACGCGGTGGCTCGCATCGCCGCGCCCGGCTTGCTCTTCAAGTCGGAGGCCATCGTTCACCCCGACGAGGTCGCTCGCTATATCGATGTCGATGAGTGCCAGCTGTCCTACAACCCCACCCTCATGGCGCTCCTCTGGGAGGCGTTGGCCACCCGAAAGATCAGTCTCCTCAACCGCTCGCTGGCCCGGCGCCATCGCCTCCCCGTAGGCTGCGTATGGGCAAACTATCTGCGCTCTCACGACGATATCGGATGGACCTTCGACGACGCCGATGCGGCCGAACTCGGGATCAACGCATTCGACCATCGGTCTTTTCTAAACGCCTTCTACACGGGTCAGTTCAAGGGCTCGTTCGCTCGAGGCGTACCTTTTCAATATAATCCAGATACCGGCGACATGCGGATCTCCGGGACGATGGCGTCGCTGGCCGGCCTCGAACAAGCCTTGGAGCGTCGCGATGAGCAGCTGGTCGACTTCGCGATTCGCCGGATTCTCTTGTTGTACGGGGTGATTCTGAGTATCGGCGGCTTGCCGCTGTTGTATCTGGGCGAGGAGTGGGCCGTCCTCAATAACTACGACTACGTCAAGGACCCTGCAAAGGCCGGCGATAGTCGATGGATCCATCGACCGAAGATGCGGTGGGAGTATCTGGACGAGTCCACCGACCTGCGGGCCGTTCAGCGGCGCATATACGACAGCATGGCGTCGATGATTCACCTACGAAAGTCCGAACCGGCCTTTCGGGGCGTTCAAACCGAGGCCTTCGCCACCGGCAGCGATCATGTCCTCGGATACTTGCGGTCGTTCGAGGGGAGTCGAGTCCTGGTGTTGGCCAACTTTACCGACGCGCCGCAGTCGGTCGATGGCAACCTCCTGCGCACGATCGGCGTGGGGCGGTTCTTCGACGACCTCGTCTCCGGTCAGCAGCTCGGCACTTCGGAGGCCGTCAAACTTGGACCCTACGATTTCGTGTGGCTCAAGCGCGCCTAGAGCGCCGATTCACTTGGATCGCACTATTGTCGCTGGTTCTCACCCCG
>CAZFIV010000146.1:0-15691 GCA_964519665.1 uncultured Myxococcales bacterium
TCAAAGTAGACCGGCATCGAGTTCATTTTTCCGCGTTTTTACGTGGTCGCTAACAACCTCACGCTCTTCCTCCGCCAGCCGGACGCGCCCCTCACCAACAATGCCTGCGAACGCCTCCTGAAGGTGGCGATCCGCTACCGCAAGAACTCCTACTTCTACAAGAACGCGCGTGGCGCCGAGGTCGGCGACCTGTACATGGCCCTGACCTACACGGCGATGCTCAACGACAAGAGCCCCGTCCACTACCTCACCGCGCTCCTCGAGCACCCCCAGGCCGTCGCTGCGGATCCCCAGGCCTGGCTCCCGTGGACCTATGAAGCGACGCTCGCCGGCATCGAGGCCAGCACGACCGCACCCGCCGCAGCGTAGGCGTAGAAACCCGCCGCCGACATCACGCCGCGAGGACCGGGATCAGCGCGCCTTGGGCAGCTACACAAAACTACTGCAAGCTCACAACCAATGGCGCCGCCGACGTGAATGTGGTCGGGATCGTGGTCGACGACGTGGAGCGCGGGCATCGCGACGAAGCCGAAAGATGCGATACCGAGGAAGACTATCGCTCAGGGGCAAAGACCCCACGGTTGGGGCGTTCTATTGCAATATGGTTGCAAATGTGGTTAAGCCGCGACATTTCGGTCTGACCAACAGGTCGAAGAGGGAGGGTCCAATTGCGAACATCCAGTCTAGTCCTGACTTCAGCGGCCGGTATCGTGGCGATGTGTCTATCGCTACGTCCCGCCGATGCGCACCAACAGTGGCTGATGCCCAACGTGTTCGTCGCCGACGGCAATGATGACGGAATGTGGGTGTCGTTCGAGTACGCGCTCGGCGATCGGCGGTTTGTACGTTCCTTGGGTCCGGGTCCAGCGCTGTTGTCGGTCACCGGACCGAACAACGAGCAAACGCCACCAACCTCGGTGTACACGGGTAAGACGAGAACGGTTGCCGAGATAGAGCTGGAGAAGCCAGGCACGTATCGCTTCACGGCCGTCGAGCCCGAGACGTACTGGACCAAGCTCAAAGAGGGCGACAAGACGCGATGGGTTCCGCTGTCACGCGATCGCGTCGAAGGGAAGAAGATCGAGGTTTCGAAGCGATACTGGTCGAAGTCGGTCGCGTACATGACGTTCGGCCAGCAAACGCAGGGCCCTCTTGCGGCCCAAGGTGACAACCTCGAGTTGCTCCCTCTCGATCATCCCAACGCCATCGTGGCCAAGAAGCCCTTTCGGGTGCAGGTGCTCTCGAAGGGCGCGTCGTTGAAGGGTCGGACCATCAAGGTCTACAGCGAAGCGACCGAAGGGCACGATCCCGCGTTTACGGTGAAATCGGGCGCCGATGGTCGTGCTCAGCTGCGTCTTCCTCGGCCGGGTCGTTACTTGGTCAGCGTGATCCACGAGGTTTCCGCCAAGAACGGTCCTAAGTCTGATGCGTACTCGTATGGGGTGTATCTCATGATCGAAGCGAAGGCCAAAGGTAGCTAAGCAAGGTCGACGCGCCCATGAGCGAGCACGTTCTGGTCATTCACTCCGAGGCATCGACCACCGGCGTTGGAAGACCTCCAGGGAACGCGAGATCGGGTCGATCAGCCAGACATGACACCCCGGGCGGTGGTCGCTCGGCCATGCGCAGCGCCTCGAGCTCGTCTCCATGGTCCAACGGCGGCTAGCCGTTGGCGTTGAGCCAACGACCGTCGGGCAACTCGAAGACAGCCTCCGCAAGCTCCTCCGTTCGTACGTTAAGTACGATCATCAGAATCGGACGTACCTCGGATGGGTAAGGATTGTCCGCTCCCGAGAGGCATCGAGTCGCGACCAGACGAGAGTGCGAATGTCGTCGCGTTGCAGCGCGTCGGAAGTCTCCATCATCGCTGTGAATGGCAGATAACGGCTTAAACGAGATATTGGCGACCCACAGAGACCGGACCGGCAGCGGAGCCTGTATCGACAGGACCCGACACCGGCCCGGCCCGGCATACTGCCGGGCCGGGCGATCGATCGTTCGCTTCGAGCCCTACGATGCCCCTAGTTGTCCACGCACCGGAGGAACATGTGGGTGATCGTGTCGTTCGGGTCGTCGGCGTACTTGAAGTCGAACACGACGAGGCTGCCGTCGGCCGACTGGTTCGGCATATCGTCCGGCGGCGGGAGGGCGAATCCGACGCCGCCCAAGGAGGGCGGGGGCGTCGTATCGAACTCCCGTCCTTCCGGGGGCATCGAGACCCGCTTGATCGTCGTCGGATCGTCAAGGGTCTCCAGGCGGGCCTGGAAGATCCCCCGACCCTCGCCGACCTCGTTGTCGAACTCCGAAGAGGCGGAGCGGAACACTAGGAAGCGGCCGTCTCCCGAGACGTCGGGGGCGTCACTGCTTTCATCCTTCGCGCCCGGTCCTCGCGAGACACGAAGAGTCTGCCCGGTGACCGTGTTGAACACGTACGCGTCGACGAAGCCCTCGTCTTCAAACACGGTGCAGACCCCATTTGTGCACTCGCAGCCTTCCTCATCTGGTGTTTCGCACGTGGCGACGTTGTTGGCGTTGCTGTCGAAGGCCAGCCACACGCCGTCATCGGAGTACTCCGGCGAGAAGTGCCCGCACTGGCCGGGTCCGCTGGTGCCCGGAATGGGGAAGATGTCGCATACCGCGGGGACCGCGGGGACCGAGGGGTTGAAGGTCAGAGGGTTGCCGCCGAGCGGAAGCCTCTCCGGCTCGGCCCCGCTTAGCGGCAGGATGAACCCGGCCAGCTGGCCTTCGTCCTCGAAGGCAGGCTCCGTATCATCGAAGTTCAGAGCGAAGGTCGGCGTAGCGGCCTGCGTCGCGTACCCATCGACAGAAGCGGTCCCGTGGAATGAATTGAAGGGCTCACCGGCGGCGTTTCGCGTGAGGAGCTCGACCGACTCTTGCCCCTTCTCGATGTTCGCAACGTAGTTCTGCGAGAACAGGAAGTTGATGAGCGTTGATTGGCCGAAGCTGACGGGCGGATCCACGAGATTGGTCGCCCACGAGCTGAAGACCACAACGGGACTGAAGGCCGCAATGCTGGCCACGGTGCTGCCTGAGTCCGCCAACGGGCTGTCGATCCCGAAGTCGAAGGGGCTCCCTGCGGCGCGAGTAACGCGAAGGAGAGTGCCTTTGGGGTGACCGAACTTCTTCTTCATGAACCGAGCGTAGATCTGCGTGCCCAAGAGGTTGCCGGCCGCGCCTTCCGACATGTTCGGGGCACTGCAGGTGAAGATGACCACCCTACCGTCATGGGTGGTGGCGTTCTCGTTGATTTCGCAGTCTCCGTCGGCCGGGATGCCATCGGCGTTCTTGGAGACGAGCTTTATCTTGCGCGTCTCCAGGTTCATCTGGAAGACCTGCGTGGCGCCTCCGAAGTCCCTGAGACTGCGCGGGAGGATCTCGATCGAGTTGCTCTGGAAGACGATGCTCTTGCCGTCGCCGGCGATGAAGGGTCGCTGAGCCCCTTCACTGAACGGCGCGCCGTTCCGTCTCACATCGAGCTGGATGGTCTTGTCCACGCCGCCACAGGGAGTCTCCTGCGCGGTCGCGGAACCGCCGAATAGGAACAAGCTTCCCAGGGCCGTCAAGGCCAGGGACCGAAGCACACGATCCGTACGTAAACTCTTTAGATTCACAATGATTTCCCCTCGCTACATGCGTGCGAACTAGGTTGGGGTTACTTCCGATTCCGCTCGATTCTGGCTGCCGCGACTAACCCATCCCGCCGCGGCTTCCTGCTTCCATTGGAGAGCGGAACCGGGACATATTCCTCGCGAACTGAGGGGTCTGTCCGTGCCGAAAGTGTCAAAGATCCGAGGCGAACGGGCCACCAGCTCCCGCGTTGTCGAGTGCAGGTCCTCGACGACCTCGGAGCAAGCGAAGGCGATGTGGTCTACGGGACAGAGCTGGAGCGAGGTCGCTGAAGCCTCAGGCGTTCTAACGACCTCGCCTCCGGAGATGGATGATAGAACTCGAGGAGGAGGAGGCGACTTCGTGGGTTCCCGTGGTCATCGATGAGCCTGCACCGCCCTCGACCGCATGGCCCGACGCTACTGCTCGACTCCCGCGGGCGCTAATCTAGCCGCTGCGGCCCAGCGTGATCTGCGGTTCTTCATGGCGCTTGGATTCCAGGCATCCCGCCGTCCGTCGGCACGACGACGGCTGCTGCTGCCTTGGGACTTAAGGACAGCTCTACTGCGCCGTGATCTGTATCTTCGTATCTGGATTCAGGTCGTCGCGCGGGTCGGTCAGGTAGCCCGCGGGAAAGAACACGGACTTCGGTGTGCCATCCACGTCCAGGCACAGCAAGTGGTTGTTGTCGCCATCCACGAGGTCAGCCAGCGCGAAAGGTGTAACCGACGCTTCACTGCCGTCGGCTTTCTGAACTGTCACCTTGTATTGAGCGCGCTCGACGTCATCGGCTTCGTCGCCGCCGGGTTTGGTCACCCCGCCCACCCACGTCACGTTCACGGCCTGCTTGGTGCCTACCGGGCATCCATTGCCGCCGCCAAAGGGTAGCACCGTCGGTTCCTTGCCGAGTTCGAGCTCGTCCGCAGGAATCACCTCGGCGAAGATGATCGTCGGGCCCTCTTCAAGCGCGATGGGTGTGGCGCTCATCCCCTTGAAGTTGACAGATTTGTCGATCGACAGAAGGTTCCCGACGATCTCCACCTTGGCGGGCTGGTCATCGATAGTCCCGTAGTGGCCGGCGAGCAAAGCTGTTCTGAGCTCGCCCCGATCGTCGGCGGGCGCGAGGGTGACGCACGTAATCTCTCCGATCTTCCCAGAGGCTGTCGTGACCTTGAAGTCCCCGGCCTGCATCGAATCGAAGTCGATCTCGTGCGAGAAGATGACGGGCATTCCGTCGGCTCCGCCCGCGCCTTTGCAGATCCCCTTGTTGGCGGTGGATGGCAGTGCATCATCGAGGCCGTAGAACGCCGACAAAATGCTGGCCTGCCTTCCTCGAGGGTCGACCGTTGCGGTTACGTCGGTGACAGTTGTGTCAGTGGGCGCCGAGCTCGCGAGCGTGATTTCGTACGCGTTGAGTGCCCTGAAGAACTTGACGGTTGTGCAGGCGGTCAGGGGTAAGGCCGAAAGTAGAATAATCAGTTGGCGTTTCATCATGGGGTCCCTTGGGTGTAAGTTCTGCTATCCAATCATCCGAAGTCGTCTGCTAAGCGCATGCGCGAGCCCTCACTTCAGCTCGGTTGGGCCGCGGGGACGCCCCGCCACTCGGCATCGATGACTCCATCTCTTGGGCCGAGGGTGTACTACACGTTTCTGTCCCCTATCGCTAGCTAGAGACGGCGACCCGCTCGAGCCGCGCGCGGACGTACTTGTGCCAGGGCGTGCCCACGAAGGGGTCCCTGTCCTCGAGCGTCGTTAGCTCGTTGGGCGCCACGGCCGTGTCCCCCTCGCCCATTCCCATGCCGTTGGGGAGCGCGATGTGACCGGTCTGCATGTTCGGGCTCACCTCGACGGTGACGTCGGCCGAGCCTCGGCGGGTCGTCAGGCGCAAGGTGTCGCCCGTGTCGACGCCCAGCGACGCCGCGTCCGTCGGGCTGATGCGGAGCGCGCCGTGCCGGTCTTTCTTTCGCCACTGCGGATCGCGGAAGACCGTGTTGGCGGTGAACGCGCGCCGCTGGCCGGCCGACAACACGAAGGGCCAGCGCTCGTCGTGGACCTCAGGCTCGCAATCGAGCCCCGACAACGCCTCGAGGAGATCGTCCAGGGCCAGCTGGATTTTGCCGTCCGAGGTCCGCACGCGCTCGAGCACCTCGTGCCACTCGTCGACCGCGAAGACGACACCGGAGGCGTTCTTTAGCATGGCATCGAAGAGCTTGCCGGCCTGGACCGGCGGTGGGCCCTCGAAGCCGGCGCGCTCCAGCGACGCCGAGTGGCTCATGGCCGCGCGCATGGCCACACCCCAGACGACGGCGCCGCCCGCGAGGCCGTCGGGCAGGGTCGGCCCAAGGGTCCGATAGGCGATGACCGGCGCCAGACCCGATAGGCGGCGATCCCCAAGAACATGGCTCGCGAAGGCGACCGCGTAGGCCGCGCTCCCCTGCACCGCAGCGGCGTGGAGCGGCGCGAGATCGGCCTCGGTCACCGCGCCCAGCGCCTCGCAGAGGCGCGCGTAGATCTCGGCCTCGGAGAGGGTACCCGGCGTCGGCTCGAGCAGCGCGTGGCGCAAGTGGAAGACGTTGTGCGGGAAATCGAAGTTGAAGAACGTGGCATCGGCCTTTTCGAACTGACTCGAGCAGGCCAGGACGTAGTCGGCCTCGCGCGCGGTCTCGGTCATGGCGACATCGAGGACCACTGACGTGTCGAGCGCGCGCATGGCCTCGCGGAAGCGCTTGCTGTCCGCGAGCGAGTGCGCCGGGTTGGTGGCGTCGATGATCATCGCCCGGTAACGGGCGGGATGGTCGGCGAGGATCTCTTCAGCGATGACGCTACACGGAACGAGCCCCGCGATAACACGAGCTCCGACAACGGGGCTTCGACGCCCCTGCTCGCCGGCGGTCATATCCGCGAGCGGCGTCCATATGTACTGGGTCCCTGGCTTGCCGAAGTTGCCCGTCAGCAGCCACGTGAGTTGGTGCAGGTAGCTCACCAGCGTCGAGTGGCGGTTCATGTTGACGCCAAGGTCCTCCACGCTCGCGACGCTCGACGCGCGGCCAATGACGCGCGCGGCCTCGCGGACCAGCGCCTCGGGGACGCCCGCGCGGGCGCAGTAATCCACGATGGGGATCTCGCGGACAGCGGCCAGCACTTCATCGACGCCGGTCGTATACGACTCGACGAAGGCGCGATCGATCAGATCCTCGTCGACGATCGCCGCCAACAGCGCGGCCATCAGCCATGCGTCCGTGCCGGGACGAACCTGCAGGTGGATGTCCGCCATGGCGGCGGTTTCCGTTCGGACCGGGTCGACGACAATCATCTTGCGGGCGGGATCTTTGGCGATCGCCTTGAGCGTGACGCGCGCCCGCGGGATCGAGTGGGAGATCCAGGGGTTTTTGCCCAGGAAGACCGCAACCTCGCAGTGCTCGAGGTCGCTGCGGGGCACGGCGCCCATCATGCGGTGGGTGACATAGAATAGGCCGGTCTTCTCTTGCGCGAGTGCGTTGGAGCGCCAGCGCGAGCCTAGGGCCCGTCGCAGCGCCGAAGCATAGACGCCACTGAGGTGGCTGCCCGCGCTGCCGCCCCCGTAGTAGAAGATTGACGCGCCGCCCCATGTCTTCTGCACCTGCGAGAGGCGTTGGGCGACCTCGCGGATGGCCGTGTCCCAGTCGATCTCCTCGTACGACCCGTCCGCGCGACGACGCAGGGGAGAGGTCAGCCGGCGCTCCAAGTTCTGATAGTAGTCCAGCCGGTGGGGCTTTTCGCACGCGTACCCTCGCGACGCGGGGTGAGCATCATCCCCCCGGAGGCGGGTCAAGCGGCGACCGTCCTCGCCGCCGAGCTGGACCTCCAGGCCGCAGTTGCACTCACAGAGAATACATGCCGTTCTGTGCCAAGTGCGATCGTTCATAGCCGGAGCCTGGAGGACTCGGTCTGGGCACGCAATATCTCCGCGTTATGAAATGAAGGCGTGCGCTTTTGACCAAGATCTTTGACGCCTTGGGCACGGACACGGCCTTTGATAGCCCCCATTCTACCTGACAGTCGGTTCCTGGGTTGGATAGTAGGACACGGATTTGGGAATTCCGTTGGAGCTATCAAGAATGAAAGTGAGCGTAGGTTAAGCTAGGTGTGAACAAGGTTGCCGAGCTCGAGCAGTGCGGCGCCTTTTCGGTGAGTAAAATCCAGCCCGCGGAGATGGCCTAGAGCCGATCTCTGTTCCGACTAACTTCTGAAGCTGCCTGTGGGGCCCCTGCGAGGATGCCTCAAGCTTCACCGCTGACCCAAGGTCGCACGCCAGGTGCGGGCTTTGTGGTTGTTTCGCTGAGAAAAAAACTCGTGCCGCCAGAGGGCGATCGTTGATCGTTCGCCCATTCGGCACGCAGACGCGGCCACCGGTATGCCCATCGCCTTGAAGCCGCGAAGGAGGAGTATTCCAATGGATAAGTACGTAGTCCCGGCGGGTCTCGGGCAAGTCATGATGTTCGTCGCGGGTCTCACGATGGCGCAGGCTGCGCTGTCATCTTCCGCGATCGCCGGTGGAGTTTGGAATAACACGACGTGTCAGGTGGACGACAACGGGAAGTCCGATGGTTATGGCGATGTTGCGATCGCCTCTGAAGAGTTGTCGGGCACAACCATTTATTATCCTGCAAACATCGCCTCCAGCGGTTGTACTTATACGGTCATTGGATGGGCAAACGGTTCAGGCACCTTTGGCGGGGAAGCATACCCTATTTTCTTTCAATATCTGGTCAGCTACGGATTCGTGGTGGCTGCTTCTCATGCAGGAATCGCCACCCCAGCTTCTCTAGAGGCATCGGTTAATGATGTGCTGGCGTTGAACGATGCGCCCGGCCATCCATTGGAGGGAAAGCTGAATGCGACGTTCGGATTAATGGGCAAATCTCTAGGCGGCATGGTCGCACATCGGCTGAGCTGTCTTAGTGGCGCGGAAGCGATCGCAACGATCGGTGCTGCGGACACGATGGCATGGAGGCCAACTACCAAGCCGACGCTATTTGCCACTGGAAACAGAGATTTTTTGGAGGCCTTGGTCTTTCTTGGGTATATCCAAGCAGGGGGGCAGGCCATTTATGCAGAAGAAAGACAAAACAATATTCCAGGTATCTTTTTCGACCACTTGCTGGGCCACTTGAAGCTTGGCGAAAGTGAAGAGATCGCGCGTATTACGACCTCATTCATGAGGTGCTACTTAAGAAACGACCCCCGGACGTGTGACCACGTTGCTAATGAACGCAAATCCTGGCGCGTTTGGACAGGGTATCAAGCAAAGTAGATCAGGCCCGACGACCGTCGCCGACCGGGCCAGTCGATCAATTGTAGATAGACCTGCGCGTCAATCGGTCCGCTCCAGGGCGCGCGCCCGATAGGCGCTGGGGCTATCGCCGGTCCAGCGACGGAAGGCCTTGGAGAAGCTCGTCGGGTCGGTGAAGCCCGCGGCCTCGGCGATGTCGATCACCCGAGGCTCGGGTTGGCGCAGAAGGGCGAGCGCAACGTCACGCTGCTCCCGCTCGACGATTCTGCGGAAGCTGACGCCCTCGTCGTGCAGGCGCCGCTGGAGCGTGCGTCGGCCCATCCCCATACGCCGGGCGACCGATGTGCGCGTGGGACGCTCGAGCTTTTCGAGACTGGCGCGGACATGCTCGGCCACCGCCACCGTGAACTCCGGCGCTATGGTCTTGAGCTCGCTGTCGAGGAGGGTCCGCAGCCGCGATGCCGCCCGGGGTTGCGCCGCCACCATCGGGCCTCCGAGCGGCGTCAGCGGGAGCCGCAGGCGGTTCGAGCTCGCTCGGAATTCGACCGGACCTCCGAAGAAGCGCTCGTGCGAGGCGACGTCGGGGGGCGCCGAGTGGTGAAACGAGACGCGCAAGGGGCGCAGCCTCTCCAGAGTCGCTTCGCTGAGGACCCGCCAGAACCCGCCCACGATCATCTCGTAGACATGTCGCGCGGCCGGGTCGTCTTCGTCGCCGATGTGAAACTCGACGGTCAGCGAGCCGTCGTCCTCGTGCAGATCAGCGCGCATGCGACCGAAACAGAGCCTCCGATAGTGGGTCAGATAGCGGATCCCGTCCAGGCCCGTCTCGCTGAGGGATATGAGGTCTCCGACCACGCCGCCGACGGCCCGTAACGGGATCGCCTTGACCAGTTGCAAGCCAAGCAGCGGCGGGTCGTCGCTCAGGCGCTGCGCCTCGCGCCACACGGCCCAAAAGGCGTCGTTCGGCACGCGGGCGGTGTTGTCCATGAGCAGAGCAGAGGGCACGCCCGCCGCCGCGCAGAGCTGCTCGGTGTCGAGACCCAGGTTCGCGAAGCCGACGAGCATGGCTCGCGTGATGAACCCGCCGACGAAAGTCGTCGTGGACTCGCACTCGGCGACCGCAGGCGCTGTGGCCCATTCGACTCGGCTGTTTGGCACGTTATGCACGGACAATACCTCCTGCGACTGGGGACTATAGCCCAGCTGCCTTCTCCGCCACCAGAGGCAGGACGCCGCGGCGGAGTGGGTTCGACCGCGGCAGCCAGTGTCGTGCGGAAACGGAAGCAGAACTTACAAGGTTCGCGCGCATGTCGCGACGGAGAATCACCATGAATTTGAGGACATCACCAGTGGATCAGGTGCCTCGGTCCCTGGCCCTGGGCCGCCTAATGCGCCTCCGCGGTTCCGCGACCGCGCACGCGCTTCCCACGGCAGCCGGTCCGAATCGTCGAGAAACGACTATGAGAGCCACAATTCCTAACACTGCTGCCATGATCATCGGCAGAGATGCCCTCGAGACAGAGCCAGCGCTCGCGCCGCAACTGGAGACGCACGATAACGCAGCGAGTCGTGAAGGGTCGCGAGCGCGCCTCGCTCAAAGTAGCCTCCTGCCTTTTCGTCGCTTCTTCTTGGTGGCGCTACTCTCCTTTGGCGCGTGTTCCGACGATGGAGACGCCGCCGGTCCCGTCGATGCCGGTCCTCCCGATGGCTCGACGCACTGTCTGGCCGCCGGATCCTATGACGAGGTCCTCAGCCTCAGCGGCCCCGACGGCACCTACGAGCAGCACTTTCGGCTCTACGTCCCGGCAGAGCTGGCTCCCGGCGCGCCCGTGATCATGCAGCTCCATGGCGCGGGCGGGTCCATCGAGGGAATGGTGGCCGTGACCGGGCTCGAAGAGGTCGCCGACGTAGAGGGCTTCGTGGTGGTGACCCCGTTCGGCTTCCCGATCGGCCCGGGCACAACGGCGGGGGTCTGGAACTCCGGTGGGCCCTTCGCGGCTATCACTTCCCGCGACCACGTTGTCGCCCTGGGGCGGATCCTCGACGAGGTCACAACGCTCACCCGCTGCGGCGAGGGCGCCCCCGTCTTCGCCGCGGGCCAGTCGAACGGCGCGATGATGACCTACCGGCTCGCGTGTGAAGACTCCGAGCGCTACTCGGGCATCGTGATCAGCGCCGGGTATCTCGCCGACGAATTCGTCCCGCCGCTCGGTGAGCCGGAGACACTCTTTGCATGCGAGCCGGAGCGCGCTCTCCCGCTCCTGCACATTCACGGACTGCAGGACCCACTCATTCCATTCGAAGGAAACCCGCTCACCGGCCAACCGGCCATCGAGGACAACATCGCCGAGTGGCGCGCGCGCTACGGTTGCAGCGAGCCAGGCTCAGACACAGAAGACGGCCCCGTTCGCCGGCGCTCCTGGTCCTGCGAGGGCGGCGTCCCGATCGAGTTCATCACTGTTGCGGACCACGGCCACCCGTGGGCCGGCTCCCCCCCGGAGACGGTCAACCCCGCCGTCTTCCAGGGGCCACAAACCGAGGCGCTGTCGGCCACCGAGGAGCTCGTGCGCTTTGTCCGCGCTCGTGTCTCCGGAGACTGAGCCCGCGCGACCTCAGGAGAGGTCGGCGACGATCCGCCGCCGACAGGTCAGCGGAACCGAAACTTCGGCTTGCGCTTGTCGGCAAAAGCCTGGATCGCCTCCTGGGCGTCCTCGGTCTGGAGGCTCTGGACCATGTGCTCGGCCTCGAGCGCCAGCGACTCGCGTAGCCCCTGGAGGGCGGCGCGATTGAGGTTTCGCTTCATGCGGGACAGTGCAACCGTCGGTCCGTTGGCGAGCCGCCGCGCATAGGCGAAGGCGTCCTCACAGAATGTGTCGGCCGCAAAGACGGCGTTCACCAGACCGAGCCGGGCGCACTCCTCGGCCCCCACTCGCTCGGACAGGAACATCAGCTCCTTCGCCTTCGCCTGCCCCAGGAGTCGGTTTAAGAACCAGCTCGAGCCGTAGTCGCCGGACAGCGCGATGTTCGCGAAGGCGGTGACAACGAAGGCGGTGGGCGAGGCCACGCGCAGGTCGCAGGCGAGAGCGATCGAAAGGCCCGCCCCGGCCGCCGGACCGGGCAGGGCGGCCACCGTGGGCTTCGCGAGCTCGTAGAGGCGCAGGGTGAGCGATTCCTGCCGACGGATCAGATCCGCGACGCGCTCGTCCACGGTGGGAGTGCGTGTCTCGGGCGTCGATGCGCCGCCAGCCATGCCGCTCACGTCGCCGCCCGAACAGAAGGCGTCGCCGGCACCGGTGATCATCACGCAGCCCACGTCGGGGTGGCCTTCCAGGATGAGCAGCACCTCGCGCAGCGCCGGCGTCAGCTCGTCGCTCAGCGAGTTCTTCTTGTGAGGCCGATTCAGGGTGACCGTCGCGACGCGCTCGCGGACCTCGCACAGAAGCTCGTTCGTCCCGGTATCGACCTTCATCACTGGTTCCATCACGGCTGGTCCGAGCACGCCCGAGGTCGATCTTGGGTTCAGGAAGAGCGCTTCGGCTTGGTGAGGCTCCTACAGTTGGGTGCCGATGACCAAGTCGAAACGTACCGCCTGACGCTTTTCGGACGCACCTCCGCGGGGCGCATTCGACCAAGGTTTTTGTCGCTTCGGACATGGACGAGCTTGTCCGGATTCTCGATGATGAGACCCACTCTACGTTCGGCAACGGGCCTTTCTGCGTGCACGACATGACCGACTCTCGCGACCGACCGATGAACCTAACGCCTGCGAGCGTTATGGACTACCGTGAGCTCGCGCGGCGTCGGCTGCCCCGTCAGCTCTTTGACTACATCGACGGCGGGGCCTACGCCGAAAATACGCTTCGCGCCAACGTCAACGACCTCGCGGCGATCCTGCTTCGTCAGCGCATTATGCGAGACGTGTCCAACATCGATCTCAGCGTTGAGCTTCTCGGCGAGCGCTTGTCGCTGCCCGTGGTGCTCGGGCCGGTGGGCTTGGCCGGGATGTTTGCTCGGCGCGGCGAGGTGCTCGCCGCACGGGCGGCGGAAGAGGCCGGCGTCCGCTTTTGCGAGTCCACGGTGTCGATTTGCTCCGTTGAGGAGCTTCGGCAGGCGATCGAAGGCCCGTTTTGGTTTCAGCTCTACATGATGCGCGACCGCGGCTACGCCGAATCGCTCATCCGGCGGGCGCACGAGGCAAAGTGCTCGGTGCTCTTGCTAACCGTCGACCTGCCGGTCGTCGGCGCCCGCTACCGCGATACGCGCAACGGAATGACGGACCAGACGCCGTTGTCGAAACGCCTGGTGCGCGCGTGGGACATCATCTCGCATTTGGGCTGGCTCGTAGACGTGCCGATCCGCGGCCGGCCGTTGACCTTCGGCAACCTCGAGGCCGCGGTCCCACGCGCGCGCAACCCAGCGCAGTTCAAGGAGTGGGTCGACGGCCAATTCGATCCCACCGTGACGTGGGACGACCTCGCATGGATCCGAAAGCACTGGGACGGCAAGCTCGTGCTCAAGGGCATCCTCGATGTCGACGACGCACGGCGGGCGGCCGACGTGGGTGCAGACGGCATCGTCGTCTCCAACCACGGCGGGCGGCAGCTCGACGACGTCCGGTCGACGGCCTCGGCGCTGGCACCGATCGCCGAGGCGGTGGGCGACCGCCTCGAGGTGATGGTCGACGGCGGCATCCGAAGCGGGCTCGACGTGGTGAAGATGCTCTCGCTCGGCGCAAAGGCTTGCCTGCTCGGGCGGGCGTGGACCTATGCGGTCGCCGGGGGCGGTGAACGCGGGGTTGCGCACATCCTTCGCGTCATTCGTGAAGAGATGAACGTCGCGATGGCGCTCGCCGGAAAGACTCGAGTGTCGGAGCTCGGGCCTGAGGTGCTCGACCAGTGAATACGTGTGTTCGAGCCCGACGGGACGCTGCTGGACTCGAGGCGCGTACGGCATCTGCCCGTGAGTCACCCCTTTTGCCCGCGATTTTCTGATGATTCTCGACAGGGACGTTGGTATTGGAGTTCGGTCACGATGAGCAATGGCGCACACGCATTGATTCAGACGCTCGTCAACGCGGGTGTCGACACTTGCTTCACCAATCCTGGCACCTCGGAGATGCACTTCGTGGCTGCCCTGGATGACGCAAATATGCGAGGCGTTCTGTGCCTCTTCGAGGGGGTGGCCTCCGGCGCGGCTGACGGCTACGCGCGCATGGCGGGCAAGCCGGCCGCCACGCTCCTGCACCTTGGGTGCGGTCTCGGCAACGCCCTGGCGAACTTGCACAACGCGCGTAAGGCGCGCGTTCCGATGATCAACATCGTCGGTGATCACGCGACCTACCATGCGCAGTACGACGCGCCGCTTCAGTCGGACATCGAGACGGTCGCCAAGAACATCTCCACGTGGATCAAGACTACGGCCGAAACGAGCCAGCTCGCGGCCGACGCGGCGGAAGCGGTCGCGGTGGCGAAAGGCCCGCCCGCCCAGATCGCAACGCTGATCTTGCCCGCCGACGTCTCGTGGAACGAAGGCGCGGCGCCCGCGCCAGCGCAATCGGCGGCGCCACCGCCGCTGGCGTCGGACGCCACCGTGCAGGCTCTGGCCGATGTGATCTCCAAGTCGGGCAAGAAGGTAGCGCTTCTGTTGGGCAACCGAGTGCTACATGAGACCGGGCTGCGCGCGGCGTCCAAGATCGCCGAAAAGACGGGCGCCAAGCTCTTCTGCGAAGTCTTTCCGACACGCCTCGAGCGCGGCGAAGGGCTGCCGTCCGTCGAGCGGATCGCGTACTTCGGTGAGCTGGCGTCGGTCCAGCTCACCGGCTACGAGCACTTGGTTCTGGTGGATACGAAGGCCCCGGTTACGTTCTTCGCGTATCCGGGCAAGGAGAGCTATCTGGTGCCGAGCGGCTGCACGACCCACACCTTGGTGCAGACCCATGAAGACGCGGTGGGCTCACTTGAGGCGCTTGTCCAGGCGGTGGGCGCGGCCGACACTGCCCCCAAGCTCGTCAGTCCGAACCGGCCCTCGCTGCCCAAAGGGAAGCTCAACGCGGCCAAGGTGTGTCAGGCGATCGGGGCGCTGCTGCCGCCCAACGCGATCATCGCCGACGAAGCCCAGACCTCAGGGGTCAAGCTGCCGGCGTTCACTGCCGGGGCGCCTCGCCACACGGTGCTGACCTTGACCGGTGGTGCGATCGGGCAGGGCCTGCCGGCCGCCGTCGGTGCCGCTACGGCCGCGCCTGGCCGCCCGGTGTTGGCGCTGGTGGGGGATGGATCCGCCATGTACACGATTCAGGCGCTGTGGACGATCGCGCGCGAGGGCCTCGACGTAACGACGGTCATCTTCAACAACCGCTCGTACGGCATCCTCAACATCGAGCTTCAGCGCGTCGGTGCCGAGACGATCGGTCCGGAGGCGAAGGCGCAGCTCGATCTCTCCGAACCGGCTATCGACTTCGTGTCGATGGCGCAGGGCATGGGCGTGCCGGCACGGCGCGTCGGCCGCGCCGAAGACTTCAGCGCGGCCCTCGAAGACGCGTTGTCGTCTCGCGGCCCCTTCCTGATCGACGCCATCGTCCCTACCGAATACGAAGGCTTGAAGCTGAAAGCGCTGCCCCACATGTTGACCGCCCTGAGCAGCGTTCCGGCGCCCATCGCAAAGGCGCTCAAAAAGCAGATTGCCCCCTGAGACTCCGCAGTGACTTACGCGCGCAGCGAGGCGGTCGAGGATGGGCCTAAACCGGACTTCGAGAGCCCTGTCGCCATAAGCTCCTGATTTTCGATCGGATTTGGC
>CAZFIV010000147.1:0-15478 GCA_964519665.1 uncultured Myxococcales bacterium
GGGGGCCTGCTACCCGGCGCTCCGACGCTTACCGGGAGGGGACTGACTCCCCCTGAAACCGTCCGCCATGAGTGGCGGGCGCGCCGCGCCACCGCGCGTCTTGCCCGTCGCTCTTCAGGACACACCACGGCGACAGCCTACCAGCGCGAACACGAAGCGTCAGGCTCGCCGTATCAGCCGATGAGTTCATCGGTGGTCGGGCGCAACCGGGGGTCGAGTTCCCCCGAGTCATGAGATGTCCCACCTCGCTCGTCCGGCCGATCGACAGCCAGAGGCAGGATCTTCGAGTCTAGCGGAAGCGCGACGAGTACGTCGTCACTGTAGAGCCGGTCCAGCGCCGTACGAGCCTCGTGGGCCTCCGTGGCCTGCTCGAGAGCGAGGATGGTCTCCCTCAAGACTTGCTCTCTGCGGGCGACTTCGGCCCGCGGAAGATGCTCGAAGCGCTCGAGCACCTGAATGATGCGCCCGAGTTCATTGTTGACGACGTCCGCCACCGGTCCCGCCAAAGCGGCGGACGCTGCCCCGGCGTCGTCGTCGCGATCGGCGTCAGACGCGCCGAGCGCCAAGCCCTCTTCGTCTTCTTCGCCCGGCTCATCGACGCCGACGAACCAGTCGAGATTCAAAGTGCTGTGACAGAGGGCTTCGACGTCCTTCAACCCCTGAAACGACACTTTGACGGCGCGGGCATGCAACCGGGCGGGAGGCCCTCCAGCTCCAACCTTGGATGGGGTCGAAACGAGAGACGGTGGAGCCAAGGCTCCCGCTTCGGAGAGGCCAAACCGTGCCGACTCGACCGGGGCCTTGCTTTTTGCGCCGGCCACCAAGTCGGTCTCCGCAAATGAAACCTCGTCGTCTTGCAGTGATCCGCGAACCTGGCGCACGGATTCGCGGGCACCGCCCACGTCATCCGCCTTGGCAACGTGCGGGCTCCGAGCAGTGCCAAACCGAATGAGAGAATCCGCGCTTATCCGATCCGGAGGCGCCATACTGTCAGGTTCACCAACGAAGACGAGAAAGTCCCTTACCCACCTATGTAATGCGCGGGGTTGACCTACCCTTCCTTTTCTTACTGCGTACGGTAAGCAATTTGGGGCCTCGGTTCTCTTAACCTTCCACACTAGTGTCGACGCTGTCATCCGGAGGTCGGGCCGCGGCCCGAGTCGCGGGAGAGGTGTGGCGGGGCGCCCGCTCACCGGATCCGTGGCGCGTCCACGGCCTCAACGGCGAGCCCGCGGTTCGGCGGCGCCTGTCCTGGCTCGCCGACCGCCTCTTGGAGCTGCCCGACCTGCCGGCCCCGTTCCGTCGCGAGTTTAGTCCTGTCGAGTGGCACCGGACCCCGGCCACGACCATCGTCAACATCGTGTCGGCTGCTCTGGACCGGGTCGACGACCTGAAACCCAGCTGGGCTCGGGCGCTCGCCCGCATCGTGGTCGTTCAGCACCTCGCGGCCCGCGCTGGCTGGTGGCCCGAAGGCCCCGAAGAAATCGACGACGCCGAGGTGGCCCGTCTCCTGTACGTCGACACCACCCCGCCCAACGATTCGTTGGTCGAGGCATTACAGCTTGCGCGGGCCCGCCACGTCCTCGGAGACGTCAATTCCGCCGTTCGCCTGTGGCTGACCGCGGATCGCCTTCATCGAACCCCGATGCCCTTATTGCACGTAGCCGGCCTGCTATGCCGCGTCGGGCGATTCCAGGAGGCTCTGTGGGCGCTCCGGGTCGCCCTGCTCGAACCGGGCGACCACTTTCCGGCGCCCGCGGTATACGGCCGAGCGCGCCTCTTGGCGGCGGAATTGGCGTTGGCCCTGGCCACTCACACGGAAACCACCCGGGGCTCGATGCTCGACGCCCGCCGTTCGTCGGCCGAACTCGAAGCTCAGAATCTGACCATCGCCCCCAGCTCGCCGCCTGCGCACTCGCCCCCGACTCGTCCGCTTCCACAGCTGGCCGAACTGGTCTTCTTCGAGAACGAGACAGCCCCGTTGGCCAGCGGGGGTCGATTCGAGGCGGCTTTGGCGGTGGCGACCAGCACCTTCGTGAGTCCGGTGCGTCCGGACGTCCCCGAACCCATCCCGTCGGCTCCGATCAGCCCTTCCGAGCCGTTCAGCGTACCCGACCTCGTTGCCGAAGCGGCCTCGCCGACCGAAGTGTCCCCGACCGACACGGCTGCTACGACCCGAGGACGGTTCTCCTCCGCCTTGCTGCGTTGACCGACGTCGACCTGTATCGCGCGGTATCTCCGGCGGTATCGAGTGGTTTCGAACCGCGTCGAACGCTCAGTCCAAAGCAGACGCCGCGGCCCCCCGGAGCTTCCGGGCCACCTGTTCCGACATTCCGGAGGGCTTCCAGGTCACCGTCATGGGATCGACGCCAAAGGTCGTGGCGGCCAGGACGCAGGCCGCGAGATATGATCCGCGGACGGAGGGATGGGACCCATCGCTTTGGTACAAGCGTCGAAACAGACCTTGCGAGTCTTCTGTGCGCACCGACGAAAAGGCGAGCCCGACCGGCGCCACGTAGACTTCGACGCCTTCCATCGAGGCGTGCTCGGCCAAGGCCTCGTATCCCATTTGCAGGCGAGCCTGCATCATCGGGTAGTCCGGGTAGACATCGGGGTTGGCTGGATCTCCGGTTCGCCGCCCCCACGTCAGAAAGAGCACGATCTTCGCTCTACGGCTCCCGATCAACCGGGCCAGCTCCGACATCGCGTCGAGCGAGGATCGATAGTGTGGGTGATCCATCGGCAACCCGGGGATCTGGCTATGCTCTTGGACGACGACGTGCGTCCAATCCGGCCCGGTCGGCGCCAAGAACTCCGATAGTACGTGCCCATCGGTCCGGGCGTCTTCGGCGTGCTGACTCAGGCGCCACCCCCCCATCGTGACCGACTCGACTCGCCCGACGGGAGGCGCACCTGGTGCCGAAGTGACGACCGACGCGAACATGTCGGGCAGGTCGTTGAAGTAGATGTAGCTATTGCCGATAAAGAGCACCGATCGGCTCGCCCGAGCATCCGAGCGACAGGCCCCCAGGCCCACCGCGACAATCACGATGATCAAGGAGCGCACGGGAAGATCAGGAGACCAATACGACCGATTCGACGGCGTCGGCGTCGGTCCACGCCTCGAAGCCCTCGGCGAACCGAGCCGCCGCCGCTTCCGCGTGCACGCGGAGCGCCGGCGGCGCGTAGATCACCGCCATCACATCGGTCGATGCGTCCGTAAGCTTGGTGGCCATGGAGTCCTTGATCGGGTTGGCACAGGGCTCATCGTCCGGTTGGCGAGCGACGAGCAGCAGATCTTCAAGCGCGATCGTTTGGCCCGCGCTATTGAAGATATACGATTCGTTGGGCCGGCCCCGGCGGACCACGAAGCGACCGGTGTCCGCACGGACGAGATCGACCAACGAAATCGGTAGCAACGACCGGAGCGACACTAGGTTATTCAGGTCGACCAGATTGTTGATCCGCGGAAATCCGCCGGTGCGTGCGGCCTTCAGCAGATACTCGCTGGCTGGCTTTCCGCGCCCGGTGGGTTTATACCCGCCATATCGCAACAGACCGCGAACCGGCTTCGTAACTTCTTCTTCCCCGACCCGAGCATTGGCTTCTTCCAAGGCCGCGTTCAGCGCCCGGTCGAGGCCGGGCGGCGCCGCCGCGGTCGTGCACCCCCGCGCGACCACGAGCCCGACGAGCACGTCGGGCGGTTCGATCGTCACCATCACGCCGTGGACCTCAGCTTCCTTCATGACTGCCCCGTATGCCCTGCTTTGCGGTGATTGGGAACGGCTAGTGAGCGACCTGCACGGAGATTCGTTGTCAAACTCCCGCCGCTTCGAGGATGGCATGGACGGCGAGCAAGGCGTTCGTGGTCGCGTGCGCGATCACGGCGTCCTGGACTCGACGACCGTACGATTGCGCCAACGCGAACATGATGCCGGCCACCGCGCCGGCGACGAAAGCCTGGTGCAGGGCGCCGAACGCGACGGCCGAGAGGACAACGGGGAAGAACTCGAGTCGAGCGTAAGGCACCCTGACAAAATCGGCGTCGCTCAATCGGCGCATCAGGTAGCCACGAAACGCGAGTTCTTCGACCCAGGGCACGACGCACACATGACCGAACAACCGCAACATCACCCAGACCGCGGCCGCGTCCGCTGACAGGCCGGCCAGCCCTCGCTGGACCGCGGGGCTCAGCGGGCCAGGGGCGAGCATCAACCACACGCCATACGTGCTGATGCCAATGAGGATCGCGACCAGCGGGGCCCCCGAGGGGCCGGGATCGGAGAGCGCAAAGCCCCGCCGCCGCCCGATTCGATACGCCCCAAACAAGGCGACCGCGCCGGCGATCGCGCGCAGCCCGTAGAGCGGGTCAAAGGTCGTCTCGGTGGCCAGACTGGTGAGGAGGCCGGTTGCGGTAAAAATCAGCACCGGCCCGACGAAGACATCGGCACCAACGGCGGGAACCGAGCGGCCCGGCGTCGACGCTCCTTCGGCCGTTTCGCGGGGGCGGCCGCCCGGGGCTCGATCTCGTCGAGCCACGAACCACAACATCCCGATGCCCACCAAGGCGTAGAGAAGCCAGCCCGCTTTCGAGTGAAAGCCGCCGATGGCAACCTTCTCGAAGCCGGCGTCGCCGATGGCGACCAATGTGCAGATCCGCACGACGTTCGCGAACCACGACAAGAAGGCGGCGGCCAGGATGAACAAAGCGCCGTGTCGCCACGACCAGCCCGCCGGCCGATAGAAGACCAGGATGAGCACGGCCAGCGAAACCAGAAGGCCTAAGCCTTCAAGCCCGGAGCACACGGGTGCCACGTTGACCAAGAACCGGGTGGTGCCGACGTTTTGAAGCCCAGGCTCATAGACCACGTCGGTCAACGTGGCCTTCAGCAGGGCGTGGACGGGGATGAGCACGATCGGATACAGCGCGTGCCACAGGGCGGACGACAACATCCCCATACCCCAGACGAACACGGCAATGCCCACGCCAAGCCCAATCGCGGGCGCCGCCCGGATCAGCACCGGTCGGAGCCGAACTCGAGGCCGCGCCACCCACCACGTGACAACGGGCACTGCGGGAGCCGCCAGAATCCATAGTCCCGCGTGTAACGCCGACGGCGCTTCCATCGTCACGAGCAGATGCGTACCGACCACGAACGCCCCGAACGCGCCAGCGTGAGCGCACCAAGCCGCCACCGCCCGGCGGGGCGTCACCCGAGCGCGATTCAGCTGCCCGGCTACTTCGTGCAGGGTCGAATCTCGCAGAATCGTGAGAACAACCGGAACGATGAACAAGAGGGGGACGAGCCCCCCCCCGGCGCCGAGCAGGCCCACCCATCCGGTTTTTTCAGACAAGGGGCGAAGGTCGAACGCGAGGGAGAGTGCGATAACCTCCGCGGCCGAGAGAACGGCGAGCAGTGGAAGGAATCGGGACATGCGGCGCGGCCTAAAGCCTACGCCATGCGCCGCCGCCGTTCGAGTACGATCACACCCGCGCCCATCACGATGAGCCCCATCGCAGCCGCCCCCGCGGGGTCGAGCTCTGGCGCAGCGTGTGGCTGAGGCGCTATCAAGTTCGTATCCATCGGTCGACCGCGCCGGATGACTTGATCGGGATTCACTCTCTCCCTCACCCGGTCCTGAGCATTGGCATTGGTGCTCATGAAAACGGTGGCGAGGCCCATCACACAGACAACGGATCGCAAAACTCTAACCATCGGTCGTACCCCAATGCAGTCTTTGGCCGGCCGCGAACCGCTGGGTGGCGCCGGCAAGTCTTCTTAACTTTGGGTGGTCGATCGCGATCAACTGTGAACGAGAAATCCGGGTAGGCCGATGCAGACCGCGGCACCCACGCAGGAGCGCGGCCGAAGTCGACAACGAGCGTTGCGTCGAAGGGGCGGTACCGGAACCGGGGGTGTTGCTAAGCCTTCTCTTTCAAAGCGCGGCGATCGCCTCGATGGGCGCAAGCAGGGTGAACGGCCACCATGGAAAGTTCCGGACGACCCAGAACATCGGGATGCTCACCGCGGCAAAACGGATGAGATACAGCTCTATTCGGGGGCTGAAGCGAGCGAAGGGCTGGCCGATGATGACGTAGCGCAGCTGTGAAAGATAGGCGTAGGAGAAGACGGGGATCCCGAGCACGAACAACAATAGATTATTGCTGACCGCCGTCCTGAGCTGAAAGTGCAGAAGCGCGTGCACGGCGCGGGTTGCGCCGCACCCCGAGCAATGCAGCCCCGTCAATCGATTGAACCAGCAGCTCGGGTAGAGCCGCATCGACTCGGGGCTGGCGATGTCTCGGTGGTAGAGATCAGCGGCGAGCCACGTGAGGGCCGCGGTACCTGTGATCAACAACAGCAGTCGTACGGCGCGGCCCACCACCGGCATCGCTCGATGCACTGAATCAGTAGCCCTGCTGGAACTCTGGCGACTGCGAGACGGCGACCGCGATCACGATGATGTACGCGATGACGCCCAGTGCCCATAGGCCGAAGCCGATGAGGCTGAAGGTCTTGGCATTGTTGGCGGCAGACATGGCGCCTTCGTAGTCGCCCATCATCCACTTCGAATTCACCTGCGTGGCGAAAATAATCCCGACCACGCCCATGGGGAGGCAGCAGAACGTCGAGATGATCGCGGGAATCAGCCAGTTGTTCGGCGGCGGCTGCTGTGGAGCCTGATGAGGAGTTTGGTACGAACCGGGGTTTTGAACTGGAGCCATGGTTTAAACCTTTCGGGCAGCGCTTAACACGAACCTTTGGAAAGGAGAAGGCGGGGCGCCGTTTTCTGAGGACCTCAAACTGAGATGGCGAGCGATGGCGGGCCCGTGACCTGGGCCGCACGGCCGGGCAACAACTCGGCACGATGACTTCATGGCCCCGCTCCTTACGGAGTGGTCGGATCCGCTTGCGGAGGTTCCGAGGCGCGCACCAGCGCATCGACCTCCTCGACCGTCATGAACAGCGGGACCAATCGTTCGTCGATCATCAAATACGGAATCGCGAGCTTGTTATCGACATCATCCCAGATGGTGTGGATCTGCCCGGATTCGAGATAGGCGCCCTGGATGCGATGACGAAGCGCGATGAGCTCGTCCGCCGAGCGCGGCTGGCCCACACCCTCCCCTTCAAAGTACGCGTCGAGCCACTCGTGGAGCTCCTCAGTGGTCGACGGAATAAGCGTGCGGACAAGATTGGCCACTTCCCGGTGGATCCACGCGAATATTCGAAAGTAGTCGCTGTGCAGTTGCGGTCGGCCCTGCGGTTGGCTCAATCGCTCGAGAAACCACTTCAGCCGGCCACACAACAGCTCTACTCGCCGCCGAGTGCCATCGTGGAGGTGGTCCTTGGCCCCTTCCGCGGCGAGCACCCGGAACGATCGCTTCACGACCGCGAGGTGTTCGGGATACCGCCTGATATGGATTCCGTACGACCGCGGCGTGGCGACCGACAGCAGAAGACGCATGGTGTCGACGGCGACCATCGCGGCCGACTCACAAAGATGAGCCATCGTCGGGGACGCGGCCGCCAACGCCCGGTCCACGGGCGTTTCTCCCACGAAGAACCGCTGGAGGTCTTCGAGCGTTGCGGCGCAATAGGCGTTCTGGAGAAAGGCCGGCAGCTCGAGTGAAGGATGGCAGACGAAACCGAGCACCGTCTTGCACAACGCCGAGGCAAACCCGACCTCGAACGGCAACCACAGGGACCGCACGCTGGCCGGGGATAGGATAACCAGCAGCTCGGCTGCCGCGCCGAGACCGTTGCGCTCGACCGATGGAACATCGTCCGCCCAATCCGGCATCTTTCGGTCGCAAACGTACGTGATCGAGAGGTCATCCAGCCCGGCCGCGATCGCGCCCGCCAGCTCCTCGTCGATCTGCGCGTAGCTCATGAAGACCCGCATGGGCAGGATCGATTGTGACCCGAGCCCGCCCGGGACAGAAGGTCGCTCGACTGAAAAGGCGTTCGGCCGGCTTCGCAGGCCGTTGGTCGGAACCTGACGGTCCGGCTCACTCCCGGGAAAACACCAGACTCTCGACGGTGAGACCGGGACCGAAAGCCATCGCAGCCCCCAAACCCGTGCGGTTCGCACGAAGGTGCTGAGCCAGCACGAACATGACGGTCGGCGACGACATGTTTCCGTACTCCCGGAGGACGCCACGAGACGGTTGCATCGCTGCGTCATCGAGCGCAAACGCCCCTTGGACGGCGTCGAGCACGCTCCGACCGCCAGGATGGATCGCCCACATCGTAAAGTCAGCTTGCGCGCGTTGCCCGAGGATGCGGGAAATGTGGGGCGGAATCGAAGCCCGAATCGACCCTGGCACTTGACCGGAAAGAAACATCGCAAACCCGCGGTCTCCGATGTGCCATTGGATCTGTTCCCTCGCCTGCTCGAACACCGTTGAGTAGAAGGACTTGAGCTCGAGCCCCTTTGGCTCCGCGCTGATGATGGACGCCGCACAACCGTCGGCGAATACCAAGAACGACAACAGCTGCTCTAGGTCGCTCGACTCTTGCAGGTGGAGCGTGCACAGCTCGACATTGAGCAGAAGCACCCGAGCTTTGGGCTCGGCTCTCGCGATGTAGTTCGCGACCTTGAGCCCGTTGATGGCCGCAAAGCAGCCCATGAAGCCAATGAACGTTCGTTCGACGGCCGGTGATACCTTGAAGTGGTCGACGATCTGCAGGTCGAGACCCGGCTGATAGAAACCGGTGCAGCTGGTAACGATGAGATGAGTGACGTCGGACATCGGGGTGGACAGCTGCTCGATCGCTTGCCCTGCCAACCGAAAGGCGAATTGCTCGTACAAGTCCATTCGCGCCTTCGTCGACGGAAACGAGCCCACCTTGAAGTAGCCGTCGACGTCGACCCAATCCGGATTCGGGGTGGGCCGCAGGACGCTGTATCGACGCTCGATCTGCGCGCGGCGAGCAAGTCGTTCGAAGATTCCACGCTGGCGCGCATCGGAGACGAAGACCGGAATGAGGTCTAGGAATCTGCCGTGGATCTCGTTCGGGGGAACAGCGGTCGCGATTTCATTGATGAACGCCATGACATCTCCGGTCAGATCTTCGGTGTCCCTATCACCCTGGTCTTGGTCCGCCAAACAGCAAACTCGACCGCCGACCCACCAACCCGCCGACCCACCAACTCGCCGACCCACAAACCCGCCGACCACGACGGCACCGTACCGGGGATGACGACCCAGTGGAGCGAGGAGTGACACTCGTAGCGAATCAATACCGGGAACGAGACGGATCTGCCGAAGTCGCACCGGGTGGGGTAGGGTGACCGCGTGGCACAGAGTGAAAAGCTGGACGAGCTCGTCCGCATTCTTAGCCTCGAGCGGATCGAAGAAAACATCTTCCGGGGCCAAAGCCAGGACTTGGGATGGGGCCGGGTCTTCGGAGGGCAAGTCGTGGGCCAAGCCCTGAGCGCCGCCGAACAGACCGTCCCCGAAGGTCGCACCGTGCACTCCTTGCATGCGTACTTCCTGCGCCCCGGCGACGCCGCGAAACCGATCCTGTACCTCGTCGATCCCATTCGCGACGGCAAGAGCTTTACGACCCGCCGCGTGGTCGCTGTTCAGGACGGCAAGGCCATCTTCAACCTGGCCGCGTCGTTTCAGGTCGAAGAGTCCGGCCTAGAGCATCAGTACCCCACGATGCCTGACGTACCCCCACCGAATGAGCTCACGAGCGAAACGACGCTCGGCGAACAATACCTCGCGCGGCTGTCCGACGAGGCGCGGGCCCGTATACCGCGCGCCATGGTCGAACGGATCACCGGCCAGCGACCGATCGACGTTCGCCCTGTCGATCCGATCGATCCGACGAACCCCGGTGTTCGACCTCCCTTTCGCCGAGTGTGGTTCAAGACGAATGGCCGCCTTCCCGACGCCCAGTCGATCCATCAATACATGATCGCCTACGCGAGCGACTTTCACTTCCTCGTGACCGCCATGCAGCCGCACGCGGTCACCTGGGTGACCCCGGGTTTACAGATCGCTAGCCTGGATCACGCGATGTGGTTTCACCGCCCGTTCCGATTCGACGAGTGGATGCTGTACGATATCGATTCTCCGTCCGCGCAGGGTGCCCGAGGCCTTTCGCACGGTCGTTGGTTCTGTCAAGACGGCCGCCTCGTGGCTTCGACGATGCAAGAAGGCCTCATGCGCGACCGGCGAATGTAGCGACCGTCGTTCAACCCTTCCGATGCGCAACGACACACCACAACGCCGCCCCGCCCGCTGTGCGGCAGCGCGCGACACGGTCACTGGATCACCGGAAGCATGGTTCGCATCGTTCCCGCGGTCACGCCAAACTGCTCGTGCGTCGATACTCGCTCGGTGAGGACCGCCGGTGTGATGTCGCCTGCGATCAGAGCCCGCCACGCATCGAGTACCCTCCGCGCTTCCTCGCCGGTCTCCCACACGAACTCGACCCGAAGGCGTCGCACCCCGCGTTCGAGCAGCCCCGGCACCACGTTCGCTGCGGACTGAGCCCGCGCGTTGAAAACAGTGTTGCGGCAGCCCACGTCGACGACGACCGGATGGTCGAGGCCAGACCGGTCGCGGAGCGCGATGCGGTTCTGTTCGCAGGGCCGTCCGCAAGTTCGGTAGTCCGTCCCTTCCGAGAGGTGGTGCGCGTATACGCAGTGCTCGGTGTGAAAGGTCGGGATGTGATGATGTACGGTCACTGTGACCCGGTCGGCAGGCACGCGCCCGAGGAGCGCGTGCAGCTGGCGGGCGTCGAGATCATGGGCGGCGGTGATCGTGGCACACCCGAGCTCCAGCAAGTGATGAGCGGTGATCGAGTTGGTCACGTTCAGCGAAAAGTCGCCGTGCACGAGCGGGCGGCGCTCCGACGGCAACGTGCGGAAATGCTCGAGGCCGCCCCAGTGCCGCACCAGCACTGCGTCGGGGCGGAGCCGCTCAGTATGGGCGTCGATGCCCGCCTCGCCGGGCTTTTGAATGCGCGGGGTGGCTATTCCCACTTGCAGGCCAGCCTGCCGGGCCCGGTCGACCGCGCGCCCCAGCCCTACCCGTTCCATCCAATCGAGCTCGACATACTCGAAGGCGGCGGCGATCACCGATTCGAGCTGCTCTTCGGTTCGACACAGCGGCACCAGCTCCACATCGGCGTCGGATGTCGAGCGCGATACAGACTCGGGCACCAGCTGCGACCACACCGGGCCCGACATCACCGGGTGGCGGAAGCTCTCCAGGTGCTGGGATTCGAGCGCGGCCACGAGACGACGCCGCAGGGCCTTGAGCTCCGAAGGGGGAACGAAGAGCTGGGGCTCGAGCTCGGCGCGAACCGTCGCGAGTCGAAATGGGGTGCCGCCCAGCGCCCCTAGTTTGGCTCGCAGAAGACCGTCGTCGATGCCCCCCGCCCGGCTTCCCGCTTTGGTCGGTTCGAGCGGGCGTTGGGTCCGTTCGGTGACCGCGGCCCGTTCGGTCGCCAGGGTCGCGACCAATGGCTCGCCACGGACACCGCGAACCTCGAGCGCAGCCGAAACCCGGCCCGCCGGGGCCGGACGCTGCCGGGCGTCGCGATCCAGGCGCTGGTCTCCGCTGAGCCAGACCCGATGCCCCGGTCGGACCGCCGACAGGCGCGGACCGGGCTGGCCAAACTCCAACCACCACCCATCGGGCGTCGCGCGCACCGCGAACAGCGGTCCCCCGGGCTCCCGCGACTCAGGCGCCCCCGTATCGAAGCCCACCCCCATGCCGGGACCTGGCTCGACGGCCAACGGCCGAGCATACGCGCGCTCGGCGCGTCGGACTCTCACCGTCCGGTCCGTGACTTCAACGACTTTGCCCAAATATACCCCTCGATGCTTGGGGAACCGGCCCTCGACCAACGCCTGGTGGTTGGTCCCACCGAGAAAGCCCGAGGAAAAGCCTCGTGAGAAGGCCAGCGCGGCCTCACCGAGGTCGACCTCTTCGCCGTCCAAAGCTTTGTGGTAAGCCTCCACGGCCGTCGCCACGTACGCCGGGCCTTTCAAACGACCTTCGATCTTGAGCGACACCACCCCCGCCTCGACGAGGTCAGGGATCTGATCGACCGCCGCGAGGTCGAGCGGCGATAGCAGGTACAGCACGTCGTCGGTGTCCCGAAGCTCACCGTCGACGATCAGCGAATACGGCAACCGACACGACTGTGCGCACTGTCCCCGGTTCGCCGAACGTCCCCCCCACGCTTCACTGGTCAGGCACTGCCCGCTCCACGACATACAGAGCGCCCCGTGGACGAACACCTCGAGGGGAATCGAACACTCGGCAGCATACTTCGCGATCTCGTCGACCGAGAGTTCCCTCGGGACCACAATGCGCACCACGCCGAGCTGAGCCGCGAACCGGGCGGCCTCGGGGCTGCTCACGGTCATCTGGGTCGAGGCATGAACCTCGAGGGTCGGCGCCAGCGCCCGAGCCAGGAGCGCCACGGCGGGATCCTGCACGATCAACCCGTCGACCCCGGCTTCAGCGGCCGCCCGGATCAAGTCTTCAACCGGCGGCAGCTCGTCTTCGAAGATGAGCGTATTCAGGGTCAAATAGGCGCGCGCGCCCGCGCGATGGATCTGGTCGATCGTGACCGGCAGGTGGGCAACCGGGAAGTTGCCGGCTCGCGCCCGCGCGTTCAGGCCCTCATCGAGGCCGAAGTAGACCGCATCCGCCCCGGCGGCCAACGCTGCTTCGAGGCTCGCCTGATCGCCGGCCGGGGCCAAAATTTCGGGACGCACAGTCCGTTCCTAGCACTGCCTCGCCCGGCCGAGCCAACCGATTGCGCGTCGGCCCCGCTCCCGACCACGACCGGCCCCACCGACCCGACGAGCGTCTCGAGGAAGCCCCCACGGCCAGACGGTAGGTCAGGGCCCGACGCGAGTCAGAGGTCGAACCGGGGGTCGAACTCGAGGGTATTCTGTTATGGACTGTCCATGCCTTTAGCGAACGTGCCCACCGTGGCCCAAGTTCAAGAACTCCCGCTGTATCTACGCCGAACCGTCCCTGCGTCGTTCCTCGACCAGAATGGGCATATGAACATCCAACACTACATGGGCTTGTACGACGAGGCGGGCTTTCCGTTTTTGCAGTCTCTCGGCATCGACATGACCTACTTTAGCGAGCGACACCTCGGCATCTTCGATCTGGAGCATCACCTGAGCTACCTCGCCGAGTGCCACCAAGGCGATCAGGTCGCCGTGCACGGGCGAGCCGTGGCTCGCACCGCCAAGCGGCTGCACGCGGTGTGGTTCCTGGTGAATGAGACCCAGGGCGCACTCTCCAACGTCTTCGAGTTCATCACCAGCCACGCCGATCTCGCGGCCCGTAAGACGGCACCGTTTCCCGACGACGTCGCGCCGCGGATCGACGCGATGATCGCCGAACATTCCACGCTGTCGTGGCCCGCTCCTCTGTGCGGAATCATGGCGCCCTAGTCTTCCGACGCATGACCAATTCACGGCACCAAGAGCTCAGCACCGAACGGAGCGGTCACCGGCGGCGACGAATGGCTATGCGGGCGCCGTCCCGAGGCTCCCGAGAGCTCCCCCCGGTCGCGACGTCTGCGGGCCGCCCCGGCCTGGTCGTCTTCGCCGTGCCTCCCGTAGATCCGCCTCGATAGACCACGGGCCCGCCTCGGCGAATGACTCGTCGGCCCCGGCGCCGCACCGCTGGCTCACGTATCAGGATTCGCCCAGGGTCCCGGATCCCGCAAAACCCGGTGCGCACCGCGCCACAAGGCAGACCCCACACCGCAGGCCCCCAATCCCAGATGGTCGGCGGCGGTGGGGCGGCGGCGGCTTGCCGCTCTCGAATCAACAGTTGGGCGAGCTGTTGAGCGCGCTGCCGCATCAGCCGGTCGCGCTCCTCTTCGGCTGCTTCGGCCCGAAGCTGTTCGGACCGCCGTTTGATGTCAGCCAACCGCGCCGACCTGGCTTGTTCGGCGGGATCGACCCATTGACCATCCATTCGCTGGTGTCCGAGCGCTCGCCGCGACGTTTCGTTCTCGGGAGCCTGGGCGACCACCATCGCGTGCAGGGTATAGGCGCGGCTATCGAGGCCCTGCGCCCGCGCCCAATCGGCCAAGCTTTGAAGGGCCTTCACGTCGTTGCGGCGAACGTTGGCAAACCGCCGGTCGAACTCGTGCACCGCGCTGTCGGCCCGCTCGATGCGCTCGACCTCCTCCTTGGGGAACGTGACCGTCCCGATGTCGAGCTCGATACTCACTTCGGCGCCTTCGACCGACACGATGCCCTCGAAGGTCTGGCCATCGCGCAGCACCAAGGTGTCGGCGAATGCGAAAGACGGGGCGGTCACCGCGACGACGAGAGCGAAGGGAGCAAGGTCACGCATGATCACGGTAAAAAGGATACCGTTCGCGATCGGAGCCGCCAAGCCGCGTCGTTCGGGCCTCCATCGACGCGACTGGCGTTTTACCGCTTTGACTCTTCTCTCGCCGCACGTCACGAACAGTGGGTGGCCTCCTCACAACCTGTCTTCTTTTACGATCCGGTGTACACCGATGGCCTCTCTCCGGAGGCGCGGTTTCCCCGAGACCGCTACCGCAAGGTGCGTGCCGAACTGGAGGCTCGCAGGTTCGAAGCGACCGCCAGGATCGTCCCCAGCCCGCTGTGCGCCGTCGAGGATCTTCGGACGGTCCACACGTCGGAGTACATCGAGGCGTTTTTCCAGCGGCGCCTTGACGAGCGAGCCGCCCGCCGCATCGGCCTGCGGCCATGGACCGACCGCATCGCGGAACGAACTTTGAAAATCCTCGGCGGTACCGTCGCGGCCACTCACGCCCTGCTTCGACATGGCGCATCGATCGCAGGCAACCTTGCTGGCGGCACTCATCACGCGTTCGCCGACTTCGGTGCGGGGTACTGCGTGTTCAACGATATTGCGGTGGCGGCCGAGGTCGCTCGGCGCGACTACGGGGTGAACCGGGTTCTGGTCATCGATCTCGACGTCCATCAAGGTGACGGGACCGCGAAGATCTTCGAAGACGATCCAGAAGTTTTTACCCTGTCGGTCCACTGCGCCGAGAACTTTCCGTTCCGCAAGCAGCGGAGCGACCTCGACGTAGCGTTGCCCGCCGGAACCGACGACGATGATTACCTCCGAGCCCTCGATGACGCTCTGAGCGCTACGGTGGCGCAATTCGCGCCGCAGCTCCTCATCTACCAAGCGGGCGTCGACCCGCTGGCGGAAGACCAGCTCGGGCGCCTCGAGCTCAGCCGCGCGGGCCTCCGCAACCGCAACGCTCGCGTCTTCGATCTCGCCCGCATCAACGACGTTCCAACCTTGGTGCTGATGGGTGGTGGCTATGCCCGTCCGCTCGACCGATCGGTCGAAGCGTTCGCCGACCTCTTCGAGCAAGCCGTCGCAAGCCGGCCGTTCGCCGACGAGGTGTGCTAGGAGACTTGCTCCGAGCGAAGCGTGACAAAGAAGCGGACTTTGGGCGCT
>CAZFIV010000148.1:0-15431 GCA_964519665.1 uncultured Myxococcales bacterium
GTCGCGATGATCACCGGCACGCCCTGCTGATTTGCGAGCCGCATGATCTTCTTCTGAACCAGAGGAACTCGGGTGACCTCGATCTGCGCGCCCAGGTCTCCGCGGCGAATCATGACCGCGTCGGCCCGCTTGAGGATGCCGTCGAGCCGCGCGAAGGCATCGGACCGCTCGATCTTGGCGATGATCGGAATGGAGGCGTTCAATTCGCCGAGCCGCTCGCGAACTTGGAGGATGTCTTGCGCGTCGGATACGTAGGTCAGCGCGATGAAGTCGACCTCTTCCTCGACCGCCATCTTCAGATAGGGCTCGTCGGCTTCGGTCAGCGGAGACCCGGTCAACGGCAGGCCGGGATAGTGGACGCCGGTACGGGCGCCGACGTCACCCCCCATCAGCGCTTCGGCCTGCACCCACTGCGATTCGAATCGGCGAATGATCACTTCGACGTGACCATCGGCGAGCTGAATGCGGTCGCCGCGGGCCATGTTGTCGTGAAAGAGCTCTCGGCCGACGGGCAGGGTGTCTTCATTGCCGACTTGGCCTTCGTCGGGAACCAACGAGATCGTCTGCCCGGTCTGGATGTTGATGGCGCCATTCGGGAGCTGACCGACCCGGAGTTTTCGGCCCGGTAAGTCGACGATCACGGCAACCGGTCGCTTCGCGTCGAGCGCCCGAATGCGGCGGATGCGTTCGACGTGTTCCTCCATCGGTCCGAAGCTCAGGTTCAGACGCGCGGCGTCCATCCCTCTGTCCAAGAGGTCCTCGAGAACACCATCGGCGTCGGTCGAGGGGCCCAAGGTGCAGATAATCTTGGCGCGCCGCCCGGCCCGCAGGTCCTGTTCCGGCATGTACGGCGCGAACGTGCCACAGTCCTGGGCCATCGAGAAGCGTTGGGTTGATCAATACTCGGCGGAAAAAAGCGCTCCCTCTTCCTTGAGTTCGAGTTCGACCAGGCCGGGATTACATCGAAGCAGCAGACAATCCCCGGTCAGCACGAAATCGAAATCCATGTTTGCGTCGGGGTCGAACGACACGGCGCGGCGTATGAAGAAGCGGTCTTGGGCGACTTCGACGAACAGGCTGTAGCGACGGCAGCAACCCGCCACGAACGTGAATACGGCGTGAGCCGGCTTGCTGACATCGATGCGTCCGTCTTCGAAGCGTGGTCGAGGGCGTCGCTGGGCGTCGCGTTCCGCTTGCGGCTGCCGAACCAGGTCGCCGGCGAAAAGGGCACGAACAGACCGCACGAGCGCGGGACTGGCCGCCTGAGCGATCTGCTGGAGGATCTCGAGGCCCTCGGTGCCGCGTTCGATCGACAGGTCTCCCGCGGCCACGACGTCGCCCGAGTCTTCCCCCGCGTCGAGCATGTGAATCGTCCATCTGAGGTGAGTCCGTCCGCCGCGCAGCGCCCAGAACAGCGGGGCCGGTCCGCGTTCCTCGGGCAACCCGCCCGGATGGACGTTCAAGCCGCCGAAGGTCGGGACGGCGAGGACCCGCGATGACAAGAGGTGCTCGAAGCCGGCGACCACCAGCGCGTCGGCCCGCGCCCTCGCCAACAGACGAATCACTTCGGCGCGATTGGCGTTCGAAGTCTCGACCACGTCGATGCCCAGCGACTGGGCGACCGTCGTGAGGTCGTGTTCCGATCGAGCGGAGGGGTCGTGGTGGTCTTGAAAGCGAGCGGTGAGACGGTCGAGCCAGCCGGGCCGAGCCGAGATCACTCGGGCCTGGGGACGCCAGGGCCTCGGCTCACGCTTCAATCCTCGGACGACCAGAACGGGCGCCAAGCCGGCCCGCGTCAGCGCGGCGAGTGGAATTGAGGCAAATGGGCCATCGAGCCCGAAGAAGACGATTCGAAACACGTCGCCTCGGTGATGATGCCCGAACCCCTACGGGCAAGGGATCTTGACGTCATGGCCCGCGACGACCTGAATGACGACCTTGCTGAGCTGCTCACCGCTTCGAGAGAGCTTGATCTGGTAGTCGCCCGGGCGCAGACGACGGATGAGTTGCGGGTCGGCGCGGTAAGACCCCACGCCTACGATGCGCACCAGAGTAGGTCGATCGCACCGAACGCGAATCCGCCCTCGCCCGTCGCGACGGGCTTTCGGCCCCGTCTCGGCGCGCTTGCGTCGGCTCGACCTTCGACGACCTTGCTCGCCCGGTTCGCGTTGGCCCCGAGGTCGCGGCGGGACCGCCGCCGCCCCTTGGGGACCGCTCGGATCGGCCTGGGCACCGGCCGGTGAGGCCGACCGCGGAGGCGGTTCGCCCTCGGGTCTGGCCGGCGAACGATCGGGAGGGGCTTCAGCCGATCCTCGGTCGGTGGCCGGGTCGTCGGTTGACCCCTCGTCGCCACCGGGTGGAGGCACCAGCCGGCCGAAATCGTGGTCCTCGTAGACCGGCTGGCGTTCTCGCAACACCACCGACGATACCAGGGCGGCGACGGTGAGGAACACCGCGACCAACGGAAGCCCGTACAACGCGATGGTCAGCCATCCTGATCGGGGTCTCTGGACGATGAAGGCGGCCGGTCCCGAGGGGGTTCCGCCGGTTCGGATGCCCGCCGACGGCTGAGCGCGAAACGCGGGGCCGGGCGGCGTTCGAGCCCCGTGCGAACCCTGGGTGGGGCCCGGCGTTCCGGTGCTCGGATGGGGCGTGCCGCTCGAATACTGCGGCTGCCGGGCATGACGGGCGCGGGGCGCGCCCGGGTCGTCCGTCGGCGGTCGAGGTTGATTCGCCCGATTGAGCTCGCGGATCCGACCTCGGCGGCCGACCACGGCGCGTAGAGCGGCTGAACCGCCCGCGCCGCGAGGGCCGACCCGCGATGGGGCAACCGCCACCTGGCTGAAGGTCTCATCGACGCCGCCCGGTGCATCCACCATCGAAACCGGACGCACGGGGGGGCCGATCTCCCCATCATCGCGCGACTCGGCGCTCTGCTCCGAGTCGGGCCGTGGCCTCAACACCGAGTGTTCGAGATGTAGCTCGAAGCTCTCCGACACCAAGCCGGCGACCTTGCCCACCGGGTCTTCGGCGGGCCACTCGATCGGCCCCAGGTCGGCCCCGATGGCGATGAGGGGTGTGTCGCGGCGCCCCTGTTCATCCAACGCGCGCTCTTCGTCGGTCGGTTCTTCCGGCGGGCGGGATCCGGCGCCGCCGCCGCTGAACTCGCGTTCGTCGTCGTTGACGGTGGAGTGGCTTCGGTCGATGTCGAACTCGAGGTCGAGACCGGACACGCTCGACGTTCGGGCCCGCACCAACGAGAATGACTCGGGTTCGGGAAGCTCGCTGTGGAGCTGCGGGGACAGCAGGAGGGACTGCCCATCGCCGGCCGAAGTGGGCTCCTCGCTGTCGAGGGGGAAGCTCGGGCTCGAGGCGTCGTCGATGGGGTCGGCCAGCATCCCCATCCGCGTCTCGCCGTAGGCCGCGTTCTGCGCGACGTCGGACGGAAGGCGCTCGTCGTCGCGGTCGTCGCCGGAGACGGCCTCGACTCGGCCCATCGAGTCGCTGAAGTCGGCGTAGAACCGCCCTACCGTTTCGAGTGACTGGTCCTCGTCGGCCTGCTGCTCGAAGTCCACGGGTTCGTCCAACACTGACAGCGCTCCGAACAGGCCGGACGCACCGGCGTCGCCGAGCCGACCGGCGTCGGTGATGGCAGGGACGCTCGGTTCTTCCGTGGACAGCGCCGCGACGACCGCGTCGTCGGTGGGAAGACGGGGACCGTCATCATCGAGGGTCCCCAGCATGGTGATGTCGTCGGTCGCCTCCGGGTCGCGCTCCGGGGCCGAATGCTCGGATTCGCCGTCCGAGGTCGAGGCGGGCTGAGCCAGCGTGCGCTCGGCCCAGGGCTCTTCGGGGTCGGTCACCGCAGCCGAGCTGACTTCGGGGCCGGTTCGCGCCGGCGGTCGCCGATGGGTCGGCTCCTGGCTGGACCCGGTTCGGACCCTCGGATCGCTCGCGACCACGTTGATGCTGGGTTCCGATGGTGGTCCCACGATGTCTCGAAAGGCCGGTCCCGCCGCTGCCGTGGCCGGCCCGAACCGGTCTTCGGGTTGGTATTCCTGCTGGTCGGCGTTGGCGAGCGTTCGCTCGACGAAGGCATCTTCGGCGGGGTCCGGCATGAGCGGATCGAACGGTGTCGCATCATCCGCAAGGTCGAAGCCGCGCCCGGATAGGCCCGACAGCGTCGCTTCGATCGGTCCGTGATCGGCCGCGTCGCCCTGCTCGGTCTCGTCAAGCCCGACCGACGGATCCTCGACCTGGGGAAGGGTGCGAACCGCGGCCGCCGCGGCCAGAACCTTCTGGATGACCGCATGTTGATCACGGTTGAGGACGGTCTCGTCCATTTCGTGGCCGCTCTCGCCGCGCCCCGGCACCAGACTCTCGACCTCGGCGGTCGGTAGGTCGCTGTCTTCGATCGAGAGGGTCCGCGAAGCCGAGCGCGGCTGATCCGCTCGATAGGCTTCCGACGGCATGACCTGGGGGGCCGTCGTCTGCATCGAGTCGTCGAGGACCGGCGAGGCCAAGTCTTCCCGAGTGTCGGCCGGGTCGACGCGAACGGTCGACTCGACGTCTCCCAGCTCGGCGTCCGACCGCGGAGGTAACGAGGATGGTTCGGACAAGTCGACGTCGGTCTTGCTGACGGCTCGCTCGACGATCTCCGACGGCGCAAAGCCGGTCTGACCGTCGGTCACACTCGGCAGCCGGGCAATGCTCGAGGTGGAGCGACCGCCTACGGGGAAGCGTCGGCGAGGCTCTCCGGGGCCGCGTCGCCGTGGGCGGCCCAGTGACGATTCGTCGGTCGCTTCGAACTCGAGGTCATCATCGGTCGCCGCGCGGTGAGGGCGCTTTGCCCGGCCTTGGGGGACGACCGGGGCGTCGATCAACTCGCGGCCGTCGGTGATCGAAGATTCCCGGCGCATGGCGAGACCGTCGCCGGTGATGCCTTGCTCCTCGGGGGCGCTCCGCTCGTCTTCGGTGTCATCCATGCCGAGGAGCGGATCGGGGCCCCCCGGGATCGGAGGCAGTCGAACGCGTAGTCGCCGCGCCTGCTCTTCAGGATCCGTCAGAAACAGCGCCTGCATGAAGCGCCCGAGCTGCGCGGGACCGACCGTAGCCCGCGAGCGGAACACGTAGTCGTGAATCGCGTCGTGAAGCTCCATGCAGTCGCCGAAGCGGTCCGAAGGCTCCCGCGCGAGCGCCTTCATGACGATGTGCTCAAGCTCGTAGTCGAGATCTTGGCGATAGTACCGCGGCGGCGGGCTGATGTCGGCGTTGCGAACCCGCTCGAGGACGGCAAGGTCGTTCTTGCCCGCGAACAGTCGATGACCGGTCAGGAGCTCGTACAGCAGAATGCCAACCGCGAAGACGTCGGCCTTGTAGTCGATCGGGACCCCTGTGACCTGCTCGGGCGCCATGTACCCGAACTTTCCTTTCAGGATGCCGGTGGCGGTCCGTTCGCGGGTTCGGGCCTTGGCGATCCCGAAGTCGCCGAGCTTGACCTCACCTTCGAACGACAACAAGACGTTGGATGGCGAGACGTCGCGATGAATGATGCCGAGGGGCCGGCCGTCTTTCGTCAGCTTGTGCGCGTAGTCGAGGCCTTTCAAGACCTCCATCACGATATAGAGGGCGATGTCGGTCGGGAATCCGACCTTCTGGCGGCCGCAGGCGGCGAGCGTCTTCAGGAGGTCGCGGCCGTCGACGTACTCCATGGCGATGTAGTACTGGCCGGCGATCAGTCCGAGGTCATACACCTGCACGATATTGGGGTGATGAAGTGACACGCATAGCTTCGCCTCCTCGACGAACATCCGGACGAACTGCTCGTCGTCGGAAAGCGTCGGGAGGATCCGCTTGAGCACCAGACGCTTTTCAAATCCCTCGATTCCCTGCGCGGTGGCCAAGAAGATCTCGGCCATGCCGCCGGCGCCGATGCGGTCCTGGAGGATGTAATCCCCAAACGTGGTGGGCGTGAATTCGAGCATGGAGCGCCTGGGCGCGAGCCCTGTGGCGCCCCCAGCTTACCATTTGCTCGCGACCGCGGATCCGGCGTTTCAGGAGATTGTCGAGCGTTCCGACGGTCGAGCGTTCCTGGATTGGAACTCTTGCCGCCGAGTACTAGGATTCGCGCCGCGTGCAACACCTTGCCCGGATCTTGTTGCCTCTTCTCTGGTTCGGCTTGACGGCGCAGACCGTCCCGCCGCGGTCCTGCCAGGAAATGCAGACCTTCATCGACGCTCAGGTTGCTGAGCCGATCGACCCTGAGGTTCTTCTTGGGCTGGGGCCTCACTTCAGCCCCCGAGTCCTCGCCGACCTGCTCGAACTGGGGCACGCAGGACCGTTTCGGCGCCGGTTGGCGGCGTACGGAGCGTTCGGGCTCACCCGGTACGTCGAAAGCCTGCGCCGGATCCAGGCTACACCGGTGCCTGACGACGAAGAGGGAAAAATCGCGCACGCGGTTGGGGTTTTAGCGCTCGGCGCAGACATCGACACCGCGACGGTCGCCTCTGCCGTGGAGTCGCCTGTCCTCAAGCACCGACGCGGCGTTACCTGGGTGCTCAGCCGCATGAAGCACAATCGAGCTCGCCAGCTCCTCTCGGTAGGACTCGAGGACACCGACCTTCAGGTCCGACTCATGGCGGCCGAAGCGCTGGTCCGGTACCGCTATCGCAAGGCGACCCAGGTGCTGCTCGATATCGTTCGGTCGGGGGATCGGCCGGCGCAGGAGCGTGCCGCGGAGGCGCTCATTCGGGTGGGCTATCCGTTTCGACCCGCCGACCTGCGGCGGTTGAATCCCAATCTAGCCGCCCGGGCCTACGCTCGCCGCAACGGCCGGCGTTCGTCTCGGTCGCGGCTCAAGCGCCAGGTGGTCGAGCGCGACGACGGTCTTCGGGCCGGGATCATGGCAGTGGTGGCGGGCAACCGCGACGTCACATCGGAGTGGGTCGATGACGTCTGCGGTGAGTGGAGCGACCGATTCGGTGAGCTCGGGGTCGGGGAGCTAGCGATGACGACCGCCCTTCTGGGCGACGAGGAAGCCATCAATCAGGTCGGCGTCCTCGAGGGCGACGCCCTGACGGCGGCGGTTCGGGTGTTTCTGGCGTTCAGTGAGATCCCTAGGATAAAATCGAGGATCGACCCGATGACGGTGGGGCGGGTGGCCCAGCGTCTGGAAGGTGTGTGGCCGAGATGGTCGGATGGTGATCAGGCCGCGTACCTCAGGGGGATGGCCACCATCGACGCGCCCACCGGGGTGGCTCTGGCTCGTCGCGCGTTGGCGCCGGTCGCCACGTCGAGCACCGGGCCCCCGGCCGGCTCGAGCCGGTGGGTGACCGCGGCGGCCGAGATCCTGCGTCGCTACGGTAATGCCGAAGACGCGGTGGTGCTGGCGGCGATCGTTCGGCCGCCGTCGGTTCCAGAGCACGGACCGGTGCTTGCCGCAGCGGCCCGCTTGTGTCGTCTGGAAGGCGAGTGACGCACCTCGGATGCCGATGGACCCGAATGTTCCCGCTCGTCTTGACCGTGGCGGGACTGAGCTGCGGAGCCCCGACCCAAGCGGTGCCCGCGGATGTCGCCGAGCGCGGAGGGCCGCGCGCTGGCGCGACGGACTGCGACCCGAACGCTCCCCGTGTCGACTGCCTCGACGCGCTGACGCGCCCTACCACCGAAGCCGACCAGGTGGTTCTACAAGCGGAGGCGGAGCGGGAGGTCGAGGCCTTTCGCGGGCGCTTGGCCGACCTTCGAGCGGCGGAAGAGAAACGCCAGCTCAAGCGAGAGTCGACCGCGACCGCGACCGGGGCCGTGGCTCGTCTGCTCGGCCGCCCCCGTCCCCGGCCCGGGCGGACGCCGCGGCGGCCGGTCCGGACCGACCTGCTGCCCGAACCGGCCGGCCTGATCGATCCCGTCGATGAAGTCGATGCGACCGACGATACGGACGCTCCGGTGGTCCCGGAAACACCGTTGACCGTACCTTCAACGTCCCAAAGCGCGGGGTCGGAACGTCCGAAGGCCGGGCCCGCCGACGCACCGGCGGCCGCCCGCGCGACCGGACCGCTTCCGACTCCCGAGTTGTATCTGAGGGCGGCCCGGTGCGTGCTCGATGGTGACCACGCTCGCGGTCGCGCCGCCCTCGCGACCTATCGGCGCCGCCGCGACGCGGACGCCGCGGGCGCGGGGGTCTGGGCCTTGGCATTGACCGACGCGACCGCCTTGTTGGACCGCGTGACCGCCGAGATCACACACAGGAAGCTGGCCAAACCAGGCCCGTTATGCGTGTCCTCTCAGGTACGGCCGGTGGTCGCTTTGCTGCGGACTCTGGTCGGTCCCGAACCGTCGACGCTCCGTCGGGCCCGGGGGTATAGCCGTGCGCTGTCGCGGATGGAGAAGGAGCTCGAGGTTCGGGCCGGATTGCCGCGAGCCGATTAGAATCGCACTCGGCCATGTACCTGGATTGCGAGATAGCGCGGTTGTAGTGGATTGTAGAGGAATGAGGACCGGGTGCCTGAACGAGTGATCGGATGACCGAAAACGCTGTAGAGCCGATAAACGACGTGGGCGGGGACGCGTCGAGTGATGCGCCCAACGACGCGACGAGGCCCGCGCCTCACCTCTCCCTCATCATTCCTTGCTACAACGAGGAAGAGAGCGTCGATGAGTTGATGACCGAGGTCTTCTCGGTGATCGACACCCACAAGCTCGACGCCGAGGTCGTCCTGGTTGACGATGGCTCGTCCGACCAAACCTGGACCAAGCTCGAGTCGTGGGCCGAAAAAGACGGTCGGCTCAAGCTGGTCCGGTTCCGCCGGAACTTCGGGCAAACGGCGGCGATGGTCGCCGCCCTCGACCACGCCCGGGGCGACATCATCATCCCGCTCGACGCCGATCTTCAGAACGACCCGAACTCGATTCCGACCCTCCTCGAAAAGGTCAACGAGGGCTACGACGTGGTTTCGGGCTGGCGGAAGGACCGCCAGGACGCGTTCCTTTCCCGTAAGCTTCCCTCCTGGATCGCCAACGCGGTGATCTCGAAGGTCAGCGGCGTGCGGCTGCACGACTACGGATGCACACTGAAGGCGTATCGTCGGGAGACCCTCGATCCCGTCAATCTCTACGGCGAGATGCATCGTTTCATCCCGATCTACGCGTCATGGTCGGGAGCGAGGGTCACCGAAGTGCCCGTCAACCATCGGGCCCGCAAGTACGGCAAGTCGAAGTACGGCATCATGCGGACCTTCAAGGTGGTCCTCGACTTGTTGGTCGTGAAATTCCTCGGGTCGTACGGCACGAAGCCGATCTACTTCTTCGGCGGCTTGGGCTTCATCTCCATCATGCTCGGCATCGTGTCGGGCATCTACACCCTGTACGCGAAGTTCGTGGAGGGGGTTTGGGCTCACCGCAACCCGTTCCTGATCATTGCCGTGTTCATGGCCCTGATCGGCATCCAGAGCATTTTCTTGGGGTTGCTCGCGGAGATCGGGATCCGTACCTATCACGAGAGTCAGGCCCGTCCAATCTACATGATTCGAGAGCGCCGCAACGTCAAGACGCAGCGGCGCCGCCTGCAGAGCGTCGTCGGCGACGAGGGATAGACCCCAAAACTCCGATGGTCTGCCGACGGTCGACCAAGTACGGTTACCGATATGTGCGGCATCTGTGGCATCATCGTCCCCCCTGGCGAGTCCATCCCGCAGGACGTATTGCGCCGGATGAACAACACCTTGCACCGGCGAGGGCCCGATGACGAAGGGTACTTCATCGACGCGGCCGGCGGCGGCGCACTTGGGCACCGGCGGCTGTCGGTCATCGACCTCGAGAGCGGTCATCAACCGATCGGTAATACCGACGGCTCCATTCAGGTCGTCGTCAACGGCGAGATCTACAACTTCAAAGCGGTGCGAGCCGAGCTCGAGCAGACGGGTTTCGTGTTTCGAACGAACTCCGACTGCGAAGTCGTCGCGCACGGCTACGAAGCGTGGGGTGCCGACGTCCTTCGTCGGCTCGAGGGCATGTTTGCGATCGCGCTGTGGGACGGGCGAAAGCGCCAGCTGGTGCTCGCTCGCGACCGCATGGGCAAGAAGCCGCTGTACTACGCCTTCGTGGGGCCTCGACGCGACCGGTTGATCTTCGGCTCCGAGCTCAAGGCATTGGTCCAGCACCCGGACTTCGATCGTCGAATCGAGCCCACCAGCCTCGCGGCCTATCTGACCTATGAAGGCCTTCCGGAAACGCGGTCGATCTACGCCGGGGCCCACAAGCTCCTGCCAGGTACGGCCCTTCGCTATTCGGGCGACGGTCGGAACCTCGAGCACTGGTCGTTCTGGTCGCTGGCGTTCGGCGAGCATTCGGCGGCCTGGCCCGAGGTGCGAGCGGCAGTGGAGGCCCGCGACGAAGATGCCTTGGCCGAGCAGCTGTGGCACCGGATCCGCGCCGCGACGGAGGCTCGACTCGTCGCCGACGTTCCCCTCGGGGTCCTGCTGTCGGGAGGCATCGACTCCTCGCTGGTCGCGGCGGCCATGGCCGATGTCGTACCGCCGGCGCAGATCAAGACGTTCTCGGTCACCTTCGATGACAAGTCTTTCGACGAGAGTACCCACGCGCGACGGGTCGCTCGGCGGCTCGGTACCGACCATCACGAGCAGCGGTTGTCGCCGGAGACGATGACCGACATCCTGCCCGAGGTCGCTGATTTCATGTGCGAGCCCCTCGGCGACGGTTCGCTCATGCCGATGTACCTGCTGTCGAAGTTCACTCGGGAGAGGGTGACGGTCGCCCTGGGCGGCGACGGGGGAGATGAGATGTTCCTGGGCTACCCGACCTTTCAGGCCGATGCGGTGGCTCGCCGGTTCGAGAGCGTCTTGGCTCGGTCCTGGCTCGGAGAGCTCGGCCAGACGGCGAGCTGGGGGGCGCGTTTTCTGCCGGTTTCGAATCGCAACTTCAGTTTCGACTTCAAGGTGAAGCGGTTCGCGCAGGGCCTGGGTTTTCGGGGAGACTATCGGCATCAGGCGTGGATGGGGTCGTTCATGCCGGCGGAGCTGGGGCCAGTGCTGCACCCCGACGTGCGAGCATCGGCGCTCGCTGTCGACCCCTACGAGACGGTCGCCGGATTCACCGAAACCGCACCGGCTCGGGGCGCTCGCGACCACTTCGACCGCGCCGTGTACCAGTACGTGCGCCTCTATCTCATCGCCAACGTGCTCGTGAAGGTCGACCGGGCGAGCATGGCGCGGAGCCTCGAAGTGCGCGCGCCGCTGCTCGACCGGCAAGTTGTAGAGTTCGCCGCCGCAATCCCCGGCGAGCTGCGTCTGAAGGGAATGACCACCAAGTATCTGCTGAAGAAAGCCGCGCGCGGACGGTTGCCCGATGAGATCATCGACCGACCGAAGAAGGGCTTCGGGATGCCCATCGGGCAGTGGCTCCGGGGGCCGTTGAGGGGGCTCGGTGAGTCGCTGCTCGCTCCCGTCCGGCTGACCTCGGAGGGGTTCTTCGACCCGGCGGAGGTTCAGCGGTTGTGGCATGAGCATCAGGCGGGGACCGCCGATCACCGAAAACCATTGTGGACGTTGCTGTCGTTTCAGATGTGGCTGCAGCGGTACGGACCGTCGGCGACGATCGAGGCCCCCGAAGTGGCCGATCGCCGGTCGGCCCCGTCGGCCCCCGAATGGGCTCGCGTCGAATGAGCCGAGCCTGGGTGATCGGCCTGTCGGCCCTGGTCACGCTCGCAGCTTTGGCCGACCTGCGCGTCGCCTGTCGCGCCGACCGAGCGCCCGTATCGGCGGGGGTGATGCAGTCGGCGTTGGAGCGAGTGCACGCGATCCGTATGCCCGGCGACCTCGTGGTGCACTCACCGTTGTTCACCCCGCAGGAGCTGGCGCCCCTAGGCCGTCTCGACGCTCGACCCGACCGACCGAAGGCGATCCTGCAGAGCCGGCGGCGGGTTCTCGCGATCGACTTTCGGGCGAGCCCGATGTTCGGGCTCGGGACGCCGGTGGCCGAGCAGAGCCTCGGCGAAGGCTTGGTATTACGCACGTATCCTCCGACCGGCGACCCCACCGGTGCCGCGTGGACACTCGCCGAAGGGCTCACCCGCGATACCATGTTCGTGGAGCGCGATGGCCGGCGTCGGCCATGCCAGGTCGACCGACCCGAAGGAGGCTTCTCCTGTGCCGGGGAGCCAGAGTGGCTGTACGCGGCGGTTCGAGTGCTGCGCATCGAGCGCCAAGACCAAGAGTGCGTGTGGGCGCACCCGACCACCGGCGGCACCGTAATATTGAGGATACCGCCGGCGGTCCCTACGCCGGGGCATCGGTTGCAGCTCGAGGTCGAGGCGGCGATGAACGACGACGCGGTCGTCAACACGCCCGACGGCGCCGCGGTGGTCACCGAAGTCTTCCAGGGGCGCTCGCTCGGGCTTTTGAAGGTCCCGAATCAGACGGGGTGGTTCGACTCCACCTTCCCTCTCGTCGCTGGACAGGAGGCTGAGTTGCGCATCACCACGCCGCGGGACGGGCGCCGGCATCACTGCATCCGCGCCCAGGTCGTGGAGGTTCGATGACCCTCGTCGAGCGAGGGCCACGATGGTTGACCCCAGCGTCGGCGGCGGTCGCCATCGTAGGACTGTTCTTGGCAGTGCAGCTGGCCGGGCTGAGCACTGTCGGCCTGACCGACGATGACGACTTTTACATTCCTGCTGGCATCTCCTACGCCCGCTGGTTGGGGGGCATCGCGACTTTCGATGAGGCTGCCTGGTCGAGGGCGGGCATCGACGGCGCTTTTCAGATCAACCGTGAGCATCCTCCATTGGCCAAATATGTCTTCGGGATCTGCCATTTCGCGGGTCGCGGCGTCTTGGGTCCGGCCGATTCGGCGCGGGTGGGCACGGTTCTGTTCGCGACGCTGGCCGCAGTGTGCCTGATGGTGCTGACCTTTCGACACCTCGGGCCTCGTCGCGGTTTGATCGCCGGAGGCTTCGCGGTCCTGGCGCTGCTCACGCTTCCTCGTTTCTACTTTCACAGCCACGCTGCGACGCTCGACGTACCGGTTGCCGCGATGTACTTGGCGGCCGCCACCCTCGCCTTGCTCGGCGAGCGAAGTGGATCGGCGGCGATCTGGGCCGGCGTGGTGTTCGGACTCGCTACTGCCACCAAGCTCAACGGCCCCTTCCTGATCGTGCCCTACTTACTGTTCGCGGGGGTCGTGCGGTGGAACGATCGGTCCCCCAGTCTTCGCAACCGTTTCTCGGTCGGTCCCTCCGACCTCGCGGGAACGGGTGGGGCTTCGCCGAGCGGCGATTCTTCGGATGGTGATTCTTCGGATGGTGATTCTTCGGGTCGTGGTTCGGCGGGGCCCGCGGAGGCGAGGGTGGATGCGGTGCCGGGGCAAGTCCGGTTGCCACGGATGCCGCTGGCTCTAGTGTCGATGGTGGTGATCGGACCGCTCGTGTTCTTCGCGAGCTGGCCGTGGATGTGGTTCGACACCGTGGCCCGGGTCCACGAATACGTGCGATTTCATCTTCATCACTACGGCATCTACTTTTTGTACTTCGGGCGCGTGTACGACCAAGACCCGTTTGCGCCTTGGCATGCACCGTTCACGATGGCCGCAGTCACCGTTCCCGTGGCGGTTTCGGTGCTCGCATTGATCGGCGTCGCCTCCGGGTTCGTGGTCGTCGTTCGCCGGCTGAGGGCCTCGCCGGGCCCCGATAGCGACACCAAGCGAGAAGGTGACCTCGTCCTGACTGCGGTCCTGCACGCGTTCGCGACGATCGGGGTGGTTGCGGTTTCGGGAGGGCCGAAATATGGCGGCGCCAAGCTGTTCATGCCGTTCTTTCCGTTTTGGTGCCTGTTGGCCGGGTACGGGGTCCTTCGCCTCATCGAGGCGGCCAAGGCCGACAAGCCAGCCGTTCGCTGGCTTCCCGCGGCCGCCGGGGCGTTGGCGATCGTGGCGAGCTCGGCGCTGCAGGTGAGGTTCGGGGGCTACGCCCTGTCGCAGTACAACGCTCTGACGGGGGGCCTACGCGGCGCGACGGCGATTGGATTCGAGCGACAGTACTACGACATCGCGTTTCGCGACCTGGTGCGCTGGCTGAATCGGCACGCCCCGCCGAACGCCCGGGTCCACTTTCTGCCCAACAACAAAGAGTACGTGCGAACGTATCGGTGGTACCACCGGGCGAACGAACTCCGCGAAGACGTTCGGGTCGTCTCCTCACCCGCGTCGGCCCAGCTGCTGGTCCTCACGCACGAGCGGCGATTCTCTCGGTACGGCGAAGACCTCCGCCGCCTGCGGGGCCGCCCGGTCTTGGCCCAGAAGGTGATCGACGGTGTACCGCTGTGGACGGTCTTCGACCTGCGATAGGTCGACGGCGCTCAGGTCGGCGTCCCCGGCTGGAAGCACTGGGCAGCGAAAGACGACGGTCCGAGCCCCCCATCGACGGAGCCCCAGTCTCGGCCGTCATGAAAGAGGCCGCGGCGTAGTCGATCGGCTGGCGTGTTGCTGCGAATGGATGTCGTGAATGAGCGAGTGCTTCACCCAGCGAGTCGACGATATTTCTCGGCCTTTTCGGCGGCGCCTTCGGCAGGGTGCCAGAACCATCCCTTCGGATCCCAACACTGGGACCAGCGGAAGTCCGTGGCGAGCTGTTGGTATGCGTCCGCTGCTTCCGCGTACATCTCCAACTCGGCGTACGCTGACCCCATGATGTACAGCGATGTACCCACGTCGTTGAGCGCCCACTTATCTGCCGCCAGCTTCTCGGGTGCAAACCCGGACATGCCGGCGTTCATCTTGCGTCCTTCCTCGCCGTAGCGGCGGACGCACTCGCGGGTGTAGGCCAACACGGCCGGATAGTTCTTTTCGTCGAGCGCCTCCCAGGCTTTCGTCGTCAGCGTCGAGGAGGTGTAGTCTCCAAAGTCGAGCTGAGCGGCGGTGGCGGTGATCGTTTCCTCGGTAACTTTAGTGGGGGCCGCACAAGCGGCGAGCGACATCAGTAGAGCAGCGAATAGAATGTGTCTGAACATAGCGCCTGGAGCTACTAGCACACTTCTTAGTGCGAATCTCAACTCGCAGCGGGCGAATTCGAATAAGTGGAACGAGGCGCTCGACTGTTCTCGATTCGTCATAGTATTCAACATACTTTGGTGATCTACACTCAATAACGCCGGTCTCCATCCGGGACCTGTCAGGACACGCGATCAGCCCGACGAATGCGTCTGCGATTCGAAGACCGACGTAGGGGCGGGCGTCGATGACCGGCCGGCTCAGGTCGCCCTCGTCGCCTCGATTGATTGACGCGGAGCGGCGCGGGCGAGGTCCCGCCCGGGAAGTACAGCTCGTCGGCGCCCGACTCGACGAATTCCGACCCGTACTTCCCGGGCGGCGCACCTAGAGCGCCGATTCACTTGGATCGCACTATTGTCGCTGGTTCTCACCCCGTC
>CAZFIV010000149.1:0-15082 GCA_964519665.1 uncultured Myxococcales bacterium
GCCGCCCCCGCCGCCCCCGGCTGAGCGACGCGAACCCGAGCCCCCCCCGCGCCGGGTCGTCCCTCCGCCGTCGAAGCAGGCCGAGCGACGCGCCCGTCGTCGGTCGACACCGAGGCGCCGACGGTCCTCCGTGCGCACGGTTGCGGCCCTGAAGGTTCAATACAAACGCCAGCTGACGAATGAGGTCGACGAATGGCTGGGCACGCCTTATCGCTGGGGCAACGAGACCAAGGGGGTCGGCACTGACTGCTCCGGTTTCACCCAAGGCGTTTTCCGGGAGGCCTTCGAGATTCGGTTGCCTCGGGTGAGCCGCGACCAGTATCGGAAAGGAACGTCGGTGTCGCGTCGCAACCTTCGCCCGGGCGACCTCGTGTTTTTCGATACGCTCGACCAGGGGCGCATCACGCACGTTGGTGTGTTCGTGGAAGGTAACAAGTTCGCCCACGCGGGGTCCAGCCGCGGGGTCGTGTACGCGAATCTACGGGCGAGGTATTTCCAGCGGGCCTATCGGGGAGCTCGCCGAGTTTTGACGTATCCCTAGGCTTCACAACCGGGGCGTCGTAGGCGTGGTCGATACGCGGTGACCGAAGAAAAGACCATCACACCGCTCATTCGGCGGACCCGATTGGTACGGTGGCTGAAGGCGGCCGCGGTCGTCGTCACGATCGTCTTCGCGTGCATCGCGGGCGTCCTGATCTGGGCTTTTCGCACCGGTCGCGCGGCGGAATACGTTCGGCAGGAGATCCTCACTGAGCTCCGGACTCGCTGCGACGTAGAGGCGGAATTCTCGGACCTCAAGATCGACCCATTGGGCCGCGACGTCACGCTGACCGACCTCACGATCAAAGACCGGGCTGGAGCCGCCGCGGGTCGCCAGCTGCTCGCGGTCAAGTCGGCGGAGGTCGCGGTTGCCGTCTGGCCGTTGTTTTACGGGCGCCTTCAGCTCGCGCGGGTGGCGCTGGTCGAGCCCCAGGCTCACTTGCGTCTGCGGGATGGTCAGCTCGTCGACCTGCCGGCCTGCGTGGAGCCCGCCGAGGGCTCCGGAGCGCCCATCAACTTGGGCGTGACCGACCTGAATCTGACCGACGGGCAATTCACGCTGGACGTCGATGACCTGCTGTCCGCGGAGCTCAACGACATCGGTTTGAGCCTGTCGGCGCGGATGGGGGGAGGGATGGTCCTGGAGCTCGACATCGCTCGCAGCGACCTTCTCGTGAGAGGTCGCCCGCTCGAGATGGACCACCTCAAGATCCGGGGGCGTCTCGAAGGGCTGCTGTCGCGCCCGCGGGTCGTGGTGGTCGAGGCCATCGATCTCCGGGTTGGGCGCGTCGACCTGGAAGGGCGCCTGAAGATCGACCTCCTCGGCCCGATATTCGAGACCAAGCTGACGGTTCGGGGCCCATTGCGCGAAGTCAACCAGTACTTCAGCGACGCGCCGCCGATGGTCGGTGATGCTCGCCTCGACATCTCGTTCAACGGTCCGTGGGGGGATCGTCGAGCATCGGGCGCCTTGACGGTGACCGGTGGGCGCGTCGAGAATTTTAAGTTGGGCGACACCCTCCGAGCGCAGTTCAAGCTCGACGAGACCGGCGTGGAGCTGGACCCCGCGGTCTTCGTGTTCGACGACGGCGAAATGTCGGTTCGCGGTCGGATCGGTTTCGACGCGGCGGTCCCCGTTCGACTTGATACGAGGCTTCGGCGAGCGCCACTGGCTCGCATCCTCGACGCGGTGGGAACCGAGGACGTGCTCGCGAACTTCCGGGGCACCGGCCGCACCGTCCTTCGGGGCACCCTGAGACCCTTCGTTCTGGAGGGGCCATTCGACATCAAGGTGCGCGACTTCGTGGTCGGCAGCCAACCGTGGAACGATCCGGATCGGGTCGGACGAGACGCTGCCGACCTCCAGCCTGATCTGCGGACCCTGTGGATCCCGAGCGGTCGGATCGATGGCCGTTGGCGATTCGATAGCCGCGGCATGGACTTCGCCGAGCTCCGGCTGGAGACCGGCCAGACTTCGGGCACGGGGACCGCTTTTCTACCCTTCGATTCCACCGAAGAGCTTCGCGTCAAGCTAGACTTTGACGCCTTCGATTTTCAGGACGTCGGTCCGATCGCGGCGCTGCCGTTCTCGGGCCGGGGGACAATGGCGGCTACCATCACCGGCCAGTACAAGCAGCCGACGGCGGTCGGGACGCTCAGTCTACAGGGATCGGCGGTCGGTGATACGCGGCTCGGCGACATGTCGTCTCGGGTTCGATGGACCAACCTGCGGCAGCTCGATTTCACGAATGTCGTCTCTCGCCTGGGACGAAGTCGTTTCGAAGGCCGGGTCGGCGTGCGGGTGATGGGCGACGTTCCGATCAGCATCTCCGGTCGGATCGTCGACGGGCGCATCGAAGATCTGTTCATTCCTTTCAATGTCGATCCTGCCGACTGGGGCGCGGCTTCGGGGGCGGTCAACGCCACGTTCGACCTGCAGGGGCCGGTCTCCCGTTTGACGGGGCCGGTCTCCGGTCAGCTGGGTGAGGGGATGATCTACGGGGAGCGATGGCAACGGGGCCGCGCCGAGGGGCGCTTCGAGGCGGGCAAGATCGTCGTGGAAGGACTCGAGGTCCGAAAGCACGGGGGTCGGATCTTGGCCACCGGTTTCATCGACCCGCTGCGGGGCGACCTACGAGTCGTGGCACGGTCGCGCAACCTGGATTTACAGTCGATCGATCTCGTCCGGGCCAGTCAGGAACGTCTTACCGGCAACGTCAACGCACGTGTCCGGGTCACCGGGTCCGTCTACGGCCTGACCGGTACCGTGTCCGCTGCGCTGACCGATGTCCGGGCCGGGCCGGTCGAGCTCGGACGGGGTCGACTGTTCGGTCGGCTTCGGGGGGCGACCCTCGATTTGACGGGCGAGGGCTTGGAAGGCGCAGCGTTGCTCGACGGTCAGCTGATGTTGACTTCCGGGCTACCATACAGCGCCAAGATCGACCTCAAAGACGTTGACGCGCCGGCGATCGCGGCCGGCCTGATGGGACACCGCGCCTGGCGAGGCAATGCCGCGCTGCAGGCCGAGTTGTCCGGATCCTTGATCGACTGGTCGCGGAGCAGCGGCGTGCTTCGAGTGCAGGAGGCGAGGCTCGAGACCGCGACGTTCACGCTGGGCACGACTGCGCCCGCCGATCTGAAGCTCGACCGCGGAGTTCTCGACGCCGACCGCGTCCTGCTCGGAGGGCCGCAGAGCCAGTTGACGGTTCGAGGTCGGCTCGGAGCCCGGGAGGTCGGTCTTCGGCTCGGCGGGCGGATCGATTTGGCGGTCGCCGAACTGATCGGGCCGTCGATAGAAAAGGCTGGGGGCCAGCTCCGACTCGACGCCAAGGTCGGAGGCAGTCCCCAGCAGCTCAACCTGGTTGGATCGGGTCGAGTCGAGGGGGGCATGCTCAAATGGCGCGGCCTTACGGACCGGGTGACCGGCTTTACGGCCGACCTAACTTTCAGCCAGTCTTCGGTGTTGATCGACCGCTCGGCAGGGCAGTTCGCGGGCGGTCGAATGGGCGTGACGGGCAGTGTCTTGCTCGAACGGTTCTTTCCCAAGAACGTCGCTCTTCAGATCGAGCTCGATCGGGTCCGGCCTCGGTTCTCGACCCGTACGGTCGATGTTTCCGGCGTCTTGAGCGGCCAGCTGACCGTCGACGGCGCATTCGAGCGTATGCGGGTGGAGGGGGCCCTCGATGTCGAGCGAGGACTGGCCGAGCCCAAAATGGAGTGGAGCAGCCTCGTGGGCTCGAAAGGCCTGGCCACCGTCTACGACCCTAACAATGAAATCGTCGACTTCGATATTCTACTTCGAAGCGTGGGCGGTTTTCGCATCAAGAACCAGGATGCGGACGTCGGCTTGTCGGGCTCGTTCCGGTTTACCGGTACGAACGAACGGATGGGCATGCTGGGTACGCTTCCGCTCACCCAGGGGGGGCGGGTGGTCTTTCTGGGCCGCGAATACACTTTTCGCTCGGGCACCCTGAGTTTGACGGAGCGATACCGGTTCGCGCCTCGGTACGATCTGCGGTTGTTCACCGAGAGCTGTGAGGCCGCGATCACCATCGTGCTGGTCGGAACGCTCGCCACCTTCGAGCTCACCTACCGATCGAACCCCGAGATGGATCAGCGCGACATCGTTTCGTGTCTCATCCGCGGGGTGAAGATCAGCGAGCTCGACCAAGACTTGGCGTCGTTTGCCGGCAGTGCACTGCTGAAGCTGTCGGGGGTCGACCAAGAGGTGAAGAAGGTTCTGCTCATCGACCAGATCGAGGTCACGACCGAGTACTCGTCATTGGCCCGGGCTTATGAACCGCGGGTACTGGTCGCGAAGAACCTTTCGGTTCTCGACCGTCCGGCCCGGCTCGAGTTCAGCACCTCGCTGTTGCGAACCAACGACCAGCGAGCGGCGGTGCGGGTCCGCCTCACGCCGCAACTCAACCTTCAGTTGGGTTGGACGTCGTCGGAGGAAGTTCCGTTCGGCGACTGGGGTCTCGACCTCAAGCAACGTTGGGAGTGGTGAGCGCACCGGTGAACCGCCCGACCTCGATCGTCCAGTGGCGGTGGCTCGTCGGCCTCGTGTTGGCTTCGGGCCTCGCACTGGCCTCGGCGCCGGCCCGGGCTCAGAACCGCCCTCCGCTCATCGTGGATGTCGAATTCGATGCGGCGCCGTCGGAGGATCCCGACGAGCTGTCGCTGTTGGCCGGGCTGACCATCGGGCGCCCGTATCGCGCGCTCGACGTTCGCAAGGCGGTGCGACGGCTCTACCAGATCGGGCGCTTTGAAAACGTCTACGTGCGCGCAAAGCGGGTCGAAGCCGGGATCCGGCTCCGCATCGGATTGCCCCCCCGCCAAGTGCTGCGATCCTTTCAGATTACGGCCACCGAAGAGGTTCTCGACGAAAGTGAAGTCTTGGCCGCCATGGGCGTAGCGGTCGACGATCCCTTCGATCCCAATGACCTCAAGGTCTGGCGCAAGGCCATCACCGAGGTTCTTCGGCGCGAGGGCTATCGGGATGCCGCCGTGGGATTGGCGCATCGGGTGATCGACGAAGAGGGGGGGATCGACCTCGTCCTGCGAATTGACGAGGGGCCGGTGACCAGGGTCGACCGAGTGGTGATTCGAGGCCGTACCCGTCGCCCCATGTGGCGGCTCGGCGAGGTCCTCGACATCGACTCGGGTGACGTCGTCGATCTCGAAGAGGTCGATGAGAACGTGGCGGCTCTGGAGCGGTTTTACCGGTCCGAGGGGTATCTCGACGCCAGCATCGAGCTGGTCGAGGTGCGTCCCAGCCCCCGGGGCACCACGAGGTCCCCGCGGGCCGATGTCGTCCTTCGGATCGATGCGGGGCCCCAAGTATCGGTGCGCTACGACGGCAACCGGGCGGTCAGCACTCGAGCGCTCGAGGAAGACGGCGAGCTGCTCGAGGAGCTCGGGACGGGCCCGTCGGCCCTCGCGGAAGTCCGGGAGCGGATCGTCTCTCGATACGAGCAGCGAGGGTACTGGCGCATCCAGGTCGAGCCGGCCACCCGGATGACCGCCGATGGCGATAAGAAGGAGGTCCTGTTCTCGATCAACGAGGGGCCGCGGGCGGTCGTGCGTCGGTTGACCTTTCCCGGCAATCAGCTCTTCGACCCGGGGCGGCTGCGGGACATCGTCATCCAGTCGGTGGGTGACGCGCTCGGCGACGCCGAGGGGCAGCCGGGCGCCGATCCGGCCGTCGTCGACGCGATCGTGGGTCGGGTTTCGGGACCGGGCACCCGCCGAGTGCCGGATACTTCCGCGCCCGATCCGGCGAAGGTCTACATTCCCCGGGCCTATCGAGCGGCGCAGGCGGAGCTGGCGGACCTGTATCGGGCCCGCGGCTACCAAACGGTGCAGGTCAGCGAGCCGGTGGTGGTTCCGGTTCCCGGCCAAGAGGCGGTCGACGTCGCGATTCGGATCCGTCCCGGTATTCGGTGGCAAGTCGGCGCGGTTTCTTTCTCCGGCAACGAACAGGTCGCCTCCGCCGACCTCCTCGAGCTGGCCGGTCTGGATGTGACCCGCACCGGCGGCGAGCCGCTGGCTTTCGACGACGTCGAAAACGCCCGTCGAACCATCCAGAAGTACTACCGCGACCTCGGGCACCTCTATGCGCGGCTGACCGAAGAGCTGCGGCCATTGCCCGCGCGCGACGCGTACGCCGCCGACGAGCTGGCGACGACGTCGACTTCGACGGCTACCGACATTCGAAAGTTCTGTGAACGGGCGGAGTCCGAAGACAAGCCCAATTGCGACATCTTGCTGATCTTCAATATCTCGGAAGGGCCGCGGGTCACGACCCAAGATGTCCTCGTCAAGGGTGTAGAGACGACTTGGGAGAGCATCGTCAAGAACGAGATCGTGATGAAGCCCGATGAAGTGCTTCGCGAAAAAGACATGGAGCAGACCCGAGATAATCTGCTGCGCCTCGGCCTGTTCGATGTCGTCGAAGTCAACCCCCTCGAAGAGGGCGAAGTCGGGGACCGAAAAGACGTCCTTGTCGAAGTCAAAGAGCGGGACCACTACTGGCTGGAGCTGGGCGTCGGAGCGTCGACTGAGGATGGCCTGCGCGGATCGGCGGCCTTCGGGGATGGCAACCTGTTCGGCTCTGCGCTTCGACTGCAGCTGCAGGCGAGACTGAACGTCTGGTTGCCGCCGCTGTTACTGCTGTACAACGACGAGATTCGAGACCAGATCGAACCGTTCTACACCCAGTTCGGGGCGATCGGCCGGCTCGAGTACGAGGTGGCTGCGGGGCTGTCGTATCCGCGCATTCCGGGCCTGCCTCGGGGCTTCTCGGCGGGGCTAGATGTGATTGTTCTTCGCGACTTCGATCCGGCCTTTCTCGAGAACACCCAAACGCTGACCCTGATCGCGACCTACAAGAACGGCAACGCGAATCTCGAGCTTCCCCGACCGCCGTCATTTCAGCTGCGGGCCAACCTGCAGCGAAGCGACCTGGAGTGTAATCAGATCTTTGAGCTGCCCCCGGATACCGATCCGTCCCCGGTGTTCCTCGACGAGTGCACCGCCGCCAATCTTCTCGGTCCCGACGGTCCGAGTGCCGCATTCAAGGGCACCAACTTCTATCTGAGCGCCGGCCCCCGGCTGACCTGGGACCTTCGAGACGCCAGCCTCGACCCGAAGAGTGGCGTGTATTTCGAGGTCGAAGCGCTGTACGCGGTGGGCCTCGACGCCGACAGCCCCAACTACGTCGACGTCAATGGCCGGGCCAACATGTACGTGCCGCTGCTGCCTCGCCTTGTGCTTGCGATATCCGCGCTGGGTGGAACCCTTATCCAGGTCGGAGACGAGGATCTCGAGATCCCGCTCAACCGACGGCTGTTCGCCGGGGGGCGGACGACGGTCCGAGGGTACGCGGAGAAAACGCTGCTGCCGCAGGATACCGAGCTCGACCCCGTGACCGGTGTCCCTCGGGCCACGATTTCGACCGGAGGGCGGCTACGGGTGGCGCTCAAATCGGAGCTTCGTATTCTGCTGTTTCCATCGCTCGCGCTTTCGTTATTCTACGATGTGGGTGATCTCTGGGAAGATGGACAGTTTTCCTTTACGTCGGAGACCACCCTGGACGACGACAGGGTAGTCAGACGGACCTTGGCTCAAGGTGCGGGGGTGGGTCTTCGGGTGTCGACGCCGATCGGTCCTCTCGCGATCGATCTCGCAGTTCCCGTCAATCGTCGCGATTCTGGGACTGGAAATCCCCAGCTGCATTTCGCCGTTGGTTCGTTCTGACGCCTCGTCGCGATATTGGCGTTTTTGACCACTTCCGGTGCATCCGAGCATTCAGACCCCGGTCAAAGTTCCGACAGTACTCTATGGGTTTTGCGCCGGGAGTATTCATGGAACCGAATCATTTGGTCGACCTCGTGAACGTAGGTCCTCGTCACAGCGGTCGCCGACCTCGCCTGCCTCGCTCGGGGGAGCATGAGGTGAGCACGGAGCTTCGAAGGGATCCCCGGGTGCCCATCCAAGAAATGGTCCTCGGGCTTCCGGGCGGTCCGAGGCTGGCGACGGGCAATGTCTCGGTGGGCGGGGTGGGCTTCGAGCTCGACGAGGACGTCGAACTGTCACCTGGGGACCGGTTCACGGTCCGGCTGTCGGTGCCGGATAGCCACGACCCGATCGACGTCTCCGCCGAGCTTTGCCATCTGCGATTCGTCGAGTCCGCCGGCCTCTTCTACGGTGGCGGCCGCTTCGTCGACTTGGACGAACTATCGGAATACCCCCTGTTTCGGTATGTCGAGGAAGCATCTTTGCTCCTCCTGGCCAACACCGCGATGCAATGATGAAGGGGCGTGGCCAACGCCGATTCCCGTCGCATTTTTGAAGAGCGGCTCACCCAGGGCATCATCGAGCTGGGGCTCGTTGTCCCCGAGGGCACCGTCGACCGATTGGGGCTCCACTACGCGCTGGTGGTTCGCTGGGCCCAGCGAATGAACCTGACCACCGTGCTCGACCCGATACCGGCGGCGATCCGCCACGGCCTCGACTGCCTGCTGTTCGCGGAGTTCTTCTCACCCGACGAGGCGGTCACCGTGGTCGACGTCGGTTCGGGTGGGGGCTTTCCAGGGATCGCGCTCGCTGTGGCCCGGCCCCGGCTGCACATCACCCTGCTCGAACCGATCCGAAAGCGCACTTCGTTCTTGCGGGTCGCACTGGCTGAACTCGGCTTGGACCGGACCCGAGTCATGAGCGGCAAGTTGCTCCCGGCGGCGAACGGCCCCCCCTGGCCGGCCGAGGTGATCGTTTCGCGCGCCACGATCCCCCCTTTGGACCTCGTAGAGCTCGCTGCGCCCGCGCTCACGAGGGGCGGACGGCTCATCCTGACGGGAGGTCAGGGGTTGCCTCCGGTGGAAGCGATGGCGGTCCGGGCTCGGGCCGTCGGCCTCATCCATCACGCGCGTCGGGCTTATACTCTCCCCGATGGGGCGCCGCGCCGGCTGGACGAGCTGCGGCGCCCAAGCGATGCTGGCGGGCAGGATGGTTGAAGCGCAGGTCCCAGAATCGGTTCGGGAAGCGGTGGAGGCGGTCGCCGGCGGGCCGGTCGTCGACGGCATCGAGACCGCCAGCGTCTGGAAGTTTCCTCATCCGGACGGGTCCGTCACCCAGGCGCCCGTTTGGCTGCTCCGGACGTCGGGCCAGGTGTGGATTGCGGCCGCCCAGAGCGACGACCGATTCCGAGCGGCGACCGGCGATCCGGAGGCGATCGTCCTGACGCGGGGTTGGGCGCGCGACCAGGTCAAGGTCGGCGATCGGATCTTCGCCCTCGCTCGAAAGAGCGAGGGGCGGGCTCGTGCCTTGATCGAGGCCTTCGCGGCCGACAGCGGGGGGCCGGCTTATCCGGCGCCCGCGTCGGCTCCCCTCACCGGACCGCTCGCCGACGGCGCGATCGGCTTTCCGGATTGGTGGGCGGCGGTCGTGCCCGGCGACCCGGAAGATCCGTGGCTTTTCGGGTGCACGATGGCCACCGAGTGGACCTTCAACGTCGAGGCCGGCAGCCGATCGGTTCCCCTCGTGGTTGGCGTACGCGGCCGAGCGGTGACCGTGGCCGCCCACCTGGCCGGGCAGACCCACGCCGAAAACGTCGACGGGCCGATCGCGATCGGCTCAGGCCTCGGTCGCACTCGCCTCGAGCTCGGTCCGTACCGAGTGGATGGCTCCGTGCTGGATGGAGGCCGCACGACGCTCATCGCGAAGATGGGCAGCGCCGACGAGCCGACCCGCTGGGCGATGGCGGCGGCGGCCGCTATGGACGACGGGCGGGCGACCGATGCGGTGGCCCTGTGGAAGGCTGCCTTGCAGCGGGGGCACCGAGCGGCGGTCGCCGTCGACCTCGCGGTCGTCGCGCTCGCCGTCGAACAGCCCCAGCGGGCGGTGACGCTGCTGCGAGAGGCCGGCCCGAGTCTGGAGTCGGGTTGGATGACCCGGTTGCCGGCGTGGCGACGCGCGCTCGCAAAAGACCGAACTGCGCTGATGAACCTGATCGACGAGACGGTGCGGCCGGCGGAGCCCCCGGGGCCGGGCTGGCCTTGGCCGCCGACGTCGCCGGCCGAAGCGTGGGCCGCGGCGGGCGGACCGGTGACCTTACCCGAACCGCCCGGAGATCCCCGTCGCTTGCACGTGGAGGCCGCGGTCGCCGAACAGCGAGACCTTCCCGAGGTCGCCGCGGCCGCCTATCGGGTCGCCGCCCGGGCTTACGCAGCCGCCGACCAGCCCGCCTCGGCGTACCGCACGCTCCGGTCGGCGCTCCGGCTGGACCCCGATCGTCCCGACAATTTTCAGGCGGCCTGTTGGGCGCGGGCGGCGCGCGCCGAGCAGGACGCCGAAGAACACGCCCGGGCCGGTCTCGCGGTCGCTCCGGACGCCGAGCCCTTGCTCGCACTCGGACCGTCGCAGGATGAGCTACGGTGGTTCGCCGGACTCGCCGAGGACAACGGCCAACCTCGGACCGCGGCCAAGCTTTTGGTCCGGGCCCTGGAGTTGACCTCGGCCGGCCGGGAGGAGCGGCTGGCGTTAGCGCGCCGGTTGGGTGAGGAGCTCGGCTCACCGCAAGACAGCGCGGAGCTCCTGGCGCGGGTCGCAGAGCAGGCCGACGGTGATTCGGAAGACAATGTGGACGCCCTCTGGCTGGAGGTGGCCGAGCTGTACGCTCGGGCCGGAAACCGTGAAGCGACGTCTCAAGCCCTGCAGCGGGCGGTGCAAGCCGGTTTTCTGCGCGTCGACGTCTACCGGTCCGCGGCGGGGTACGACGAGGCCGTCGATCCTTCATTGGTCGCTTGGTGGCACCACATCGGACGTCTGCTGTCCGGGCAGGCGCCCGATGGTGAGCCTCGACCGTCGATTCCCCGGCTCAACAAAGAGGTCTTGGACGGCCTTCATCCGGGCGGCGCGGGTTGGCTGGCCGACGTAAAACAGTGGCTCGACGTTCCGACGCCTCCGGCCCGCGACCAACTGACCCGAGGTCTTGAGCGCCTCGAGTCGTCGACCTACGGACCGGTCTTTCAAGCGATCAACGACGTCAGCGCGCGGCTCGAGATGATGGCGCCCTCGACGTACGTCTACCGGGGTGACGACGCCTACGGTTTTTCTGCGTGGCCGGTTCATCCTCCGGTGCTGCTGGTCGGGCATCAACACCTGGTGCCGGGCCCTCGCTTGCTGAGCGGGGACGCGCTGACCTTCGCGGTGGCGGTCGAGTTGGTTCACCTGGCGTGCGGGCATCCGCTATTGAGCTTCGAGTCGTCTCTCCTGGGCACCAGCAATTCTGCGTACCAGGCCTTCGGTCGCTTCGCGGGCACGGCGGAGACCGTCGTGGACCTCGTTTCGTTGGTGCCGGGCATCGACCAGATCGCCAAACTTCAGCGGCTCGTGAAGCTCTCGAAGCGAGTCCTCACCAGCTGGAAAACGGTCAACAAGGCATCGAACCTCGCTTCGCCCATGCTTCGGTGGTTCGGGGCGCCGGACGCACCCGAGAGCGGTGGCATCGGTCGAGACCGTCTCGAGGGGGCCGCGCTCCAGTTTCGTATCCAGGCCGACCGCGCGGCCTTGCTGGTCTGCGGGAACATCCGGGCCGCGGTCGAAGCGGTGCTCAAAATGTCTCGCCGCGGGGTCACCAAGCTGGACGCGCTCGACGCGGAAGGGTTGGCACCCTTGCTCCGGGCTGATGCCGAGGCGTTGGCGCCCGACACGATCGTTCGCCTGTCCGCCTTGTTGGCGTGGGCAGCGGGACTCGGGCCTGCGAACATCGTTGACCCGCGTGGCTCCGGTGTTTAGGTCCTGCCGCGATGGGCCTTCTCGATTTCCTCAAGCCGAAGTCGGCGCTGCAGAAAGCCAGTGAGCAGATCCGGGAGGCCTACGCGCAGCCGGACTACCGCCGAACGGCCATGGACAAGCTGTTCGAGATCGGTACCGACGAGGCCTATGCGGCGCTCCTTCAGCGGTTTACGTACAACGCCAACGGGCAGATCGCCGACGAGACGGAGAAGAAAGATCTCGTCGATGAGCTCGGCGACGTCGGGGAGCCGGTCTTGCCGGCCCTCAAGGCTTTCATCCAAAAAGAGCAGCAGCTCGCGTACCCGATCCGGGCATTGGTGAAGATCGTCGGCAAGGAAGCCGCTCGGGACTTCCTGCTCGAGACGTTGCAACGATACGATCCGCTCGATCACCGGTCGACGAAGTCGAAGATCAGCCTGATGATCGCCGTCGGCGAGCTGTGCGAAGCGGATCACGCGCCGGTGTTGGTGCCGTACCTCGACGACCACAGCGACGATGTCCAGTTCCAGGCGGTCATGGCGCTCGAGCGGTTGGCGAATCCGGAGACCCGGATCGCCTTGTGCGAGGTGTGTTCGGTGGACACCCACGCGGCCCGGGTCCAGCGCCAGGCGGCCAACACGCTCGCGGAGCTTCGGTGGTCGGTCAAAGACCGCTATCCCAAGTTTGTCGACGAGCTGAAGGCAGAGTTCATCATCGGCAAGAAGGGCGTCCTCGTGCGGGCGACTTCTCCCGAGGACTGAATCGGCCCGTGCCGCCCCGCAGAGTTGCGTTCGCCGTCGAGCAGTGCGACCGGCTCGACCGCGCCATCGCGGCGGCACCGGTCGGGGTCAGCCGTCGCCGAGCCCGGGTGCTCATCGCCGCCGGGGCGGTTTTTGTAGACGGGCACCGGTGTCGAGTGGCGGGCCGCGAAGTCTCAGCGGGGGCCCGGGTGGTGGTTCATCTGGAGCCGGATCTGTCGACGTCGTCGACCCTGACGCCACGAACGACGTCTTCGACCCGCGAGGCACCCGAGAGCCAGAGGACCGGGGAGCAGAACGCACCGGCCGTCCTATGGCGCGCCGGGGACCTCTTCGCGGTTCGGAAGCCTCCAGGACTTCACGTGAATGAGACCGAGACGTCCTCTCGAACGTCGCTGGTTTCGCTCTTCGACGGACCGGTCTTTCCCGTGCACCGGCTCGACCGGGATACTTCGGGGGTCCTCCTTCTGGCGTCGACCTCAGCGGCAGCATCGGAGGCGGCGGCGCTATTTGCGGCCCGCCAGGTGGTGAAGATCTACTGGGCCGTAGCCCGGGGGACGCCGACCCAGACTCGCATCGACGCTCCGATCGGCCTCGATCGACGTCGGCCGCGGGCTCGGGCGATCCGGCAGGACGGTAAGGCGTCGATCACCGAGGTGGAGGTCCTCGGTTCCCTCGGCTCGGGCGGTGACCTGGTCGGAATCGAGGCGCGGCCCCTGACCGGCCGCACCCATCAGGTGCGCGTCCACCTCGCCTACGTCGGTAGTCCGATCGCGGGAGACCTGCTCTACGGAGGCCCCGCGGCCAGTCGGGTCCAGGGCGAGATCGTGCGGTGGCCGAGGGTGATGCTGCACGCAGCGGCGCTCGGATTTCGATGGCGAGGTCAGGATGTATGGCTGACCGCGCCCCGACCGGATGACTTCGGCATGGCTCAGAGGCTCGGGTTGCCCGAGGAGGCGCTGCCCCGTAACCTGGGGACGTGAGAGTCAATCGAGTCGTTGCGACGGCTTCTTTCCTTCTGACCGCGGGTTCCGCCTTCGGTTTGGCGGTGAGCCACGCGGAGCCGAGCGCGCCCGAAAAAGAGGCCGAAGCAGCCATTCGCCGCACACTCAACGGCAGTGGTCGGGCGATCGACGCCTGCTCCGAGCGCTACTTGACCGCGCAGCCGGGAGTGCGAGGGCAGGTACGGGTCGACGTGAAGGTTCGAGCCGACGGTTGGGCGGTCGACGCCACCACTCAAACCGGCCTTCCACAGGCGCGGACGTTACGGCTGTGTCTCGAAGCGGTCGCGCGCGGCTGGCGTTTCCCCAAACCGCGGTCGGCAACGACCATGGGGGTCACGATCCCGATCGTGCCGGGGGTCAAATTTCGCGTCCCCGATCCCGACGAAAAGAAGCCCGAGCGTGCGAAGGCCGAGGATAAACCGAAGGGATTTATTCAGCTGCAGCCTGGTTCGTTCCTTCCCAACTTTCGCGGCCCCTCATCAGATTAGTGGTCCGTAACTCTATCCGCTCCTCGACCAACTTTGACCGCACGGAGTGATTTGTTAGTTTCGAGCGGCGATGAGCGCCGAACGGTTGGAGCGGGTCACCATAGTCGCGTCGACGGGCTTGAGGATGGTCCTGACCCTGGGTGCGGTCTTCGGTGCTATCGCCAGTGTGACCGGTGGGGTCGTCAGGGTGGTGGGGCCCGCTGCCGCTCAAAGTGGTGGCTCTCCGAATGGACCCGGTTCGGGGGGCGACCGTCGTGGTGCTCGGCCTATCGGTGACCCTTCCGCGGATGAGGATCGCTCGGCAAGGGTGTCGAGTCCAAAAAAGAAACCGGGCACGGTGTACACGTTCTACGGCCTTCGAAAGCTCGAACAAGACCCCGACGTTGCCGCCGGCGAGAAGCTGCGAGAGTGGCGAGCGTTCATCGAGCGAGCCGAAAAGCAACTTGCGTACGCGGAGCGGGCCGTCAAACGATGGAGGGTCGCCTCTCGCCGGAGCGTGGTGAAGGCGGCGAGAGCGACCGATCGCGACCCGACCCTGACGCCAAGAGACAAGGTCGAGCGCTGGTCCAAGGTCGTTCGACGTTTCCCCAAGACGCCGGAAGGCCGGACCGCCCAGCGTCGGGTGGCCCACTGGAGCAATCAGGAGACCAAGCGCCTGGTGCTCGAAGCGGAGGCGATCGAACGCGCCGGTCGCCCGAAGCTGGAGCGACTGAAAGCCTGGGATGCGGTCTTGGCCTGGGTCGCCAAGGGACCCGAAGCGAAGGCGGCGCAGCGTCGCATTCAGGCCCTTCAGCGAGAACTGTACGAGCAGGCCCGGAACGCTGACCGCAGCGACCGCATCGCTCTACGAACCAAGCTGGCCGCCTGGCGCGACGTGCTCGACGGTCGACCGACGGGGAGTCAGCGATCGAGGGCGGAGCGTCGGGTGAAGGCGCTCGAAGCCGAAGTGCGGGCTCAGCGTTAGCGAGGCTGCGCCTCAAACGCTCGAGTTCATTCGCGATTCCGTGCTGGCGCA
>CAZFIV010000150.1:0-14896 GCA_964519665.1 uncultured Myxococcales bacterium
CGCCAGCACGGAATCGCGAATGAACTCGAGCGTTTGAGGCGCAGCCTCGCTAACCAACTTGTTCGCGTATTTCACCCCATCGAACGCGTCGCTTGCCATGGGGGGGAGGATGCCACCACCCTCGGGAGTGATGACCCCTTGGAACCAAACGTCTTCCGACGCGCCCCGGGCCGATCCCACCCGCGCGCCGGCCGTGAAGGCCCGCGCCAGCCTGGGGCGACGGGCCCTCGGCCGACTGATCGACACCGCCATCTTCTTCGGCACCGGCAGCATCATGGGCTCCGTGGCCTACGTGTTTGGCGGCCCGCCCCACCTCGGCATGTCGATGGGCTTCATGATCGTCCTCGCTCTGCAGGCACTCTTGCTGACCGCCCGCTCCCAGTCCATCGGCAAGAGCATCATGCGCACGATGATCGTCGACCGCCAAGGCCACCCCGCCGGCTTCACTCGCAGCTTCGTGATGCGCGAGCTGCCCCTGCTGGTGCTACGCATCGTCCCGCCCGCCCGCTTCCTGTTCTTCCTAGACGGCCTCTTCATCTTCACCCGCAGTCGCCGGTGCCTGCACGACTACTTCGCCGGCACCCACGTGGTCGACGTCGCTACCGTCGAAACGTCGCACTGAGCCCTGGATGTCTACCGGGCCGTCGGAGAGTTTGGGCAGCTCGATGAAGTGGATCTCGAGGGCGTCCCTCAGACGGACCGGACGGCATCTCCATCGGCCGACAGGTTCTGTCTCGAGCGTGACATTCCGTTGTTCGGATACGGGTCGATGACCATGCGTCGAGAGGAGACCGAGCGGGGCCTCGAGCCTGACGAGGGTTACGCCCGAGGTGAAGACAAGCCGACGCCCGACCTCGCGATCGAGGTGGAAGTGTTCAAGCCGGCGATCGACAAGCTCGACGTCCATCGGGTCTCGACGTGGTAGAGGTCTGGCGCTTCAAACAAGGCGCGTTCTCCATCTTCCGACTCGTCGACGGGGCTCATGTCGAGGTCGATGCGAGCCAGGTTCTACCCGAGAACGACTTGGTCGAGCTCGCTCGCTACATCGTGCGCGCCGACCAACATCAGGCGCTGAGCGACTACTGCGACGCGGTTCGCGGTTGACGCGCTATAAGCAGGGAAGCTCCGTCCGTTCCGGAGCTCGAAATGTGTTCCGGAACGGACGGTCGATCACCTCGATGGCGGCGCCTACCGGAGCCTTGGAGAGGTCAGGGGTCGGAGCCCGTCTTGGCCCCGCCAGTAAAGCGTTGGTCAGGCAGAGGTGGTGGGTTGGTGGGCGGGCTCGGTGACATCCGTCGCGTCGTCCTTGGCCCCTTCGACGGGCCTGGGCTTGCCCCCGGGGAGCCGCTCTTCGGCGATGTGCTCGAGTAGGCCCTCTATGCTCATCTCGCCGAGCTCGCCTTGGTCGCGGCTGCGGACATTGACGGTGCCGTTGCCTTGCTCGGCTTCGCCCACCACGAGCATATACGGATACTTTTGCAGGCTGGCCTGCCGAATTTTGTACCCGATACGGTCGTCTTTCAGGTTGACGTCGACCCGGAGGCCGGCGTCTTGCAGCTTCTGTTGCACCTGACGAGCGTAGTCGAAGTATTTGTCGGACACTGGCAAGACGGCCATTTGGTCGGGCGCGAGCCACAGCGGGAACCGGCCCGCGTAGTTCTCGATGATGATGCCCATGAACCGCTCGAGGCTTCCGTAACACGCCCGGTGAATCATGACCGGAGTGTGGCGGTCGCCGTCGGCGCCGATGTACTTCAAGTCGAACCGGGCGGGCATCGAGAAGTCGAGCTGGATCGTGCCGCACTGCCACGACCGCTTCAACACGTCGCGGATGTGAAAATCGATCTTGGGCCCGTAGAACGCGCCGTCGCCCGGGTTGACCTGGTACGGGATGCCTTTGGCGTCGAGTGCGGACTGCAGGGCCGTTTCGGCGCGTTCCCACATCTCGTCGCTGCCGATCGACTTTTCGGGTCGGGTCGATAGCTCGATGCGCACGTCGGTCAGGTCGAAGGCGCCGTAGACCTCGGAGAAGAAGTCGATGAGCATCCCGATCTCCGACTCGATCTGCTCCGGGGTGCAGAAGTGGTGGGCGTCGTCTTGAGTGAACGCTTGCACCCTGAACAGCCCGTGGCGGGTACCTGACAGCTCGCGCCGGTGCACGAGCCCCATCTCGGCGATGCGCAGCGGAAACTCGTTATGGCTATGCGGTCGTACCGCGTACACCAGAAGGTGGCCCGGGCAGTTCATCGGTTTGACCGCGGTGGGGCGGTCTTCCTCGACGTTGTCGTGAATGACTTCGTTCTTCTTCTCGTCGCGAAGCTTCAGCTTCGTGAAGAACATGTTCTCCAAATAGTTGTCGTAGTGGCCGGACTGGTGCCACAGGTGCTCCGACAGAATGAGCGGAGTCTTGACCTCTTTGTAGCCGCGACGTCGCAACAGGCCCCGCATGTACTCCTGCAGCGTATTGAAGAGGGTCGCGCCCCGCGGATGGAAGAACGGAAAGCCCGGCGCGTCTTCGTTGAACGAGAACAGATCGAGCTGCTCGCCCAAGACCCGGTGGTCGCGCTTTTTCGCCTCTTCGAGCATCTTGAGATAGTCTTTGAGGTCGTCCTTCGTGAAGAAGGCGGTCCCGTACACGCGGTCCACCTGCTCTCGGCTCGGGTCGCCGCGCCAGTACGCACCCGACACGTGGGTGAGCTTCACGTTCTTGAGAAAGCCGGTATTCGGCACGTGCGGGCCGCGGCACAGGTCGATGAAGTCGCCGTGCTTGTAGAAGCTCAGCGGCTCGCCCCGCCCCAGCACGTCGTCGACGATCTCGAGCTTGAACTTGTTGTGCCCCCCGTCGATCTGCTTGTACCGGAGGAAGTTCTCGTCTTTTTCAGGCTCGCTGGTCTCGATGCGCTGGAAGGGGTGCGCCTTCTTCGCGATTTTCTGCATTTCGGATTCGATCTGCGGAAAGTCTTCGGGCGTGATTTTGCCGTCGGGCATGAAGATGTCGTAGTAGAAGCCGTTTTCGACGACCGGGCCGATGGTCAACTGCGCCTTCGGAAACACCCGCAGGATGGCGTCGGCCATCAGGTGCGCGGCCGAGTGGCGGAGCACCTCGAGCGCTTCCTCGTCTTTCTTGGTGAGGATGGCGACTTCGGCCCCGTCGTGAAGCGGGCGGTTCAAGTCGACGATCTCGCCGTCGACCTTCGCGGCCACCGCACCTTTGGCGAGGCCCTTACTGATCGACGCCGCGAGAGCGGCCGCGCTGGCATTGTCTTCGAGCTCCCGACTGGACCCGTCGGGCAAACGAACCGTGATCATGTAGTCTCCTTCGCAGACCGCCACTTCCGGTCTGACGTCACGCCCGACGGATACCGCCCGCCGAGCGAGTTCCTCTCAACACTACGACCGACAAGGGCTCCCATCAAGGCTGCCGGCCGAAGTTTCCGCCTCGATGTGCGGCCGCTCATTGGCAGGTGTGGCGTGCGTGAGGCAAGTCGAAAAGCGAGGAGGTTCCTATGTCTGCGTTCATCCAGTCGCCCTCCCTGAGCCATCCTCAGGCCCGCATCTGACCCTCAGGAGTCGCTCCGGCGAGCATCCCGGGGGTGTCCGATGTTCCGCGAGGACCTTGCGAGCACTCCGCGGGATTGAAGATGGCTCTCCTCATCGAACGGCCGGCGTAGGTTCGTCGCCTCGTTCGAGCGGATCGACGATCGCCCGTCTTCGGGCGCTCGCGAGGAGAGAGCATTGTGAGCAGTTCCAAACGGCGTCGGTTGATGCCGACCCTTTTCGCGGACGACCCTTTGGCCGATGACCGAGGATTGGCAAAGCGCAAGCTTCGTCAGCTCTGTCGTCAGGTCGAACGAGCCGTCAGCACTGCGCTGGCGGACGATGTCGCCGACGACGTCCTGCGCGACATCTTGGTGACGACAGTGCTACCGTGGCCCAACGCCAGCCGCCTCTTGGTGGTGGTGATGCCCACGGTGCCGGGCACCGAGATCGACCGGGCGTCGATCCTCGAGAGCCTGCAGGACGCGAAAGCCGAGCTCCGGCAGGTGGTGGCGGGGGCCATCCACCGCAAGCGAACGCCCGAGCTATGCTTCGAGATCGTTCAGCCCGATGGCGACTCGCCTGACAGTGACGGCGGCTTCATCAGTCCGTGGTAGCGGTCAACGGCCCGTGCAGACGACCTGCTTGCCCCTTGGCGGCGGGTCGTCTGCGCGAGCCCCGTCGTCTGCTTAGGCGTATACCCGTCTTCCGTGTCGTGTTTTCGGGCCGAGTCTCAAGCTACGAACCCCATCCGAGAGCCCGATGAGCGTTGGTTGATAGCGTCGTTGCGTGCGCCGCATTGAGTCTACCCGGCGACCATCCTCGTGATGGCCCCTTGTAACCCAGGGCCAACTCAGGCGTGTGAAGACTGGAGCGGCCAGATGGATGCGACCGGCGACGAGCGCGCGAGCGGACCCACCCCTGATATCAACCTGAATCTCAACGTACGGGGGATGCGGCCGTCGGCCACCGTCGCGATCAACGAGCTTTCGAACGAGATGCGGGCGGCCGGCAAGAAAGTCTACAAGCTGGGCTTGGGGCAGTCGCCGTTCCCGGTTCCCGCCTCGGTCGTGACCGAGCTCCAGGTCAATGCGTATCAGAAAGACTACCTTCAGGTGGTCGGGCTTCGGGAGCTTCGGGAGGCGGTCGCATCCTACCACCAGCGCCGACAAGGGATTCCGGCGCGAGCGGACCACGTCCTGATCGGACCTGGATCGAAGGAGCTCATGTTCCTGCTGCAGCTCGTGTACTACGGCGAGCTGGTCGTGCCGACCCCGGCCTGGGTTTCCTACGCGCCACAGGCGGCCATTTTGGGTCGCAAGGTGTCGTTCCTTCACACCCGAAAAGACGAGAACTACCGCTTGAGCGCCGCCCTGCTCGAGGGAACGTGCCGATCGGACCCCAACCGACCCCGCATTCTGGTCATGAACTACCCGAGTAACCCCCATGGGGGCTCGTACCAGAACGGAGACCTCGAAGAGCTCGCCGAGGTCGCGAAGAAGTACAAGGTGGTGGTCCTGTCGGACGAGATCTACGGCGAGCTACATCACGACGGCCGGTACGTCTCTATCGCGCAATACTATCCAGAAGGGACCATCGTCAGCTCCGGACTGAGCAAGTGGTGCGGAGCGGGCGGCTGGCGCCTCGGTACTTTTACTTTTCCCGAGTCGATGCGCTGGCTTCGCCACGCGATGGCGGTGGCCGCGAGCGAGACGTACACGTCGACCAGCGCGCCGATTCAGTACGCAGCGGTCCGCGCGTTTCAGAGCAGCCTCGACCTCGAGAACTACCTGTTTCACTCGCGCCGGATCCTGGCCGCGCTTGGGCGTTGGTGCGCCGAGCAGTTGAACGAAGCGGGCATCGCCACCTGCATGCCCGACGGCGGGTTTTACTTGTTCCCATGCTTCGACACGAAGCGCCCGGCGTTGGCGGACCGGGGAATTCGTGGCAGCGCGGAGCTTTGTCATCGACTCCTGGAAGACACCGGCGTGGCCATCCTTCCTGGCAGTGACTTTGGCCGCAACGACGAAGAGCTTTCGGTTCGCCTCGCCTACGTAAACTTCGATGGGGCGCGGGCGATCACTGCGAGCGAGGCGATCCCGAAAGACCAACCGCTGAGCGATGTCTTCGTGAAGACGTGGTGCAAAGGAACCGTCGCCGCCATCGAGAAGATCTGTGCGTGGGCCAACGCTGAAGGAGAGCGAAGCCACGCTCGATGACGGTCTCGGCGATCGCAGCGACAGTCGCGATTACCCGCACCGCATCCGAGTGCGCCTCGATGCTGATATGCGCGTCAGGTAAATACCGAAAGACGGGCCTTCGACGCATGAATGGCTTGGCGTGTCCCGAGATTTGGTCAAGATGCGGGTGTGACGGATCCATCGGTGGCCCCGCCGTGGGTGGCGGCGCACGAAGAGGCCTGCGCCGCGGGTGAGCTGCAGTACCGCGACCCGGAGACCGGCTACCGCGTGTTTACCGAGGTCGGGCTGCGACAGCGGGGCGAGTGTTGCGGATGTGGATGTCGTCACTGCCCTTGGGCGCATGAGGCCGTGCCGGCCCCTATTCGAGCCATGCGAATCGCCCGGCCGGCGTGGTTGCACGGAAGCCCGCCGTCCGACCGCCCCCTGGTGGTGGTCTTTTGGAGCGGCGGCAAAGACTCGTTTCTCGCTGCCCGCCGGGCGCTCCGGGAGCGCCCCGACGCCACCATCGCGCTGCTCACCACGTTTGGCCACAAGACGAAGATCGTTGCCCATCAAGAGCTCCCCATCGAGACGGTCGTCGACCAGGCTCGGGCGCTCGACCGGCCGTTACTCGGGGTACCGTTGTACCCGGGCGCCGACTACACCCGCGCGGTCGTCGAGGCGTTGCGTTACGTCGCTCAGCAAGCTCCGTTGACGGCCCTGGTCTTCGGAGACCTCCACCTCGACCACATCCGTCGGTGGCGGGAGGAGCAGTTCGCGCCGCTGGTCGACGAGATGGGGCTACAGATGGAGTTTCCGCTCTGGGGTTGTGACTATCACGTCCTTCAGCAGGAGCTGGAAGACAGCGGCGTCGAGGCCCGCATCTGTGCGAGCCCCGACTTCGCTCGCATCGCGCCCGTCCGGCAAGGCGATCGCTTCGGGGCCGACTTGATGGCCCGCCTTCCGGCGGGAGTGGATGCTTTCGGTGAGTGCGGTGAGTTCCATACCGAAGTCATCGCCGAGGGTCTTCGCCCCCAGCATCTCGCGGGATAAGTTACCCGTCGAAAAACCGACCACCTGAAATACTGACTCTCTCAGTTGGATAATGAGAGCCGCAAAGCGAAGCACGATTCCTCCGCGAGCGGGCCCTCGGTTGTCGCCGTCGAGCGGCATGCAGTACTCCGGAAGACGTGCGCCGCTTCTGGTCGCGTACCGCGATCGTCTCACTTCTTCACGGTAGCGGGTTGTTTTTTCCCGGCGCCCTTCTTACCTCGGTTGCGCGGGCCGACGTGCCGCAGCCGCCTTCATGGTCTTTTTTGGACGAAGACCACGACTGGCCGGCGGGAAGCGTTCAGACGCAGCTCGACCGAGATGTCACCCTGGTTCCCTACGGTAAAGGGGCGATCTTCGTGCCGGCGATGACCAACCCGCTCGACGAGCCCCCCATCGCGGTTTTTTCAGGCGAAACCAAGGTTGCCGAGTCGACGACGGGGCGCCGCATCGTCCTGTCGCCTGGGACTTACGACGTTCGTCTCGGTTCGGGCGCGGTCGAGCAGCGGGTTAGCGTCCAGGCGTCGGTGCGCGAGCAGTACACGACGGTCGTGCCGGTGAGTTGGGCTGGCCTGTCGATCCACGTCGTCGACGAGCAGTTCAACAATCTACGGGCTTCGTACGAGATCATCCGTGTTCGCGGTCGAGAATACATGGGCATGGGTTTCGGAACCGACGAGCAGGCGGGTGAACCGATCACCACCTGGGTCTTGGCGCCCGGACTATACAAGATCGTTCGGACGGGTGAAAACTACCGGGCTCGGCGCGATTTCGCGACGGTTCGCCTCGTCGAAGGAAAACACACCCACTTTCTCCTGGTGCTAGACCCGGAGACCGGCGAGTTCAGAGGGGGCGGTGAGGTCCCGGCCGAAGATCTATTTCGGCCTCAGAAGGGATTCTTTGCCAATCTGATCATCGGGGGCGATCTCGCATTTACCAGTCGCACCAACGCCCCGGTGGCGGGGCAAGAAGGCCTGAGTTTTCAGTTTCGAGGTTTCCTCGATCACCGACTGAGCATCGAGGTCTTCGGCCATCCTCTGGTCGTGCAGCTGCAGGTCGAAGAGGGCCAGACCAAGGTGGGTGATCAACCGTTTCAGAAGATCAACGACCGGGTCGATCTCGATCTGCTGTACATCTACCGGTGGAAAAATTGGCTCGGCCCCTACGTTCGGTTCGGCGCCGAAACCAATCTTTTCCCCACGATCCGGAACTTCGAGAACCCCGAGGTGGTCGAGCTCCGGCGGGTCGGGGGGCAGCCCGACGAGATCTTACCTCCGTCGGATTCGGTTCAAGTTTCGCCGAGCGCTGGTCTTATCAGCCTCAAAGAAGGGGGCGGCCTCAATCTCCGACTGTTTCGAGCCGTCTTTGCGGAAGTGAACGTGCGAACGGGTTTGGGGGGGCGCCACCGGCTGACGCGGGATTTGTTCGTCGAGACCCGCGGTCCGGGGGACGGCAACGTCATTTTGACCGAGGTCGATAGCGACAATCAGGTTGGGGTCGAGACCACTGTGCTCGCCGTCGCTCGGATCACGCGCTGGATCATCCTCAATCTCGAGGTCGATACTTTGGTTCCGTTTACTTCGTTCGAAGAGACGCTGATCGATCTGGAAGCGTCGGTGGCCCTCAAGCTCACTCGTTTTCTGAGCGTCCGGTGGGCGGCGCGTTTCGTGCGCGACCGCGCCATTCAACCTGAAGACCGGTACGAAAATGATGTGCTGCTCCGGTTTAGCGTGGAGCTTCTGTGAAGGTCGAGGTCCTGAGCGGTGAGTTGACGGTCCATCGGATCGCGGCCCTGGAAGCGAGCCTCGGGGGTCCCGACGTCGACGAGGGCCCCGCGTTGATCGATCTGTCGGAGGTCACGCGCATCGACAGCGCAGGGGTCGCGCTCCTCGCGCTGATGGTACGTCGATATCAGGCGGCGGGTCGGCCGTTGCGCATCGTGGGGACGCCCGACGCGGTCGCCGATACCTTGCGGCTGTTTCCGTTCGTCGAGGAGCGCGCAGCCGCGCGTTTCGACGCCCGGGTGGGGGGGCTCGAGCGCGTTGGTTCATGGGCGCTCGGTATCGTCGGGCTGGCGCTGCATCTCATTCAACTCTCCGCCGACGCGGCCTGGTTTTTCGCCGCTGACCTGATTCGCCGGCGTGGCCTGCGCTGGAACGTCATCGCCTATGAGATGGCGGCCATGGGGTCGAGCGCGGTCGGTGTGGTGGGGCTGATCGCGTTCTTGGTGGGCGCCACCATGGCGCTTCAGAGCGCGACTCAGCTGCGTCAGTTCGGGGCCAATATTTTCGTGGTCGACTTGATCGGGATTTCGATGACCCGGGAGCTGGGGCCCTTGATGGCGGCCATCGTCGTGGCCGGCCGGTCGGGGTCGTCGGTCGCCGCCCAAATCGGAACCATGGTGATCAACGAAGAGATCGACGCGCTCAAGACCATGGGCGTCCATCCGACCCGCTTCATCGTCGTTCCGAAGTTGGTGGCGATCAGCCTGACCCAGCCGCTGCTCACCGTCTTGTCCAACCTATTCGGAATCATGGGGGGATTCGTAGTGGCGGTCACGTATCTCGAGATTTCGCCTCGGATCTTCTTCGAACGACTCGAGACCGCGGTTCTGCTCAAGGATTTCCTGACCGGACTCTTCAAGAGCGTCCTGTTCGCTCAGCTGATCGTCATCGTAGGCGCGATCGCCGGCTTCAGGACGCGGGGTGGCGCCGACGCGGTCGGGCGCAGCACCACCACCGCGGTGGTGGCCAGCATCTTCTTTGTCATTGTCGCCGATGCGGTGACGAGTCTCGTCTTCTACTTCGGAGCGTGAGCCTCGTGAGCACCCTTCCCGTGCAGGTCGATGGCCTAGTGGCTCGCTACGGTGCGAGGACTGTCCTCGCCGGCGTCGACCTCAAGGTCGCCGCCGGCGAAGTGCGGGTGGTGCTCGGAGGTTCGGGCAGCGGCAAGAGCACTCTCCTCAAGCACACCATCGGTCTTCTGAAGCCCGTCGAGGGGGTGGTGAAGCTGCTGGGCACCGACCTCGGTACGGCGGACGAGCCCGAGCGGAATGCGGTCCTGAGCCGCATCGGGATGCTCTTTCAGGGGGGCGCCCTTCTGAACTCGATGACGGTGGCCGACAACGTGGCGCTTCCGCTGCGGACCAACACGGACCTGCCGGATGCCGTGGTGCGGGAGATCGTTCGCATGAAGCTCGAGCTCGTCGACCTCGGTCACGCGCTGGGGTTGTTTCCGCCTGAGCTTTCGGGGGGGATGAAAAAGCGCGCCGCTCTTGCACGCGCGATGGCCTTCGACCCAGAAGTGCTATTTTGTGACGAACCATCGGCCGGACTCGATCCGATTACCGCTGCCGACCTGGATCGGCTTCTGCTCCGGCTGCGCGACCGATTCGGTATGGCGATGGTGGTCGTCACCCACGAGCTGGCCTCGGTTCAAACGATCGCCGACCGCATCACCATGCTCGACCAGGGCCGGGTGCTGGTCGACGGAACACTGAACGAGGCCCGACATGTCGACCATCCGTGGGTGCAGTCGTTTTTTGAGCGTGTAGGTCGGTCCGAGGGCGCAGCAGGAAGCTCCGTCCTCGATGCGTTGGTCCAGGAGGAAGGGCGTTGAATCTGACGCGCTCCGAGAGAATTCGTCTCGGCGTTTTCATCATCTCGTCGACGAGTTTGTTCGTCGTAACCCTCGTAGCGCTCGCGGGCCTTAAAGTCTGGGAGCGGCGCGACGCGTATTGGGTTTCGTTCAGCGAGAGCGTCAGTGGTCTCGAGCCGTCCGCTCAGGTCAAGTATCGAGGCTTGAGGGTAGGTCGGGTCGAGTCGCTCGAGATCGACCCCGACGACCCGGCCGCCATTCGAGTGGAGCTGTCGCTGGCGGCCGGTACCCCGCTGTTTCGGGGCACCGAGGCGGTGCTCGAGATGAACGGGATTACCGGCTTGAAGATCATCAACCTTACGCCTGGCGACCCTCGAGGCGATCTCATCCGGCCGGAGAGCGAGCTGCCGGCCGGTACGTCGTTGGTGGGTCGCATCGGTGATCGTGCCGACATCATCTCGGAGCGTCTGGAACGGGTGGTCGTGAACCTCGAGCGATGGACTCGTCCTCAGAACGCATCCCGGGTCGAGCATCTGCTCGACAGCACGAATCGCCTGCTCGATGACCTCGACCGGCTAGTCGTGGAGTCTCGTGATCCTTTCGTGTCGGCGCTGGCAGAGTTCGAGCGGTCCGGCCAGTCGTTTCGGGAGCTATCCGACGAGTCGAAGATCAGCCTGCGAGTACTGAGGGTAGAGTTGGCGGCGTCGCTGCGGGGGGCGAGACAGACGCTCGCGGAGACCGAGCGGGTGCTCGAGGCGGTTGACAGCGAAGACATCAGAGGGACCGTTCGGTCGGCCAAGATGGCGATGACCCGGCTGGATGACCAACTGTCCAACGACGAGCTGCGGCGGTCGCTCAATGATCTGCAGGCTGCACTGCAGAACGTTACGGCCCTCGCTCAGAACATGGATCTCACCGTGCGCGCGAGTCGCGAAGACCTCGTGATGAGCTTGAAGTACGTCCGGCAAGCGACTCAAGACTTGCGGGAGTTCAGTCGGATCATCGCCCAGGACCCGTCGGTTCTCCTGCGGGGAACGGAGGTGGCGGAGTGAACGGTTTCCGTGGTTGGCTCGGGCGGGGCAGGTCCTGGTGGGGTCCCGGCGGCTTCGCGCTCGCCACGATGACCTTGGGGGGCTGTCTGTCAGCCCGAGCCGTGGAGCGAAACTATTTCGTGATGCACGGTGAGCCCGTGGAGCGGGCGTCCGACGTGTACCCGGTCGATGGGTTGGTCCGGGTCCGGGATATGGATACCGACAGCGTCTACGAGAAGTTTCAGATCGTCGTTCGAAGGTCGCCGTACCAGCTACGGTACAGCGAGCAGAACGTGTGGGCGGTCAAACCGAATCAGATGGTGAGTGATCTGGTGGCGCAGGCTTTGGAAGAGGGCGGCGCCTTTACCGACGTCACCCGGCAGCTGCTCGATGCGCGCCCGACCTATACGATGTCCGGCAAGTTACGAGCCGTCGAGCTGTACGACTCGGGCGATGTGTGGTTCGCGCACCTGTCGGTGCACTTGCACTTGACCCGCTTCGGCGATGGCACGTCTCTGTGGGCCTTCGAGTTCGACCAGCGCAAGGAAGTCGACTCCCGGTCGTTCGCGCACGGGGTTCGTGCGCTTTCCGAGCTCCTTCATCAAGCGATCCGGAGGGCGATTCAGCAGATCCAGCGGATCGATGCGCCACTCGCGCGTCGGACACGGCCGTGGCCCCATGTCGGGCCCGGGGCGGTCGACGAGATCCCGGCGTCCTCATCGGCACCCGCGCTTCTGTTCGTTCCCGAGAGCACGGGCCCGAGCGGGCCGCCGACGGACGTATCGACGTCGACGGTCAGCGCGGCAATATCCCGCAACTAACAACGTCCAAAGTCGAGTCCGCTCGCGGGCGGCCTTCCGCCCGCTCGGCCAGCGGATCGCTCAGGGGTAGGGAGCGGGCTCGGCAGTGCGTTTCAGCACGAGCCGCTGGTATTCCGAAGTCAGGTTGAGCTGCGAGACCGTGACGGCGCCGGTCTCGTCCGCGAAGATCTCACCTTCCTGGCCTCCGAATGACCAGTAGATTCGTTCGCCGGGTCGGCAGCGGAAGGCTTGGGTGCGTCGGGGGGTCACGTCTACCCGGACCGGTAAGCTGCGAGCGAGTCCATCGCGCACCGAAGAGAACGCGGGGACCGGCGGAGGAGGGCCAGGCGGTCCGTCGACCGCTCGCAGCGAGACTTCGAATCGGTCCCACTGGTCGACGATGGTCCGGCTGTTCCAGCGGAGGTACCGGTTCCATGCGCCGGCGATGTCGCCGGTCCAGCCGGTGTCGCCGGGGACCCGCCAGTCGCCCCCGTAGCCGCGTTCGGGATCCCAAGGCCGTTCATCCCGGGCCTGGCCATCACCAGGGTCGTCGTCGGCCGATGAAGCCGAGAAGGCGGGGAAGGCCAGATTGCGCCGGAGGTAGGTTTCGGGGCCGTAATAGCGATCCCATCCGTCGTCCCACCACCGTTCGCCGAGCGCTGGGTCAGGAATCCCGTGGCCACCCTCGTCCCACACGACGTAGTGACCCACGCGCAGCTGCTGAAGCGCTTGATAGAACGACACCCCGGAAGCTGGGCTGGCCTGAAGGACTGCGCCAAAATGAATGACGGGGTCGTCCTTGGAGTGACGCGAATAGATGAATTGGTTGCGGGCCGCCGGATCTTCGAAGAGCGCGCGGACCATGTCGAGTCGATCCCATACGCTCATCGGGTTCAGCGGATCTCCGTCAAGGAGACCATCAGCCGGTGCGCCCCACAACATCGATAGCTGTTCGATACGTCTCGGCCGGTGGTTCCGGGCGATGGTCTGCCCTTGTTCCGATTCGACGCCTGCGAAGTGGTGCGCGTACAGCAGGCCGAGGGCCAGGGCCCCCGCCCCGCCCATCGACTCGCCGGAGACGTACACGGCCTCGGCATCGGCCTGGGGAATCGTTTCCAATGCCCACGACATCAGATGCAACGCGCGGCGTTGACTGTAGTTCGGAACGACCCCGGTCGTGGTTTTCGGCCGAGCCCGAGTCCGCGCGTACCCCCACCAATACGTATTCTCCGGGTCGTGGGGATAGATCCGAATATGGCCTTCGGCCGGTTTCGGGAGCGGCCGGCCGTAAAAGCCGTGCAGGTCGAGCTGCACCGGACGCAGGATCGAGACGCCCGCCGCCTTCGGGACCACGACCTTCGCTTGGAACTCTCGGCCGGCTTTTCGAGGGGAGTCGAGGAAGCGGTCCGTCCTTTGGCGGATCGTCAACTCGTAGTAGTCCCCTCGGTCGATGCGCGCTACGACCCGGGGCGAGGGGGGACGGATGCGATCATGAACCCGGATCCGGGTCGAGGCGCGGTTCAGCCGGTCGGCCGAAGGGGCGATAAAGGTGACGGCATATTCGCTGCCTCCCTGGATGAAGTCGGGCACCCATCGGAAACGGCCTTCCTTGAACTCGGAACCCGGAGGAAGCCCCAGCGCGAAGACGCGGACGTCGCTATCGACCGTGAACTCGACCGGTCGTCCTTCGGTGGCGCGAACGAGGGCCGGCGCTTCGAGGATCGACGAAAGAACCCCGTCCTCGACTTCGCCGGGGTGGACGGAGGTGCTCGGTGCGCACATGGGGCCTTCGGCGCCGACACGGAGGCACTGTTGGGTCTCGAGGGAGCCAAATGGTCGCTGGTCGTCTTCGATCGCAAAGGTTCGGTCGTAAGCGAGGGGGTCGAGCGAGCACCAGGGTTTACATAGGGGCGCTATCGAGCACGCCTGGACGGCCGGCTCCCTGGCCGAGGTTGGGCTGGATGGTCGCTCGTCGGCGTGGCTGGAACGGGTGGCTGCAAGGATCGACACCAGGCCTACAAGCCCGATCTTGACGAGTCGACCCGCGAGGTTGATCTTGGACGTGCGCGAGGCTGCATGCCCGCGCTTCGGGTTGGCGAGCACCGCCGACCCGGATGAGACCCGCACGGGGCGAGCGCCCCGGCGAGAGGAGAGACAATGTTTCAACGACGACGGTGGGGCGCCTGGCGCTCCTGTGGCGGTCAAAGCGAACATCACTCCGATGGGCGCGAATTCTGGAGAGAAGCGATGAGAGGCGGGCACGACGGGGCCCTCTTCGGGGTTCGGAGACCCCTCCGATTCATGGCGCATAAGCTCGAGCTCGACGAGGCTCAAGTCAAAGTCTTGGCGCGGATTCTTGACGAACTCAAGACGGAACGCGCCCAAGCTCGAGTCGACGAACAGCGGACGGTCAGCGCGTTCGCTGACGCGATGGAAGGAGAGGCGTTCGACGCCGAGAGCGCCGAACAGGCCGCTCAGCAACGGGTAGCGGCCGCCGAACGACTGAAGGCGGCCGTGGTTAAGGCCCTGCAAGACACCCATCGAATGCTCGACGAAGATCAGCGAAGCCGTCTGGCCTACATGCTTCGATCGGGGACGCTGACCATCTAGAGCGCCGATTCACTTGGAGCGTGCTGTTGTCGCGCGGGAGTCGGCCCGTCGGGTCGTCGCGTGAGGAGGGCGCGTATCGGGAATACGCAAC
>CAZFIV010000151.1:0-14013 GCA_964519665.1 uncultured Myxococcales bacterium
CCCGGAAAGTGTCGTAGAGTCCGTAGCTTACAGCGGATCCTCGCTCGAACTTCAGGCTAAAGATGAAGCGATTGCGAAAGCCGACGTCCAACGGAACGCGGAGCTGGCGTGTCGCCGGTTAAAGCTCCATCTAGAGCGCACAGAACGCGCGCTCATCGGTGGGCTATCCCGAACCGAAGTCTTCGGGACTCGTCGCTCTGATGTGCATCATCAAGGATTCCTACATGAAGAACATCATCCGAACCATCATCACATTTGCTAGCGGCCTGGCGGTCGCGGCCCTCATCTCGGCGCCCGACCGCTCAGCCGCCGCCGAATACACGATCGATTCCTCGCATACCTTCGTGATCTTCGAAGTTGGCCACCTGGGCATCGGTAGGGCGCACGGCATGTTCCGGAAGGCGACGGGCTCTTTCGACCCCGAGGCCGGAACGCTCGTCGTCAACATCGATGCGCAGAGCATCTACACGGCCAACAAGAAGCGGGACGACCACCTCAAGAGCCCCGACTTCTTCAACGTCAAGCAGTTCCCGACCATGACCCTGAAGAGCAAGAAGATCACCAAAAACGGCGACAGCTACATGGTCTCGGGCGACCTGACCATCAAAGACAAGACGAGGACCGTCGCGTTCGAGATGAAGAAAGTCGGCGAAGGCAAAGACCCGTGGGGCAACGACCGCATTGGCTTTACCGGCACCATGACCATCAACCGACTCGACTTCGGCGTGGACTATATGCCGGGCGGCCTCTCGCGCGACGTGAAGCTGACGCTCAGCGTCGAAGGCATCAAGAAGAAATAGGGCCGTCTCGGTCGTCGCTGGACCCATCATGCAGACTACGCTGATCCTATCGGTGGTCGTGCCGGCCGTGCTGGCGGGCGTCGTTTTGGCGGTCGGGCATTGGGTCTGGCGCGCCGGCACCGGCGGACCCGGACGATGGTCGATGGCGTTTGCGCCGCCGGTCGGCGCATTTGCCGCCTACACCGTCGTCCGCGGCTTCCCTTCGCTGCCGCCCTCGGATGCGAGCGTGTGGCCCCTGTGGGCCACCGCCTTCACCGCGCTGGCGGTCCTCGTCGGCGCCCGGGGAGCGACTCCGGTCGCGCTGCGCTTCGGCGGCGCAGTGGTCGCCGCCGTCGCGGTGATGGCCCTCGTCGTCCGGCCCTTACTGGGCACCTGGTCCTCGGTATCGGCGCTGGTTGGGATCACCGTCCCGGCCGCCGCCCTCTTGGTCGCCTGGCTGGCGCTCGAATCTCGCTCCGAGTCGGTTCCCGGACCCGCCGTCCCTTTGGCCCTCGCCGGCTTGAGCGGCGCGACAGCGGCCGTGCTGGGAGCTTCGGGCACCGCCCTCCTCTCTCAGGCAACCGCGGGCCTCGCGGTCGCCAATGGCTTGATCCTTCTGCTCGCTGCATGGCGGCCCACGCTACGCGTGTCGGGATCCGCCGTGGGCCCGACCTTGATTCTCCTCGGCGGTTTTCTGGTCGCCGGCGTGCACTACGCCGATGTCCAGCTGTGGAGCCCGCTGGTGCTGGCGGCCGGCGCCATCGTCGTCGGTTTGGCGCCATTGCCCAAGAGCGGCCGTTCACCCTGGCGGGCTGCGGTGAGCCTCGGCTTCGTCGTGATCCTCGCCGGCGCTGCCGCCGCGGGACCGGCGTTGATGGACACCGTGGCCGAGCCCGCCGCCGAAGACGTAGGTGATGACGGCTACGACGACGGGTACGACTACTGAAACGGGCGCGTAGCGTCGCTAGACTAGAGCGTGGCCGTCAACCGGGCGTAGTAGATCCCGCCGGTGAGGCCGGCGGGGTGATTGAGCGGATAGATGGCGCCGAGGAACCCGGCCGTGCGACCTGTAAAGACGCCCCCTTGACCATCCGGAATCTGCCACTCGGCGGGGAGAGTATCGAAGACGTTCTTGGCCCCCACGGCGAGTCGAATCTCGTTCGTGAACTGCCAGCCCACTTCGACGTCGACCAGCGCGAGCGGCGGCGTCTCGATGGGCAAGCTGGGGTCGTTGAACAACGCCTCGAAGGCCTCGCTGTAGTAGTTGATGCGGATGAGCCCATCAACCTGGCCGAATACATGGCTCAGCGTTCCGGTGATGCGATAGTCGGGGAGCGCGTCTTCGATTTCCCGCTCCCGAGCTTCTTTCACCGTCTCGCCCCGATTGGTGACCTGGGTGTTCGTCCAGTTGAACGCGACGGTCAGGTTCGTATTCCCGCCCACCCATCGGAGCAGATAGTTGCCTACGATGTCGATGCCCTGGGTTCGAGTGTCGAAGTCGTTCACGAAGAACTGGACCTCCTCGAGCGTGGCGGCGTTCGGTACGGCGAGGGCGATCAGGTCCTGTCGGTCTTGGTCCGACACTTCGTTCTGCAGGAGCGCGATCCGATCATCGACCTGGATATTGAAGTAGTCGAGGGTCAGGCTGAACGGTCCCGCCGACACGGTCGTGCCTACGCTGACGTTGATCGAGGTCTCCGGATCGAGCGGACCACCCCCGAAGAACTCAGCGACCGGGTCCGTGGTCGAGATGACCAGCGACTCCGCAAGTCTTCCTTCCCGGAAGGTCGTCGACGAACGCTGCACATTCGACTGCCCGAGCGTCGGCGCCCTGAAGCCGGTGCTGAAAGACCCTCGCAAGGCGATATAGTCATTCAATCGGAACAAGGCAGCGGCTTTTCCGTTGAAGGTCCCACCAAAGTCGGAGAACTCTTCGTAGCGCGCCGCCGCCGATAGTAGGAGTGAATCCGTCACGTCCGCTTCGACATCCAGATAGACACTGTACGCGTCGCGTTCGAATACCCCAGAAACGCTGTCTGGGAACCCCTGGAAGCCGTTCGAGCCGACCGAGAATCCTTGCTCGGCGAGCGGCCCCGCTCGCCATGACTCGGGCTGCCCAGGGGTCACTGCAAACTCCTCGTTTTGGTACTGGAAGCCGAAAGCGATGTGAACCGGTGATTCGAGGCCCACCTCGAGGTCGTACGAGAAGTCCATATTGGCGAGCACTTCAGACTGCGTCTGAGTACCAAGATCGAATGAGAACGGGGTGTTCGGGCCGAGCGAGGCGTTCACCGTGTTCAAAATCCGGAAGAGGATGGCATTTTCACCAAAGCCAACGCTGAAATCGTAGTCGAAGGCGTCACGGAAAGTCCCCCGGAAGCCCGCAAAGATCGAGAGATCTTGGACGTCGCCGCCGAATCGAGGCGTGAAGCCGTTCGGAAACGTATCGAAAAAGGTGAAGCAGTGGTCGGGGGCCGCATCGATGAACGCCTGCGCATCGTCGAAGCTCTCGGTCGGAAGAGGTCCGACCGGGCATGGTCCCTGTGAAGGATCCAGATTCCCGAAGAGATGGTTGCTGGTTCCGCGGTCGGTGATGAAGACGCCTTCTCGACGTTCCGGATTTCTATAGTAGAAGCTGCCGTCGACGGTTCGAGTGGCGTACGTCGCAAAGGCGTAGAGCTCGGAGTCCTCCGTGACCCTGAATCCCGAGTTGATCAGGAACTTATAGTCATCCCGAATGTTCGGTTGGCCCCATTCGACGACGGGGTCCTTCACGTCGAAACCGGCTGCTGCAAGTTCGGCCGCACCACCGTCCTGCACGTTGCGAACCGTCTTACCCTGGTCGCGCACCTGGAACGAAACGGTGGTGAATCCATCGTCGCCGATCGGAATACCAAACACGCCACTGGCATCGAGAGTGGTCCCATCCCCTTCGTACGTCTTGCTGTACTGCAGAGAGACCATTCGAGCGTACGGGTCATCGACCATTTGGTAGTTCACCACTCCGGCGATGGCATCGGACCCATACTGAGCAGCTGCACCGTCACGCAGGATCTCGACCTGGCGCAAACCAAACCCAAACAACGGATATACGTCGACGCCTTGTGCACCACGGTTGACGCCGGTCACGAACTCTCCGACCACCGCGCCCCGGTGCCGACGCTTTCCGTTGACCAGCACGAGGGTATGGTCGCTGGGCAACGCTCGTAGATTGAGAGGACGAATCAACGTCGCGCCATTGCTGATCGGCTCTCGGTTGGCGTTGAGCGAGGGAACCACCGAGATGAGCGTATTGATGATATCGGTATTACCTTGGGCCCTCAGATCTTTCCCGCGAACGATATCGATGGGAACCGCCGAATCGACGGCGGTCCGCGGCGCTCTACGAGATCCGAGAATCGTGATGCCTTCGACATCGTCATCCTCGTTCTCGGGTTCGGCAGCCTCGGCCTCCGCGTCGGCGGCCGGGTCCGCGGCGGCGGCCGGGTCCGCGGCGGCGGCCGGGTCCGCGGCGGCGGCCGGGTCCGCGCCGCTCTCGGACGTCGTGGATGTCGACACCTCGGTCTGTCCCTCGGCCGGCAATGCGATCGAAAGCCCCACGATCAAGGTAACGACGGTCTGTAACACAGCACCGCGCCGTATTTGAATCTGCACTAGTTCCCCTCCCCGCCGAACCAAGTAGGTTCGACTCGATACTTATCGACCAGACCCATCGGGTCTCGCAGACGGTGTTGCACGTCAACGTACGAACCTCTCGCTCTGGACGAGCGAGTTACAAGACCGCCGATGGTAGCCGAGGCGGCCACCGTCGGCAGCGTTCGCTCGGGCAGTGAGCGAACGGGCGCGACTCGTAGCGTGACCACTCATCGCCGACGGCACGTCAGAACACCGCCGCTCGCCGGATCACGCGCTGGAAGCGTAACCCGGACCTCTTGAACCCAGCGCGCGACAAAGCGCTTTTCAACGCGCAGCCTCTCACGAGAGAAAGCGCGTTCGATTCAAGACACGCGAAAGCGACGGATCCTACGACGCTGCCGCCGAGGATCTTGTATCTCGTACCGCCTAATTACTTACGATGCGAAAGATGTCAGACCCTCGGAATAGAAGCAAGCTTCGCCGCTCCTTCGACGAGTCGAGAAAGGCAAGGTACGCCGGTTGCTCATGAGCAAGCATATACTTCGCGGTGCGTCCCGACGGCCCCGGATGTAGCGCCCGACTCATCGAATCAAGTCTACTCAATAGTTTAGCGCATCTTGGAATCAGGCAATGAAAGTTGCGCCGACCATTACGAAAGCGATCGAGGCGCCAATTCGAATAATTCGTTACTAAATAAAACACGAATGGCCGAGACCACGCGCAGCTTGAAAACACGAGCCGTAGTCCCGGCCGGTCAGGCAGCGTTCATCGTCAAACGAGAATTGACTGCATCCGCTTCGCCGCCGGAGCTCAATTTCTGAAAGGCAGGTCCGGAGACATGCGCTCTCCGACTTCACCGTAGCGCGCCCGACAGGTTCGATTGACGTTTCTGTCTCGTGACACCGACCTCTCCGCGAAGTCACCATATCGTCAGGCTCGCTGTAATCTCGAGGCTCTGGCGGAATACGGACAGTCGAAACCGATGGCCCCGACCTTGCGAGCCACTGCGCCCGGAATGCCCCGCATCATGAAACCGGCTCGCCCGGTAGGCATCATGGGCTACGGCGCCTATATCCCCCGGTATCGGGTGCGTGCGGCCGAAATCGCGCGGGTCTGGCGGGGGGGTGACCCTGGCGCCTTGCCCGTCAAGACCAAGAGCGTCCCCGGACCTGACGAAGACGTCGTCACGATGTCGATCGAAGCCTGCGCCAACGCCCTCGCCCGGGCCGAGGTCGATGCTCGCCTCGTTCGGGCCGTGTACGTCGGATCAGAGAGCCATCCCTACGCCGTCAAGCCGACGGGCACGATCGTCGCTGAAGCGCTCGGCGTCGGCGAAGAGACCCTGTCCGCCGATTTCGAGTTTGCTTGCAAAGCGGGTACCGAAGCCATGCAAGCGGCCACCGCGATCGTGGGGTCAGGCATGGCGGACTACGCGCTCGCCGTCGGGATGGACACCGCACAGGGCCGCCCGGGCGACGTGCTCGAGTACACCGCAGGGGCCGGCGGCGCGGCTTTTCTGATGGGTCCGGCCGAAGGGAGCCTGGCGGTTCTCGAAGGGAGTTACTCGATCGTCAGCGATACCCCCGATTTCTTCCGACGAGCCTACGCCAAATATCCCGAGCACGCGGGGCGATTCACCGGAGAGCCAGCATATTTCAGGCACCTTCACCTCGCGGCGACCGGTATCATGGACGAGCTGGGCCTCGGTCCTCACGATTTCGAAGCGATCGTCTGCCACCAGCCCAATGCGAAGTTTCCTCGACGGGCCGCCAAGAAGCTGGGCTTCGTCGACGCCCAGATCGATGCGGGGCTCCTCGCGACGGACATCGGCAACACCTACGCCGGGGCATCTCCCCTCGGTTTCACCCGCGTTCTCGACCAAGCGCGCCCTGGTGGTCGGGTCTTGATCGTCAGCTTCGGGTCAGGCGCGGGCTCGGACGCCATGGTTTACCGAATCACCGACAATATCGAGACGAGGCTGGACCGCGCGCCGCGCACCCAGGCGTACCTCGACCGAGCGCACAACGTCGATTATGCGACCTACGCCCGATGGCGTAAAAAGGTCGGTCTCGCCTGAGGAGCTGACATGAAAGAAGTAGCCATTGTCGGTATCGGACAGGTGCCGGTCCGCGAACACTGGGACCGCGGGCTTCGCAGCCTTGCCGTCGAAGCCGTGCGAAGCGCCCTTGCCGATGCCGAGCTCAAAACCGCAGACGCGTTGTACGTCGCCAACATGTGCGGCGACTCCCTGAGCAGCCAGACTCATCTCGGGGCGCTGGTCGCCGACTACGCCGGTCTTCACGGCATCGAGGCCGTGCGCATCGAAGCCGCCTGCGGTTCGGCCGCAGCGGCGCTTCGACAGGCGATGCTCGCCGTCGGCTCGGGCGCGGTCGACGTCGCCATCGCGGTCGGGGTCGAGAAGCTCACCGAGCTGAGCGGACAGCAGGTCACCCATTCGCTCGCGACCGCGGGCGACGCGGACTACGAAGTACAGATGGGCCTCAGCTTCGTCGCCCTGAACGCACTGGTGATGCAGCGATACATGCATGACTACGGGATACCGCACGACGCGTTCGGCACCTTCGCGGTAAGCGCCCACGCCAACGCGCGGCACAACCCCAACGCGATGTTCCAAGACTTGGCGGTCACGCAGTCGCAGTACGCATCGGCGAGGATGATCGCGAGCCCGATCAATTTGCTCGACTCATCGCCGATCGCCGACGGTGCAGCGGCAGTGATCGTCACGAGCCGGGAGCACGCCCTTAGAGCGACCGCCCGACCGGTATCGTTGTTGGCGTGCGAGGTCGGCACCGATACCATCGCGCTTCACGACCGCAGCGACCTGCTCTGGTTGAAGGGCGTCGAGAGGTCGACCCGACGGGCCCTCGAGCGGTCTGGCAAGACCCACGCCGACATCGACCTGTTCGAGCTTCACGACGCGTTCAGCATCATGGCCGCGCTGTCGCTGGAATCGGCGGGTTTTGCGGACCGCGGGCGCGCCGTCCAACTCGCCGAAGGCGGAGCCCTCACCATCGATGGCCGACTCCCGATCAGCACGCTCGGCGGGCTCAAAGGCCGCGGCCACCCCGTGGGAGCGACCGGCCTCTATCAGGTGCTGGAGGCTGTACAACAACTGCGGGGGGATGCGCCCGCACCCGTACAGGTCGATGGTGCCCGTGTCGCGCTGGCCCAAAACATCGGAGGAAGCGGCGCCACCGTGGTCACCACGGTGCTGGAACGCGCGTAGGAGCAACTCATGGAGATCTCACGACATTGGCGGCTGCGCGGCCAGCGCTATCGACTCGAAGGGAGCGCGTGCCAAACGTGCGGAACCCTCTCCTTTCCCCCGCGCGACGTCTGCCCCCACTGCGGCTCTGACGCGGTCGAGCCGCAGCGGCTGGCCGGGCGAGGCAAGGTCTTCTCGTTTACGGTTTTGTACCAGGGCCCCGAGAGCTTCGACGGCGGCGTCCCCTACACAGTAGGCCTCATCGACCTCGATGAAGGGCCGCGGGTCACAGCGATGCTGACGGACGTCAGCCCGGAGCAGGTCACTATCGACATGCCCGTCGAGATGGTGGTGCGGGTGACCAACACCGAAGGCGAGCGGGGTCCCATCAACTACAGCTACAAGTTCCGGCCGCTCCTGACTGACCAACAATACAACCGATAAGTGTCGGATGAACCCCCGATCGACGGGGATCGCTCTCCGCAAAACGGACCGGTCGAGGTGGGTTACTAACCCGCAGTCGACTCGCCGCGTTGCCCTGATGAAGCCAGTTTCTCTGTTCCAGCGGATGACGCGATTCACAGAACAGGATATGGGTACCGAATGTGGGATACTGTCCTGAGACTAAGCCCTGAGCACCGACTCATCCCAGCTGCTCTGACGCTCGCCCTCGTCGCCTGTCAACACACCCCGAGTTCCACCCCCGCCAGTGGCGCTGCGGCGGCTGCGGCCTCGGCGACCGCCCCCGCGTCCGCCGAGGGGGCTTCGACCGAGGCCGAGGCGAAAGCGGCCAGCGCCGCCGGCAGCCAACCGGCCGCCATGGCGGCCGCGACCGAAGCGTCATCGTCGATGACCCTGGTCAACGGGCAACGCCCCGTCATCGCGGTTGCGGGCTTCTACGACCAGGACGATGAGATCGGCTGGCTCGGATTCCTCGTGGCCGACCATATCAGCCGCCGGCTTCTGGTGGGCCAAGAGCCCGGGGCCGCTGAATACCCGGTCGACGTGTTCAACTGGCGCCAAACCATGAGCGCGGCTCGGTACGCAGGCCTGTCTCCCGTCGAGGCCCGCTCCGCGCGTCTGGCCCTGCTCCGCGAGATGGGCGCCGATCATCTCGTCATCGGTCGGTACGCGATCGAAGGCCCCAAGGTCACGATTCGCTGGCAGCTGGTCAGCCGATCCGAGACGAAAGACCAGAAAGTCACCGTGCGGATGGCCGAGATCTCCAAGGCCGCGTCCGGCATCGGAGCCGCAATTCTGGAAGACCTGGGCCGCGCCGACGACAGCGAAGAGCCCCTGGCCCTCCCCCGGGGAGCCGCCCGCAGCTGGGGTATCGCGCAATCCGTGTTGTCACGGCAGTCGCAGGATGCACGCGCGACCGTCGTCCTGAAGCCAACCGAGCGCGCGAAGGCTCGAGCCGAACTGAAGACCGTGACGCGGCAGGCGCCGATCTTCGGACCCGCATGGGCCGCGTTGGCGGTGGTCAACGCCCTCGACGGCAAATGGGACGAAGCCGACGAAGCGCTGAAGAGAGCCGATGCCCTGGTCGAGGTCGGCGCACCGGACGCCGCGCTCGCCCATTACTACGTCTACGAGAAAACGGCCCGGCAAGCCGACGGGCGAGCGGCACTGGCGCAAGCGGTCGAAACGCACCCCGGGGCTCTGCAAGTCTTGGGTTACCTCGGTGATGCGTACTACGCAGCTGGAGACTACGAAAAAGCCTTCGACGTCTTCACGAAGTACCTCGAGCGCGTGCCGACGAGTCCATACGCGGCCCGCCGCCGCGACGCGGTGCTTGCCCGCCTCGGCCGAAAAGAAGAAGCGCTCGAGAACGCTCAAGCGCTCATGGCTAAACATCCGGACTCGATCACCATTCTGACCGCCTTCGCCTCGAGACAGATCGACGCCGGGTACCTCGACGAAGCCCGACAGACCCTTCTCAAGGGGCTTAAGATCAAGCCTGACGACCCGCTCCTCCTCACCCGACTGTCGTTCGTGGAGCTGGAAGGCGGCGACCCCAAGAAAGCGCTCGCCCTCGCCAAAAAGGCTGTCGCTTTGGTGGGCGACGGCCGAGGCAAGCCCGTCGCAGGGTACGCCTATATCGACCTCGCCCGCGCCCTCGCCGTCGCCGGCCGCCAAAAAGAAGCCAAGACGAACCTGATCAAGGCCGTGAAACTCGGCGTCGATGCCGGAGACCTCAAGCGCTTGGAGGACGATCCCCGCTTGAATGGCTTCATCGAGTTTCCGATCGTCGTCCAGTCCGACTAAATGTTGCGCAGCCACCCGGTCGGTGTCGAGCCGAACCACGTCGGTCAACAGACCGATCGCGAGGGTGCTCCGGGACGACGGCGCGAACTCCGGAGCGCCATTATTCTTCACTCGACTTCGCATCCGACCATAGCGCGAGCCGGCCGTTGGGCAACACTTCTTGCAAACGCTCGAGCAACCGATCGCTTTCGCCTCGGGAGCGTAGCCTCAACAGTTGGGTATCTTCGGGCAGACGGCGGGCGAAGTCGAGGAGACCATAAGACATGGTGGCCACGATGCGGTCGACCTCGATTTCCACGCCCGTCGGCGTCCGCGTCATCCGCACCCACGGGCACCGCCAGCCGAGATACCCACTCAAGCCCCGGATCTCATCCGACAGCAGTGTCCAGACCTCGATCAGCTGGTCGAGGTCGGCGCCCCGACCGACGAAGCCCAACAAACGCACCTCATCTAGCCTCGCCACGAAGGTCGGATGCCGACGGAGAAGCTCGATATTGTTGCTTCGCGCCCCGCGCGCCAACGCTAGGCACTTCAGGCCCCCGAACGCCGAGTGCTGTACGAACTTCGCTGGCAGCTGCTCCGGGAGGCGGGCATGGGCGACGAGCGTCGCCATGCGGCGGGGCGGCGCCCCGGGTTGAACGAGCCGATCCAACAGCTGACTGCTCAGGTGATAATGGAGCTCCCGTATGTTCCGAAGGTAGGGAGACAACACGATCTCAACGTAACGCTCGTCACTCGCGAGTCCTCGCTCGAGGGCTCGGAGCGTTAAGAGGCGGGGATCGGCCATCGCCTCCTTCCATTGTGGCCGTTCGACCAAGATGTCTTGGAGCAGCGCCGCGCGCTCGAGAAAGCCATTCACGAAGACGACGTGGGTCAGGACGCGGGCCAGGGCGCTGCCAAGCCATGACCTCCGGTATGCCGTGTGAAGGGCCAGCATCTCACGCTCGACTTGTGGCGGTACCTCGCGGTTGGTCCGCCGACGCATTTCGATGTCGAGCTGAAGCATCATGAAGGCGCCACGCGGATCTTCGGACTGAAGCAGATAGTCTGCGTAGACTCGTTTCTGGTCTAGATCGTCGGGATTCTCTTCGATCAGAGACAGAAGACGCTCCGCGAGCTCGCGTTCACCTGTCATCGCCCCCCCTTCCCTGCTTTCTCGCCGTCGCCGGGTCACCTTGATGAGCTTAACCGTATCTCCGGATCCGGCCAAGATCACCGCCGCTTAACCGGGGCACCGAACCGTCAGAAAATTGAGCCTTCAGAAGGTTGAGAGGACCCAAGATCTCGATGCCGCAGATTCTGTTACCTACAGTCGAATCCTTATCCGAGCGAGCCTGGGAGCCCCTACGAGTCCCGTCTGCCTCTTCGGGCAGAGTGGCACGGCTCTCGCAGTTGCGACTATCTGCCGCCCCTCGGGGCACCCACCCACTTACTGAAAGGGCTCTACAAGTGAAATTTAAATGGACTCCGATAAGTATAGCCATCGTCTTGAGCGTGCTCGTAGGCTGCAGTGACGACGACGCGGAACCCATCCGGGCTGAGCTATCGGTCGCGGACCAATCGCCCGAGATTGCTGACGTTGTGGTGATTGATCGGGTCGCCGCTCCAAACGACGGCTTCATCGCCATCGTTCAGTCAGTCAACGGCCAACCATCGGCGCCCGTGATCGGCCTTCGTGACATCGACGCCGGCGAGACGTCGTCGGTCGCGGTTGCCCTCGAGCGGGCGGTCGTCGATGGCGAGTCGCTGTACGCCCGTCTGCACGCCGACTCCGACGGTGACGGCGAGTACGAATGGACGCCCTCCGGAACCATCGATCCGATCGTGGTCGAGGATGGGGCGGCGGTCGAAGCCGAGTTTACGGTGACCAGTTCTCGCGCCGTAGCGCCGACCGTTCTCGCCGACGATCAACCGATCGTCACGACCGGCGGGGAGGACACCTTGACCGTCAAGTCAGTGGTCACATCGACGACGGGCTTCGTGGTCATTCGCACCGGGGTCACGATTTCGAATACCGTCTTCTATGGCTCCGAGCCGATCACTCTAGGCCTCAACGCGATGGTCCCGGTCACTTTGACCGCCAACGAATCGCCAGCACCGGACGATGTAGTCGAAGCGGTCATCCACTTGGACAGCGATGATGATGGCGTCTTCGACGAAACCGTCGACGAACCATTCTTGCTCGACGGCGACCGGATCACCGCCGAGTTCACGATCGAAGCGGCCGCCCCGTAATGAATCGCCTCCTTTCAGAGGACTAAACTAAACTAAAGCATGGACGCTCCCGCCCGTCGGCACCGGACCGGGTCTCGGCTGCCGGCGGCTCGGTGCGCGAACACCTCAAGTCGAACGCCTCATCGCACCGGAACCGCGGCGCCGGATGCCCGAAAAAATGGAGTGAGGGTAACGTCGATCGTTCGCACTCACGATCCGCTCCTGGTCTTCTATCTCCCTGCAATCGTGAACTTGCAGCGCATGACGCCTCGAGATTGTCGGGCAGGCGCGAAGCTGAAAGTCGTAGCCATCGGTCTTTCGCACGAAGTCTTCGCCGAGGATGCGGTCGAAGACTTCGGCGCGGGCCACTGGGGCGCGGTTCCGGCTCGCGACGGGCACATCCCTTAAATCGATGGAATGCCAAGTGCCTGGAGCATGGACTGATGAGCCCTCGCCCACGTCCGTCGTCAAAGAGGTGATACGGCCGGGGCTCGCCCCCTCACCAGGGCTCGGCTCCTCACCGGATTGGAGGAGCTCGCGCAGGCCCCTTGCGGATCCTAAGGCCGGCAAATCAAGCGCAAGCTTGCTCAGCGACCGCTCGCTACGCGGGCGACGCAGCCTGACGAGTGACTCGATCGTGGGCGTCATGATACCTGTGGGGGAGCCGTGTTCGACGGAGCCGAAATGCAGCCGGCCAGCAAGAGCTTGGGGGGGCCATGAGCAATCGTTCGCGTGACAAGCTGATTCGCGAAGGCGTAAAGGCGCTTCGACGAAAGGCGGGCTGGGACCCGAGCGCGCTCGAAAGGAAGAGCCCGCAGGAGCAGCTGCGGGACCTCGAGCAGTCCGAAATCACTCGCGACTCGTACCGTAGCGCAGCGGGGTGCGAGGCTTGCCGGGCCGAGCGACAACAGACGGGCGACGAGACGGCGCTCTGCCCGAAACACTTCGAAGAGGCGATGGGGCTATAGGCCGTCTTCGCCATATAGTCACCGGTCGCGGCCGGCATGGAGGAGGTCGACGTTCGTCAGGCCGGCGCTTTGGGGAGACCCTTTTCGATCTCGGCCAGAATGCGGCGAGAGACCGCTTCGTTGCCAAAAGTGCCCACCCGGATGCTGATCCGCGTGCCTTCGTCTTTCACCTCGATCTTCACCTTGACCGCCTCCTCTTTGGCGTTCTTCGCCTCGACTTCCGCGAAAACGCCGTCTTTCCTCGTTGCCTCCACCGAAAACTCGAGAGTCTTCATAGCCGCCGTGGTCGCGGAATAGACGTCATTCACTTCGGCAGTCACGGTCTTGGTGAGGGTCCCCGTCACAACGGCGTACGTCGCGGCGCCCCCGGCCGCGCCCAGGACAACGCCCGCACATCCACCCATGACGAGCACACCAAGGGCGACCATGGCGGTTCGCTTCATCGCGGAAAACAGATCGACAAAGGTTCGAATCATGCGGGGAGCATATGCGGAGATCGTTGTCTTCGATACGACAAATCCCACCCCGCCCCATCTATCGGAGGCCACCGCGCGCACAGTCGACTCGGTTGCGCCAAGACGACGTGACGCCTCACAACCTTCCGGTCGTCTCCGCCCCGGAGGGTCTGCGGCGGGAGCATCGGAGTCGTTCGCTGCTGCTGACGGTAGCGAACGAACTCCATGGAGCACCTAGAGTGTCCCGGTTCGGAAGTACGGGTCAGAATTCGTCGAGTCATCTTCGGCGACGTTCGTTGCGCTCCGCAGGGCGCAGGGTCGCCCCCTGAAACCGAGGAGCCCCTTGAGGGCGGCCGAAGGCCGCGCGACGAACGTCGGCGGAGAGGGCCGGCGAAAATGACCCGTACTTCCCAACTAGGAGACTTGCTCCGAGCGAAGCGTGACAAAGAAGCGGACTTTGGGCGCTC